>DIKT01000010.1:21178-117749 GCA_002424635.1 Desulfobulbaceae bacterium UBA5611
ATGTATCTTTCTGCCCAATACCTCCGGGGCCAGAAATGCCGAAGAGGCTATTCGTCTGGCCCATCTGGCACGGGCGGCCTCCGGTTCCAACTGGCTCAAGCTGGAAGTCACCCCTGATCCCCGGACCCTGCTTCCTGATCCGGTGGAAACCCTGAAAGCTACGGAAGAACTGGTCCGGGCAGGCTTTATCGTCCTGCCTTACATGAATGCCGACCCAATCCTGGCCTTGCGTCTGCAAGACGTGGGAGCCGCCGCCGTCATGCCCCTCGGTTCACCCATCGGCAGCAATCAGGGCATCCTTACTGCCTTTCAGATAGAAATCATCATTGCTCAGGCCCGCATACCGGTGGTGGTTGACGCCGGCATTGGCGCTCCTTCCCACGCCGCCCTGGCTATGGAAATGGGAGCAGACGCCGTCCTGGTCAATACCGCCATCTCCGTGGCGGGCGATCCGGTGGCCATGGCCCGCGCCTTTGCTCAAGCCGTAGAGGCCGGTCGCACTGCTTTTGTCGCCGGCATGGGCAGCCGAAGCAAGCAGGCCCATGCTTCTTCGCCATTGGAAGGCACTCTTGCTGCTGATCTTGGTTTTCTATCCTGATGTTTTCTGCTCCCGACTTTCAGCAACTCCGACAGACGATAGGTCGCTGCACCAGCGCTGATGTTGAACAGGCCCTGAGCGCCGGCACTTGTGACAGCAATGATCTGGCCGCCCTCATCTCGCCTGCGGCCGAGCCTTATCTGCCGGTAATGGCCCGCCGCTCAGCCCTGCTCACCGCCCAGCGGTTCGGCCGGACCACTCAGCTTTATGCCCCCATCTATCTCTCCAATTACTGCACCAACCGCTGTGCCTATTGCGGTTTTGCCGTCAACAACAAAATTACCCGCCGCTGCCTGACTCTCGATGAGGCCGAGGCCGAAGCAGCTATCCTCCATGAGCGGGGATTTCAACATATCCTGCTCGTGGCCGGTGAAGCTGAGAAGATTGTTGGGGTCAACTATCTGGAAGCAATCGCCCTGAGGCTGCGGCCTAAATTTGCGGCCATCTCCATTGAGGTCCAACCGCTGTCAACCGCTCACTACCAGCGCCTGTTCCAAGCCGGTGTCACTGCCGTGGCCGTCTATCAGGAGACCTATGACCAGGAGATGTATCAACAAGTGCATCTAGCCGGTAACAAAAAGGACTACCATTTTCGTCTGGAGACGCCGGCCCGGGTGGCCGCGGCCGGTATGCGCGAGGTCGGCATCGGCGCCCTGCTCGGCCTGACCGACTGGCGGGCGGAGGGTCTGGCCCTTGGTCTGCATCTGGCCTGGCTGCGTAAAAATTTCTGGAGCACTGCCGTGACCGTATCCTTTCCTCGTCTGCGACCTGCCACCGGAGCTTTTGCCCCATTGGTTCCGGTTTCGGAACAGAATCTGAGTCAGCTCATCTTTGGCCTGCGCCTCTTTGATCCGGATGTCGGCCTGCTGTTGTCGACTCGTGAAGAAGCGCGCTATCGGGATGGGATGCTGGGTCTTGGCCCTACCCGCTATTCCGCTGGTTCCTGCACCGCCCCCGGCGGATATTCCAGTGCTGATCAGACCGAGGGTGAGCAGTTCAGCGTCGGTGACCAGCGCACGGTAGAAGAGGTCTCCCTGGCCATTGCCGCCAAAGGCTTTGATCCGGTGAGCAAGGACTGGGACAGTGCCTTTCAACATTGACGGTCAGCCCCCCACGGCCTAAATTGATTTGCTGCGTCGGCACTGCGCCACAGCACAGCAGGAGGCCTTCTTCAGGATCTGCACCTCGCCTGTTGACATCTGCCTGCGCCCAGTAAATTTTTATCAATAAACTTTAGTTTTAACCTACACGGAGCAATCATGAGCGATCTGAAAAAAATGTACACTACCATCCTGGGCGATCATTTTCCGATGGATATGACCATTAGCTATGGCGATCAGAAGCTGGTCTATCGCAAGCGGACCTGGGGCATCAGGCAGGAAGATGGTTCCGTGGATGAGCGGGGCGTTCGTTATGGCGAAAACCCCGACCAGGAGGCCGCCCTCTATGAACTGGTCAATGGTAATCTGACCCTTGGTGAATGCTCTTTTATCGAGCCCGGCAATGGTCTGGTATCGGCCATCAAGGTCGAGGACATGCTCCAGGTCGGCAAACATCCCGGTAAAATCAACCTGACCGATATTGATAACGGCCTCAACATCCTCAAATATCTGATGGCCAGACCGGCTGCTGTCATCCTCAAACACAATAATCCCAGCGGCGCCGCTTATGGCGATACCCTGGCCCATGCCTTTGACCGCGCTAACCGCTGCGACCGCATTGCCGCCTTTGGCGGGGCCGTCGTCATGAACCGGGCCTGCGATAATGAGACCGCCCGACTGCTGTCCCAGAATTATCTGGAGGTGGTCTGTGCCCCCTCATTTGAAGAGGGTAGTCTGGAGATCCTGAAAAAGAGCAAGAATCTGCGGGTCATCCAGATGGAGCGCATTGATCGTCTGGCCGAATTTGAAAAATTCCGTTATCTGGATTTCAAAAGCCTGATTGATGGCGGCATTATTGCTCAGCAGTCAGCAATTAACTCCATCCGCTCGGTTAACGATTTGAAAGCGGCCACCGCCACCTGGAAAGGTGAGACCTTCACCTGTGACCGGACGCCGACCGCCCGGGAAATTGACGATATGATCTTTGGCTGGGCGGTCGAACACGGAGTCACCTCCAACTCGGTGCTCTATGTCAAGGACGGCTGTACCGTGGGCATCGGCACCGGCGAACAGGACCGGGTAGGCGTGGCTGAGATTGCCGTGCATAAGGCCTACATTAAATATGCCGACATTCTCTGCTTTGATCAGTATGGTATTCCCTACGCCGATCTGGCGCTGCAGATCAGTCAAGGCAAACGCAACAAGGAAGACAAGGAGGCCATTGACGCCAAGACCCAGGCCGACCGGGCCGGCATTCCCGGTTCAGTGATGATCTCGGATGCCTTCTTTCCCTTCCGTGATGGCGCCGATGTAGGCATCAAGCAGGGGGTCACGGCCATTCTCCAGGCCGGTGGCTCGATGCGTGATTTTGAGACAATCCAGGCCTGTAACGAAGCAGAGCCAAAGGTCGCGATGATGTTTACCGGTCAACGATCATTTAAACATTGATTGGCGGTTCAGCGATCTGCCGTGCTTGATTCCTTAAAGCATCTAAGAATCCAAGCACGGCAGAGATATGATTAAATCCGGGACATCGCTCAGCTCTCGGTTGTCGTCATCTGGCTCGGGGCGGTATGCAGGAAGATCATATAGCCGGCAGCCATCATTGATAACAGCAGTAATAAAAAAAGGAGGATAAAAGGGATTATTTTCCGGGCATGCAGCCAGATGCTTGTTCTTTTTTTAGGCCTGGGACTTCTTTTTTTGACGATCTTTTTCCGCTCCATCTATCTTTCTCCACGCACCGGTTCCGGCGGTGGCCCTTGAAATTATCTGTTATTTAAAAAAAAATGACTAAGCCACAAGACCATTCCGGCTCAGCAATATCACTATTTATTACGGTTCAGGACATAATAGGCCAAACCTTCCAGAACTGCTCTGTCTTGTTGGACCGCGGCCTGATCAAAACAATGCAACTGGGCCAGGGCTTGGGCGATGATTGCCTCAGCCTTATGACGGGCGCTGGTAAAACCATCATAACGGCTGATCAGGGCGCTGATCTCAGCAAAGCCAGTGTGCCGTTCCTGAGGACTGGCAAGCATAGCCAGTACCCGGTTTCTGTCGTGATCTTCCGCCCTGGCAATAGCGATAATCAAGGGTAGTGTCATTTTCCCTTCCCGAAAATCATTACCTACTGCCTTGCCGGTTCCGGCTTCATCGCCCAGATAATCAAGAAGGTCATCAATGATCTGAAAGGCGCAGCCAAGATGCAGACCATAGTTCTGTAACACCTTCCGAGCTGCCATATCCGCGCCGGCAACCAGAGCCCCGATCTCACAGGTGGCGCCGATCAGTCGCGCTGTCTTGCCCATGATCACCGCGAAGTAATCCTCTTCGGCCAGATTATAATTACTGGCATTATGCAACTGCAGAAACTCACCGTCTACCATCGCCGTTGTCGCCTCACAGAAGATCTCCAGCGCCGCCATTCCTCCCCCTCTGCCCATCAGCAGCATTGATCTGGCATGGAGAAAATCGCCGGCCAGGATTGCCACCGTCTCTCCGAAAGCGACATTAACGGCTGGCCTGCCGCGACGGCTGTGGGCCTGATCAATGACATCATCATGGAACAAGGTGGCGCAATGAAGATATTCAAAGGCGATGGCCAAACGATGGATATCAACCCCATCATCCGGCATCTCACTACCGCCGGCTAGACGGCAACACAGTACACTGAGCAGAGGACGAAGCCGCTTGCCGCCGTTAAAAAGACCATAGTGCAGAACCTCGGCCAGTAAATCATCCATATCACCGGCCAATAAGGTCAGATCATCCTGCATCGCCTGTTCAATCCGGCCCAGATCAGGGGCGATAGCTGCCTTTAATCCTGGCCCATCCAGCACCTGGCCCGCTTGTCCTGTCTCCATGCCCATCATGACCCCTTATTATGCGAATCGCACTTTAGTTGAAAAAAATCGCGCACCTCATCCAGACTCCGCACCACCACCGCGGGCGGCAGGCTGGCCCGAAAACTGCGACCGTAACCTTTACTGAACAGGCGGATATCCATAATGGCAATGACCCCGCAATCAGTGGCCGCCCGCATGAGCCTGCCTACTCCCTGACGCAGGGTGAGGATGGCCCGTGGGACTTGAAAATCAAAAAAAGGCTTGCCACCGCCATCAGTGATCGCCTGGATCCGAGCTTGGATCACCGGATCGCTTGGCACCTCAAAGGGCAGCTTATCGATAATCACACAACTCAGGGCATCACCCGGCACGTCCACTCCTTCCCAGAAACTGGCTACCGCCAGCAGTACCGAATCAGTGGTCTCCTTAAAACGGGCCAGCAGGGCCTGCCGTGAAGAGCGGCCCTGCACCAGAACCGGGTAGGACAGTCGGGTCTCCAGGAATTCGGCCATCATATCCATGGCCTTCAGGCTGGTAAAAAGAACAAGGGCTCGCCCCTGACTGATCTGCAGAAGCTCAAAGACCCGCTGGCAAATTTTATCATTATAAGAAGGATCGGCCGGTTCCGGAAAATCTTTTTCCGGCACATAGAGCAGCGTGCGGCCCTCATAGTCAAAAGGAGAAGGAAACTGCAGGGTCACCGTGTCCGTATCAAGGCCCAGACGTTCTTTGATATAAGAGAAATCACCGCCGGCCGACAGGGTGGCCGAGGTCATGATACAACTCTGGACCGTCGAGTAAAGCGTCTTTTCCAGTTCGGCGGCAATAAGGACCGGAGTCGCCGAGATAGTAACCGTTCGTTCCCGCCGTTCATACCAGTGGACAAATATATTGTTAGCCCCCTTGGCCTCTGGACAACAGATATGACGCAGATTAGCCCCCAGCTCGGCTGCCCGGGTACTGAGAATATTCCAGACCTCACCGGCGGAGGCCTGGTTTGCCAGCAGACTGGTTAATGAATCAAGGCCGCTGGCCAGGCTTGTTACCTCCTCACTCCACGAAGGCTGACCACTAATAAGATCAAGCAAAGGATATCTGCCGCGCTGAGCCGGAAACAGCTGAAAGAAGCGGTCCATCCGGGATGAGAGACCGCGGGCAAAGGCAATAAGCTGGTCGCGACTGTTGGTCGCCAGATCACTCACGGCCTGACGCTCAATATCAACCAGCAGATCAAGAAGCTGATATTGACTGAAATTTCTGCCGAAAAATTGGGTGGCCACCCCTTCCAGATGATGGGCCTCATCAAAGATCACCGCCTGATAACGGGGCAGGATCTCGGCAAAACCGGCCTGCCGCAGGGCCAGGTCGGAAAAGAAAAGATGATGATTAACAATCAGCAATCGCGCCGAGCCCGCCTGTTTTCGCAGTTGATTAACAAAACAGGAGGCACCGTCTGGACAATCACTGCCCAGACACTGACTGGACTGGGCTGAAATTTTGGGCCACAGCAAGGAGCCATCGGTCAGCCATGACAGTTCGGCCCGATCGCCACTGCTGGTTTTATCCAGCCATTGTTCGATGCGGCCGATATCGCCATCTTCAATCAAAGAAAGCTGCGGCGAGGTTCGATATTGATTCCAGCGATAGAGACAGAGATAATTCTGCCGCCCTTTGACACAAAGAGCGGAGGCCGATCGGCCCAGAATCCGCTCGATCAGTGGAATCTCCTTGGTCAGGATCTGATCCTGGAGGTTGATAGTGGCAGTAGAGACCACTACCCTCTGCCCGGAGAGCAGGGCCGGAATAAGATAGGCCAGGGTCTTGCCTATTCCGGTTTCGGCCTCAACCATCAATATCCGGGCCCGGGGCAGCTCCGCGCCACCCTTAGCACCGGCCGTCAGGGTGGCTGCTACCGCCTCAGCCATCAGCAACTGCCCGGCCCGCGGCTCAAAGGCCGATAAATGGAAGGACAACAGGCCATCGCGTGCAAAAATTTCCTTCACGCTTCTTCTCCATGCACTATGGCAGCTATTAATGCCACCCAGAAGCCCAAATCTGCCTGTCTGGCAGTTCCGGCCGTCATCTGCTCCACCTGCGACATATGCAGATATCCCCCGCTACTTTTTTCTTGTCCGTTTTAGAGATCATATCCCTGACTGTTCGACTGTAGTGACTGACCATAAAAGCCTTTGTGAAACCGGCTTATACGATTTTTCCTTTTATTTTTCAACCAAGGCGGTACAATCAAAAAATATAATCGAAAAAAAATAATTTTTCTTGATTTAAAGTCACACCTCATCTTCAGACAGACTATTTATGCAGCTAACTGAACTAATTAATCCTGACGAGGTCATCGTTGTCGTTGATGACTCCCAGGATATCTTCCTCCTCTTTCAGGAATTTCTCAGCCGACAAGGCTTTACCGTCCTTCATGCCGCCACCGCCGCCGAATTCTATCATATTCTGCACAACAGAAAAGTGGCCCTGGCCCTGCTCGATATAGGTCTGCCGGACCGCAACGGTACAGAGATTCTTGAAGATCTGGTGGTGCATTATCCGGATATGGCTATTATCATGATCACCGGCACCGATGACCTGCAGACGGCGCTCTTCTGTCTGCGCCTGGGCGCTGATGACTATCTAACCAAACCCATGCGTCTGGCTGATTTTAATCATGCCATCAAGATTACCCTCGAAAAACGGCGTCTTATCCTGGACAACCGTCTCTACCAGCAGCAGCTGGAAGCGACTAATTTTCGGACCCAGTTGCTTCATCAACTCAATCTGAAGATGAATAGCGCCTACCTGAGCAGCACTGAGCTTAATGATGTGCTGCAGGCTATCCTGGTGGGAATCACGGCTGGCGAAGGACTGCGGTTTAACCGGGCCTTTCTGGCCCTCTTTGACCAGGATGCACAGACGCTGCAGGGACGATTAGCCATCGGTCCTTCATCCCGGGAAGAGGCAGGTCTGGTCTGGGAAAGCATCCAGACCAAAAATCTGCATTTAAATGATATCATCCAAAACTTCAAGAATTCGGCGTCCAATGATAATCAGGAGGTCAACCGGATCATCAGAAGCCTTTCGATTCCAGCCTCCGACCAGGAGCATACCCTCATTCGTGCTTGTGCTGAACGTAAAAGCGTCCTTGTGGAGAACGGCCAGGCCAAAGACTATCCAGTCACTCCTCAGCTCCTGGAACTATTGCAGGAAGATACCTTTATCATCGTGCCCCTTTTTTCGCCCAACCAATCACTTGGCGTTCTCATCGCCGACAATTTTATTACCCGTCATCCCATCAGCGACAGCGATATCTCAGACTTGGAAATCTTTGCCAGCCAGGCAAGCCTTGCCATTGAGCATAGCTATCTCTACACCGAGATGCTCAATAAGATGCATGAATTGGAGGCCGTCACCCAGGAATTGGAAAAAAACAAGGATCTGCTGGTGGAAGCGGAACGTTATGCGGCTATTGGCCATATGTCAGCGCAACTGGTTCATGCCATCCGCAATCCCATTACTTCCATCGGTGGCACTGCCAGACTGCTCACCAGAAAGGTCGACGATCCCGATATTCTGAAATTTCTCAATATGATGGCCCTGGATGCCAGCAAGATTGAATCAACCCTGGAAGATCTTTTCAACTTTGTCACCGACAACAAAACCGAGAAAACCCTGCAGCCGCTATATCCTCTAATTCGCAAGAGTGTCATGTTGCTCTATGGCACCATGAAAAAACAGGGGATCGACTATCATCTCGAGCTCAACGAACCCGGCCCTTCGCTCTGTATCGATTCCCAAAAGATCAGACAAATGATCCTGCATCTGCTCCGCAACAGCATTGAAGCCATGCCCGACGGCGGTCTTCTGCAGATCAGCATCAGGCAGGAGGCAGACAGTATTGCCATTATCATCGCTGACAGCGGCAAAGGGATGCTGAATGGCACACTGGCCAAAGCGGCTGACCCTTTCTTCACAACCAAGATTTACGGGACCGGTATGGGACTGACCCTGGTCAAGAAAATTGTGGAAGAACACCAGGGGACCTTTTCGCTGCAGCCAGGAACCAGCGGTGGCACCGTTGCCATCGTGACCCTGCCGATGAATATAGATTAAACAAGTTATAGGTACTTTGAAAAATTAGAATTTTCGTTCAAAATCGAGGCATGTGCAAAATTTTACCACAGGCATATAATTGATATTCCGAGGATAAAATTTTAAGCATAACGAAGAGTTTGGGCGAAAAGACTATTTTTCAAGGCACCCTTATACCTTTCTCCTGCTCGACAGTATCGCCCCGGCCATGGCCAGAAGGGCGGTTAGAGCAAAGCTTATCTGTAAAGAGTACATAAACGCTGCTGTATGACTGGATCTGAAATCCCTAAGATCCAAGCCCCCGCTCAAGAAAGAAAAAACCACCCCGAAAATCAGTCCAGCCAGACTAACTCCGGCCAACATGCCGAGATTACGGGCTGTTGCCAGAATACTTGATGTAATACCAATATGATGCACTGGCACGGTAATAAGCACAGAGGCCGTGTTCGGTGAAAGAAACAGGGCCTGACCAGCCCCCAGCAGAACGAGTCTCCAGATCACATCAAGTATCGTTGAATACTCATCGAGAAAACAAAGAAAAAGCAGGGCCAGACAACAGAGCGACAGGCCGGCGGTGGTCAGTAATCTGGCCCCGTGTTCGCCGCCTGTGCGATCATAAAGCCATCCCGACAGGGGAGCTACGACAAAAACCGCTGCAGGCAATGCCATCATCACCAGACCGATCCTGTGCACAGGGAATTGCAGCACATGATCGAGATAAAAAGGCAGAAGAAACAAGACCACGAAGAGCACGGCAAAAGAAAGAGCGGCACAGAATATGGCAATAGTGTAATGGCGGTCTTTAAATAAGACAAAAGGGAGCAGAGGGGCTGCAGCCCTCTTTTCAATAATCCAAAACAGATAGATCAGCATCCCGTGAGCCATAAAGCCCAATAGCAGTAATCCTCCGGAGACAAATCGATAATGCGTGGTCAACAGCACAGTCAAACTTATCAACAGGGCCCAGACTAACAGCCCTGGCCAATCAAAGCCAGTCACTTTTACACGGCTACCGGAAGGGACTGCCATTGCCGGCAGCAGCCAGAACCAGCCTATGACAAAACAGCTCAGGCTGAGCGGTAGACTGATAAGAAAAAGTACCCGCCAGGAAAAAAACTGCAGCACAAAACCACCGACTATTGGCCCGCTCATCAAACCAATAGATGTGGCTATGCCAATAAGGCCCAAGGCCTTGCCCAAGTGATGCAGCGGAAAGGCTATTTTGATGATGGCCGGACCGGTGGCCATCATCATCGAAGCGCCCAAGGCCTGAATAAAACGACAAATAATAAGCTGAACAAGCGATGACGCCAGTGAACAAGCAGCCGAGCCACCGCTGAAAACCAGCATCCCCAGAAGATACATTCTGGCAGCTCCGAGACGATCAGAGAGCCTGCCCCAGAGCAGCAGAGTAACAGTTATGGTCAGCAGATAGATCAGGGTAATCCATCCTGTCTGAGGCAGAGTGGCATTAAAACTCCGCATCAAAGTGGGGAGTGCCACATTAACCATACTGCTATCCATGGTAGCAAGAAAGACACCGATGGCGACCAGTACAAAAAAATACCAAGGCCTGATTGCATGTTGTGACATAAATAACGAACTAGCTCCACAGAGATTAAATAATGCAAAATAATTTGCGAAAATTATCTATTTTCCATATCTTACTACCTTTAACCCAGAAAAAGAACCAAGCGATATCTTAAAACTTGACTTTTACTTTTTTCCTTTTATATATGATCTCCATGTATAAAAATTTGTACTTAAAGATTATTTTTATACCTATTTTAAATAAGGTAACAACGGGTTGCCTGAAAAAACATCCCCTGAAGATGAAGGAGAGAGATGAGATGAAAAAAGTACTTTCGACCGTAGCTGCACTCGGTCTGGTCGCCGCCATGGTAACAAGCGCGGCAGCACTGGAACTCAAGATTAAAGGTGACTATACCGTTGATGGTTTCTACATCGATAACGGTAATGGTGCTGCGGCTAAACCAGGTACCATCAGCGGTGGCCAAGGTGTAGCTTTGACTGGTAGTACCGCCAAATCCGATGCCTGGTTTCAGCACATGTTCAACATTGAGGCCGAGATGGTGGTCAATGACAAGATCAGCATGATGAGCCGGATTCGTCTTATCGACTGGGGCACCGTCTGGGGCAGTCAGGATGATATGAGTGTCGCCAATGGCAATAATATGTCTATTGAGCGCCTGTGGATGGTCTACAAGTCACCTGTCGGTCTATGGGATATCGGCCGGCGGCCGGGCAATTCCTTCGGCCTCTCCTTTGCTAATACCGAAAGAAACTTTGATCGTATCATGTGGCGGTCCGGCAAGCTCTTCGGTGAAACTTTCTCTACTTATTTGTTTTATCAAAAAACCACTGAAGCTGATGCTTATCTGGCCAATGTTGATGACCGGGACAATGACTATTACGAAGCGGCTGCCTCTCTTAATGGCGGTTGGGGTAAAGCCACTCTGGCCTATGGTTATCAGCACAACGACATAGATAATAAACCTGACACTGTAGCTATTACTAATTTTTCTTTGGACCCAGCCACCGGTAACATTGCGTCCACAGTCACCCCGGCTTTTGCCGGCTCCGAAACTATACTCCATACCGTCAAAGGTGTCGGTCAGTTCAAGATTGGCGACAATATGGGCCTGGACACTGAGTTTGACTACAAGTTTGGCGAGAAAGACTTCAATATAAATCCTGGCACCAGACGAGATTTGGATATCAGCAGATTTGCTTTTCTGGCTGACTTCTGGACTCAAATGGACGCCCTTATGGGCCATGCCATGTACTTCCATACCAGTGGCGACGACAACGGTGCCGCTGATGGCGACCTGGACAGCTACGGTGGAACCGGTGCTGATTTCGAGCCTCTCTATATCCTGACCGGTGTCTTCGGCAATATCCTCAACAATGATCAGGGCTCAACCAGCCCTTCGGCCGTTGATGCCCAAAACGCCGGTGTGCATGCCTTCGTTGTACACGCTGACTTCGCCGCCACTCAGGATCTGACCCTGCATGCCGGCTTTGGTTATGCCATGGCCGACAAGGAAAAGGCTGGCTGGGATGATGAATACGGTTATGAATACAATGTAGGCGCGGCCTACAAACTGCAGGATAACCTGATTTATGCCGTTCACCTTGGTTATCTTGATACCGGTGACTTCTTCAAGCAGGGACCAGCTAACAAAGATCTCAACAATATTATTCTGGCCAGTCATCATTTGACCATGAGCTTCTAATCGTTCTGCTATAGAAGAACGAATTATAATACAAAAAAACCCCCTGTCGCTCATACGACAGGGGGTTTTTTTATGGCCGAGCAAAAAATTATCTGAGAAAATTTTGTTCACACTCACCTATTACAATTAATCCGAGCCATGGCTCCTATCACTTCCGACAGCGCATTCCACCAGCACCATCTTTTTCTGACCAGCGGCAACAGCCTGAGGCAGGCCCGTCAACAGGCCGATCATTTTATGAAAACCACCAAGCTCGTCGTTTATCAGTCAGTTATCATCAATGATGATCAAATTATTGCTGCCAATTACGATCAGTTCTGGATGCAACTGACCCAGGGTATTGAGGCCAACCGAAGCTTCTGCGGCTCTCTGCTTCAAGAACTGCAGAATAGCGGGGTTAATGCTGTCCAGGATCTGCTCCTCCTGCCACTAGGATATCCCAGTAAAATACTGCACATTCTCAGCCATATGCTGGATGGTTTTTTCGGCATAGATTCTGCTTTTTACAATCTTGTGGAAGACAGCCACTGGTTAAGTGAGACTTTGCGTACAACAATTCACCAACAACCAGAAAATTATTGGCTGGTCCCATTATGGCATGGACCGATCACCAACTCACTGCTGCATCTGTAACTTTGCTGCCGGTTTTTAGGTCATGATCAGCAAGAACCGCACCAACCAGACCCTGGCTGCAAAGTACTTCTAACGAAAGTTACTCCCATAATTCACCAATGGCGAAAATCCAAGGCTGTGTTATATTATTAAATAGCTTATTTTTCGCATTTCAAAATATAGACAGGAACTCTTTTACCAACCTCAAAAAAAAAATTTTCCATGGCCATACGTCCAATATTAGAATTTCCCCACCCTGTTCTTCGGCAGAAGGCTGCCCGGATCACCGTCTTTAACGAAAGGCTGGAAGAACTGGTCAAAGATATGACTGAAACCATGTATGATGCCCCCGGTATTGGCCTGGCGGCTCCCCAAATTGGTGAGTCCATACAGTTGATTGTGGTGGATATAGCCAGATTGGAACAAGAACAGCAAGTCATGGTCATGATCAATCCTGTAATTATTGCTCAGGAAGGAAGCCAGATCGACGAAGAAGGCTGCCTCAGTGTTATTGATCTGATCGCCAATGTCACCCGTTACCAAAAAATCACGGTAGCTTTTCAGGATTTAAGCGGTGTTGCCAGAGAAATAAGTACTGAAGATCGCTTTGCCGTGGTCCTGCAACATGAGATTGATCACCTGCATGGCATTCTCTTTCTCGACCACCTCAGCGCCTTAAAACGAACTCTTTACAAAAAAAAGGTCAAGAAGCTACTGGCCGACAACAAGGCATAACAGATGACAGAACAAAGCTTGCGTATCATCTTTATGGGCACTCCTGATTTTGCAGTCCCTGCCCTGCACAAACTGCTGGAAGGACCAGATGAGTTAGTGGCCGTGATCACCCAGCCTGATCGTCCCAAGGGCCGGGGCAAAAAGATGAGCCCGCCACCAGTCAAGATTGCCGCCGAACTGGCCAATATCCCGGTACTGCAACCAACCAAAATTCGCACTGCAGAATTCATGGCCACCTTGCAGAGTCTCCGGCCGGATCTGATTATCGTTGCGGCCTATGGCCGCATGCTGCCGGCCTCCATTCTCGAACTGCCACGATTGGGCTGCATCAATATTCATGGTTCATTGTTGCCCAGACATCGGGGGGCCGCTCCCATACAGTGGGCGATTATCAAGGGCGACCGGCAAGCCGGTGTCACCATTATGCAGATGGATATAGGCATGGATACCGGCGACATCCTGCTGTCAGCTGCCATTCCGGTAAGCGATGACGAAACAGCCGGCAGCCTCTTTGGCAAACTGGCGGAACTGGGAGGAACCACTCTGCTCCAGGCCCTTAACCTGCTCCGTCAGGACAAACTCATCAGGACCAGGCAGGATCACAGTCTGGCCACCACGGCCCCGCCGCTGACCAAGGAAGACGGCTGTATTGACTGGAACCAGCCGGCGGCAGAACTCCACTGCCTGATCCGCGGCCTTGACCCCTGGCCGGGGGCTTACAGCTTTATTGCCGGGCAGCGCTGTCGTTTTTTTTCACCGCAGCTTGTGCACAAAGAGAGCCGACAGGCGGCCGGCACCCTGATCCTGGCCGATAGTCAAGGTCTGCTCATTGCTACCGCCCATGATTGTCTGTTGATCAAGGAGATTCAACCGGAAGGCAAAAAGCGGATGACGGTTGAGGCCTATCTCTGCGGCCACCCACTGGCTCCGGGCCTTCAATTCACTCGACAATAATCTAACGGCTCTCCGCCCCGGCAAAATATTTTTATATCGCCCATGCCAACTTCCCAACTAAATAAAGTAGCCTACACCGATTGTTTCTCCGGCATCAGCGGCGACATGTTTCTGGCCGCTCTGCTGGCGGCCGGCCTTGACGAGAATATGCTGCGCCTGGAACTGCAGAAACTGGATATTGGTCCCTTCGAGCTCGAGATCAGCCAGACCAACGCTTCAGGGATTCAGGCGACCAAGGTTGCAATCAGGGCCACGGCCGATCAACAGTTTCGCAATCTGCCCACTATCCTCAAGATCCTGCAGGCCAGTGACCTGGCCTCCGGCATTATCAACCAGGCCGGTGCGGTCTTCAAGACCCTTGCTGACGCTGAAGCCAAGGTCCATGGCCTGCCGGTCGACCGGATCCATTTTCATGAGATCGGGGCCATCGATACGATAATTGATGTGGTAGGGGTAGTTATCGGCCTGCATCAGCTGGGAATAGAGCGGCTGGTCAGTTCACCGTTGCCATGGAGTCAGGGCTTTATCGACTGCGCCCATGGCCGCCTGCCCTTGCCGACCCCAGCCGTTTGTGAGCTGCTGGCCGGCGTCCCGGTGTATGCTGTTGATTTACAACAGGAACTGGTAACTCCTACCGGCGCCGCTCTGCTCACCACCTTAAATCATGGCTTTGGAGCTCTACCGGCTATGACCATCGACCGCATAGGTTATGGCAGTGGTCATCAGGTCCTGATTAATCAGCAACCCAACTTATTACGCCTGATCATTGGCCGGGAACAACAGAGCTGTGAAGCCGTCGAAGTCATTGAAACCCACCTTGATGATTGGAACAGCGAAGGATTTCCCTATCTCTGTGAGCTCCTGCTCCGTCAGGGAGCACTTGATGTCAGTCTCACGGCAATGCTGATGAAAAAAGGGCGGCCGGGTCAACAACTGCGGGTCATCTGCTATCCAGCCCACGCCCTGCAGCTGAAAGAGACCATCCTCTCGGAGACCACGGCTATTGGCCTGCGTTTTCGTACCGAATCCCGGCTGACCCTGGAGCGTGAACAGGTGCTGGTGGAGACCCAATGGGGCCGGATTTCAGCCAAGAAGGTCCAGACCCCGGCCGGGACGATGATCTATCCGGAATATGAGGCCTGCCGCCGGATTGCTGAGTCGGCACATATTCCCCTGCAGCTGGTTTATCAGGCAGTATCTAAGGGCAGAGAAATCAAGAAGGAAGAAAAGGACTGAAGATGGATCGTGTGATTATCGCCCTGGCCACCGGCTTCTATTCCGGCAAGCTGCCATTGTGTCCGGGCACATGGGGCTCGCTCGCCGCCATCATTCCCTGGTTTTTTCTGCGGGAGCTGAACCTGACTTATTACCTGCTCATGCTGGTGCTGGTCTTTATTCTTGGTTTTTTTGTCGCCGGCTCTGCCGAAAAACTGCTGGATCAGGCCGATGCCGGGCCTATAGTCATTGATGAATTTCTGGGCATGTTCATCACCCTGCTCTATGCCCCTGCGCATCCGGCCGCCTGGATCCTGGGGTTTTTACTGTTCCGTTTTTTCGATATCAAAAAACCTTTTCCCTGCTCCTGGTTTGATGCGCATATCCATGGGGGCATAGGTATCATGATGGATGATGTCATTGCCGGTTTCTATGCCTTGGCCAGCCTGCAGCTCATCTGGTTCCTGGGGGACATGCTCTGGCCAGTAAGCTAATCCTCTTGATGCAAGCCAGCTTATCCGGCTAATAAAGACAGCCATCACTTCCCCTGCTGCATCATCTCCTGCAGGGCCTCAATGCCATGATCGGCCTGCTTCTTCTAACTGCTTGCCTCATCTTCTGCAGGCAAGCAATCCGCTCTACCATTCAGGGTAAAGGTCACAACAAGAGGCAGATGATCAGAGGCCACCTGAGCCAGTTCATTGGCCGGCACCTCAAAATCAATAATGTCTATGCCTTGACTGACGTAAATATGATCGATGCGGGTCATCGGATAACGACTGCAAAAGGTATTCATCGGTTTTTTATTCAGACACTCCAATTGGGCATCCAGAAGACGGGTCTGGATCAGCCGGGCGACAGGGGAACCGGGTGTAGCATTAAAATCACCACATAACAGGGCCGGCATGCGGCAATCAGGATGAGCCAGCCAGTCATCAGACAGCAAGGCCCTGGCCTGGTACAACCGCTCTTTTGGGAAAAGACCGAGATGGGTATTCAGGCATTGAATCTCCTGATCTCCGACCGTAATCACCACCCATAAGGCCCCGCGCGGCTCCAGATGAGCGCTGCCCGGCAGCATGGGCAGCGGCCCGGCTTTGACCAGCCGCAGCGGCAAATGGGTCAGAATGGCATCACCATATTGTTCGTCTTCGATCTGCACCGTAGGATAGAAATGATGCGTCATTTCCAGACACTCGGCAATGACCTGGGCCTGATCAATACCATTAGTCCTGCCTTTGCCCACATCGACCTCCTGCAGAGCGACAATATCCGGATGGTGCTGGCCAATAACCCGGGCAATACGCTCCGGCGACACTACCCCATCCATGCCGCGACAACTGTGGATATTATAAGACATGATCCGCAAGGTCTTCTGCCCGGCAGATCTCACCGGCCGGGGCATGATCCTTCTTTCGGGATGATCGAGAATCCGGCAGGCAGCATAGCGCAGATCATGCGGCCGCAGATAGCCGAAACCTTTTTTTGGAAAAATAACATCACCGGGCAGCAGGGCAAAGGCACCGGTCTCTTCCGGTCCAGCGCCGCAATGGGAGCCGTTTTCGAGGGCAAAGGTGATTGACGGCACGCCGAATCGCCAGCCGCACAGGACAAAATCACCGGCATCCTGATTCTGACACAAGGTGATCATGTCCGCACAGACCTCAATCAGAAACGGGTGGCGAGCCCCAAAAATTTCTTCCTGATCATCAGGCAGAAGATAACTGCCCTCACTGGTGAAAGCCCGGATATGACCGGGCTCATCACGAACCAGCACCAGCGGGATTTTGCCGATCGAGACCAGCTCGGCTGCCATCTTATCACGCCGGACACGATCTAATCCAGACGGCAGATAGACAAGAGCCAGCGGGCCCAAAGCGGTCACAACCAGACCCTGACTATCTACCGTGCTGCCATTAGTGAAGACCTTGAATACTTTTTGCAGACGCCGGCCCCCGAGTAATCTGACCCGCTGTGACTGGATTCCCCGATGATTACGCTTATCCGGGCTCGGCCCCTCATCCTTATGCCGGGCACATAGAGAGGACACCATCTCCTCCACGGTCCGTCCATATTCATTGATATACGAGCGCGAATCCTGCTGACCGTGGTCGGCATAAATCCAGATTTCATAACTGCGGCGATTGGACCTTTTGGCCGCCCGCCAGACACGGGCAATGGCATCATCTATGCCTTTAAGACCCCAATGGGCGAAAAGCGATGAGGGACCGCGGCGATGCGCCTGTTCATCATAGCCGACAAAATTGAGGTGGATGATCGGCAGCCCGCGAGCCACATCGATCTTGGCACCGATAGTGATCAACTCTCTCAGCAGAATACAGATCCCAACCCTGGTCGGGACCAAGGTTAGTTCCTTAATGAGATTATGACCATCAATAAGCCCGGAGATGCAATCAACAAGGGCCAGAAAAAATTCCAAAAGCAACAGGATTAAGACCCGGATTAAGCTATAACTATGGGAGAGCAAGAGGGTCAGCAAAGCAAACGGCCTGGTGGCGCGCAGCAAGTCCCCCCAGCCCATAGTCGAAGAGCAGAAATGTGATTCGTCGGCTCCGCCGGTAAAGATATCAGAATAGGCACTGCCGCCGACCAGAAGGGGCGTACCTTTTTTTTCCAGATGCTGTTGGATCTCGGCGGCCGATTCAGGATCAAGCATCCGAAAAATTTTTCTTGATTTTTTATGCAGAAAACTGAAAGCAGGCACCGCTCCTTTGACACCATAAAAAATCTCTGCCTGCACCGCCGGGGTACTGGAAGGCAAACCGGAATACAGATGATGCAGTTGATAACGCTCTTTTTTCAGCAAGCGCTGGAGAAAAGGCATCTTTTTCTTCTTGAGGGCCTCCTTGAACTGATTATAGGCCAGACCGTCCACCTGAATCATGACAATGCCCGGAGTCAGATTTTCTTCCTGTGACTGCGATAACGAAAAAAGACGGATAGCTCGTTGACTGCGGCTTGACCAGCGACGAATATTTCTAAAAAAAAGCTCAATCCGCGAAATCATAGCTGTTCTTTATCCTGTGATTCGCTGCTGCGAAAAGCGGCGTCCGTGGCATCAACAATATTTTTAAAGATGTCCCACTCCACCCTGATTCTGCGCATCAGTCCTTCCCAGGTGCCATACTCCTCATTATCCGCTACTGCTTGATGCTTGCCCTCCTGTTGGCTCTGCCTGACAGCGGCATATAAGGCCAGCGCCGTGGCCGCGCTATTTTCCTGGGAAAATCTCCAAGCGGTGCTGCGGGCGTTCTCTTGCAACAGGTTCATCCGAGCCGGGGGCAGTTGGGCCAGTGCCTCAATGGCATCGGCAAAAAGCTCCACTGATTGATCCGGAAGCAGACTGCCATTGCTGCCATCGACTACCACCTCACGAACACCGGGGGCATCAAGGGCCACCACCGGCACCCCGGCGGCCATGGCCTCAGTCAGGACCATGCCCTGGGTTTCACTCAAAGAGGCGAAGGCAAAGAGATCCATGGCCTGATAACCGCTGGCCAGTAAAGGCTGGACCAGCAGACTGACATGATGCAGGCGGGAAGTAAGGTTATCTCGGGCAAAGATCTGGTGGATGATCTGTTCCGATGGACCGCTGCCAATCAGCAGAAAATGAGCCCGCTTATCTTTTTGCAGATAAGCGGCCACCGCCGTGGCCAGAAACTCGAGATTCTTCTCCGGGGCCAGGCGACCCAGATGACCGATGACAAAGGCATCTGCCGGGATATCCATAGCGGCTCGAAAGCCCGGCCCGGATCCCTGGTTAAAGGCCTTGATATCAACGCCGGTGGCCACCACCTCAATGGGAGCATGCACGCCCCGCCGCCGTAAGACCTCAGCGACACTCTGACTGGGGGCAAAGACCAGATCGCAGAGGTTGGCATAACTGGTGGACAGCTGCATCACAAACTGCTTCATCCCCTGCGAATCACCCGGCACATAATGGGTATACTGTTCATACATGGTATGATGGGTAAAGATCAGCGGCAGGTCCCGGGCCCGGGCAATACGCAAGGCCGTGCCGCCCAGAAGGAAGGGATGATGGGAATGAATCAGATCGGGCTGAAACTCCTCCACCGCGGCATCAAGATCACCATGAACCGGTAGAACCACTGAAAAATCACTCCCGTTAAAATGCTGGATGGCCGGGATCCGGACCACATCCAGCTCGTCTTCCGGCATTTTCTCAAATTTGGGGGCCACCACCAGCACCCGGTGCCCTTTCTGCCGATAAGAGGCGGTAAATGTTTCAACCGACCGGGCGACCCCGCCGATATGGGGAGTAAAGGTATTGGTCATCATCATGATATTCATGGAGTTTGCTCCTGGACTATTTCCATAACCTGCTGTCCGGCCCTGACCGTCCGGGCCCCAAAACCCGGCACCCGAACCTCAATGGCCGGCGGCTCGGCATGCCATTGACCCTGCCAGCTCACTATTACTTTTTTTCGATCCTTCCCGGGCCTGCTTTCCAGCTGCAGCGAAATGGTCCCAAAGGCAGTGGGGGCCGGGCCAAAAGAAATGGCCGCCCCATCAGCAAGCCACGACGGCGCTACACCGGCCCCGAGGATAAGGCCCTGACCTTCTTCGCGGACAAAACAGTTCCTGATCATCACCAGCCATTCGGCGGCCGCCCAGCTGTGCTGGCCGTCACCCATGCAGCCTCCGAGAGTGCGGGGATGGATGGCCTCCGGCCACTGACCGGTGGGCGAGGCCAGGCCGGCCACCACTGCCATCAGCGGCGAATAACGGGAATCGCCGGCCCGCAGCAGCACCTGGGCCAGATGCAGAGTCAGATAGGCATTGATCCCGGAGTGGATCATATCCTGAAAGAAGCCGCCTTGGACCATGCAGTTAGCCAGCAGAAACTCCACGGTATTAAGCAGCCGCCGGTCTTGAGCGGCACAGAGCTGCAGGGGATAACCGATCGCCAGAGAACCGATGGCGCCGGCATCAAGGCGCCGGTACGGCGAGGCCGGCAGCACCTGCTGTTGCAGACCGGCAGCCACCTGGTGCAGACTGCGGTCAATGGCCTGCATGAAGGCCTCCGCCTCCCGGGCAAACCAGAGCCCTGCATTGCTGTCTCCGGCCAGATATAGAAGACGGCTGGCGGCCTGCAGACCGGCAACCCCCCAGAAATCATCCCAATAATAATAGTCATTCGGCCCCAGATGTTCTGCGCTGAACCCGGCCGGTAATAGACCGGCGTGCAGCCCATCATTTTTGGCGCTGGTCCGCTTACGGACAATCCAGCGGCCGCCCCTCTTGATTGGCTCCAGCCAATCTGGATGTGGCGGTCTGCCGGTCATCTCACAAAAACGACAGAAGATCCACAAGGCCTCCCCGTTGGAATCCCATTCCCCTTCCTGGGACCGGAAATAACCGCTACGGGTCTGGTGTTGCGCAAAAAGATGCAGGGCCCGTTCCGCCCGCTCTATCAGGCCGCTGCACAACAGGCCGTGAATAATAAAGGCGGCATCGCGGAACCAGAAGCGTTTGTAGGTATAAGGACCGGGATAAACTTCATCAGGAGAATGCAAAACCAGGGTCCGCAGGGCCGCCTCATAGAGAAATTGATATCGTGGCTCCGGAATCTGCAACTCGCAATGACCCTGCAGGCTGCTTGGCCAGGAGACCAGCGGGGCGGTACAATTTTTCCCGGCTGAACCGAGGGGCACGCCCACCAGCAGCCGCCTTTGTTGCCGCGGCTCAAGCCTAAAGAGCACCGCGCCGGTCAGCATTCCCACATTACACTCTCCCTTTTCTTCGTCCTCTCGGTCATGAAGATGGAGCAACACATCACCGGCCTTATAGGTAGACAGATGATAGCGCTCGGCCGGCTCGCTGAAGATCACCTGCTCTTTGCCATTCACCGTCCAGTGCCTCCGATCCTGTGCCAAGACCAGATCATGGATAAAGCTGATTCCTTCCGGATTATACGGGCGCAAAGCCAGCACCAGCCAGGCGGCTGTCGCGGCCTCGGCCTTTATTTCCAGCAGACACTGCGGGATAGCTGATGACACCTGTACCGAAGATCGGAGCTGCAGGAGCATATCGTCCTGGACCATATCAGTCTGCACCGCCAGATCCTGAGCATAATCAAGATGCTGGTTCACAGCCGGCAGACGGGACGGCAGAAGCTGACGGTGATCGTCAGTGACAATCCAGCAGTCAAGGGACCAGCCATCCCAGAAAGGGGTGACCAGACCCCGGGGATCGACAATGGGCAGTTCCTTGTAATCAGGCAGGCCAACGGCAGTCCAGTTGCGATGGGTCAGATTGATATGGGTAATAGAAAAAGCCCGGGGAATAAAGGCATCGTCATGCGGATCAAACTGTCTTTCCACCCAGTAAGGCCATAACCAATCAAGATTATGCTGGATGATTCTGCTATTAATCAGACCACGGGCATGCAGCACCACTCCGGCTCGCAGCAGTTCAATGGGTTCACCTACCTCTGACGGTTGGGCAAAGCGGTGGAGAATGGCCAGCAGGGCAATCGGATCAATGAAACCATGCCTTAGGGCGGTATGGCGGACCAGGTATCGCCAGGGCAACCATTTCAGCCACATCATTTTTTTTCTCCCGACAGATAGATCGTCAGCATCCGACGGGCCCAGCTGGTGCCATAAATGAGCAAGGCGACAACCAGCAGAAAACCAAGGCCATACAAAAACCACTGCAGCGGTGTTCTTTCAATCCGATTCGCACCAAGCATGGTCAGATCAGCCGCCAGAGAACCCAGGTAGACATTAAAAAAAGTGATGGGCATGATACCGACAAAAGTTCCAGCACAGAAATCGCGCAGAGAAAAGCCGGCAAAACCAAAAAAATAATTGGACAGCTTGAAGGGGAAAAAAGGGATCAGGCGGGTCAGCAGAACCACACTCCAGCCTCGTTTCTGTGACAATTTTCTGATTGGCTGAAAACGAGAATGAGAAAGACAATAGCCGGCCAGCTTGGTGGTGGTCATAAAACGACGGGCAATCACAAAAGCGATTGTACCTCCGAGAGTGGTGGCGATAATCACATAAGCGCCACCATAAAGAATGCCGAACATGAAACCGGCACCGAGAGTCAGGAGGACTCCCGGTAACACCAGCACCACGACCAGGGCGTCAGCCAGGATAAAAAGCAATGGCGCCCAAGCCCCTTGTCCCTCCAGCCATTCAAGAAAAGGCAAGACATGCTGATCAAGATCAAAATGAAGGATGACAGCAAGCCCTGCTAAAACCAGCCCGATCGTTAGCAGCAGCTGGCCCTGCTGAGAGAAGAAATGAAGAATTTTCTTGAGCATGGCGATGCGAACCTCACATTAATTTGAGGACACAACAATCAAGCAAATTTCATTGCAAAATCGCTTACTTCATATAACAAAAAAGACAATATCCGGTATTATAAACAAAGTATACTACAGAAAGAAAAGATATCAAAATAGACAGCAAAAAGGGGAAATGGCCCAGAACCTCTCTGTGGGCAGAGAAATCTTTCGCCTTAAACGGAAAAAACAGAGGTATTTTGTCTTCCTTTTCTGAATTTGGTAGATTACAGATAAAGGAAACCGGTTTTTCTTATTTATTTGAAAGAATTGCATCTTTTGGACTTTGATGATGTGCAGAAATGGCGGGAGGAATGATGCAGACAATCAGCATTGAATGGCTTCATCTCGATGTCCAAGGAGCAACCTGCCGGCGCTGCAATGACACCGGCCAGGAGCTCAGGCAGGCCGTAGCACGTTTACAGAGCGAATACGCAGGCAAAGAGATTAGTATCATCTATAAAGAAAGATTGCTCCCTCCTGAGCAGATCGCCGATTCCAATACCATCCTGATTAATGGTATTCCCATTGATGAGATTCTGCCGCAGACCACGGTCTCGTCCAACTGCTGCCCTTCCTGCGGCGATCTCACCGGCCAGACTGAACAGTGCCGGACCATATTGCATCTAGGCCAGGAACATGAGACCATTCCCGAGGAGCTGATCCGTCAAGCGGTGTATAAGGTCGCCGGGCTTGGTTGAGAAGGCCTGCCGTGGCCGAAGATTAAAAAATATTCAGATATATTTGTTGATTTACTACACCATCATAACAAGGAGCTCAATATGGCCACTGTGAAAGGAACCCAAACCGAAAAAAACATCCTGACTGCCTTCAGCGGCGAGTCCCAGGCCCGGAACCGTTATACCTACTTTGCCGCCCAGGCCAAAAAAGATGGCTTCGTCCAGATCTCCCATATCTTTGAGGAGACCGCCAACCAGGAAAAAGAACATGCCAAGCGGCTGTTCAAGCTGCTGGAAGGCGGCGAGGTCGAGATCACCGCCAGCTTCCCGGCCGGTGTTATCGGCACCACCATCGACAATCTGATGGAAGCGGCCGGCGGCGAAAACTACGAGCACACCATCATGTACCCCGGATTTGCCAAGGTGGCCAGAGAGGAAGATTTTCAGGCCATTGCCGCCATTTTTGAGGCCATTGCCGTCGCCGAAAGACAGCACGAGAAGCGGTATCTGGCATTACAGGCCAATATGGAGGCCGGCCGGGTCTTCCAGCGGGAGGAGAAGGTCACCTGGCGCTGCCGGAACTGCGGCTATCTCCATGCAGGAGAGAAGGCCCCGGACAAATGCCCGGCCTGCGACCATGCCCAGGCCCATTTTGAATTATTGGCTGAAAACTGGTAGCTTGAATATACTTTTGCTCCCGTTGAGCACGGCACCAAGAAGGATGAAAAGCGATCAAAGTATCTGCCCTTTAACCAGCGACGATGGCTATGCGCAAAGGGCCAAAGACGAGACGTACTAATCCTGAGGAATGAGGCTTACTGTTGGGTACGCCGCAATGACGAAGGATGCAGTACAACGCCGGCCAGGGATGGCCCAGTGTCGCTCGCTCCAGGGAAGGATAAAGAGCGACCGAAGTATCTGCCCTTAACCAGCGGCGATGGCTAAGCGCAAAGAGCCAAAGACGAGGCGTACCAATCCTGAGGAATGAGGCGTACTGTTGGGTACGCCGCAATGACGAAGGATACAGTACAACGAAGTATCTGCCCTTAACCAGCGGCGATGGCTAAGCGCAAAGGGCCAAAGACGAGGCGTACCAATCCTGAGGAATGAGGCGTACTGTTGGGTACGCCGCAATGACGAAGGATGCAGTACAACGAAGTATTTGGCCCTTTTGCGCGACGCCATCAGGCCTTGACGCAATCCATTGAGTAAACCACCTTGCCGTTTTTCACCTCTTTGACCAGGCCGTGGATATCGGTCTCAAACCCGGGGAATTTTTCATTGAAACTGCGGGCGAACTTCAGATATTCCAGGATATTCCTGTTGACCCGCTCCCCGGGAATCAACAGGGGGATGCCGGGAGGATAAGGGGTGAGCAGGATACTGGTAATCCTCCCTTCCAGATCATCAATCTCCACCCGCTCAATATCATTATGGACCATCATCGCATAGGCATCCGCCGGCTTCATCGCCGGTTCCATATGGGAGACATACATCTCCGTGGTCAGCCGGGCTACATCATTTTCCTTGTACATGCCGTGGATCGATTCGCATAGATCCTTGAGGCCGATGCGTTCATAGCAGGGGAATTTTTTGAGAAAGGAGGGCAGGGTCCGCCACATCGGCACATTGCGGTCATAATCATCCTTGAACTGCTGCAAGGCGGCCACCAGGGTATTCCAGCGCCCTTTGGTAATACCGATAGTGAACATGATAAAAAACGAGTACAAGCCGGTTTTTTCCACAATAACTCCATGCTCCGACAGATATCTGGTGACAATCGCCGCCGGAATGCCGGTATCGGCAAAATCACCATTAACAGCCAGGCCCGGGGTAATGACTGTGGCCTTGATCGGGTCGAGCATATTGAAACCATCGGCCAGATTACCAAACCCGTGCCAGGGCTCATTGGCCCGGAGAATCCAGTCGTCGCGCTCGCCCATGCCCTCTTCCGCCAGCTCTTCCGGACCCCAGACCTTGAACCACCAGGAATCACCGAACTCGGCATCTACCTTGCGCATGGCCCGGCGAAAATCCATGGCCTCGACGATTGATTCCTCCACCAGCGAGGTGCCGCCCGGCGGTTCCATCATGGCGGCGGCCACATCGCAACTGGCGATAATGGCATACTGCGGACTGGTGGAGACATGCATCAGATAGGCCTCGTTAAAACGATCCCGGTCCAGATGGCGGGTCGGTGATTCCTGAATCAGGATCTGGCTGGCCTGACTCAAGCCGGCCAGCAGTTTATGGGTTGATTGGCAGGCATAGACCATCGGCCCTTCGGAGCGACAGGTATCACGGCCGATGGCATGCATGCCTTTATAGAATTCGTGGAAGGTGGCATGCGGCAGCCAGGCCTCATCAAAATGGAGATTGCCCACGCTGTCGCCCAGGATCTGCTTGATGGTATCGACATTATAGAGAATCCCGTCATAGGTGGACTGGGTGATGGTCAGCATCCGCGGCTTGGCGCACAGGTCCTTGGCAAAAGGATGGGCGGCAATCTTGGCGGCAATGGTCTCCGGCAGGAATTCTGATCTGGGGATCGGGCCGATAATGCCGTAATGGTTGCGGGTGGGCATCAGAAAAACCGGCACCGCCCCAGTCATGATGATGGCGTGCAGAACCGACTTATGACAGTTGCGGTCGACCACCACCACATCGTTATCAGCAACATTGGCGTGCCAGACGATCTTATTGGAGGTGGAGGTGCCGTTGGTGACGAAGAAGAGATGATCGGCCCCGAAGATACGGGCGGCATTCTGCTCGGAGGCCGCTACGGCCCCGGTGTGATCAAGCAGTTGGCCCAGCTCATCGACGGCGTTGCAGACATCGGCCCGCAGCATGTTTTCACCGAAGAACTGATGAAACATCTGCCCTACCGGACTCTTCAGAAAGGCCACCCCGCCGGAATGACCGGGGCAGTGCCAGGAATAGGAGCCATCGGCCGCATAGCCGGTCAGGGCGCGGAAAAAAGGAGGTGCCAGAGAATCAAGATAAATCCGGGCCTCCCGGATAATGTGGCGGGCGACAAACTCGGGGGTATCCTCAAACATATGGATAAAACCGTGCAGTTCCTTGAGCACATCATTGGGAATATGGCGCGAAGTCCGGGTCTCCCCATACAGAAAAATGGGGATATCCTCGTTGCGCCGCCGGATCTCAGCCACAAACAGCCGCAGCTTGTCAATGGCCTCATCCTTCTGATTTTCATCGGTAAATTCATCGTCATCAATAGAAAGGATGAAGCAGGAAGCCCGGTTCTGCTGCTGGGCAATCATGGCGGTATCACCAAAGCTGGTGATGCCGATAGTCTCCATACCCTCACTTTCAATGGCCTCGGCCATGGCCCGCACGCCGAAACCGGAGGCATTTTCAGAGCGAAAATCTTCATCGATAATAACAACAGGAAAGCGAAATTTCATCTATCCAACCTCACGAGTAAATCGTAGAAATAATTCGTAATTTTAAGCAACACCGCGACCACCGGTCCAACAGCCATTTTCTCTTGCTTTAACTCAATGTTTATTGATGGAAAATGACGGTTTTCTATACCATGAGAGAGCCAAGGGTACAAGTTCCAATTATGCCGATAGTCCATTAGCCGCCAGCCTCTTTGACTCTGCAAGTCTAGTAATGACCTAAATGGGTTAAACCCCAATTATTTTGCCATTTTCTCATCGCATATTACCTGCTGCTCCATTATAATGCTGAACTCATAAATATACTCTGCAGCAATACTGCTTACAGGAAATAACTACAAGATGAACGATGAGCACGGACCTGACCGCCAAACACAATTTTATCATCTGATCATCGGGCTGGTCATATTTTTGCTGCCCTGCCTGCTCATCGCCTGTGACGCTCAGCAGGATGAAAATTATAGTCCCCAGTATACAACGGCCTCAACTACCACCGGGGCCGTCCTTACTTTCGGAGTCATGCCGTATCATAATACGCAGCTTCTTCATGAAACCTATGCCCCCTTGGTCGAATATCTGGACCGTAATCTTCCTGAGATTACCATCACCATGGAGGCCTCCCATAATTATGAAAAATTTGAGAAAAAACTGGCCAACCGCCACTTTGATTTTGCGCTCTGCAATCCATATCAGACCATCAACTCTCTGCAAGATGGCTATCAGGTTTTTGCCAAGATGGGTGATGATGACAATTTTCGCGGCCTGATCATTGTTAGAAAGGACAGCGGCATCAAGCAGATTGTTGATCTGAAAGGTAAAATCATCAGTTTCCCCGCCCCCACTGCCCTGGCCGCCACCATGATGCCTCTTTACTATCTCCATAACAACGGTCTTGATGTCAATCGGGATATCACCCGTCTCTTTTCCAGCTCCCAGGAATCTTCCGTCATGAATGTTTTTTTACGGAAGAGTGCTGCCGGCTCCGTCTGGCTCACCTCATGGCTGACCTTTGTAAAACATAATCCTCGAATCGCCGCCCAGCTGGAAGTCAAGTGGGAGACTCGACCCTTGCTCAATATTGGCCTGGTGGTCCGGGATGATGTTGCCGCAGAGCTAGTAGCGAAGATGCAGGCGCTCCTTGTTGACCTGCATACCCACGATGAAGGCCGGCAGCTCCTGGCAGCCCTCTTATTGGCTCGTTTTGATAAAGCCACGAATGCCACTTATCAACCGGTGCACGATTTTATGAAAAAATATTCCGAGACTATCCACTGACATGATCCAGATTATAAAAGGGATGTGGCCTTCCAAAATACGAACCCAGCTGATTATTGGCGTGGCTCTCGTTCATCTACTGCTCATGAGCTTCTTTGTCTTTGATCTGGTCGGCCGGCAACAAGATTTTCTGCGTCAGCAAAGCCTGGAACAGACCAAAAGTCTGACCGAAACCCTGGCTATAAACAGCAGCTCCTGGCTTCTGAGCAATGATGTCGTGGGCCTGCAGGAAATCGTCCTGGCCGTCGGCAAGTATCCTGATCTCCGCTATGCCATGGTTACCGATATTAATGGTGAGGTGCTGGCCCATACTGATAAAGCCCGCCTCGGCCAGTATCTGGCGGATGAGAAAAGCCGTATTCTCCTTAAGGCCCCGGCCACCACTAAAATACTGCATACTGATCAACATATGCTCGATGTGGCAACCCCAATCCTTACTAATAATGGTCAGATTATCGGCTGGGCCAGAATAGCCCAGAGCCAGGACAAGATCGCCGATAATCTGGTGATCATGTCCCATAAGGGTCTATTTTACACTCTATTGGCTATTATCATCGGCTCATTTTTTGCCATATTCCTCGGCCACCGTTTAACCTCAGGTCTCAATAAGCTTCTTATCGGCGCCGATCAGGTCCGGGATGGCCGCCGGGATCTACGCATGGACATCGCCGGCCAGGACGAAGTCGCTCGCCTCGGACAGGGCTTTAACAAGATGCTGGATGCGATTGTTGCCAACGAAAATTTAATCCTCCTCAACCAGTTGCGCCTGGAAAGCCTGGCTAATATCTTCCAGTTTCAGGCCGACAATCAGCAGGAGCTGCTGGATTATGCCCTGGTACAGGCGATCAGCCTCACTGACAGTACAATTGGCTACATCTGTTATTACGAGGAGCAACAGCACCAGTTTACTCTGAGCAGCTGGTCCAGCGCCATAATGGCCGAGTGTGCCAGGCCGCCCAGCAGTTTTCCGCTTGATCAATCAGGCCAATGGGGGGAAGCGGTACGCCAACGTAAATCAATCCTCATCAATAAAATACCGGCTGATGATGCCCTGAACAATGAATGTCCTCTGGACCATGTCACCTTCCATAATTTCCTGACCATCCCTGTTTTTCAGGACAACAGCATCGTGGCTGTGGTCGGAGTGGCCAATAAAGAGGAGGACTACAACCAGGAGGACAGCATCAGGCTGACCCTGCTGATAGATGCAGTCTGGAAACTTATAGAAAGCAGACAAGCTGAGGAGGAGTTACAGGAAAACCGCACCATGCTCAAGCAGATTCTGGACACTATTCCTCAAGCAATCTTCTGGAAAGATAGTGCTCACGTCTATCTGGGCTGCAACCGGAGCTTCGCCCAAGCCGTCGATCTCCACGAGCCGGAAGAGATCAAGGGGCTAACCGATTTTGATCTGCCCTGGACTCAGGAGGAAGCTGAGGCCTATCGCCGCGATGATCGCGAGGTCATCGACGGCCGCCGAATTAAAAAACATATCATTGAACCCTTGCAGCAGGCAGATGGCAACAGCATCTGGATTGACACCACCAAAGTACCGCTGCAAAATGTTGAGGGCAAAGTGTATGGCGTGCTGGGGATTTTCGAAGATATCACCGAGCGTATACGGATGGAGCAGATCTTGGAGCAGACAGCCATGGAGTGGTCTGCCGCCATGGACGCCTCCGATGATATCATCTATCTGCTGGATCTTAAGCGTCATATCGTCCGGGCCAATAAGGCCTTTTATCAATTTACCGGCTCCACCCCGGCCACCGCTATCGGCAGCCATATTGTCAAGATTATCCATCCGCAGGGAGAGGCCAGGCCCTGCCCGGTGTGCTCCGCCCAGGAAGAAAAACGGGATCTGCATATTATCATGGAAGCGGATCATGCTGATAACCCTGCGGGCCGGCCGCTCGAAATCAACGTCAAGATAGTTCGCGATCTGGCAGAGCAACCGATAAGCATATTCATGACCCTGCATGATCTCAGCGCTTCCCGTAAAGAGCTGGAGGAAAAAACAATACTCGAAAAGCAGCTGCAGCAGGCCAATAAGATGGAATCGGTCGGCCGGCTGGCTGGGGGCGTGGCCCATGACTTCAATAATATGCTGGGGGTGATCATCGGCCATACCGAGATCGTCATGAGCCAAATAGCTCCTGACCAGCCCTTCCATGCCTCACTTGGTGAAATTCACAAGGCGGCCCTGCGCTCGGCCGACCTGACCCGTCAACTGCTGGCCTTTGCCCGCCAGCAGACCGTGGCGCCCGAAGTGCTGGACCTCAATGAAACCTTAAAAACAATGCTCAATATGCTGCATCGGCTTATTGGTGAGAATATTCTTCTTACCTGGCTGCCTGGAGAGGATTTATGGTTGATCAAAGTGGACCCTTCCCAGATCGACCAGATCCTCGCCAATTTATGTATTAATGCCAGAGATGCCATTTCCGGAGCCGGCACACTCACCATCAAAACCGAAAACCATGTTCTCGACGAGGCCTATTGCTCCCTCCATCCAGGCAGTGTACCCGGTGAATATGTGCTGCTGAGCGTAAGCGACAATGGTTGTGGCATGGATCAGGACACCCTGAGACAGATCTTTGAACCGTTCTTCACCACCAAAAAGGTCGGCAAAGGAACCGGACTGGGTCTGGCCACCGTCTATGGGGCGGTTAAGCAGAACAACGGCTACATTTACGCCGACAGTGAACCGGGACAGGGAACGACTTTTACCATCTATCTGCCGCGTTATCTGGGGCCAACCCGGCAAATACAGACAAAAGGAGCAGCAGAAGCAGTCACAGGGCAACAGGAGACCATACTACTGGTCGAAGATGAACCGTCCCTGTTGGCCATGACCACTCGCATGCTGCAAATGCTGGGCTATACCGTCCTGGCGGCAAACAGCCCGGCGCAGGCCTTCCAGCTGGCTCAGGAACATACCGCCGATATACCTCTGCTCATAACCGATGTGGTCATGCCTGCTATGAATGGCCGGGAACTGGCTGAAAAAATGTTAAGCATCTATCCGAATCTCAAAATCATGTTCATATCGGGTTATACGGCCGATATTATCGCCCATCATGGTAAAGTGGATGAAAAGGCTAATTTTCTGCAAAAGCCATTTTCTAAACACAGTCTGGCCGTTAAGGTACGGGAAACGCTTGAGCAATAAATAATGACGGAAGTAGCATGACTCAGCCCCTTGCCTGGCCAGGACCGGCTGCTAATTATGAGAAATACTTTGCAAATTGGCGGCAAGACCGCTATAAATTCAAACTTTTCCGATAAGCTATTTTAGCCAGCCCGGTTCTTCTTCCACATTCCGGCCTTGTATCTGAATCTCCCATAGGCAGGCAGATGCTTTCTCCGGCATCCGGCAGACTAAAGTATTATACAACAAGAGGTATGCATGCGTATAATGATTGTCGGCGCGGGAATGGTCGGCTACCATCTCAGTGAAAGGCTGTCGATTGAGGGTCAGGATGTTGTGCTCATCGACCAGGACGAATTAAAACTCCGGCGCATCGAAAAGGATCTCAACATCCTGACCGTGCGGGGCAGCGGCGCCTCCGCCCGCGTTCTTGAAGAAGCAGGCATCGCCAAGACCGATCTCTTTATTGCCGTTACCGACAGCGACGAGGTCAACCTCATCGCCTGCATCCTGTCCAAAAATTACAATGTCAAAACCAGGATAGCCCGGGTCCGCAACGAAGACTTTTACGCGCAAGGCACCTCGCAGGCCGAGAAGTCGCTCGGCATTGACCTGCTGATCAGCCCCGATCTGGCGATGGCCGATGAGATCATGCATCTCATCAATGTCTCTTCCGCCTTTGAGGTAGCGGAATTTGCCAGCGGTCAGGTGGAGCTGCTGGGCTATATTGCTTATGAAAATCATCCCTGCGTCGGCTCGACCCTGACTTATCTGCGCGAGATGCAAGGCATCTATGACTTTGTCATCGTGGCGATCACCCGGGATGATCAGACCATCATCCCCCACGGCCAGGACAAGATCGAGGCCGGTGATAAGGTCTATCTGGTCACCCGCAAAAAAGATGTGCCGATCGTGGAGCGCCTGCTGTTCAAGGCGGAAAGTCAGGCCCCCAAGAATGTGTTTATCGTCGGCGGCAGCACCATCGGTTATCTGGTGGCCCGCCGTCTGGAACAGAAAAAGATAGAAGTCCACATTGTGGAGCAGGACGCCAGTCGTTGCGGCTTCCTGTCGGAGCATCTTGAACATGCCATGGTCCTTAATTGTGACGGCCTGGAGGCGCAGGATCTGCTCGATGAAGGCATCGACCAGGCCGATCTGGTTATCTCCGTCACCAACAGCGACACCACCAATATTCTCTCGTCCCTGCTGGCCAAGCATCATGGCGCCAAAAAATGCATCACTCATATCAACAGCCCCGGCTTTATTCCCATGCTGGGCAAACTAGGGGTTGATGTCCCCTTGAGCCCCCGGCAGGTGGCGGCCAACATGATCCTGCGCTTTGTCCGGGGCGGCGGCAAGATCGTCAACGTCGCCACCCTGCTGGGCAGTGATGCCGAGGTCATTGAGATCAAGGTTCCCCAGCGGGATCATTTTATCGACCTGCCCCTTAAAGAACTTTATTTTCCGCAAGGCTCCATTGTCGGCGCCATTATCCGCGAGGATCAGGTGATCATCCCGTCCGGCAAAACCAAGCTGCAGCCTGACGATAATCTGGTGGTCTTTTTTACCCATAAAGCGCTTTCCTCGCTGGAAAGCCTCTTTCAAGAGTAGGACTCAGTAAATAATGCGCACCGGCGGTGTTTTCAATATTTTCGGCAAACTGCTGATCCTGATTTCCTTATGCCTGCTGACGCCGATTCCCTTCAGTCTCTATTTTCATGACGGCATGACGCCGACCTTTCTGCTGTCGGCTGGTATCGGAGCCCTGCTTGGTCTGCTGTTTGTCGCTCTTTTTGCCCCGGAAAAAGATCTTGGCTACCGGGATGGCTTTGCCGTAGTGGTCTTCAGCTGGCTGGGCCTGGCTTTTCTCGGGGCGCTGCCCTACTATTTCTGCGGGGAGATGCCGCTGTTCGTCGATTGTTTTTTCGAGTCGATGTCCGGTTTTACCACCACCGGCTCCACCATTCTCTCCCAGGTAGAGGTTCTGCCGCACAGCCTGCTCTTCTGGCGCTCGATGACCCACTGGCTGGGCGGCATGGGTATCATTGTCCTCTCATTAGCCATTCTGCCGCTGCTGGGTGTCGGCGGCATGCAGCTGTTTCAGGCGGAGATGCCGGGACCAACCAAGGACCGGCTGGCCCCCCGGATCCAGGATACCGCCCGCATCCTCTGGGGTGTTTACTTTCTCTTTACCGTCATTCTCACTGTTCTGCTGCTGGTGGGCGGCATGAGCTTTTTCGATGCACTCTGTCACTCATTCTCCACCCTGGCGACCGGCGGTTTTTCTACCCACTCCGCCAGTGTCGCTTATTTTGACTCCGCTTATATCGAGACGGTGATCATCATCTTCATGTTTCTGGCCGGCACCAATTTTACCCTGCATCACTCCGGTATTAATGGCCGATTTTCCGCCTACTGGCGCAATGAAGAGTTCCGTTTCTTTCTCAGCCTCTGCGTCGGGGCCACCCTGTTCATCGTGGCGGTCAACTCTTATCACCATGTCTATGCCACCTTTAGTCAGACCCTGCGCACAGCCGCCTTCCAGGTGATCGCCATTATCACCACCACCGGCTTTGGCACCGCCGACTTCGACCAATGGCCGCCTGCCCTCAAAATCCTTATGGTCTCTCTGATGTTTATCGGCGGCTGCGCCGGCTCCACCAGCGGCGGCATCAAGATGGTCCGTATTCTGCTGTTCTTCAAGTTTGCCCGCCTGCAGCTCAAGACCCTGGTCCACCCCCGCTCGATCGGCACTCTCAAATTCGGCAAGCTCAAGGTGCCGCCGGAGATCATGGTCGCCATCCTGGGCTTTCTCGCCCTCCATATCGGCTTTTTTATACTGGCCAGCCTGGCGGTAACCGCCCTCGGCGTCGATATCATTACCGGCACCACGGCCGTGATCACCACCTTAAATAATGTCGGTCCAGGCCTCAATCTGGTCGGCCCGGCCCAGAACTTCAGCGCTCTTCCTCCTTTAGCCAAGGCAATCTTGAGCTTTACCATGCTGGCCGGCCGTCTGGAACTCTATACGGTAGTAGTGCTGCTCACTCCCGATTTCTGGCAGATGGCGAGAAAGCCGGTATGGCGCTGGCAGATGGGTAAGACGGCCACAGCTTACAGGGGCTGATTGAAGAAAAAGGAGGACGTTGTGGCTTGATTGCTTTATTAAACTTTGATACACTCCCAAGATGCTCAGACAACCACGACTCGACCTCCCCGACCTGCTTTATCATGTTATCATTCGCGGTATCGACCGTAACACAATCTTTCATGATGACCACGATCGACGCAACTTTCTTGATCGCTTCAGCAACCTGCTGACTCAAACCAACACAGAACGCTGCGCCTTTGTCATTACCCCTATTATTTCGATATATTAGCCTGCTCCAAGCAGACTGAGATGCCCCTATCACCGGAATAGATATTTTTTACCAGATATATACAGGCCGCTTTAACACGGGAATCAGATGAGAATGACCATGGAAAAACTCCTTCAATCAGCAAGGTACATAAAAGAGAACCCATCAATTCCTTTCCTTCCTCTTGGTTCTGACAATGAATTGGCCCCTGTCGCTGATTTCATAAATGAACTGCTGCAGGAAAACAGGCTCCTTCGCCAAGACAATGAGACCTCCAACCACTATATTCGGCAGAAGATTGATCAACTCCTGCAGGTCATCGGGACCATTCCTTTGCGCCCGGAAGAGCTCGACAACGTAAGTCTTATTCAGCTTGACCCCATCGGCATAATAACAGAGTCATTCTCTCAGATACTTGATCATCAGCGCCAGACAAATGATCAGCTGGAACTGGCCATGGACGAGACACAGGCCATTTTTAAGTCAGTAGGCGGCGGACTGCTTGTCTTGGATGCCCACAAGAAAATTATTGCCCATAACCACACACTCGAACAGATGTTCGACATCAAAGAAGCTCAGATTTGTGGATTGACATGTTCAGATATCATCTGTAAAGGCTCCCTCCTCGAACCATGTCCTTTTGAAGAGCTGCTTCAAACAGGGCGGACGGTTTCAAGAGTAGCCTGTTTTAAGGTACAGCCAGGGCACTACAATATCGTGGCCACGCCGGTTAAAGACAGAAACAATAAAATTGTCCGTGTGGTCATTCTTTATACTGATATAACCGAACTGATGGCGACCAAAGAAGCTGTGGCCAATGAAAAAGAACGCCTTGCCCTCACCCTGAGAAGTATCGCTGAAGGAGTTGTGGCAACGGATTCAGACGGCGGCATAACCCTTATGAATAAAGTGGCGGAGGAACTGACAGGCTGGTCCAGGGGTGAGGCTCTGGGCAGGGCTGTCTGCCAGATCATTAACATCCAGAAGAAAGAAGAGACGGATTCATGCCCGGATATTTTCAAAAAGATCCTGAGCCATAACTCCGGTTTCAAACGGGTAAGCCAGACAACCCTCATATCACGCAACGGCCAGGAAAGGCTCATCTCTCTCAGCGCCGCCCCCATAAGAAAAGAGACGCAGTCGTTACCCTCCGGCTCCATTCTCGTTTTCCGGGATATTACCCAGGAAAAAAAGATGGAGCTGAAAATTATCAACGCCCAAAGGATAGAATCCCTCGGTATTGTGGCCGGTGGAATTGCCCATGACTTTAATAACCTGCTCACTGCCATCCTTGGCAATATCTCTCTGGCAAAACTTCTGGTTGACGGCAATGATAAAATTGTCACACTTCTTAATCACACGGAACAAGCATCTTGCCGAGCCAAAAACCTGACCAATCAACTACTTACTTTTGCCAAAGGCGGGGCCCCGGTTACTACTCTCACTTCGACACGCAGCCTTATAGAAGAATCAGCTCGATTTTCGTCGAGCGGCTCAAACATAACATGCCACTTTTTTATCCCCGATAACTTATGGCATATCAAGGTTGACGAGGGGCAGATTGGCCAGGTTATCCAGAATCTTGTTATTAATGCCGTCCAGGCCATGATAAATGGAGGGTCCGTTGTCATCGGCGCCGACAATATTATTCTTGACAAGAATAATGAAAATTCTCTGCGAGCCGGTAGATATATCAAGATATATGTCAAAGACAGTGGTGAGGGAATTGAGAGCCAGCATCTTGATAAAATCTTTGAGCCCTATTTCACAACAAAAGAAACAGGCCATGGCCTTGGTTTGGCAATCTGCTACTCAATCATCAAAAAACATGATGGTCTTATCACGGTAGAATCAGAGCAAGGAACCGGGTCAATTTTTTCACTCTATCTGCCGGCAGCAGATCAACAACTGTTTGAACTATCAGGGCAGGAACTCCAACCTGAAAAAAAGGAATCAACACTACCGAGACATGACAAATTGCTGGTCATGGATGATGAAGCAATAATCAGAGACATTGCCTCCCAGATGCTCAATTATCTTGGCTACAGCGTTGAGCTGGCAAGCGACGGGCAAGAAGCCTTAACAAAGTACCGCCAGGCCGTTAAACAAGGAGTCCCTTTTGCGGCCGTGATTATGGATCTGACCATCCCGGGGGGAATGGGCGGCAAAGAGACAATGGAACATCTTCTTCGCATGGACCCTGAAATAAAAGCTATTGTCTCCAGTGGGTATGCCCACGATCCAATAATGGCTGATTTCAGAATGCATGGATTTAAAGGAGTGCTGCCCAAGCCTTTCAGCATGGATAAACTCAGCAACATTCTGAAAAGAGTATTAAACGATAGCGACTATTAATACTGTCGGCCGGGAAAAGGGAAAGAAGGGACGTTGTTGCCTTACATCCATCTCAACCCCTTACGCGCCGGTCAAAACTAGAAACTGGCGCTCACAAAACAGTAGATGCTGAATTGCAGAGAGCGGAATAAGTTCGTCTTCGGTGAACACCATCAACCCTTGGTGGTTCGGGATTTCTGCGCCGCCAGGCGCTTCCGGCCTTCCGGCTCGACCAGATAATTTTCCGGGGTCACCACCTTTTCTCCCGTCTCTTCCTCCAACTTCTCCCGCGCTTCTCCGGCAATGCGGTACGCGCGCCTGTCTGCCTGAAAATTTTCAAACAGCCGCCTCGGCCAGTGAGCAGGGCCTGAAGCTCGGCCAGGCTGAACCAGAGGCCGGGCAGCTCGTACTGATCACCACCTTCCCGGTCCAGGATATAGCCGTTTTGCCTCTTCTCGTAACGAATGGGCGCGGCCAACTCATGGCGCAGTTTAGCAATCATCCGTTTGACCGTGGGCTGGGAGCATTCCATCTGCCTCTCCAGTTCACGCATGGTGATCGGATAACGATGGGCACGAAAAATGTCATACAGTTGATAGATACGGTCAAACTGGTTCATTGTTTTCTCCGGTAGAGGCAAGAATGGAGATCAGAACTTGCACTTTTGCCTTTGCCATTGAAGAAAGCAACTGTTTTATGCAAAATTCACAAAATAATGAATTTCCAGCAAATATTGCCTTATTAATTCTAAAATGATGGCCTCTGAAAGAAAACCAGGGAATATCGGATAGCGGGGGGCAGAATAATTCCTGCATTGTATTCGACCACCTGGTATCATGGCGAATTTTCGCGATCATTCCTTTTGGGTCTTTGGTGACTACGTGTATACGAAAAACTTTCAAATCAACCGTCTGTTTGATTATCTGTACAACTATCACAAGTTCCTCTTGAGAGAGGTTATTGGATTGCTAACATTTATCTACCTAAAAGAACGTATGTTTTCTTAATTTATCAAGCTGTTTTATTGCACCATGTTGTGCGAGGAACTCAGAGAGGCAACTGATATGCACATGAATGCATCATATGATGACCTGATACAAAAAATCGCTGAGCTTGAAAAGCGCAACGAGGAACTGGAGCATTTTGCCGACAGTTTTCGTGTTGCCCTTGCTCCCATGATGCTGACAGGTCTTGATGGCCATTTTCTTGAGGTCAATGACGCTTTCTGCCAAAATTTAGGCTACAGCCAGAATGAGCTGCTGCAAATGCGGGTCATGGATCTGCTCCCCACATCGCAGTGCGAGCTATTTCAAAAAAAGCTGGTCATGCTCGATCAAGCGGAAAACATGACTTTTGAAGCTGATTATTTGCACAAAGACGGCTCGCCCATTTCTTTTTCCCTATTTGCAAGAGTTGTCACACATAACGGAATATCGGTGATTCAAATCATCGCCCATGACATCACCGCGCGTAAACTTGCCGAAGACGCGCTGCAAAAGAGCGGCGAACAGCTCCGGCGGGTTCAGGAAATAGCACATCTGGGCAGCTGGGAGCTTGACTTGGACGAAAAGAGGCTCGTCTGGTCCGATGAGACCTACCGCATTTTCGGCATCGAGCCCCAGGAGTTTGAGTCCACCTACGAGGCCTTTCTCGAACGAGTCCATCCCGAGGATCGGGACGCGGTGACGGCAGCCTACACAGATTCCATTCGGGAAAACAGCGACACCTATGAGATCGTGCACCGGGTGACCCGCAAAAACAGCGGCGAGATACGCTTTGTTCGCGAACGATGCCACCATGAACGAGACAGCAAAGGCTGTATCATCCGTTCCTTTGGCATGGTGCACGATATTACCGAACAACAGCAGGATCATATTAAGCAGCGCCGCCTGCACAAGCTGAACCAACACTACCTGGACACGGTGCAGACCATCATGATGACCTTGGACCGCGAGGGGCGCATCACGATGATTAACCCCAAAGGGTGTGAAATATTGGGGTATACCGAGGAGGAACTATTAGGAAAAAACTGGTTTACGACCTGCCTGGTCCAGTCGGAAGGAGTGGAAACGATCCTGCAGGTATTTCGGCAGCTCGTGAGCGGCGAGATAGCGGCAGCGGAATACTTCGAGAATAGCGTCCGCCGCCGGGATGGAGCGACACGGATCATCGCCTGGCATAACTCCCTGCTTACCGACGAAAACGGCAATTGCACCGGCACCCTCAGCTCCGGGGAGGATATTACCATGCGCCGTGAGACGGAAGAGGAACTTCGGCAGCACCGAGAACACCTGGAAAAGCTGGTGCATGAACAGACCGCCGCCCTTTTAGCCTCGGAAACATTATACAGAAAGATGTTTGAGCTGGCTCCGCAATCCATAGTGATCATCGACCCACTGACCGGCATGATGGTTGATTTCAATACCTGCGCCTATGAAAACTTGGGTTACAGTCTGGAAGAATTTCAGAAGCTCACCGTTGCCGATTTCGAGGCAAATGAATCACCGGAAGATGTCAAGGCGCACATTGAAAAAATCCTGAAGAAGGGATTCGATTGTTTCGAGACAAAGCACAGGAAGAAAAACGGCGAGGTGCGTGATATTGAAGTCAGAGTGGCTACCGTACATGTCGGTGGAAAATTCCTATTGCAGAGCATGTATTCAGACATTACTGAACGTAAGGAGTCGCAGAAGAAAATCCGGCAGAGCAGTGAACAACTCATGACCCTGATCAACGCCACTCCCGATATCATCTGCTTCAAAGACGGCCAGGGACGGTGGCTGAAAGCCAACCAGGCCGACCTGCAGATTTTTGAACTGGAAGGGGTGAGCTACCACGGAAAAACCGACCGCGAACTGGCCGATTACAGCGGGTTTTACCGGGACGCTTTCCTCGCCTGCGAGGATTCCGACGAGATTACCTGGAAGAAAAAAGAATTGACCATCATAGAAGAAACCATTCCCCGACCGGACGGGAGCTGCAAGGTGTACGAGGTCATCAAGGTGCCGCTGTTTCATCCTGACGGGAGCCGCAAGGCCCTTGTCGTCCTCGGGCGCGACATCACCGAGCGCAAACAGGCGGAGAAAGCAATGCAAAAAAGCCGTGAGCAGCTCGTTACCCTGATCAATGCCTCGCCGGACATCATATGTTTCAAGGACGCCCAGGGACGGTGGCTGATGGCCAACGAAGCTGCCTTGCGCCTTTTTGAATTGGAGCATACGGAATATATGGGCAAAACCGAAACCGAACTGGCTGACTACAGCCCCTTTTACCAGGAGGCCTTCCAATTCTGCACGGTCACGGACGAGCAGACATGGCGTAAAAAGGCGCTGAACCGTTTCTCAGAGCGGATTCTCCTGCCCGATGGTACTACCCGCATTTTAGATTTCGTCAAGGTGCCTCTGTTTCATGCCGACGGTCGCCGCAATGCTTTGGTGGTCATGGGCCGCGATATAACCAACACCGTGAAGGTCACGGAGGAGCTGCAGGAAAAAACCAGGAAAATCCAAGACACAAATATTGCCCTCCAGGTTCTCATCGACCGGCAGAACGACAAATGCCATGATTTCGAGCGGCAGATCCAGGCCACGCTGAACCGGCTCGTCATCCCGTATCTTGAGGGCCTCTCCCACACCAATATGGATGATCAGGGGCGGGAATATGTTCAACTGATCAAGGGCCATATCCACTCGGTGACCGACTCCTTCTGTCGGAGCCTCGAGACCCCGGCCCTTGGCCTGAGCCCCAAGGAGCTGCTGGTGGCGGATCTGGTCAGAAAAGGTAAAAGCTCCGCAGATATCGCCAAATTACTTGACCTGAGTGTGCGCACAGTGGAGGCGTATCGCAACTCCATTAGGAATAAGTTAAAAATCACCGGTAAAAGTATAAATATGAATGTGTATCTGAACAAGAGATTCAGTAATTAAGCAAACAAACCGGCTAAAAAATCACCATTGAATAGTGCCTTTTGCAAAATGAGAATTTTTGTGCGAAATCAAGGCATGCGAAACATTTTCCCGTAGATATCAAGCTGATATTTCGTTGATAAAATATTGGGCATAACGCAAAAATTAGACTAAAAAGTCATTTTGCCAGAGATTCAATAAAGATTCACATTCTTAATATCTCCCGCCACAAAGCATTCTACCACTGTATTTCCTACCGCAATATATCGACATTCTCCCAGTATTGACAGGCCGCATAGCATATGATTATTGGCTGGAAAACAGTTATTAACCGGCATGGATTATTATCAGGTTCGAGGCTGGCTGGCCTGGCATCATCATATGGCCATGGTGATGATGTCTACACTCTTTCTGTTGGAAACCAGAACGGAACAGAAGAAGTCGTACCCGTTACTCAGTTGTCCAGACATTGCTAAATTGCTTGTTCACTTTCTTCCACGGAGGGATATAACTCAGGACGAAGTCCCCCGGCAGATAAATGTCAGGCCTCGGAAAAGGCACTCAACCATTGACTCCGCACACAAACGGCAGAGCGATGGGTAATGTGACAAGAAGAATTAAAGGAGAATTTATCGTGTTTAAGAATTTAAAACTGGCAACCAAGATGTTTCTGGCCTTTGGTCTGGTGGCGGCGATCACCCTGTGTTTAGGGCTGTTTGGCTATTATGGAATGGTGCAGAGCAAAGGTTCCATTGACGAGATCGGCAAGGTGCGTCTGCCCAGCGTGCAGTCTCTGCTGACTATTAAGGAAAATGCCAACGCCATTAAGGTCGTACAACGCACCTTGCTCAATGTGGGCTTGGACCGGGAAGAACGACAGCAACAGTACAACAATCTCATAAAAATACGAGAGACCTACCAAGCCGCATGGAAAATATATGAGCCCTTGCCGCAGACCGCTGAGGAGGCGGAGGTATGGAACCGGTTTGTTCCCGCTTGGCAGGAGTGGCTTGCAGCAAACGATGTCTTTTTTGACATGAATCGTCAAATTGACAAGCTGGATCTTGGAAATCCCTATGAGTTAACGGAGAATATTCAGCGTTTCATCGGCGATCACTATAAATTGGAAGGTTCGATTCTTAAAATGATCAACGAAGACGAATCATTTGTCGGTGGTGACAATCATAATGCTTGCAATTTTGGCAGATGGCTATCCGGGTTTCAGTCAGAAAATCCGCAGATGCGACAATTGCTGCGGGAAGTAGCCGTTCCCCATGGCAAGACCCACGATAGCGTCAAGCAGATCAGAGATCTGGTTGATGCAGAGCGATCCGAACAAGCAGGACAAATCTATCGCACCGTTTTTGTCCCCAGTATCCAGGAGACCTTCGGCAAGTTTTCTCTGATTTTGCAACAGACTCAAAGTGGTCTTGAATTATACCGCAACATTCATAACTATACCATTAACGACCTGCGGGTGGCTGAAGAAAAGGCCTTTGAGCTTCTTGATAAGCTGGTTGAAATTAATGAAGAAATAGCGATACACGAAGTGGAAGCCGCTCACCATTTTGCTGGTATACTTGAGATCACGATGTTGGCGGCGGCGATTGCCGGCACCCTGCTGGCCTTAATCATTGCTTTTCTGCTCACTCGGGCCATCACCAGGCCTTTGAATCACGCGGTCACTATCTCCGAGGAATTAAGCCGGGGGAACCTGACGCTTGACATCCAGGTGGACAGCAAGGACGAGACCGGCCAATTGCTCGGCGCCATGAAGACCATGACCGAGAACTTGCGGGCCATGTTTACGGATATCGCCAACGGGGTGGCGACCCTGTCTTCTTCGTCCACCGAGCTCTCAGCCATTTCCGGCCAGATGTCTTCCAGTTCATCGGAGACCATGGCCAAATCCAATACCGTGGCAGCCGCCTCCGAGGAAATGAGCGCCAACATGGACTCCGTGGCTGCGGCCTCGGAACAGACCTCGACCAATGTGAATATGGTGGCGGCGGCAGTAGAGGAGATGGTAGCCACTATCAAGGAGATTGCCGAGAGCACGGAAAGGACCCGGTCCATCGCGGATACCGCAGTCAATCGGGCAAGGAACGCCTCGGCAAAGATCGATGTTCTTGGGGCGGCTGCCAATGAAATCGGCAAGGTGACGGAGGCCATAACCGAGATTTCCGAACAAACGAATCTGCTGGCGCTCAACGCGACCATTGAGGCGGCGCGTGCTGGCGAGGCCGGAAAGGGATTTGCGGTGGTAGCCAATGAGATCAAAGAACTGGCAAGACAGACTGCCACAGCTACTCACGAGATTAAGGATAAGATCGCCAATATCCAGGGAGCCACGGGAGAAACCGTTGAGGAGATAGGACAGATTTCTCAGGTGATTACAGAGGTAAATGAAATGGTGGCCACCATTGCCACAGCGGTGGAAGAACAGTCGGTCACTACGGAAGAGATTTCCCAGAATATCTCGCAGGCCTCAGCCGGTATCCAGGAGGTCAACGAGAATGTGGCTCAGGCCTCAACTGTCACCAGAGAAGTGGCTACTGAGATCGCCGAGGTCAGCCAGTCGGCAACTGAGATCCATGACAGCAGCTCCCATGTGAACAGCAGTGCCGTCGAGTTGAGTAAACTTGCAGAAACTCTGAAATCAATGGTTGATCGGTTCAGGGTATAATGAAAAGTAAGGACGGCGATTTTTATATGCAGAAACAATGCGTGGTCGACTGGCTGGATATGGAAAGAGAGCAGTTGTTAAGTGAAAACCGTTTCAGTATCATTTCCGATTTTTCCTATGACTGGGAAGAATGGCTTCTCCCTGATCATAGCCTTGAGTATGTCTCACCGGCCTGTGAAAGGATTAGTGGATATTCAGCCAAGGAGTTTCTCCAGGACCCTGATTTTATCACTACGATCATCCATACGGAGGATCGGGAGCGGTATCGCCTTCATACTTTAACGGAATTGCAACCGCAACGGCAAAAAGCGGAAATCACTTTTCGCCTTATACGTAAAGACGGCTCGCTGTGCTGGATCTGGCATCAATGTCAGCCGGTCTTTTCTCCGAATGGTACGTGGCTGGGGCGGCGGACCACAAACCGCGATATTACAGTCTTGAAAGAGGCGGAACAGAAAATCACAGAACATCATCAACTCTTTCATTCTGGTCCGGCAGTAATTTTCAAATGGCGGGCAGAGGAGGGATGGCCTGTTGAGTATGTTACGCCTAATATTCAAAAGATCTTTGGCTACGATACTGAAGAACTGTTAATGGGGGCCGTCCCTTTCAGTGTTCTTGTTCATCCCGGGGATCTGCAGCGCGTCTCTGATGAGGTCAAGAGCTACAGCCAGTCAGGTCAAGATGTTTTTGAACAGCAATACAGATTTATTGATTCGACTGGAAATATTCGCTGGGTCTATGATAAAACCAATATCGTCCGTGCAGCCGATGGAATCATAACCCACTATCATGGCTATATTCTTGATATCAGTAATCAGATAGAAGGTGAAGAGACGCTGAGACAAAGTGAGGGCAGGCTCAGATTGGCCCTGAATATGGCTGATCTCGGATACTGGACCTGGGATTTGTCTCGGAAGAATTTGTTTGTCTCGGAAGAGTTGTGCAATATTTTGGGCCTAACTTTTCCCTTCTCTCGGGCAACATTGACCTTGAGGAACATGCTAAAACTGGTGATACCCGAGGATCGGAGTCAGGTCGTTGTTTTTTTAAAACAGATGGCAGAGAGGGAGAGAGGAAAGACCATTGAATTCAGGAGCAGGCATGCTAATGGCCACCTTCTTGTTCTCCTGGCAAAATGTGATGCTGTGTCTGATGAGTTCGGAAAAATTGCCGGCTGGCAGGGCGTCTGCCAGGATATCACTGGCATGAGGCTAGTGGAGAGTAACCTTCTGATATCGAGTCAGATTTTCAGCCATACTATCGAAGGAATTGTGGTCACTGACCGCGAAGGTGTTATGCAGAAGGTGAATCCGGCCGCTGGTCGAATAACCGGTTATGAGCCTGCAGACGTTCTTGGCAAGACTCCGCGGGTGTTCAAGTCAGATCGTCACCCTCTGGAATTCTATGAAGCAATGTGGCAGGAACTTTTTGCCAAGGGCTTCTGGCGGGGCGAGATCTGGAATCGACGCAAAAATGGTGAAATCTACCCTGAATGGTTGAGCATAACCGCGATCAAGGATACAGTCGGTACGGTTACGGGATTCATTGCCGTCTTCCATGATATGACCAAGGCAAAGCAGAAGGAAGAGACGATTCGCTATCAGGCCTTTCATGATGCCTTGACCGGTCTGCCCAACCGTAGCCTGCTTCTGGATCGTCTGAAGGTCTCTCTGCAGCAGGCCCGGCGGACCGGCGAAAAGGTAGCTGTTGTTCTTCTTGACCTCGATCATTTTAAACACATTAATGACTCACTGGGGCATACCATTGGCGACCTGTTGCTGCAGCAGGCGGCAGAGCGTATCCGGTTGTGTGTCAGAGATGGAGACACCGTCTCCCGGCATGGCGGGGATGAATTTGTCATTATTCAGAGTTGCCTTGCGGATCTGGATGTTGCCGTTAACACCGTCAAACACATCCTCAAGGTCTTTCGAAGCTCTTTCAATATTGAGGGCCATGAACTTTTTGTTACTGTGTCTGTAGGCATCTCCTGTTTTCCTGAAGATGGCGACAGTGAAGACCTGTTGATCAGTAATGCCGGTCTGGCCATGTATCGTGCGAAAAGTCAGGGGAGGGACATTTATCACCTCTTTACCAAGGTCTTGAATGAAAAGGCAGCCCGTCGACACTCTCTTGAGAATCGCCTGCGCCATGCCTTGAAGAATGACGAGTTCGCCGTTTACTACCAGCCGAAAGTCTCTCTCAGAGAGAAAAATATTATCGGCTTTGAGGCATTGGTGCGCTGGCATCCGGCCCTGGGAACTGTTATCTCTCCTTTTGAATTTATTCCTCTTGCCGAAGAGACAGGACTTATCATCCCAATCGGGAAGTTTGTCCTGGAAAGCGCCTGCCGTCAGGCCAGGATTTGGCAGGATGAGGGCCTCGCCCTCAGTGTAGCCGTTAATATCTCCACGGTACAGTTTCGCCAGCACGATTTCCTTGCCTCTGTCAAATCCATCGTCTTAGCAAGTGGTCTGCGTCCGCAATCTCTGGAGCTTGAGATCACTGAGTCGCTGATGATGGGAGATGAGACGAGGGTAATCGGCTATCTGTGGGAATTGAAAAAAATGGGAATTAAACTGTCGGTGGATGACTTCGGCACCGGTTACTCTTCGCTCTCCTATCTGAAACAACTTCCCATCGATACCCTGAAGATAGACAGGAGCTTTATCAAAGATCTTCCGGATGACCAGGAAGATGCGGTCATTGCCTCGACCATTATAAGTATGGCTAAAAACCTTGGCTTGTCGGTCGTGGCTGAAGGGGTAGAAACCCTTGCTCAGTGCCATTTTCTGGAGGAACGGGGATGTCCGTATATCCAGGGCTATCTGGTGAGCCCTCCTGTGCCGGTGAGTGAAGTCAATGGGCTTTTACATGCGCCAGGGAAGTGCTGGTCGCTGACTTCGTCAGCTAATGACCCGGTACATGATGGAGAAAATTGATGATCTTTGCAGGGACATCGTAGGACTGGACCTCTACGCTACAATCATAATCGGTGGTGAAATTGGTGGCCTTGTGTCAGCAGCTTTACTGGCCGCAGCTGGAAAAAGTGTCCTTTTACTTGAGCAGTATCATGCTGTTGGTCGATGTACGGCCACCTTCTCCTGTCAAAGCTCTGACTCACTCGAAACAGCAAGGAACATTTTTTCCTTATTATTTTAATATGTTCACTTACTATGTTCTGTCAGCTGGGATAATGATAAGACATTTGGAGTCAGGTCTTGAGCCATTAGTCCTTGTCCTTTTTTCGGTGTATTTTTTATTTTCTGACTTTTTTGTGAAAGTTTCTTCGCTATCTTTTTGAAAAACTGCCCTTCGCCTCGTCAGAAGATGACTATAGAGCACTGCTACCGTACAATCTCAGCCAAACAAACTTAGCGCTGGGGCATACTGTGAGTGGTGTTTAATTTGCGGTTACGAATAATTTTTCGCAGCAAAATGCTAAAAGGAGAGAATATGTGTTTAACAGGATAAGGCAGAGAACAACATTGCAGACAAAAAAAAGGGCATTCAGGATAAATCCTGAATGCCCTTTTAATGTTATATGGCGTCCCCAACCGGATTTGAACCGGTGTTGTCGGCGTGAAAGGCCGATGTCCTGGACCTGACTAGACGATGGGGACCAGTATAAACTATGGTGGGTCGTGCGCGACTTGAACGCGCGACTCTCTGATTAAAAGTCAGATACTCTACCAACTGAGTTAACGACCCGTAAAGCTCGACTTTATACAAAGTAGCCTTCGGCCTGTCAATAGAAAAATCTTACTCACGAGTTGTATTTATCATCGGCCCTGACCTAAGTCAAGGAATTTCCACGCAATCAATTTCATCGTTTGAGCAGCTCTCATCTTTCATGTATCGGCCAGGTGATATAACAGCGGGTGGCTATTTTTGATGTGACCCTTAGAAATAATGATGTATATTGAGCGCCAACATGATCGTCTTGATATAATAATTATCATTTTCCATAGACCTGTCCGGTCTTATCCGGGCTCAGGAGCAAGATTAAGTATGGGTTTTCTCAATGGTTCAGCCAGTTTTGTCCGTTTCAGCACGGAAGGAGATCTTCCGGAAAATTTTTGGGATTTTGCCGCCGAACGGATCACGGCCTTTTCTTTCAAGGATATAGATGACACCTATGATGAATTTTCCGTCGGCTGGGTCTCCGTGCAGAATATGTTTGACTCTGATTTCAATTTCGCTTCCTATGCCAGCGGCGACTATGTCACCCTGTCGCTGCGCATTGATGAACGCAAGGTGGCCCCGGCCATCCTGAAGAAATTTGCCCAGAAGGAAGAGGAGCGGATCAAAAAGGAAAAGCAGATCCCGAAGATCGGCCGCACCATGAAGGTGGAGATCAGGGAACGGATCCAGAGCGAACTGATGAAAAAAGCGGTGCCGGTGCCGGCGGTCTACGACCTCTGCTGGAACCTGTCGGACTCGACCCTGCTTTTTTTCACCACCAACAAGAAGGCGCACACCCTGCTGGAAGACCTGTTCAAGGAGACCTTCGGCCTGCTCATCGTCCAGCAGATCCCTTATTACATGGCCGAGCATCTGCTGGATGACGATGACAAACAGCGCCTGGCGGCTATTACCCCTGACATCTTTGTTTAGGTGCCGTTATGAAATAAGCAGGGCTTTTTTGCTTATTTTGTTACGGCACCTTATGCCGCTTCCAAGAAACAGCCAACCTTTTCCGGTTGTTTCTTGGAGTGGCGTCTGGCAGATAATATACAGGAACCCGATTAAGAGCTGTGACAACGAACCTTTATCAGCCTCGTCGACCATCAGTTTCTTGGAAGCGGCGTCTGGCAGATAACATACAAGAAACCGAATTAAGAGCTGTTACAACGAACCTTTATTAGCCTCGTCGACCATCATCGATGTTGTGCTTATCTTGTGACTATATTATGGATTTAGTAGACCTTATTGCAGAAAAACGTTTCATCGGCCAGGAATTTCTGACCTGGCTGTGGTGGAAGAGCGAAGAACGCGGCGGCAGTGTTGAGCTGCCCGGCCAGGGTGATATTACCGTGGTCTTCGAGAAACATATGCTCCTGGAATATGGCGAAGGCGAGTCCAGCCAGAAGTGCATCTGCAGCGGCCTGCAGAGCGAGCTTAAAGAGGCGCGCACCGGACTGGTCATGGGTAAAAAAGTGGAGCAGGCCCGGATTCAACTGGCCCAGAATGATTATGAGTGGAACTTCACCATGGCCGCGGCGGTGATGGAATTTCGCAATGTCAAACTGCCCAAGACCGGCCCGGCCCAGGAAGGCGGCGACAACCCGGAAGAACAAGAAGGTATGATCCTGGAGCGCATTTTTCTCTTTGAAGAACTGGTTCGTCTGGTCCAGGCCCTGTTCCGCCTGTTTCTTGAGGTCCGGGTCAGTAAGAGCTGGCAGGACGAGCTGGTCAGGATTCGCGCCTGGGTCCATAGCCGGGGCCAGATGACAGTAACTAATGAACAGGACAGTTAAGCATGCAATTTGAAACCGTAATCGGGCTGGAGATCCATGCCCAGCTCAAGACCGCATCCAAGATCTTCTGCGGCTGCTCCACCAGATTCGGCGCGCCGCCCAACACCCAGACCTGCCCGGTATGTCTGGGCATGCCCGGCACCCTGCCGGTTCTTAATAAAAAGGTGGTGGAATTTGCCATCAAGATGGGTCTGGCCACCGGGTCGACCATCAACCGCTTCAATCAGTTCGCCCGTAAAAACTACTTTTATCCCGATCTGCCCAAAGGTTATCAGATCTCCCAGTTCGACCTGCCCATCGTTGAGCATGGCCAGGTCGAGATCGAGGTGGACGGCCGCACCCGGGCCATCGGCATCACCCGCATGCATATGGAAGAGGATGCCGGCAAACTGATCCACGACGAGCGGGAACCCGTCTCTTATGTTGATCTCAACCGCACCGGCACCCCCTTGCTTGAGATCGTCTCCGAACCGGATCTGCGCTCGCCGGAAGAAGCGGCGGCCTATCTGCGCAAGGTCCACGCCATCCTCCGTTATCTCGATATCTGTGACGGCAACATGCAGGAGGGCAGCTTCCGCTGCGACGCCAATATCTCCCTGCGTCCGGTCGGCGAGTCCAAGCTCGGCACCCGCACCGAGCTCAAGAACATGAACTCGTTTCGCAATGTCCAGAGCGCCCTGGAATATGAGGTGCGCCGGCAGCGCGACATCCTGATGGACGGCGGCACCATCATTCAGGACACCCTGCTGTGGAATCCTGATCGCAACTGCACCGAATCGATGCGCAGCAAGGATGATGCCCATGATTACCGTTATTTTCCCTGCCCGGATCTTTTGCCGGTCAGAATTGATGAGGCCTGGATTGAAGAGATTCGAGCGACCCTGCCGGAGCTGCCGGAGCAGCGCAAGGCCCGCTTTATAAGGGACTATGAGCTACCCGAACATGACGCCTCGCTGCTCACCGCCTCCCGCGAACTGGCCGACTATTTCGAACAGGCGGTCTTCACCTGTCCGCAGGCCAAAAAGGTCTCCAACTGGATCATGACCGAGCTGATGCGGGAGCTCAAGGGTGAGGAACTCTCCACCTGCAAGGTCGGTGCCGAACAGCTGGGAGCCCTGCTGACTATGGTCGAGGCCGGGACCATCAGCGGCAAGATCGCCAAAACTGTTTTTGCCGAGATGATGGCAAGCGGCAAGGGTGCTGAACAGGTGGTAGCGGAACAGAATCTCGGCCAGGTCTCCAACGAAGGCGAGCTGTTAACCATCGTCCGCCAGATCATTGCCGATAATCCGGGGCAGGTCGCCGATTTTAAGAATGGTAAGACCAAGCTCATGAGCTACTTTGTCGGCCAGCTGATGCAGAAGACCAAAGGCCAGGCCAATCCGGCTCTCGCCAACAAGCTGTTCAGTCAGGAACTGACGGGGTAAGACACCTATCGTATGAACCAGGAAGAGTGGCAGACAAAGGGAGAGGGACACCGGCAGCGCCTGCGGGATCGCTTCCTGGCCCATGGCCTCGACGGTTTCACCGACGCTGAAGTCCTGGAACTGCTGCTGACCTTCGGCACCCCGCGGAAGGATTGCAAGGAGGCGGCCCGGGCCGCTTTAAGCGCGTTCGGTTCTTTTAGCGCCGTCTTTGAGGCCTCCATTCCAGCTTTGCAGAAGATAGCCGGGATCGGCCCCAAGAACAGTTTCGCCATTCATTTTGTCCAGGAAGTGGCGGGCCGCTATCTGAAAGAGCGGCTGGTCGGCAAGCGCTATCTGCATTCCTCAGCTGAGGTCAGGGATTATCTGCTGCACTCCCTGCGCGGCCTGAAAAAAGAGGTCTTCACCGTCATCTTTCTTGATTCCGCCCATGCCATCATTAATTCAGAGGTCGTGGCCGAGGGCACCATCAATGTCAATACCATCTATCCCCGCGAGCTGATGCGGCGGGCCCTGGAATACAATGCCGCCGCCCTGATCGTCGCCCATAATCATCCTTCCGGCAGCCTTGAGCCTTCGCCCCAGGACCGCCATCTGACCCGCACCCTGTGCCTGCTCTGCTCGCTGATGCAAATCCAGCTGCTTGATCACCTGATCATCGGGGATGGCAGCTACTCCTTTGCCGATCATGGCCTGATGGGCGAACTGCAGCAGGAATGCCGGGAACTGACGACCAGACTGGGCTGATGTCATCGCTTTATATCCACATCCCCTTCTGCCTGTCCAAATGCCCGTACTGCTCTTTTGTCTCCTACCCCGGTCTCGACGGGCTGCATCAACGCTATGCGGCGGCCCTGCTGCGGGAAGCGGCCGAGCTGGCCCGCAATACCACCACCTTGCCTCTCACCACCCTGTTTTTAGGCGGCGGCACCCCTACTCTTCTGGCGGGCCCAACCTTGGCGGCCATCGTCGCCGGCTGTATTGATTTGTTCGGCCGCGCTGAGCAGGCAGAGATCTCCATTGAGGCCAATCCCCAGACCGTTGATCCGGCCAAACTGAACCTGCTGCGCCAAGGCGGCATCAACAGGCTGTCGATCGGCGTCCAGTCGTTCAACGATCAGGAACTCCAGGTTCTGGGCCGACCCCATTCCGCCGCTGACGCCGCCGAAGCTGTGCGGCTGGGCCGGGCGGCCGGCTTTGCCAATATCAGCCTTGATCTGATGTATGGCCTGCCCGGCCAGGATCACCAGTCCTGGCGCCGGAGCCTGGAGCAGGCCTTAGCGCTGGCACCGGATCATCTGTCTCTTTATGAACTGACGGTGGAACAGGGCACCCCTTTGCACCGGCATCTGACTCAGGGGCTGCTGGCACTGCCGGAAGAAGATGAGCTGGCGGCCATGGATGAGATCACCGCCACGCTCTGTCAACAGGCCGGGCTGGTCCGCTATGAAATCTCTAATTATGCCCGGCCCGGTTATGAATGCCGTCATAACATCAATTACTGGCAGAATGGTCCCTATCTGGCTCTCGGGGCCGGGGCTGTTGGCTGCCTCAATGACAGACGCCAACAGAAGATCAGTGATCCGCAGCGCTATTGTGAATTAATCGAGGCGGGACAATCAACGGTGCAGGACGAGGAATGCCTGGAGCGCGAAGCATCATTCAGGGAGACCGTGATCATGGGGCTGCGCCTGCTCTGCGGGGTATCTCGCGCCCAATTGCAGAGGCGATATGGCCTGGCACTGGAAGACTGCTACGGTATCACTCTGACCCGCCTGATTGATCAGGGCTTACTGGAGATGAGCCCCAGCCATCTACGGCTGACAGCCAGAGGCCTGGTCTTTGCCAATCAGGTGATGGCCGAACTGGTCTGAGGAGATTGCGCGGTTAAAGCTGCCGCCTCTTCTTTGGCTCTTTGCTCGAGCAGGCCGAAGTTCAAGGTCACATGGACGGTGAACAACGGAAAGATGAGGGCCATCAGGAAGATATTAACGATGGGGATCAGACTGATGACAGCCGGCAGCAGCCCCAGATGCAAGGAAGGCCTGCCGTGCCGGGACAGCCAGCCGATCTTGCGCCCCAGGCTCCAGCGGCGCCTTGAGGTCGGGTAATCGAGAAACATGAGGGTCGAATAATAGCTATAAAGCAGCACGACCAGGAGCTGGCCCAGCAATGGAATAAAGCTGACGATCAAGGCCATGCCAGTGACAACCAGGCCCAGAGCGCCGATCTTTAAACCTTCCCACAGATCAGTCACAATCCCTTTGAGATGAAAGGCCGCATCTTCTTCAAAGGCCAATCCCGCCTGTTTCCGTTCGGCGGCGCTGCTCAAAAAAACATAGCCGGGGGCGCTCAGCGTATAGGCCACCATAAAAGCGAGATAAAAGGCGGCCACCCGGGAGATCACCATAAAGCTCCATTTCATTGCCAGCCAGCTCAGATCTTTCAGCCACCCCCATATTCCGGTGCTGTCCGGGGCCTGCTGAAAGAAGCCGGCGGTCCGGGCATCGATAAAACTGACAGCCAGCAGGTATCCGCCCCAGGTCAGGGCGAAAGTAAAAAGCACCAGCACCAGACTCCAGGCCAGCAGCTTGGGGCTGCGGCAGAGAAAGACCAGGGAGGACCAGAGAGGAATCCATTTGACAGGGGGCGGCGACGAAGGCATACTGTTGACAGATGGCGGCATGATTGGGTTCATTGGGTTCAGTGTCATGCCCTTTAGGCACTAACATTAAATTTTTATGATATTATGATCGGCGAAAGCCAGTCTCGTCAGTGCAGCTCGTAAAACCTTCAAGTTTCATTGTCTCTGCCTTATGCTTATACCAAAAAAGAAAGAAAAAACAGTGTTTATCTGCCGCGATTGCGGCTATCAGAGCCAGAAATGGCTGGGACGCTGTGCCCAGTGCGGGGAATGGGAATCTCTGGTTGAAGAGCGGCTCATTCCGCCCCGGGCCGGCGTGCGATCCGGCCTCATCGTCAAGCCGGTGCCCCTGCATCTGGCTCCCGACAGTGATGAAGAACGGATTCCCACTGGTATTGACGAACTCGATCGGGTACTGGGCGGCGGTATTGTCCCAGGCTCAGTGGTGCTCATCGGTGGTGATCCTGGTATCGGCAAATCGACCTTGCTGCTGCATCTGCTGGCGGCCATCGCCCGCCAGGACCGGCGGGTCCTCTATGTGTCAGGCGAGGAATCCGCCCATCAGATTAAACTGCGGGCCAGGCGCCTCAATGCCATGCACCCGGAAGAATATCTGGCCTGTGAGAACAGAGTAGAGGCCATTATCGCCATGGCCTGTGAGATGCGGCCGGCCCTGCTCGCCGTTGATTCGATTCAGACCATGGTCTGTGATGATTTCCCCTCGGCCGCCGGGTCAGTGACGCAAGTACGGGAATCTGCCGCCCGCATCCTGGCCATGGCCAAACAGGAGAATATTCCCACCATCCTGGTGGGTCATGTCACCAAAGACGGATCCCTGGCCGGGCCCAAGATCCTCGAGCATATGGTAGATACGGTCCTTTATTTTGAAGGCGACCGCAACCATGCCTTTCGCATCCTGCGCACGGTCAAAAACCGTTTCGGCTCCACCAACGAGATAGGCGTCTTTGAAATGAAGGAAGAAGGGCTGGTGCAGGTGAATAACCCCTCGGAGATTTTTCTGGCCGAGCGGCCCCTGGATGTTCCCGGTTCGGTAGTGCTGCCCAGTATCGAAGGCACCCGGCCCATCCTGGTGGAAGTCCAGGCCCTGGTCAGTCCCACCAACCTGGGCACCGCCCGCCGGACGGCCATCGGCGCCGATCCGCAGCGCCTGTCTTTACTCTGCGCCGTTCTCGAAAAAAAGGCCGGGCTCAATCTCTATGGCCACGATATCTTTTTAAATATTGCCGGCGGCATCCGCATTGAAGAACCGGCCCTTGATCTGGGCGTCATCTGCGCCCTGGCCTCCAGCCTCTTGAACAAATCGATCCCGTCAACCACGGTGGTCTGCGGTGAGGTGGGGCTGGCCGGGGAGATCCGGGCTACCGGTCATATCGAGATGCGGGTGAGGGAGGCGGAACGGCTGGGTTTCACCCGCTTTATCCTGCCGCGAGGCAATCTGGAACGCCTGACCTGGAAGAGCAAAATGGATCTGCAGGGGGTGGCCACTATCCAGGAAGTGCTGGCCTTGATTTTTGATTAAAGGGTGCCTTGAAAAATAGTCTTTTCGCCCAAACTCTTCGTTATGCTCAAACTTTTATCCTCGGAATATCAACTATATGCCTGCGGTAAAATTTTGCACATGCCTCGATTTTGAACGAAAGTCCTCATTTTTCAAAGTACCCTAAAATACGGCACCAGCAAATCACATAAAATGCATAAAAGATAAAGGGAGACTGAATGGACTTCAAGAAACATCTGGAAACAGCCTGGCAGCATACCATGCAATTTATCGGGCCGGTTCTGCTGCTGACTCTAGCTTATATGGTGGTCAGCATCTTAAGCCTGGGCATTCTGACCCCGGTGGCCACGGCCGGCTACATGCAGTCTCTGCTGCTGGCCCTCCGAGAAGGCAGAGCACCCGAGATCAAAGATCTCTTCTCCGAGATGCGGCTGTTTTTGCCATTATTACTTTTTGGCTTTTTGGTTATGATAGCCCTGGTGATCGGCTTTTCCATGCTGGTCATACCGGGCTTTCTGGTAACCGCAGGTCTGGTCTTCGCCACTATTTATACTGTGCCTTTGATGACTGATAATAAGATGGGTCTCATGGAAGCACTCAAGACCTCCTGGGAGATGGCGCTCACAGAACCATGGACTGATCAGGTTATCCTCACGGGTCTCTATCTGATTCTCATGTCGCTGGGAGCCAGTTTTGCCGTGGTCATATTATTTACCCAGCCGCTGGCCACCTTCCTGGTCCTGTCTGTCTATGAGCAGCGTCTGCAGAACAAACAATTGCCGGTGGCTCCGTCCTCACCACCACCACCGCCGCCACCGCCAGCGGCGGCAGAGGAATAGTCCTTCTTCCTCTACCTTAATTGGCGGCAGTGTGCGCCGCCGCCCACTTTTTCGCCTTGCCGGACTGCCCTGAAACCCTGGACCTGCAAGAGGCGCCGCCTTGGATGGTAATTAGACCAGCAGGGGCTTGTCCCGGCCCGGTTCAGCCATTCTTATTTTAATCATGACCACCATTCCAGGCGGTAAGGCAAACCCATCAAGCAAAGAAGAATATTCTTGCCATGTGGCAGCTATATCAGTATAAAATACGACGGCTTTAAATAAGGCGCCATTCCAATCTATTCTTTGCGAGCCAACAACCTGCCCAGGATAAAGCAGGTCAGAAAACTAAGGGAATTACCGCCGGCATAACTTAAAAGGAGTTTTTCATGGATGCTAAATTTTGGGGCAAGGTAGCACTCAGCACTGTTGTTCTCGGTCTTGTCATCTTTGTTTTTCAGACCTTCAGCACGACTCCTGATCTGACCGAACTACTGTTGCCACCGGTACAACCTTCAGCAACAGCCCAGGAGCTACAGGCCGATGTTGTGCTTAGAGGTTTTGAAATAGAAGTGCCGGCAACAGGACATATCGCCCGGGCCGCTTTTGCCATTAACAACCAAAGCGAGCATGATCTGAAAAATATCGAAATTGTCTGCACCCTGCTGGATGCCGGCGGCAACGAACTGGGCCGGGATAAATGGGTGATTTATAATACTCTCAAGGCCCAGACCGATAAGGTCTTCTCCCATACGACCAAGATGTATATAAGCGACCGAGCTGCCTCATCTCAATGCCGGATTGTCGATATGAAAAAAGTAACAGCTCCGCTGATTGCCATTCACCGAGGGGAGACAACCGGTCATGGCGGTCATGAGGCCATCAACAGCACCATGCACGGCAATGCAGGTCATTGATTATTGTAGCTGAAGTTACTTAGGAGCCGTTACGAAATAACATGGCCATTTATATCTATTTCGTTACGGCTCCTTATGCCGCTCCGGGCACTTAGATGGCCATGTTATTTTTTTTACAGCGGCTTCAATATTAATCAAAAAACTGTCTGGCTCAGGTCAGGCTGCTTACGATACCATCCATAAATAAGGTTGATAGATGTCTGAAGAGATCGATTTTGATGCAATTTTGGGTAAATATCATTCTGACCCCTATGATTATGTGGATATCTGTGCCACACACACCGGGCGTATCAGTTTCAGGATCGCTGAAGGCGACGTAGTCAATTCACCCCGGGGGGAATGGCTGCATATACTAGGCAGCCCGCTTTTTGAAATCACCAGAGAACGTAACCAGAAATTGGTCACCGCCAAGACCAATGGGACCATATCCTCTGTACGGACCGAGCTTGAAGGACAATTTGTGGAAGCGGGAGAAAAACTGCTGACCATCCGCCATCCCCTGAAAAAGAAAGAAGTCATCGAGAGCATCCTTAAGGAAGTGCTTTATCTCTTCCCGGCCCCGGAACGGGCGAAATATTTTTTCTCTCTGGATATTCAGTCCCGGATAGAAAAAAAAGGGGCGAGCGCCCTCATCATCAAACCAGGGGATGAGATAATTATCATGTCGCTGATGAAGCGTGACACCCCAATTTATTATAGCGGTGAAGCCGGGGTAATTCATTCCGTCTACTTCAGTCCCGGGGTGTCAGTGGATCAGGGCCAACCACTGATCGGGGTCTGTGCCTCCGATAAATTACACCTGATTCAGAAGGTCATTACCAGAGTAAAGGCCGACTGGGACAAGCTGGTTGACCCGGCTCATCTGGAAGAGGGCTAAAGGGCGACCATTGACCTGCTGTGATAATTTCTGCTCATCAACTTGCCTTAACTCTTTGCCTAACTCTTTGTCCTGATCAGATGTCACTGTCATGGCGGCAATAAATTGTCCAACTCCTGCGTCTTTATCTGCATATATTCGGCAGCAGGAAATAAACAGCCGCCGCCGGCAGGCCCTTCTTCCCTCTCCCGAGACCATCCTTCGTTATGGAGCCATTGTCGGCTCTGTCATCCAGTGTCATGCCTCCATGGCCCGCACCATGGATCAAGCCCGCCACCATATCTCCGAACTGGAACAAACCGGCGGTTCCGTGGCCAGTGGCACCGTTATCCTGGCTGACACCCTGATCCGTTCCAAAGGCCGATTTGCTCGGACCTGGCATGCCCCGGCGGGTGGGCTGTGGGGCTGCCTGATCCTGGCCGACACCTTTCTGCCCAGAGCCAGGACCATCTTGCCTCTTACCCTGGGCATTGCCTGCTGCGAGGCCGTGCGGGCTCTGGGTGCTGACCAAGCCTGTGTCCGCTGGGTCAATGATGTCCTGTTTGGCGGACAAAAGCTGGCCGGTTTTCTGGTGGAAAGTTTCCGTAATCCTCACCATGGTGAAGATTTTCATCTGCTTGGCTTTGGTATCAATATTAATAATAACTGTTTCCCGGATATCCTGGAAAATTCAGCCATTTCCCTCAGCCGGATCCTGGGCGGTCCGGTCAATCTTCATGACTTCACCCTGTCTTTTCTGGCCAAAATGGCCTGGAATATTGGCCTCCTCGCTTACGCAGAGCAACAGGAACTCGAGCGTGGTAGTGACTGTAACGAAGAGAGTCACCTGCTCATTGAGCAATGGAAAAAATTATCGGATACTGTGGGCCGCAGGGTTGTCTATGGTTATGATATCCAGCAGAAACCTCTGTATGAGGCAAGAGTGATCGGCATCAGGCCGGATGGCGCGCTTGTCATGCAGCTGGCTGACGGCCATGAAATTATTGAACATAGCGGGGAATTGCAATATCTGTAAGACTTGTTAGCCTCAAGCCTGCCAGTGGCCATCGCTGAGAGTTTTCAATGAATAGATCTCGCGCTGCAGCAGATGGCGCCCGTATTGATACAACAGAGCAAGGGCCTCGTGCAGAGCGGGCCGCGATAAGTGAAGACGATGCAACCGGTCCAGAGGTTGATTTTGGGCTGACGCCAGAAATTTTATGGTCCCGCGGGAAAGTGGCATAATGGAGACCTGCCTTTGTCGCTGCTGACAACGGCTGCAAATAATACTGCCGGCTCTGCTTTCAAAGCCATAATCCTGAGCAGTATCCAAGGGCTGATTACATCGCAGACAGGAACTGAAATTAGGCCGGTAACCTATCTGTTCAAAAAATTTCAGTTGAAATAAGGCGAGAATGGTCATGGTCGGCCGCCTGGTCGCCAATGACTCCAGAGTCCAAAGAAGAAGAGAAAACAAACCGTTATCACCCTCAAGATCCCGGGTGGAGACCAGTGTCAGTTCGCGGATAACGGTAGCCGCCATATAAAGAGGCATATTCTGACGCAGGCTGAGAAAACTCTCCAGTAATTCCGCCTCCACGATGAAAGCCATATTACTATTTCTGGCTTCGGTATAACGAAGAAAAAGAGAGCTGAACAGCTCCAATTTATTAACAAAACGTTTTTGACTTCGCTTTGCCCCCTTGGCCATCCCCGTCATCCGACCGATACCTTGGCAAACAAAAGTAACTATCAGATCTGATTCGCCATGATCACGGCAGTCAAGAACAATTGCAGCACACTCTTTACTTGACTCGGACATAACTCGTAATGTTCAGCTGATAAAACTTGGCCTAATCTTCCTTGAATAACAACCCAAGCTCGACTTTTAAAATTGTATGTTGAACGAAGGTGATCAGGGTCACATTTTTTTTATGTAGGCTGATTCTTTAATTTTTTTGACCCAGGAATCAAACTCCTCTTTTAATTTTATTTCATACAAAGTTTTTTTTATCTCTTCCTTGACCGCTTCATAAGGAGCCTGCAGGATAATCCCGCCTTCCTGGCTGGACAGCAGTTTAAAGAATTGATAGCCATCCGGTGTCTCCACAATCTGACTCACCTGGCCTGGGGCAAGAGCGACCACAGCAGTCCTCATATAGTCGGCCATCTCTTCTTTCTGGAAAGTGCCGATATTACCACCATCGACCGCCGAAGGCAGTTCTGAAAACTTTTTGGCCAGAGTGGCAAAATCCTGGCCGCTCTCCACCAGGCTATGGACCCGTTCCGCCTTGTTACGGGCTTCAAGTTTAGAGGCAGCATCAATCCTGGCGGGGTCTTGTGGATCTTTTTTCCAGACAAAGCCCATCTGCTGCAGGTAATAACCGCCTTGATCTACCTGTTTGGTGTAATGGGTATCATAATAATCAAGAATCATATCATCGGTAATAACGATCTTTGAGCGCACTTCATAATTAAGAAGCTTGCTTTGCAGAATCTGATTCCTGAGATTATTGCGATATACTTCCTCGGTCATGCCCATGTTTTTAAGTTGCTCCCGAAATTCTTCGCGACTCATATTATTCGTGATGATCATCTGCTGAAAAGCGGCATCAAGTTCAGCCTCGGTAACTGCCACTTTTTGCCTTGCCGCTTCCTGAGCAATGAGTTTTTTATCGATCAGTCCATCAAGCACTTCTTCCCTGGCCCGGCCAAGGGCCGCTGACAGCTCGGCTGCCGGGGCCTGTTCCGTAATTTTCTGGAAAAAACCGCCACCCTCTTCATTAACTTCCGACATGGTAATAACATCGTCGTTCACCACCGCAACAACCCGATCAACCAACTCAGCACGGCTATTACCCGGCAGGGCAAGGTTGATGATAAATAAAATTACAGCTCCGAAAAAAAATAATAGACGTATATCAGCAACAGACAGGACTTTCATATGGACACCTAAAAATTGGAGGACAGACACAAAACGCAGCAAAGGAACGAATAGAAAATTAATTTTCTTTTATGGTTCCTGACTCTTTTCAAGAGTTAATTGTACCATAAAAATTATTTTGCAACACCAACAACTGTTAAAGGGAAGGCCAACCATTAATCTAGGATCCTGCTTTGTCAGTTGACTTTTTATATAAAGAATATATTTTGAGGATATATTTCGCAATTTACAAAAACCAATTACCTGGAGTCCATAAATGAACATAATTGCCAAAAGCTTGGTCGGAAAAGTTGCCCAAATCATGGTTCTGTCTTTGCTTTTTGCCATCAACTCAGCGCTGGCCGCCAAGATGCCGTCTTTTGTCCTCGCCAATGCTGTAGACGGTGCCTCTGTTAATAGTGCTGATTATAATGGTAAAACCCTGCTTGTCACATTTTTTGCCACCTGGTGCCCGCCCTGTATGCAAGAGGTTCCGACGCTGATAAAATTGCAGCAGCAGTTTGCTGAGAACAATTTTTCGGTGGTAGGATTATCAGTCGATGAAGGGGGAGCTGACGTGGTCGCTAAACTGATAAAAAAACGTGCCATCAACTATCCCGTTTTAATGGCGGATCCCACCACTGTCCAAAATTTCGGTGGCGTCGTCGGAATTCCCACATCCTTCCTGATCAACAAAGAAGGTAATGTTGTAAAAAAATATCCAGGCTATATTCCTCATTCCATTCTTGAAAAAGATATTAGCGGAATAATGAATTAGTATTCATTTTCTCAAGGTTTTCATTTGACATATACTGGCCTGATGAGTAAAATCAATCTGTAATATAAGCTTATTTACCCTGGATAAAATCCAGATTATATTAACTTTATGTATAGGAGAACAAAATGAAAAAAGGAATCGTATCTGCACTTGTCGCTCTGTCATTCATGCTTTGCATCGCAGCGTCTTCTTTTGCAGCCGGCACTACCGGTGTGGTAAAAGCGGTAGAAGGCAACCAGGTAACTGTCACCATGGACGATGGCACCGAGGCCACTGCTGAAGGTACCGCCAACGTTGGTGATAAAGTTACTGTCAAAGACGGCAAGATTGCACCTGCCAAGAAGAAGAAAGCTGCCATCGAAGGTTGCTAATTGACATAAATTTTGTTTTTAGGTAGTTTGCAGGGGCTGATTGATGTACATTCGATCAGCCCCTTTTTTTATGAAAAGAGCTGAACAATGCCATCTATCTATAGTCAGTCTAAAAGTTTTTACGACTCATGAGAGTCTAATTGAATCAAAAAAATGGATATTCGGACGTTACCTGCCCAGGAACGAGACATATACAATAAAATCAAAAACAGCTATCAGCTCACCTTTGATAAACTGAAGGTGGGAGGTAAGACCCTAAGGCTATTGAAAATAGCCGATATTGAAGAATTTCTGGCTGGTAAAGATCCCTTTGCTAATGTCTCGGAATTTCCTTTTTGGGTCAAACTGTGGGAGGCAGCTATGGTTCTATCCTATGTCATGAGCAGCCTGCCAGAGCCAAAAGGTAAAAGGGTTCTTGAATTGGGTGCCGGCCTGGGTGCACCCGGTCTGGCCGCCGCCGCCGCCGGTTTCGATGTGACCATTTCTGACTATGAAGACATCATCATGGATTTTCAAAAGGTGAGCGCCGCGGCATCCGGTCTGCACGATATTAAATTCGCCCATATTGATTGGCTTAATCCGCCTGAACTGGCACCTTTTGATGTCCTGGCCGGCGCCGAGATCCTCTTCCGTGAAGAATTTTTTGCGCCCTTGCTTAATGTTTTCAACAAATATCTGAAACCTGACGGTTTCATTTATCTGGCCCATGACGCCCGGCGCAAAAGTCTGCCCCTGTTTCTGGAGCAGGCCAAAAAGAACTTTGACATTACCCTTAACAAACAGGTCATCAAGAAAGCCGATAAGACCATCACTATTATAGTGAATCGTCTGAGCCGCAAAAAAAAGTGACCAATGAATGGCTTTCTACCCCATCAATCTTAATATCAGCGGCCAACTATGCGTGGTTATAGGTGGCGGCGCTGTGGCCCGCCGTAAAATCAACTCTCTATTATGCTGTGCGGCCACGATACGACTGATCAGCCCGGCAATCTGTGCCGGGCTCCAGCCATTAATAGATAATAAGCTGCTGGAATGGCGGCCCCGAGCTTATATGCCGGGAGATCTCCAGGGCGCAAGATTAGCCTTTGCCTTGACCGATCGCCCGGAGGTGCAAGCGCAGATAGAGAAGGAAGCCCAGGAGCATGGCATTCCGATAAATATTGGTGATAATCCCGCGGCCTGTACCTTTCAGACCGCCGCCACCGTCCGCCATGGTGACTTACTGATCTCGGTATCCACGGGCGGCAATAGTCCAGCCCTGGCGGCCGCTATCCGCAAAGAACTGGAATTGCATTATGGTCCGGAATATGGTGAGCTGGTTAAGCTGCTGGGTGAGGTTAGGATTCTTACCAAAGAACAACACTGGTCCCAGGAACAAAATAAATTATTAGTTGAACAGATTCTTCAAACCAATATTCTTACTTTTCTTAAAAATAAAGATTGGCATCAGCTACAGGCTCAACTGATTGAGATTCTTCCACAGGACATGAATATTAATGATATAGTGCAGAAGGTACGAGGATTTTGATCTTGCGGCGTACTGCAGCATATTTGACCTATGGGATTATCTATGGCTTCCCAACCCTTTTAATCTGCGTATTATAATGGAAGAAACAAGTTTTTTACTTTTTCAGTTGGTTCTGGCGGCAAGCGGCATGGCCCTGATCTTCTATGGCGTCTTTTTTGTCAAGCAGAAGGAAAAGATCAGGACCATCGCCAGATTTACCCTGCTGGCCTCTGGTATTCTGCAGACCATCTATATTGTGCTTCGTTATCTGCAGGCCGGATACACACCAATCACCTCGCAGCATGAAACCATTGTTTTTTTCGCCTGGTCGGTTACCTGGGCCTATCTTTCTTTTCGCTGGCGCTATACTGTCAAAAACTTCGGCACCTTCATCTCTCTGCTGATTGTTATTCTGCTGCTGATTGCCGCCCAGGCATCCAATACCATAAATACCTTGCCACCAGCCCTGCAAAGTTGGTGGCTACCGGTCCATGCCAGCATTTCCGTCATATCTTATGGTTTTCTGGCCTTGGGATTCTGCAGCGGGATCATGTATCTTCTGCAGGAGCGGGAACTGAAAAAAAAGAGATTCGGTTATTTCTTTACCCGCCTGCCTTCCCTTGATTCACTCGATCAATTAAACAGCCACTGTCTGGCTACCGGTTTCATGCTGTTCACCCTTGGTATCATCACCGGCTCTATCTGGGCCAAACAGGCCTGGGGAACATATTGGCACTGGGATCCCAAAGAGACCTGGTCGCTGATCACCTGGTTTCTTTATGCCGCCCAGATTCATCAGCGCTTTTCAGCCGGTTGGCGAGGAAAACGGGCCGCCGTCATGGCCGTTATCGGTTTTGCCGCTGTGCTCTTTACCCTCTGGGGAGTAACGTATCTGCTCGGGGGCGTGCATAGCTATGCCAAATGATATTATTCTGTTATTTGGGGTCAACCATAAAACCACCCCGCTGGCCGTCCGTGAGAAATTGGCCGTTGGCAATGGTTACGAGGGTCCTTTGCAGGCCCTGCGCGACATTACCGGCTGCAAGGAATGTTATCTGCTCTCCACCTGTAACCGGGTGGAAATCGTGGTTATTGCTCAGTCAGATGCGCAGGTGGAAGACGATATCATCAAGCTGCTGTTTGGCGATTCCGTCGCCCCGGAACAACGTCAGGACTATCTTTATATCTACCGTAACCATGAGGCCGTCCATCATCTTTTTATGGTCTCGGCCAGCCTGGATTCCATGATTATAGGAGAAGCCCAGATTTTAGGGCAACTCAAAGAAGCCTATCGTCATGCGGCCGACCATAAGTTTACCGGACCGATCCTGAATAAACTGCTGCATAAATCCTTCTCGGTGGCCAAGCGGGTGCGAAGTGAGACCAGGATCGGCGCCTCAGCGGTCTCTATAAGCTATGCCGCAGTCGAGCTGGCCAAAAAAATCTTCGGCAATCTGCAGGACAAAAATGTGCTTCTGGTCGGGGCCGGCGAGATGGCAGAGCTGGCCGCCGAGCATCTGGTCAGCCAGGGAGTCAGCAAGGTGGTGGTGGCCAACCGGACGCTGGCTCGGGCCATGGATCTGGCCAAACGTTTTAACGGCACCGCCGTTTCGCTCGACGAGCTTTTCTCGCAACTTGAACAGGCCGATATCGTGATCAGCTCCACCGGAGCCCCCAATATTATTCTGCATAAAAAAGATGTAAAACCAATCATGCGTATCCGGCGCAATGAACCTATCTTTTTTATCGATATTGCGGTGCCCAGGGATCTGGACCCGGAATTAAATGATTTAGATAATGTCTATCTCTATGATATTGATGATCTGCAGAATGTAGTCGAGACCAACAAATCAGAGCGGGATAAAGAGGCGATCAAGGCCCGCCGGATTGTTGATGAAGAGGCTCTGAAATTTCAGAGCTGGCTGGAGAGCATGGCTGTTGTCCCCACCATTGCCGCCCTCCGAAAAAAAGCCGATGAGATCTGCCGGCTTGAACTGGAACGCACCATGTGCCGTCTGCAGCATCTTAGTCCCGATGACCAGAAAGCTATTGAAAAGATGGCCTTGGCTATCAGCTCCAAGCTTTTACACGACCCCGTCTCTTTCCTCAAAAATGAAAGCTGCAAAGAACAGCATGACGTCAAGGTGGAGATAATCCGTCTTGCCTTTGATCTGGTGGAAAAAAACTGATGTCCGCGTCCCGCCCGGCAGTTCTGGAAGATGAATGGCTCATTGTCCGTCATTCCGGAGAATTACCCGAGATCGCCCTGCACTCAGCTCTTTATTCTCTGACGAATGATCCCCAGGGGCCGCGGTTGCAATTAACTTTGGAAGAAATAGAATATCTGCAGGATGCCGCCCTGGCCCGCTGCCAGGAGATTATCCTGCGTGATCTTTGCTATCAAAATCGCCATCTTTCTATTTATCGGGGTCTGCAACGGGCTATTTTTAACTGGCGCCGCTTCCTGGCCTTCTGTCAACGCCAGGAAACAGCCGTTTATCACTGTATTAAGTCCGGAACAACCCAATGCCGCTCCCTCCAGGGACGAATAATGAGCGACCGCCGCGCTACGGCCAGAGCTTTACTGCATTTATTACAGCAAAGCGGGCAATCCGGCCAGACAGACTCTATGTCCGTCATTTTCAACTGCACTTTGCAAGATTTCACCCGCTTTGCCCTTGAACTTGAAATTGCTGATAATCAGCTGCCTCCAGCTCTTCACCTGTTCTGCCGCCAATAAGAACATCGAATCCACCAATATCAACCGAGCACACAAAAAAGGAGAAGAAAATGCCATATGTGAATATCCGGGTTGCCGGCAAGTTAAGCAAGATCCAGAAAGAAGCCATCTGTCAGGGAGTAACTGAGGTTATTGTCAGAGAAACGGCCAAGCCAGCCGAATCCATCCTGATCTTTATCGATGAACTTGACCATGAAAATATAGCTAAAGGCGGCACCCTGCTCCAAGCTCCCAAATAAGACTGATGGTAGTTGCAAAAAGAATTCAGGAGTTGCGGCTCCTGCTGCAGGAACATGCCCATCGCTATTATACCCTTGATGATCCGATTATCTCCGATAGCGAGTATGATCTGCTGTTCCAGGAGCTTTTAGTTCTCGAAGAAGAGCATCCCGAACTGGTTACAGCGGATTCTCCCAGTCAACAGACGGGCGCGGCACCCCTTGCTAAATTTGTTCAGGTGGAGCATCGCCTTCCTATGCTCAGCCTGGAAAATGCCTTTAACACCAGCGATCTTCACGCCTTTGAAGATCGTCTGCTCCGTTTTCTCAATCAGGATTTCAGTTCTGACAGTCTCTCCTATATGGCTGAACCTAAGGTTGACGGTCTGGCAGTGGAGATCATCTATGAAGAGGGCCAGCTGGTTCAGGGCAGCACCCGCGGTGATGGCAGCAAGGGCGAGGATATCACCGCCCAGTTAAAGACCATCCCCTCCATTCCTCGCCAACTGCCCAGATGTCCGACGCCACGTCTGGAAGTTCGGGGTGAGGTCTTTATGGATCGGGAGGCTCTGATCGTTTTGAATCATGAACGATTACAAAAAGGAGAACCACTTTTTGCCAATCCCCGTAATGCCGCCGCCGGTTCTCTACGGCAGCTTGATCCTGCCGTTACAGCCAAACGATCACTGAAATTCCTGGCCTATGGCATTGCTGATCCCAGCCAGACACCATGCTCCAGTCAGGACGGGCTTCTTGCCTGGTTGGGCAGTCTGGGACTGCCGATCAGTGACCTGGCCCGCTCCTGCCCCTCCATGGTCGATGTCATCAGCCGCTTTGAAGAACTGGCGGCTCTCCGCCACAGTCTGCCTTATGAGATTGATGGCATGGTGGTCAAGATTAACGACTTTAATCTGCAGCAGAGACTCGGCAATAAGGCCAGGGCGCCGCGGTGGGCCATTGCCTGTAAATTTCCAGCCATTCAGACTACCACCAGACTACTCTCCGTTGACTTCCAAGTGGGCCGTACCGGAGCCGTGACTCCGGTAGCTCTACTGGAACCAGTGGTGGTGGGCGGAGTTACGGTCAGCAGGGCCACTCTCCATAACCGTGATGAAGTTGAGCGTAAAGATCTGCGCATCGGCGATACGGTATTGGTACAAAGGGCTGGTGATGTTATCCCGGAGGTGGTAAAAGCCATTGTCGAAAAACGAGATGGCAGTGAGCAACCGGTGGCTATGCCCCTGGATTGTCCGGTCTGCGGCCATGCTTTGCTCAAGGCGGTCGGAGAGGCAGTGACCCGCTGCGTCAATCCCCACTGTCCGGCCCAGAGATTACGCGCCCTGATCCATTTCACCTCAAGGGCCGGGCTCGACATTGAGGGACTGGGTAAGAAAAGCATGGAACAGCTTTACACCCTGAGGCTGGTCGGGGATATCCCTGATATCTTTATATTAGAACAGGGACAACTGGCAAGCCTTGAAGGCTGGGGCCGGAAATCTGCCGACAAGGTGATCGCTGCTATCCAGGCGGCCAAACAACCGCCTTTGGGTAAATTGCTGGGAGCGCTGGGTATCCGTTTTGTCGGCGAGGTGACAGCTGCTGTGTTGGAACAGACCTTTGAGTCTCTGGACCAGCTCAGGCACTCTTCTTTACAGACCTTGCTGGAGATTGAAGGGATTGGTGAGCAGGCTGCCGGAAGCATAATTGATTATTTCAGTGACCCGGATGTCCAGCTGATGTTTGACCGACTGAAGCAGGCAGGGGTAAGACCACAGGCCGGCAAAAAAGCGCAGACGGATCTGCCGCTGAACGGTCTGGTCATTCTTTTTACCGGCACCTTGACTACACTGTCACGAACAGAGGCCAAAAAACTGGTCAAAGACCATGGCGGCCAGATTGCCACCACAGTCACCCATAAATTAACCCATCTGGTCGCCGGTGAAAAAGCAGGCTCAAAGTTAAAAAAAGCCCAGGAACTGGGCAAGATCATTCTGACCGAACAAGAATTTCTCGCAATGATTCGATCTTAAATCTCACCTTAATCCTCAGGTAGAGCTCTCTAAAAATATAATTTTTAAAAATTGGTCCATTAATTTAACAAGGAAATGATGACTAGATTTGTGCGATGGCTTATTGGCGTTCTCTTCGCTCTGACAATAATTCTCTATCTGTTGCTATTAGCCCTGCCGTATCTGCGTAACCCCAACGATTACAAGAGCCTGATAACCGATCTGGTTCGTGAAAAAACAGGAAGGGAACTAAGTATTACCGGTGATCTCCAACTGCAGGTCTCCCCCCGGCTGAATGTGAGCTGTGCACTGGGCAAGGTAAGACTTGCCAATCATGCCCTCTTACCCAACAGTACCTTTGCCCAAAGCGAGCAGATAAAGATGGAGTTGTCACTGTGGCCTTTGCTGTTCCACAGGCGCCTGCATATAGCCTCCATAATGCTTGATGGTGCAACCCTGAATCTTGTGCGCACCAAAGAAGGCCAGAATAATTGGGAACCCCTGGTTTCAAGCCCTGAATTAATAGCCGGGGAGACCACGGCTGACGATCAAGGATTAAGACAACTGCTGTTGAATAAGTTACTATCAGGGGTGACCGGACTAGATCTTGGCAAGATTGATCTGACTCAAGTCAATATACATTATAATGATCAGCTGACAGGCCGACTTATGGTCATGAAAGGGCTGAAACTTAAAACAGGACTGCTCCGAGAAAAAAGACAATTTCCTTTTGAGGCAGAGTTTAACCTGAGCCATGATAACCAGAAGGCGGGTCATCCCTTACCTGTGCATTCAGGCCACATGGTGATGCAAGGAAACGCCACCCTGTTTTTCGCGGTTTCCCGTCTGCTCATTGAAGATTTACGGGTAAAGGGCAATCTCAAAGGTCAGTCTCTACCCAGAAAGGGTCTGAAGATCCTTGTTGCAGGCAACACTGATATTGAGCTGCGGCCACAAAAAATGACAATCAAAGACTTCTCATTGCGCCATGAAGATTTAAGCCTGCAGGGCCATGGCATCATCGAGGGTTTCTCAGCCCCACGCTTCAGCATGTCTCTTATAGTCCCTCCAGGTTCACCCACAGCGCTGCTGAAACAACTGGAGACCACGCTGCCGATCCTTCAGGAAGGCGCTGCTGTCAGGCAAATAAGCGCCGAGCTCGAGGTGACAGCTACCCCGGAGAAGATAGACATAGCAGATATCAAGATCAAAGCTGACGACATTACAATTACCGGAGCTGTCAGCATCAAAGATCGAGTAACTCCTGCCTATGAGGCCCGCCTTCGGATCAATCATCTGAATCTTGATCCTTTTCTTGCCCCTTATCGCCGCCAGCCACCTGATCTGCTGCCACAATCAAGCGAGCAGCAGCTCCTGATCCCTGCCGATGAACAACCGGTTGAGATATCTCCTGCCGTCATTCCCAGCAAGCTGCTCAACAAGCTGCGTCTGCAACTTGACCTGCACGCTGATGCCTGCACAGCAGGCGGAGCAAAATTATCCAAGATGCAGTTGCATCTTAAGAGCCAGGACGGCATCCTCCACGTGGACACGATGACGGCCCAACTCTATGCTGGCGCCATGAAACTCAAGGGTAGCATTGATGTCACAGGTGAGGTTCCCCGGATTGAGCTGCACAATACAATCGATAAGATGCAACTGGCAGACTTTTTTGTGGATACGGGCGGCAGGCAGGATCTAACCGGTACGGCCCAGATCAAAACCGATATCCATAGCAGTGGCGTGAGCATGGAGGATCTTAGATCACAACTCAACGGCACTATAGAATTTGAGATTCTGAATGGTGAGATTAAGCCTTTGCATATCCTGCAAGTCATTCGCACAGCAGCCGACCTGCCCAAAGAGCCGACAACCTTGTCAGTACCAGCCGCAACAACGGGAGAAGGAACCGGATTCAGCCATTTAAAAGGGACCGCTATCATTGAAGATGGCATCCTGTATAATGATGATCTAGTGGCGGCCTCAGAGATAATGCAAGTGGCAGGAGCAGGCGAGATCGATCTTGCCCGCGGACTGCTTGATCTTATGCTCAAGGTTACGCTCTCCCCTGCTCTTCTTGAGGACGGTCCGGGCTGGCGCGAGCTGGCTGGCATCCAGATCCCCTATACCATTATCGGCCCATTCTCCGAGCCGATCGAGGAAGCGGACCTGGCAGCAGTCCTGAGCCACAGACAAGAAAAAACACTACTGCCAAATTTGCCTGAACAAGCACACCAACAGATTAAGAGCGATGATAATACTCCTGCACGCCAGGAGCAAAAAGCCAATGGCGATTGATGAGCGTGCATATCAAACATTTAATGCTTGCCACTATCCACAAGCTGTGAGAAGATCTTTATCAAAGATGAATATGAGTAAGAATCAATAACTTATCTTGTGAAAGGAGAATCATGAACAGAATTACCGATATTAAACGAGTGATAACCCCCATTGATTTCTCAGAGAATGCCCCATTAGTTGCCGAATCAGCAGCCTATGTGGCCGGCAGTTTTAAGGCCTCGCTCGATCTGATCTTTGTGGTCCAGGATTTTGCCGACTACTCCGGTTTTTTTGTGCCGCAAATCAATGCTCCCGATCTGGTTCAGGATTTGTATACCAGCGCCCAGGAAAGGATGGATAGATTTTGTCAGGACAACGAAGCTGCCTTTAAGGCTCTGGGGGTGACGGCACTGACCTCCAAAGTGCTGATGGGTGATGTCGCGGAACAGATCATCAGCTATGTCGCCAAAGAACAGGGCAATCTGATCGTCATGGGCACCCATGGTTATAAAGGCCTGGAAAAAATCATGTTCGGCAGTATTGCCGACAAGGTGGTCAAGGCTGCCCCCTGTCCGATACTGACAATCAATCCCTACACCTCCACTCTGGCCAAATAACCACCGCTGACGATCCGGCTGGCAAGTATAATACTCAATACCTGTGATTGACAATGGAAGCGCCTGCAGCAGCCGGTAACTTGCTCAGTTTTCTCCTGGCTGATAAGTCGGTACGGGGGGTGATTCTTCATGGCACGAAGCTGGTGGAGGAGATGCGCCACTGCCATGAACTGGACAGCTTGGAGACGTTGCTTCTGGGCCAGGCCCTGCAGGTAACCGTGCTCATGGCCTCCACCCTTAAAGGTCAGGATGAGATCGGCCTGAGGATAGATTGCGCCGGACCGATCAAGGGGCTGGTCACTGAAGCTACAGCTTCAGGTGAGGTCCGGGGCTATCTCCAGAGAAATCCCATGCCACCGGCTGCATCGCTGGCGGCCCTTGATAACACAAACAATTTCAACTCCTGCCAAAGAGATGGGCTGCTCACCGTCAGCCGCATTGCGGGTCATAACAAGCAAGCCTTCAGAGGCAGTATCACCTTACAATCAGGCCATATAGCCTCTGAAGTGGCCCGCTATTATCTTCTCTCCGAACAGATTCCTACGGCCATCCATCTCAGTCTTCGTTTTGACAGCCAGGAAAGGTTAACAGGAGCAGGCGGTCTGTTACTGCAGGCCTTGCCAGGGGCCTCTGCCACAATATTTGCCCAAATTGAGCAGATGACGAATAATTTGCCCTCTCTGGGGCAGGCCCTGGCTGAAGGCCAGCAGGTTGAACCATGGCTCAATCGCCAGTTTGCCCATTTCCAGCCTGCAGTTCTGGCCAAACGGCCAGTTCATTTCCGGTGCCGCTGCAGTGATCAGCAAATGCATTTCCTGTTATATCAGCTGCCTTTGGCCAATCTCGATGAAATGCAGGCCAACGGTCCTTTCCCGATTGAGGTAAACTGCCATTACTGCAATAAAAAGTATTTATTTACGCAGGCCGACCTGGCAAAGATCAGCAGAGAAAAACAGGCCAGCTGCTAAAAGATGTCAGTCGCTGTGTTGATGGGGATGATCGCCGTAGCGGTGAATATGCTGATGACTATGGATATGGTCGTGATCACAGCGATGCAGATGACCATGCTCAAGGGTATAGAGATGTGAGGTGGTGCGGGCCAGAAAATCCCAGTCATGCGAGATAATGAGCTGGGCTTGTGGCAGCCCCATCAGGATATCAATCAGGCGATTGCGGGTGGCCGGGTCCAGGTTATTAGTTGGTTCATCCAGAAGCAGCAATCGTGGTCTCATGGAGAGAATAGTGGCCAGGGCCACTAATTTTTTTTCGCCGCCGGACAGTCTGTGGGTGATCCGTTCTTCAAAACCGGCTAGCCCGAGCTCTTTTAAGGTGCCACTGGCAAGGTCTCTGGCTTCTTCTGGAGAATAGCCCAGATTAAGAGGCCCGAAAGCTACATCTTCCAGCACTGTTGGCGAAAAAAGCTGGTCATCAGCACTCTGAAATAACAAACCCACCTGCCGACGCAGGAGACGAAAATCTTTTTCACTGTCCATATTGCGGCCATCAAATAACACATGACCGTGGTCAGGCAGCAAAAGACCAACCATGATCTGAAAAAGAGTGGTCTTCCCACTGCCATTGGGGCCGATCAGACCAATGCGCTCATCCGCGACCTCCAGATTAAGATTATGCAGGACCGGGCTGCTGGTCAGGGCATAGTGATAACTGATATTGCAGAGCTGAATAATAGGTTGTGGGCACATAAGCCAAGAGCTGCAAAAAGACAGGCCCGGCAGGGATAACCGGGATAATCAAAGATTGATGAAAAAATGACAGCTTACCTCGCCAATATAGCCAGCTGAAATTGTCTGGAGCAAGACCACAGATGAGATGCCAGAGAGGTTAGCGGGCTGCTGAAGCCGCCAACCTCTCTGTTTTTTTTCAGGAGGCCTGTTCCAATGCTACTGCTACTGACACCGAGGCCCCGACCATCGGGTTGTTGCCCATGCCGATGAGTCCCATCATTTCCACATGGGCCGGCACCGATGACGACCCGGCAAACTGGGCGTCTGAATGCATCCGGCCCATGGTATCGGTCATGCCATAGGAAGCCGGACCGGCACCCATATTATCAGGGTGCAGGGTCCGTCCGGTACCACCGCCTGAGGCCACCGAGAAATACTTCTTCTCCTGCTGGATGCACTCTTTCTTGTAGGTGCCGGCCACCGGATGCTGAAAACGGGTGGGATTGGTGGAATTACCGGTGATAGAGACATCCACCCCTTCCAGATGGTTGATGGCCACGCCTTCCCGGACATCATCGGCGCCGTAGCAGCGCACCGTTGCCCGTTCGCCCAGTGAATAGGCCTTCTCCTTGACCACGGTCAGTTTGCTGGTGGCGTAATCAAAGGCGGTCTCGACATGGGTGAAACCGTTGATCCGCGAAATGATCTGAGCCGCGTCCTTGCCCAGGCCATTAAGGATGACCTGCAGGGGTTCCTTGCGGACCCGGTTGGCTGATCTGGCAATGCCGATCGCCCCTTCCGCCGCCGCAAAAGACTCATGGCCGGCAATAAAGGCAAAACATCTGGTCTCTTCCCGTAATAACATGGAGGCCAGATTACCATGGCCAATCCCCACCTGCCGATGATCAGCTACTGAGCCGGGAATGCAGAAGGCCTGCAGTCCCTCGCCCAGGGTCGCGGCAATATCAACCGCCTTCTTTTCGCCTTTTTTGATGGCAATAGCCGCTCCCAGGATATAGGCCCAGCAGGCATTCTCAAAACAGATAGGCTGGATTTTACGCACCAGCGCCGCCACATCGACGCCATAGGCATCACACACCTCTTTGGCCTCTTCCAGACTCTTCATCCCGTATTTGGCAAGGACAGGAGTGATCTGCTCTATCCGCCGGTCATAACTTTCAAATAATGCCATGGTCCTCCTCCTTATTCCTTGCGGGGGTCAATTTTCTTAACAGCCTGATCAAAGCGACCATAGGTACCAGTGGCATCCGCCAGGGCCTGACCTGGTTCCACACCTTTTTTGATCGCTTCCATCATCCGGCCCAGATGGACAAATTTATAGCCGATAATCTCATCATCACCATCAAGCGCCAGCTCCAGCACATAGCCTTCGGTCACCTCGAGATAACGCGGCCCTTTGAGCCTGGTGCCATAGGTGGTGCCGCAGACCGAACGCAGTCCTTTGCCCAGATCTTCCAGGCCAGCGCCAACAGGCAAGCCGCCTTCGGAAAAGGCCGACTGACTGCGGCCATAGACGATCTGCAGAAAAAGCTCGCGCATGGCCGTGTTGATGGCATCGCAGACCAGATCGGTATTCAGGGCCTCAAGAATGGTCTTGCCGGGCATGATTTCTGCAGCCATCGCCGCTGAATGGGTCATCCCGGTGCAGCCGATAGTCTCGATCAGGGCCTCTTCAATAATCCCATCTTTGATATTCAAGGTCAGCTTACAGGCACCCTGCTGGGGGGCACACCAGCCGACGCCGTGGGTCAGTCCTTTAATATCCTTGATCTCCCGGGCCCTGGTCCATCCGCCTTCCTGCGGAATGGGCGATGAGCCATGACATGCGCCCTGAGCCACCGGGCACATCTTTTGCACTTCAGAAGAATATTGCATCCTATGCTCCTATGAAATTTATTAAAAAGAAAACAGGGTAGAATTAAACCTTAAAAGAACAAATCAGCAAGAATCCGCAACTTGTGGCAGTTGTTGATGGCCTTGCTATTTCTTGCCAGTAAGCAGAAAAACAGGATAGGCCCGCTCGATGCCGCCATCATTGGTCTTGATAAGCGCATGGACTTCCTGCACCGCTACCTGCTGCAAGCCAAGGCCGGTTACGGTTGTCGCCAGTTCGGCCGGCTCGAAGCCATGATGCATGACCCCGTCGGCCTCGGCATCATGGAAAGAGCCATCCTCTTTTTGCAGGTCAGCCACAGCCAGATAGCCGCCGTCAACCAGCAGCTCACAGAAACGTCCTAACAGCTGGTCAGCCTCCTTGATGTGATGCAGGGTCATGGCGCAGAAGATCAGATCGAATCTGGTCGGCAGAGTGTCCTGCAACAGATCCAGGCGTTGCGTCGTGACATTGGTAATTTTTTCATCTTTGATCTTTTGATCCAGCACCGCCAGCATTCCGCTTGAGGTATCGACGGCGGTGAGTGCTCGCAGCCGGGGTGCCAAAGCCAGCCCCACCAAGCCAGTGCCGCAGCCGTACTCCAGAGCAGTCATTTTTTGATGCAGCGGCAGCGAGGTACTGATGGCGGCGGCAATCTTGGCCGCCAGTTCCAGCCGCTGCTGTTTGTGATCCCAGCCCGCCGCCGCTTTATCAAAATGTTTTCCACTCATGTCAGGTTACCGGTATAATTTAAAAAATGGTCATAATGTGATGCCAGGAATTGCAGATTTTTTGGCCCTGCCATTACAGTTCACTGATCAGGGTAAAAAGATCCCGATCTTTTTCTATCTTGCTGCGATTGCCGATAATGACCCGATGGCCGGAAGCCAGCATCCGGCTGAAGGCCGGGGCAAAGGCCTGCAGATCGGCAACTTTAGTGGTGATAATCTCTTCGATACGCTGCTGCTTATGGGCCGGGGTAATGCCGCTCAGGAATTCATTTCTGGCTGTTGCCCCTTTAGCCGCAGAACTCTGCAGTGGATCAAAATTCCCATAGGTGCCGATCACCAGTTGTTCCAGAACCTTATCGGAGAGCTGTAGGCCTGCAACGATTTCGGGGATAGCGGCATAGCTGTCATAGGTCTTACGGACCTGTGGATCGCGATAACTGATGATGCCCAAATTACCGGTGATATGGCTGAACTGCATAAAACAACCATAGGCCCCGCCCATCTGCCTTACCGTATTCCACAGATAGTCACGGGACAGATAGTTTTTCAGCACCTCAAAGTGGCCATTATAACCAGCTCCCTTAGGCAACAGGGAACCTGCCTGCACCGCAAAGACGATCTCGGCGGAGGTAATTAAGGCCTCATGGACCGGCAGCTCCGGCAGAGATATAATCTGTCTAATCACAGGGGCTTCCGGCAAGGAAGTTACCAGGGACTGGCCGTAACGGGCAAAGGTCTCAATTTCTTCAGGATCAGCCGTTATAGCCAGGATCAGGTTGTTGCGGTTGAAAACAAGGGTAGCCATCTCTTGGAGGGCCGCCAGGAATTCCTCTTCCTTGGCCACGTAATTCCGGTCCAGTTCTTTTTCCGCCCGATAGGAAGTGACCCCGGAGATCATCTCATTATAAGCTCCGGCAAACCCAAGATGGGAAAAGGCACGTGAGGCGGCCAGACTGTACCCTTCACTCTGAGCGCTGTGTTCTGACCAGGCCACCTCCCGGTGGACAATTTCCTGAATGTGCGCCCTATCTTTCAAAGACAGATCGGTAAATATTTCCGTCATCAAGTGCAGGGCCCGCTCCTGGTACTCCGGCAGGCATTTCATCTGAAACCAAAGCACTGGACGCATCAGTTCGGCACAATCTAACTTACTGTAGACATTAAAAGAGTGAGAAAAATCCCCGGTACAGATGCCCAGTTCCCGGGCCAGATGGATGAAATCCATCTGGCTGGTACCGATCTCGGTCACTATGGTGGCAAAAAGATCCAACCACGGCAGTAGCCGGGCAGGCACAGCCGAGATATCAAAGCCCATATCCACATAAGAGATATGCTCGGTGGCAAGCGCACTGACCAGTACCTGTTTACAACCAAACATCTCAACAGGCTGCACCGCATGAAATAAGAGCCGGGCTTCCAGATCATTGTGGCTCAGGTGCGGCAGCAGAGCCAGAGTGGCAGGGCTATTGGGCGTTTGTTGCTGCTGTCGCAATTCCGCTGTTCGGGCAATAAGTTCCTGCTGCTGCTCTGCGGACAAGCTCGCCGCGTAGGCCGCCAGCCGATTAGCCTCTTCTTCCTGAGCCTGGATCAGCTTGGCAGGATCAGGTCTCAGGGTGACCACCACAGTGGCTGTATTGGCCAGCAGATAGCGCTTGATTAATTCCTCAAAATAGCGCTCATTCAGGGCCTTGTGGCGGATGGTCCGGAACAGTTCCTCGATCTCCAGGGTCTCAAAAGGATCAGTGCCGTACTTAAAGGCCGGCATGGCCTTGCCGATAAGATCAAGGCCCCGCTGGGCCTTGCTCGATTCTTCCCGCACCGAGAATTCATATTTATTCAACTCCGAAAGCAGCAGATCGCGATCCAGACCGGCTCTGACCATCTCCTCTAAAGTCTCATTATACAGGGCCAGAAAAGGCTCCCGTTTATCAGGATCACTACCGACCAGATAGGTGATCATGAAGGTCTTGAAGCTGGAGGTACTCAGATAAAGGCCGCCAAAATCCTTACAAAGGCCACTGGAGACGATCTTGTTCTTCAGGGGAGAGGCATCGGAATTATAGAGGATACCGGCAATAACCTGAAAAGCGGCATTCTCCTCCCGATTAAGCACCGTGGTGACCGCCTGGCCTACCGCCAGAAAGGTCCTGGCGGCCGTGTCGGTCGATTCGACGCCATAACTGTCTTCAATAAAGGTGATCTGGTCGATATCCCGACCGGGCTCGATTTTGGCCCTGACTCCTGGCTGTGGAAACGCCTGCAGGAAATTTTCCTGCAGATACCGCAGCTCCTCGGCCAGTGGCGCATCCCCATAGACAAAGAAGGTACTGTTGGAGGGATGGTAGTGTTCCTTGTGGAATCTACAGAAGGCCTCATGCGAGAGATTGGGGATATCCTTAGGATCGCCGCCGGACTCATGGGCATAAGTCGAGTCGGGCATCAGGCCGCCAAAGATATGATGAAAGAGCAGCCGGATCGGGTCGGAAAAAGCGCCCTTCATCTCGTTATAGACCACGCCCTGAAACTCCAGCTCCCCATCGGCTTCCTGATGGTAATGCCAGCCTTCCTGTTCAAAGGTAGTGCGACTGAGCAGTGGATTAAAGACCACGTCGCAGTAGACATCCATGATGTTGAAATATTCTTTGAGATTACGGGTAGCAAAAGGATAATAGGTGATATCCGAGCCGGTCATGGCATTCAAAAAAGTCATGAGCCCGCCTTTGTTGATCTCGCCGAAGACATCATTGACCGGATATTTTTTGGAGCCCATCAGCACTGAATGTTCCAGGATATGGGCCACGCCGGTGGAATCCGTGGGGATGGTATTAAAGGCGACGGCAAAGGTCTTGTTGGGATCGCTATTTTTGATGGCCAGCAAAGGGCAACCAAGGACGTCATGCTCAAAGAAATAAACATCCGACTCTATCTCGGCGATCCTAACTTGTCGTTTCAGGTTAAAAGAATAATAAGATTGTCCAAGGATAAAGGTCATATATTTTTTTAAAGATAATTTTAAAATATCTTTGCTGAATCCAGCAGCAGGGTGACCGGGCCGTCATTGACCAGTTCTACCGCCATTGCTGCCTGAAAACGGCCCGTTGCTGTCCGAATGCCTTGTTGTTGCACAGCCTTGATAAAGGCGTCATAAAGAGCTTCCGCCTGTTCCGGCCGGGCAGCTGTGGAATAGCCCGGTCTACGTCCCTGGCGGCAATCGCCATAGAGCGTGAATTGAGAAATAATAAGCATGGCGTAGCCGGTGTCGAGCAGGGAGCGATTCATTTTGCCTTGCCCGTCCGCAAAAATCCGCAGATGAATGATCTTCTCAACCAGCCATTCCAGGTCTGTCTGCTGATCATCGCGATGAATACCCAGCAGAATGACCAGCCCCTGATCAATGGCCCCGACCAGGATCTGGTCGACTGTGACCGCCGCCCGGCTGACCCGTTGAATGACTGCCCGCATGTCTTTCCCCTGTCATCCTATCAAGCTCATTCTATTGCCAAAAGATACAAGCTGACCAACGACAGCAACAAAGCCGTACCGCAAGGCCAACGGCATTAAAGCAAGATCTTGAACATTATTAAAAGCAAACACAATACCCATAAAAATAAGGCAGTGTCAACCGGCTTACCAAAGAAATAACTGTTTTTATTTTTTGCATAAAAACAGGTGGAGAACAGGCAGGAAGCTGCTATCATGCCTGGCCAACATCAAGTAATAAAACTGAGGGAAAATGACTTCTGACAAAAAATCCATGATCAACGGTCTGTGCACCATCCATTATGGTTGGATTATAATGGTGACCGGCACTCTCTGCATATTTGCCAGCCTGGGTCTAGGCCGCTTCTCCTTAGGCATGCTTCTGCCGGCCATGGGCCGCGACCTGCAACTCTCCTATCTTCAAATGGGCCTGATCGGTACCTTGAACTTCATCGGCTATCTGATTGCGGTGCTTCTCTGCGGCCGGCTGACCAGGCGTTTTGGCGCCCGCCGGGTAATCGCTGCGGCCCTCACCTGCAGCGGCGTTTCCATGCTGCTCATTGGCTGGGCTCCTAACCTTTATCTGATTTTTATCCTTTATCTCCTGACCGGCATCGGCAGCGGCCTTTCCAATGTGCCCATGCTGTCCTTGATCTCCAGCTGGTTCAGCAGCAATCAACGCGGACAGGCCGCTGGTTTTGTCGCCATTGGCAGCGGTTTTGCCATCATCATGTCAGGGAAGCTGATCCCCTATCTGAACACCATTTACGACCAGGGCTGGCGGGTCAGCTGGCTGGTCCTCGGCAGCCTGGTCCTTGGTGTTGCCGTCATATGTTATCTTGTGCTCAGAAACAGCCCCCAGCAATGCGGGCTGCTACCGGTGGGGATGACCGCCGATAGGCAACCGGAGAAAGGCCGCGTTCTCTTGGTGGATGGGCCCAGGATCGGCTCGTCATTTATCCTGCGCTGTGCGGCCATTTACTTTCTGTTCGGTTTTACCTATATAATCTATGCCACTTTTATTGTGACGGCCCTGGTCCAGGATAAAGGCTTCACTGAGGCTGTGGCCGGTAACTTCTGGTCCTGGGTGGGCTTGCTCAGTCTTTTTTCCGGTCCGGTCTTCGGCATCTTTTCTGACCGCTTTGGCCGCAGGCCGGGGTTGATGCTCGTCTTTGCCATTCAGGCCATGGCTTATCTGCTGATTGCCCTTGATCTGCCAACATTCTTTCTCTATCTCTCCATTGGCCTGTATGGCATTGTACTCTGGAGCGTTCCTGCTATCATGGCTGCCTTGGTAGGTGATTATGCCGGGGCCGAGCGGGTGGCTACTCTTTTTGGCTTTGTCACCTTTATTTTTGGTCTTGGTCAGGCAAGTGGCCCTTTTCTGACCGGCATCCTCGCGGAAATATCCGGCAGCTTTGCCAGCAGCTTCCTCATGACGGCTGTGCTGGCGCTTATGGCAGTTATCTTCTCTGCTTTTTTACCAAAAAAACAACACTAATTATAATCTGGCTGCCTGTTGTTTCTATGCTAGGACCAGCGAGCAGTGATTTGGCCCTCAGCGCCAAGCTTGCAGGCACGAAGCACAGGATCATGATAAAAAGTAAACCAGGCATCACGCTGCCGGTATTGGGCAAAATAGAGTTCCTTACAGGCAATGACCTCCAGCGGAAAATTATCATAGGCCATGACAGTAAGAGGTTGGCTATGGGCATGGGTAGGGAAGAGATCACCCAGATGAACGGCAGTGTCACCCTGAGAACTGATTTCCACCAGCTGATGGCCCCGGGTGTGGCCGCCAGTCAGACTGACCCGGACCTCGGGACAAAGCTGATGGTCTCCCTGGATAACTTGTAACCTGCCGCTTTTTTCCAGGTGCTTGAAATTGAGTGGCCAATAACTCTCCTGGCCCCGAGGCCCCGGCAAGATCATATCCTGCCATTCGTTCTGCTGGATCAGATGAGTGGCGGCGGGAAAGGTGAGTTCCTCCTGACCATGCTCGTTCAGCATGACCACACCACCGACGTGGTCAAAATCACCATGGGTCAGCAGCAGCAGATCAATATCCTGGCGGCTGAGTCCCAAAACTGCCAATTGGCTGAGGAGCTGCCAGGGGCCAGTCTGTAACAGGGCCTGTTCCTGGACCGTGAGCTTATTGCCAAGACCGCTATCAATCAGGATATTCAGCGACGGAGTCCTGATGAGAAGCGGATCATTACATAAAGCAATGGTATTATCACTGGCAGGTGGGTAATAGTGCTGCCATATCATCTTGGGCACCTGGCCGAACATCGCCCCGCCATCAAGACGGAAACTGCCGCCATTAAGCCAGTGGCATTCGCAGGTCCCAATCACCAGAGGCTTCATGGACAGTTCTCCGAAAAAATTATTTCTCTATTCCTTGCTATCAGTGACGGGAGGAACAATCGGTTGCACCGGCTCGGGTCCTGGTACCGGCACCGGTATTGGCATAATTCCGGAAGCAGGGGCCGGCTTAAGAGTTGGCTCCGTCGCCGGGTCAGTCGGCATAACCGGTGCTGTCGGCATATCCACCGGATTGACTTCCGGCGCAACGAGAGGTGGTTCCTGCGGCTCCACCGGGGTTGAAGGCACGACTGGATCGACTGCGGGCTGGGCCGGCAGTGCTGACTCGCTTTCCTCTTCCACGGCAGCTTCAGCGCCAGATTCGGGGGGTCTGTTCTTCAAAAACTCGACAGCATCACCACAGTAATCGGTAAAAACACCGTCGACACCGACCTTGAAATAGAAAAAATCCAATAAGGCCTCAAAATTGGCCGCATAGGGCGGCAGTGACTCTGGTTCCCGCCGGAAGGTATAGGGATGAACAACCATACCCAGGCTGTGGATATCACTGACCAGATCCGGACGCAGGATGTTGCCACTATCATCAACGAGCATGGCTTTGTCCAGACCGATCCCGGAGATATAGGTTGATAAAGTCCGTAAACCTGACTTACTGCTGATCCAGTCATAATTATAGTTAAACCATTCCCCCCATTGCAGAAATTTGGTCTCATGGCCGTTATTATCATCAATCAGCTGGATTAGTTTCAATGTCATCTGCTTGGCCGGCAACAGCTCATCATGGATACGCTTCAGTTCATCCGGGTCAAAACACTGCAGAAAAATCTTATCGTCTTTACTTTGATAGCCATAGTCGTGCAGGATCTGTAAAACGGCCATGGAGATGTCTTTACCTTCCTTCCGATGAAGCCATGGTTGCTTGATCTCGGGATAAATACCGATATCTCGACCCAGGGTCTTTTCCAGCCCCCTGATCAATTCCAGTTCTTCTTTAAAGGTAGGAATAGACAATTTCAGGTTTTTGTTGCTGTCGGGAAAGCGGCCACTATTGGCATAGGGCTCTTTAAGCTGCAGTTGTTTTATTTCAGCCAGCGTAAAATCAAGGGCATAAAACTTGCCATCCGGCCGCTTTCTGGCCGGAAAAAGATCAGCCACATTTGTGACCCGCTCCAGGGTGGGATCATGAAGCACGATGATCTGATCATCTTTGGACATCACCAGGTCCTGCTCGATATAATCACTGCCCATAGCCACCGCCAGGGTGACGGAAGGCAGATTATGCTCCATCAGATAGCCGGAGGCGGCCCGATGGGCAATGACGATCTTATCGCCGGCCTGGGCCACAACGGCCATTGCTGTTAATAACACCAACAGCCAGCCGCTTGTTTTTATCAGAAGAATATTAGTATCCATTCAGATCACCATCAACAATATTGAAAATTTAAGTCGGGCACACTCAGACTTTGAATTTGTTCACCAGATTTTCGAGCTGCACGGCCAGCTCAGCCAAGCCTTGCGCGCTCAACTGCACTTGGCTGCTGCCTTCTCCCACCTGAGCCGATTGCTGGTTGATACCGGCAATATCACGTGTTATATCAGCAATGACCACTGTGCTCTGGGCCACATTTTCATTAACCTCGGCAATACCTTGCGAGGCCTGCGAGATGTTATTGGCAATTTCAGTCGATGCCGCCGATTGTTCTTCAACAGCTGTCGCGATACCATTGATTACATTATGGATCTCAGAAATCACGGCCGAAATTTTTTCGATATCGGCAACCGTTGTCGAGGTCGTGGTCTGCATCTCGCTGATCTGATTTTTTATATCTACCGTCGCAGCTGCCGTCTGGCGGGCCAGCTCCTTGATCTCATTGGCCACCACCGCAAAACCTTTGCCCGCTTCCCCAGCCCTGGCCGCCTCAATGGTGGCATTTAAGGCCAGCAGGTTGGTCTGCTCCGATATTTCAGTGATGGTCTCGGTCACTTTGCCAATTTTTATGGCTGACTCACCCAAAGCCGTCATTTTCTCGGAAGTGAGCCGGGATTGGCTGACTGCCTCTTCCGAAATGGCCCGGGCTTTTTCGGCATTCTGGGCAATCTCGTTAATAGTCGAGGTCATCTCTTCGGAAGCCGAGGCCACCATATTAACATTACCTGATGACTGCTCCATCGCTGCCGCCACCGACTGGACATTGGTGCTCATCTCCTCGGTGGCCACAGCTACCGCACTTGATTTATCAGCCGTGTCACGAGCCGACGACGATATCTGTTTAGACACTGCCGCCAGGTTATGCGACGCCGTGGTGAGTTCAGTGACACCACTGATAATATCCATGATAATAGCGCGCAGATTCTCGGTCATTTTTCTAAATGAGGAGGCTAACTGGCCAATTTCGTCTGTGGAAGAACTGACAATCCGGATATCAAGCTCTCCCTGAGCTACCTGGACGCTCTGCTTGACCAGGACGGAGGTAGGCACTGTTATTGAACGGGCAATGAAAAAAGCCAACAAGATGGCCAAAGCCGTCAATATAACAAGAGCTATACCTATCCACAGCATAGTCTTGTGCATCTGGCTATCAACATCATCGATATAAACCCCGGTACCGATGATCCAGCCCCAGGAGGGATACAACTCCACGTAAGATATTTTCGGGACCGGTTTGCTATCGCCCGGCTTCGCCCAGGCATATTCGACAAAACCCTTACCCTTGCTCTTACTTATTTGGACCATCTCTCTGAACAGAAACTTACCATTAGGATCCTTATTGTCAGTTAAGTCCTGGCCGTTTAACTGCGGCTGTGTCGGATGCATGATCATCCTCGGAGTCAGGTCGTTGATCCAGAGATAATCCTTTTCATTGTATCGAAGAGCAGCAATCTGGGTGGCGGCCTGTTTTTGGGCCTCCTCTTGGGAGAGCGTGCCGGCCTTAACCTGTTTTTCGTATGATGCCACCACACTGATGGCCACTTGGACCAGATTACTAACGGTGGCCTGTTTCTCCTTCATGATCAGTTCACGAATAAATGGTACCAGTCCCAACAGCGTAGCCAGCACCAAAACCAGCAAGGTCAGAAATGACAAACTCATGATTTTTGAAAAAATGTTCCAGTCCTTAAAAGCCTTGATCATCAAACACTCTCCTGTACGTTGAGCAATGGTTACATAATTATTAACTTCTATCACAATGCTGAGTATTTTAAAAAGGGACCTTGTGAAATCAGCCCTGGCTTTGGCTTATCAAGGCACAATATTTCTGATCTTCATGCAGGATATGATGCTGCAGCCAGTTTTTGAGGACAGACACCAGCTCGGAGCTCAGAACCAGCTGGCCATTCCGCAACTGCCTGCCATAACCATAGAGCTGATCATCAAAGTCTGTATGCAGCCTCTTGTGGACCACCAGGTCCGGGTAATTGATCTCCTTCAGATACTGCTCTTCCTGGCGGAAATGATAATTGGCATAGTCCTGCATGGCCTGAAGGGCATCTGCCGCCGCTGTGGCCAAGTCTCCGCTGCCTCCTGTGAGCAGGTCACGATCCAGCTTGTTATAGATGGCAATCCACTCCTGATGCTGGGCGTCGATAATATCGTTGTTAACACTGTACGAATCGTTCCATGTGATCTGCGCCATACAAAAAATTCCTTGGTCAAGTTTTTCCTCTCCGGCCAGCCTGCTGACAAGCTGACGGTAAGAGCTTAATAAAAATGATTATCATAATTTATTCAGGAGCCGACTTCAACGATTAATAAAGGCCCAGGTGTCGGATGAGCGGCCTACCCTGCTAGGGTCATCTGGCTCAATGTCAGAGGCCGGTAGGTGCTCTTTGTCGAGAATAACTGCTTCGCGGCAATCTGTATGATCTCTGCCGAGCGCTACCGGGATATAGCTGGAAAGTTGCATGTCTTGGGAGGGCATACGGGTATGTCAAAGGAGTTGCGCGCAAACAAACTTGGCCAGTTGCGCAAAAACTTGGCCGGACGCCGCACAAAAACTTTGCACTAAACTTTGCCGGGCGCCGCCCTCGGAAACAGCCGAAAAAACAGGGGCTGTTTCCGGGAGGCGGCATAAGGTGCCGTAAAAGGAGTTGCGCAAAAAAACTTGGCCAGTTGCGTAAAAACTTTGCCGGGCGCCGCCCTCGGAAACAGCCGGAAAAGCAGGGGCTGTTTCCGGAAGCGGCATAAGGTGCCGTAAAAGGAGTTGCGCAAAAAAAGCCTTGCTCAACTCCTTAACGGCACCTAAAATTTCAAATAGGTATAATCAGCCAAACAGTTTTCATAGAAATCGACCAGCCGCACCCCTTCCCGGGGCAGGATCCTGCCCTGATGCACCTGGCGATCGATCTCTTTCTTGATCGTCCTGGCCATCAGCTCCGGATTGTACTGCATGGTCGTTAAGACCTGCTGGGCGGCAGTCCCTTTGATCATCTCTTCAATATAAAAATCATTGGGATCATCATCATCACAATAGATATGGACCTCATTGAGCCGGCCAAAGAGATTATGCATATCTCCCATCACATCCTGATAAGCCCCGGTGAGAAAGAGGCCGATATAATATTCTTCACCAGGGTGCAGGCTGTGCAGGAGCAGGGTTTTTTCATAGCCGCCCGGGGCAATAAAGCGGTCAATCTTGCCATCGGAATCACAGGTGATATCCACCAGTGAACAGTTTACTTCCGGCTGCTCATCCAGACGCATGACCGGCATGATGGGCAGCAGCTGCTTGATGGCCCAACTGTCGGCGGCCGACTGAAAGATCGAAAAATTGCAGAGATACTGGCTGGCCTGCAGTTCACCGAGCCTTTGCAGCTCTTCGGGAATAAAGGATTGGCCGGCGACAATCTTCTGAATTCGGGCAAGCGTCGTCCAGTACAGGGTCTCGATCTTGGCCCGCTCACCGATGGAGATCACCCCGAAGCGGAAGGCGCTGATGGCATCATCCTTGCACTGCTGGATATCGTTAAAAATAGCCTGGTAATTACTGTCATCAAGCTCAGCTGCTGAACTACGGATGAGCGAGACCAGATTATGTTCTCCTGACTCGTGCTCGGTGCTCAGTTTATTCCTGGTCTGATGGATATCATCAATGACATTGGTGATTACACAGGAATGGTGCGCGGTGACGAAACGGCCGCTCTCGCTGACAATATTGGGATGGGCGACACCGGCCTGGTCACAGATGTATTGCAGACTGTCAATAATATCAAAAGCATAGTCCTCAAGGGTATAATTCCGGGAGGACTCACTGGCGGACCGGGAGCCATCATAGTCAATGCCGAGGCCACCGCCCACATCAAAATATGCAATCGGCAAATCCAAAGCCACCAGATCGACAAAAATGCGGCCGGCCTCGGCAATGGCCTCCTTGATGAAACGGATATCCGGGATCTGGCTACCGACGTGAAAATGGAGCAGTTGCAGACAATGGGCCATTCCATGCTGTTTGAGCAGCGCCACGCCGCTGAGAATCTCACTACAGGTAAGACCGAACTTGGCCCTCTCGCCGCTGGCACTGGCCCACCGCCCGGTGCCGTGAGCCGCCAGCTTGGCGCGGACTCCGATCAGCGGTTCAACTCTCAATTCCTGGGCCAGGCGGATAATTAAAGAAAACTCCGAAAAGCGCTCCACGACGATAATAATCTTACGATCCAGGCGGCGACCAAGCAGGGCCAGACGTATATAGTCCTCATCCTTGTAGCCGTTAAGGATGGTCAAGGCCTTCTGATTATCATTTAAGGCCAGGGCTGCCAGCAGTTCCGGTTTGGAGCCGGCCTCCAGACCATAATCAAAGGGCTGCCCGGCATCGATAATCTCTTCGACCACCTCCCGCATCTGATTGACCTTGACCGGATAAACGCCCAGGAATTGCCCCTGATATTCGCATTCTTCGATTACAGCCCGAAAAGTGGTATTGAGCAACCGCACCTGTGAGCGGAGAATATCATGAAAACGGAGTACGGCGGGGAAGGCGATATTTAACTTCTTGATTTCCTCAATGACCTCAAGAAAATCAATGACGGGACCATCTTCCCGCTTTTCCGGCAAGACGCACAGATGGCCCTTGCTGTTGACCGTAAAATAACCGTTACCCCAATGGCTGACATGATAGCGCTCCCTGTTTTCAGAGGCAATAAAGGCCGGATCACTGGTCATTATGCTCCTCCCCGATGAAAGGTCAGGATCAGCTCTCTGACCACTTTGGTGGCAAAGACATCACTGTTACCGCTGACATCCACCGGTGGCGACAGCTCTACCACATCGGCCCCGACCATATTTTTATGACGGAGGGCCTGGATAATCCTGACAAAGGAGGCAAAATCTTCTCCCCCTGGTTCCGGGGTGCCGGTCCCGGGCAGATAGGCCGGGTCAAAGTAATCAAGATCAAGCGTGAGATAAACAGGGCGGTCAGCCGGCAAACCTTCGATAAAGGCGACAAAGGCATCCAGGCTTGGGGCCAGGGTCTGTTTTGCCCGCATCCAGGCGTACTCATCTCTGGTCCCGGAACGGATGCCGTACTGCAGCAACTGGTGACCCGGTCCGAAATAATCAAGACACCTTCTGATAATGGAGGCATGCGAATAATGATAACCCTGATATTCATCGCGCAGATCAGCATGGGCATCCAGATGGAGCAGCACCAGATCGGGAAAAGCATGGAGATATTTGCTGATAAAGGAGTAAGAGATCGAATGTTCTCCTCCAAGGGCTAAAAACTGGATACCATCGGCCGCCAAATCAAAGCCGGCCACCAGGTCATTGAACCGTTCATGCGCGGCCAGATAATCCTGATGGGCATCACCGCTCTGAGTGACAATGATATTACCAAGATCATAAAATGAAGTGACTTCTTCCAGATCAAGATCGAGATAGGGTGAATAACTCTCAATATCGGAGGCCACCATGCGGATGGCATCCGGGGCAATGGCCGTACCCTTGCGAAAACAGGCGGTACCGTCAAAACCAAAACCAATCAGGTTCAGGCTGTGGGCTTGCGGCTGCAGAGCAGGTCTGGCGGCACGATAAAGACCTTTAGGTGGCTGTACTAATAATTGCGTCATCGGAACCTCCTGGTGGTGGCATTTACTCCTGTCCGCTTGCCAGGTGGCCGGCCGCGGCATCCCAACCTCCGCCCAAGGCCTTATAAGCTGCAATATGGGCTGCGAGCAGATTAGACCTGAGTTGACTGCGGGCCAGTTTATTACTAAAGAGAGTCCGCTCGGCATCCAGCACTTCCAGATAACTGGAGCTGCCAGCCTCAAACTGCAACCGGGCCAGCTGGGCATACTCCTCCAGAGCCCGGATCTGCCGCTCCTGGACCTCGAGTTCTTCCCGGCCCTTGACGATCCGGATGAGGACATCTTCCACTTCCTTAAAGCCGGCCAGCACCGTCTGCTGATAATTAAACAGGGCCTGCTGCTGCAGGGCCTCGGCCTGTTTGACTTGACCGGAGATGGAGCCGAAATTAACAAGCGGTGCGGCGGCGGCCCCGGCCACTGACCAGATACCAGTACCGGAGCCCAATAAAGAACCGATATCATTACTGGCGGTCCCCAGCAGGCCGGTGAGCGAAATCCGGGGGAAATATTCGGCGCTGGCCACCCCTATTGCGGCATTAGCGGCTACTAAATCCTGTTCAGCCGCCATGATATCTGGCCGCCGTTCCAGTAACTGGGAAGGTAGCTCTGCCGGGATACCGGGTACAGTCAACTGGTCGAGGACCTTGCCCCGGATGATTGGTCCCGGCGCCACACCGAGCAGTAAGGACAACAGATTTTCCTGCTGCCGGATCAACGATTCATAACGGGGAACGGCCTGACTGGCGGCCTCATATTGAGATTCGAGCTGAGACAGCTCCAGCTGGGAAATAGCGCCATGACTGAGGCGAATCCGAAACAGATCAAGGCCCTCGGCATAAGATCGCCGGGTCTCGCGTACAATCTCCAGCTGCTGATCCAGACCGACCAGAATTATATAATTACTGGCGACATTACTGACCACGGTCATGACTACAGCACGACGCGCGGCCTCACTGCCGGCAATCTGCGCTTGGGCAGCCTCGACAGAACGCCGGATCCGACCCCAGAGATCAAGCTCCCAGGCACTGATGAAAGCGGCCTGATATCTGTCAACGCTCTGACCGGCGGCCTCATCACGTCTAGCTGAGCCCCCGGCTTCGATCTGGGGAAAATAACGGGAACGGCTGGTCTCCACCAGGCCCAGATACTGATCTACTCTGGCTGCCGCGACCCGCAGATCAAGATTGCCTCGCACTGCTTGTATGATCAGCTCAGCGAGTACCTGATCACCAAATTGCTGCCACCATTGGACATCAGTCCGGGCGATGACATCCTGATATTCAACTTGCCATTGTTCCGGCATGGCAGTAAGCGGCCGGACATAATCAGGTCCAGCCACAACACAGGATGTCATCACCAAGGTCATCAGGCAAAACAGCAGATTACGCATGACGACCTCCTCTGTACGATCTTTATAAAAATTAACTGAACAGAGCCTCTTTACGAACTTCTATCTTCAATGGCGGTATAAGCCCGCAGTGCCGGCCCGATATAGCGAGCGTTAGGCCGGATCAACCGGTTATTGCGCCACTGTTCCAGGATATGGGCCGACCAGCCCACCGCCCGGCTCATGGCAAAGATGGGCGTAAACAGTTCAGTGGGAATACCCATGGCCCGATAGAGGATGCCGCTATAAAAGTCGACATTAGGAAAAACCTTGGAATTGGCCAGCATCGTCTTTTCTACCGCCTGGGCGATCTCGTAGAAACGGGTATCCCCTACCTTATCGGTAATTATTCTGGCATAATCTCTGAGGATGCCGGCGCGTGGATCTTCACATTTATAGACTCGATGGCCAAAACCGGGGATCTTGTTTTTGGCCGCCAGACGATTCAAGATCCACGCTTCCGCATGCTCCGGCATCCCGATGGCCTCGAACATCTCCATCACATCGGCATTCGCCCCCCCGTGCAGCGGCCCTTTCAAGGCGCCGATTGCACTGGTCATCGACGAATAGATATCAGACATGGTGGCGGCGGTAACACGGGCGGCAAAGGTCGAGGCATTCAGCTCATGATCGGCATGCAGGATAAGAGCCACATCAAGGGCATGAGTAATATCGGGCTCGGGCTCGGCACCCTGCAAGGTATAGAGAAAATTATAGGCAATGCCATGATTGGGCAGGGGGGCAATTGGTTCCTGGCCTTCTTTCAAGCGATGATGAGCGGCGATAATTAATGGAATCCGCTCCGTTATCCGCTGGGCCTTGCGCAGACAGGCATCCAAACGGGTGTTGCCGCTGTCAGGATCCCAATGACCGAGAAAAGAAACTGCCGTGCGGAGGACCTCCATTGACGTAGCGGTGCGAGGCACCATCCGCAGGATCATGGTGGTCTCAACCGGCAGCACCATGCCGCCGGTAAAACCATCGAGGAAGGCCTGAAACTCCGTAGTGCCCGGTAACCTGCCATACCAGAGCAGATAGGCTACTTCTTCAAAAGTGGAATGTTGAGCCAGATCAAGGGCGTCATAACCACGATAAACCAGACGTCCCTCCTGACCATCGATAAAACAGATCGCGGAATCACAGGCAACGACATCGGCCAGACCTGGTTCATTATTTTTATTTTTATCATTATTTTTATTAGCGGCTGTCTGGCAAACGGGTGTTGTCATATGCATATTCCTAAATTATGTTAAATTATGTTCATACTTGGAGGACAAGCAATGCAATTTATGAGTTGATATTTTAAATGTAACAGGAAAGTCAGGGGAACGGAATAAAAAATTGCCGCTCCTGCAGAGGCCCGGCATGGATCGAGATGAAAACAGGTTATGCCTCATATCTAATAATCTTCTTTGACAAGGCAGACACATGCACCCGACTCCAATTATCATCGCTGCCTTTGGCACGACTACTAAGGCTGCAACAGGTTATGATTATCTGGACGCCCGGATTAAAGCTTATTTCCCGGAACATGACATTTTCTGGGCCTATTCTTCTCGGATGGTCAAAGACAAACTCGGCAGTCAATTGCCGGAGATCGGCAATACCCCTGAAGTTCTGGACCAGTTATATCGCCGTCATTATTCCTGGGCAGTCGTCCAATCGCTTCATCTGCTTGGCGGCCATGAGTTCAGCCGTCTGCTTGAAGAGACCGCCCAAAGTCCGATCCGGACCTCAATAGGTCTGCCCCTGCTCAGCTCACCTGAAGATTTTATAACACTCTGTACCAGCATGACGCCTCTGATTAATGCTCACCCTCATCACGGCATTCTGTTTATCGGACATGGCACCGATCATCCTGCCTGGTGCACCTATCCGGCCTTGCAGCATTTCATGCGCCGTCAGTTCGGCCCGCGAATCTTTGTCGGCGTCATTGAAGGCTATCCCACAAACGCCGAGGTCATCGCCGACATTACGGCCTCCGGTTATAAAAAGGTGTGCATTATTCCTCTGCTCCTGGTGGCAGGCATGCATTTTTATCGTGATCTGACCGGGGACCGGACTGACTCATGGTCATCCCTGCTGGCCCAGGCTGATATCGATGTTGACATTATCGAGCAGGGCCTCGTGACAATGCCGGCGATCAGTACCATGGTTTGTCACCATATAAAAGAGGCCCTGGCTGTAATTCCGGATCAGAAGATATCTGCTTAAAGAAGTTCTATATTTCTAATAGAATAAGCAATACAGGACCATCATCCAAATTGATGCTTCTTTCACAGGAGGCACGTAGTTTGATAAAATAACAAATAACAATAAATTGCCGACTTACCCGGATTTTTTCAAAAATATCCAAGCAGCTTGGCTTGATTCTTTTGAAAAAAAATTAGAGCAAAAAAGGGGTTGCCATTTACTTGACAAACTAAATTGCCTATAGTAATAACTCACAATCATTTTTGCTCTAGAAACGGTGAAAACCAATTAATAATATTTTTTGTAAGGAGGGTAACATGCCTACATTAGAACACAACGGGTCCAAATTTGAGGTTGATGAAGACGGCTTCCTGTTAAACGCTAAAGAATTCGACCAGAACTGGGTTGATTATGTAAAAGGTGTTGAGGGTATTGGCGAGATGACTGACGAGCACAACAAAGTCATTGATGCTCTGCAGGAATACTACAAGAAGAACGGTATTGCTCCAATGGTCCGCATTCTGTCCAAGACCACTGGTTTTCCATTGAAAAGAATCTATGAGTTATTCCCATCCGGTCCTGGTAAGGGAGCCTGTAAAATGGCCGGCCTGCCAAAACCAACCGGTTGTGTATAATCCGACTCGTTGATTTTTGATCCATTTAAGGGGAGCTACCGTTGACGGTTGCTCCCCTTTTTTTTTGAAAAAAACTTTAAATAACCATTCGAGCTGATATTAAAGGACCAAACTAAAGGGTACTTTGAAAAAGTAGAATTTTCGTTCAAAATCGAGGCATGTGCAAAATTTTACCACAGGCATATAATTGATATCCCGAGGATAAAATTTTAAGCATAACGAAGAGTTTGGGCGAAAAGACTATTTTTCAAGGCACCCTAAAGCTCACGAACAAGTCTGTATAATATGCATAGCCGCCTTGATGCCATTGGTGCCGCTGGAGATGATACCGCCGGCATAACCACTGCCTTCACCAACCAGATAGAGGTTGTCAAAACCACCGCACAAACCACTTGTCTGTCTTACAACCTGGATCGGGGCTGAAGTCTTGCTCTCCAGCCCCATGATGATACCGGTCTCAAACCCTCTGATCTTACGGCTGAACTCCTTCAAGCCTTCACGAAGCGAGGCGCTGACTGCCCGAGGCAGCATTGACCACAAAGGGGCCGGCACCAGTCCCAGGGGATAACTCGATTGGACATGGCCTGTTGGCTCCCGGCCATGAATGAAATCATCAATCTGACAGTATGGGGCTTGGTAGCCCTGGCCAAAGCGGTAAAAATCCTGCTCCAGCGCGCCCAGCCAGTCAAGGGCCTCCAGGGCGGTTATATCCCGCCCCAGCAACTGCTGCAAATTTAGCCCTGCGACACAGGCGGCATTAGCAAATTCACCATCGCGCTGGTAGAGGCTCATGCCATTGACAATATTGGTGTCGGCATAGGCCGTAGCCGGGACCACCACCCCGCCGGGACACATACAAAAGGTATAGACCGGCAGTTTACCATCGCCCTTGGAAGTCAACCGGTATTCAGCCGCCTTCACTCCCGGCAATTCTTCCCGGCCCCACTGGGCCAGATTGATCAGGGCTTGCGGATGCTCGACCCGGCAGCCAATGGCAAAATTTTTTGTTCTGAACTCCACCCCTTTATCGATCAGCATGCGATAAGTTTCATGAGCGGAATGACCGGGCGCAATGACGAAGTAATCCGCGTCAATGGTACCCTGGTCAGTCTGCGCGCTGACCACCCGGCCCTTGGCAATCTCAAGGTCAACAAGCATGGTCTCAAAGCGCACAGACCCGCCCAGGCGGATAAACTCCTTACGCAAGTTGCTGACAATCTTCTGCAGGTTATCACTGCCCAGATGAGGATGAGCCAGATAACGAATCTCCGGTGGCGCGCCGGCCTGAACATAACTATCAAGGATGAATGCTTTTTCCTGCGAGATATTTTTCGTGCGTGAGGTCAGCTTGCCATCGGAAAAGGTCCCGGCTCCACCCTCGCCAAAGGCATAATTGCCCAACGGATCAAAGACGCCGCTTTTTTCAAAGACCTTGATCCGTTGATCTCTCTTACCGACCTCGGCCCCGCGTTCGATCAAGGTTGTGGCCAAGCCGGCCTTTTGCAGGACCAGGGCGGCAAAGAAGCCGGCAGGTCCACTGCCCACAACCAGGGCCTTTGCTGTTCGCTTACGATAAGGGATCTGTAATAAAGGCTGGCTGACCAGCGGTTCGCTCTTGATCTCGGGAGAGAGGATACAGAGTTGGGCGAGCCAATGGATATTGCTTTTCTTCCTGGCATCCAGACTTTTGTGCAGGATCTGCACCGAAAAATCCAGCAGTCCTTCTGACTTGGCCACCATGGCATACATTTGCTCCTGAGAGCAATCAGCAGGCAATTTTATCGTTATCTGTTTATAGCCCATTCTTTGCTAGTACCATCGGCGCTGCTCAAAAGATGCCCTCTCCAGTCAGCCTCTTCTAAAATATTATTTTTCCAAAACTTTCTTGATCCGCTCATAACTGCGCAGGATCTCCGCCCCCACCAGTTTCACGGCGGCCCCCACCTCTTTTATACTCTCACCACCTGCCTGGGCTACCTTCGGCGTTTTGGCTTTTAGAATTCCCCACTTCTTCTCAGCCTCAACCCACTCATCCTTGGCATCAGCTTTGGCCAAGTGGATCTTCAACAATAACTCATCACGCTGCTGCTGAATTTTGGCAACAAAACTCTCCACTTCTTTCTGTTCCATAGCGGTTCTCCTTTTGTTAGTGGGCACTCAAATGGCTAAAATTACTTTAATTCACCACATGTAGAGTTATAAGACATACAGGAGACAAGTCAAGAATTCCCTTTTGGTGAGCAGCTACTGGAAATATCTAGAGCAAAATAAAGGGAAAGAAGTTATCAAAGATTGCAAAGGATTAAAAAAAAGAATAACTTATACTTATCTTTAACTGAGGCATTACCAGCATAGCGTTCGCTCACTGTACAAAAAAATGAGGGTAACCTTCACCTGGTGGTGCAATCTTAGGCCGTCTATTTCATAGTTGAGACCATCCTGCCAGATCTTTTTACGACTAAAAACTTTGAAAACAATAGAATCCACCCTTGCTGCTGATCTGCCGGCTATCCGCTGTGAGCAGGTCTCCTTTTCCTATGGCGAGATTCCCATCCTCAGCAATGTCTCTTTCACCATTCAGCCACTGGATGCCGTAGCACTGGTTGGCCCCAATGGCGGCGGTAAGTCGACCCTGCTCAAATTGCTTCTAGGCCTGCTCACCCCCCAGAGCGGCACGATCCAAGTCTTGGGCGTTACTCCCCACCAGGCAAGACCGAGGATCGGCTATATGCCGCAGCACCTGCAGTATGACCCCTCTTTTCCGGTCTCCGTCATGGATGTTGTGCTCATGGGGCGGGTCGGGTCCTGCGGCCTGGGCCGCTACAGTGCCGAGGATCGGCGCATATGCAGGCAGTCTTTGGCGGAACTGGCCGTTGATAATCTGGCCAGCCGTCCGTTCAACAGCCTGTCCGGTGGTCAACGGCAACGCATTCTTATTGCCCGCGCCCTGGCCTGTGAACCGGAGATTCTGCTCCTTGATGAGCCCACCGCCAACGTTGATCCGGGCGTGGAGGTCCAGTTCTTCGAAATCCTCAAGGCTTTGGCCAACCGGGTGACAGTGCTCACTGTTTCCCATGACCTGGGCTTTGTCTCTCAACTGGTGAGCCGGGTCTTCTGTATCAATCGCCAGGTCAAGATCCATCCAACCTCGGAACTGACCGGTGAAATTATCCGCGAAATGTATGGCGGCGACGTCCATATGGTCCGGCATGATCATTGTTGTTCGGAACGAGGGCATTCCCAATGCTGATTTATTTCAAGGCCCTGACCGACCCGGATATGGTCTTTCTCCGTTATGCCCTGTTTGCCGGACTGCTGGCGGCCCCGGCCTTCGGCATTATCGGCACATATGTGGTGGCCAAAAGGATGACCTATCTGGCCGGGGCTATTGCCCATTGCGTGCTGGGCGGCATCGGCGGCGCCCTCTACTGCCAGTACCATTATGGCCTGCAATGGCTGACACCGATGCTGGGCGCCATTGTCGCGGCGATCGCCGCCGCCCTGGTGATCGGCCTGGTCAGCCTGCGCTCCCGCGAGCGGGTAGATTCGGTGATCGGCGCCATCTGGGTGCTCGGCATGGCGGCGGGTATCATCTTTATTGCCAAGACTCCAGGCTATATTGATCCCATGAGTTATCTCTTCGGCAATATCCTGATGATCACCGGCCAAGATCTGCTGACTATTGCCGTCCTTGATGTGATCGTCATTGGTCTTGGTCTGCTCAGTTACAACCGGATGATTGCTGTTTGTTTTGATGAGGAATTCGCCCGCCTGCGCGGCATCAGGACCGAGCTCTACACCCTGCTGCTGCTCTGCCTGACCGCCCTGACCATAGTCCTGATGGTCAGGGTGGTGGGAATTGTGATGGTCATTGCCCTCTTTACCCTGCCCGCCGCCACCGCCTCTCATTTCAGCACCCGCATCTGGCAGATGATGCTGCTGGCCACCCTGCTTGGCCTGGCCTCGGTTGCCGGCGGCTTGGCCCTCAGCTATAGCCTCGATCTGCCCAGCGGACCGGCCATCGTCATGCTGGCCGGCTTTTTTTATCTGCTAGTTATTATCGGCAAGGGACTGAAAAACAGCTTACGTTGATTTTCTCTCTTGACGACCCTCCACAACAACTGTTCTGTTTTTATCTTGACTTGTTGTATGTTGAGTTTATTTTCGAAGAAGCCTTTGATATCAAGTTCTCAAGTACCACCCAGTTGTTTGGCAAGAATAGGTAATAGTCCCCGGATACTATCAAAAGATTGAATAGGTATTATGTCCCCGGATAACCCGGATAAAAATTCCGATTCAGGTTTTATCCTTGACTGGTGCGACCAGACAACAGAGTTAGCCTTGTCAGTTATACCGGCTTCTCCCGTAATATTAACAAGTTAAGCGTTTTCGTTGCCACCTGATTTCGCAGATGATGTCGCGCTGTTCTTGCCATATTTCAGTTGGCCCCGGCCCCTCTCAGAACCGTGCTTGCGCTATTTACGCACACGGCTC
>DIKT01000093.1:0-15264 GCA_002424635.1 Desulfobulbaceae bacterium UBA5611
CTTCCAACTATAACTCCCGGCCCAGGGTGGCCGAGATACTGGTGGATGGCAGTACTTATCAAATAATCCGCTTACGGGAGACTTTTGAGTCACTGATCCAGGGCGAGATTATGGCGGGCGGGGCGGCATAATGGACATTGCCTGGCCACTGCCTTTTACCAAGATGAGCGGCGCCGGCAATGATTTTATCGTCATTGATCACCGGCGGCTGCTGATTCCACCAGGGGAGCAGTCGGAGTTGGCCCAGAGAATATGTCGGCGGATGTTTTCGGTAGGAGCCGATGGCCTGATTCTTCTTGAAGACTCAGCAGTGGCTGATTTCAGCTGGCGTTTTTATAACGCTGATGGTTCAGTGGCGGAGATGTGCGGCAATGGCGCCCGTTGTGCGGCCCGCTTTGCCTACGTTAAAGGACTGGCCGGGGCTCGCATGTCTTTTGAAACCCTAGCTGGTATTATTGAGGCCGAGATCAGCAGTGATGATAGTGTCCGTCTGCGAATGACCGCCCCTTTTGATTTCCGGACCAAGCTGTCGGTAATGCTCGGTGGCCGGGAAAGACTACTGTCCTTTGTTAATAGTGGCGTGCCCCATGCCGTGCTCTTTGTCGATGCTGCAGAGGATGTGCCGCTCAAGGAATGGGGCCAGATCATCCGTTTTCATCCCTTGTTCCAGCCAGCCGGCACCAATGTTAATTTCGTTAAGAAAATTGCCGACAATACCATTCTGGTGCGGACTTATGAACGAGGCGTTGAGGATGAAACTATGGCCTGTGGCACCGGGGCGGTTGCTTCTGCGCTTTTTGCCGCTCTTGCGGGCCTGGTGCAGTCGCCGGTGGCAATCAGAACCTCAGGCGGCGATCGACTGACTATTTTCTTTGATCTGCAGGAGGGGCCGCTGGCGGATAATGTTTTTCTCCAGGGTCCGGCCCGGATTATTTATGAAGGCAGTCTGACGGCGGAAGCCTTGCTTTAAGCCATCATTTAAAAATATAACAGTAAAAATAATATTATTTCTGTCACGACAAGTCATATCAGGAGAAGACTATATCATGAACAAGTATTACGGCGCCAGCGTTGCTATTGTGACCCCGTTTATCAATGGTGAAGTAGATGAGAAGGGCCTGATCGATCTTATTGAGTTTCAGATCGCGGGCGGCACCCATGGCATTATTCCTTGCGGGACTACAGGCGAATCGGCCACCCTTGATTTTGCTGAGCATAAGCGGGTTATTGAACTGACCGTCAAGACGGTTGCCGGCCGGATTCCGGTCATTGCCGGTACCGGGGCCAATAATACCAAGGAGGCGATCGAGCTGTCACAGAGCGCCCTGGACAGTGGCGCCGATGCGGTCCTGTCGGTGACGCCTTATTATAACAAGCCCAGCCAGGAAGGTCTGTATCTCCATTTTAAGACCATAGCCGAGGCCGTTGATATCCCTATGTTTCTGTATAATGTGCCTGGTCGGACCGCCATTAATATGCTCCCGGAAACGGTTGCCCGTCTGGCTGGAGTGCCGAACATTATCGGCATTAAAGAGGCCTGCGGCAGCCTCCAGCAGATCAGCGAAATAATCAGGCGGTGTCCGACTGACTTTATTGTCCTCTCCGGTGATGATTTTACTGCCATGCCCACGGTTTTAATCGGCGGCAAAGGGGTCATTTCCGTTACTTCCAATGTTGAACCCCGCGGTATGGCAGATTTGATGGAGGCCGCTCTGGCCGGGGACCTGAAAAAGGCCAATGAGATTCATTATCGCCTGTTCCCGCTGATGACGGCCATGTTCTGTGCGCCTAATCCCGTGCCTGCGAAAAAGGGCGTTGAATTAATGGGTAAGATCAAAGATGGTCTGCCCCGCTTGCCATTGTCAGCCATCGATAAAGCCGCTCTGGCCTCATTATCGGCTGCCATGCAAGAGGCCGGTTTGCTGTAAGGCGTTCAGTTTTTAGTGCCTTACAGATTGTTTTCTTGTTTTTTTTGCAAAAAAAATCTGCGAAAGGCACTTATCCCGTTCATCGGGGTTAGAATTATAGTTCTAACAGTTTTATATATTTGGAGCGAAAGGAAGATAATGATCAATGTTATTGTGGCCGGGGCCTCCGGTCGGATGGGGCAGCGGGTCGGTTATATGGTGCAGGAACATCCTGGTTTGCATTATGCCGCCGCCTTCGAGGCGGCCGGCAGTCCCGCTATTGGCCGGGATCCCGGCGAGATGGCGGGCTGGGGAACAGCCGGGATTACCATTGCCGAAGGTCTCGAGGCGGTAATTGATCAAGGTGATGTCCTGATCGATTTTACCTTTCATGAGGCGACCATGAAATTTGCCCGGCTGGCCGCCCAAAAAAACAAGGCCATGGTCATTGGCACGACCGGACTGACGCCGGATAATCTGCAGGAACTGGCCAGCCTGGCCCGGCATTTTCCCTGTGTCCAGGCCCCCAATATGGCCGTCGGCGTCAATGTCCTCTTTAAACTGGCGGCCAGAACAGCGGCTATCTTAGGTGATGACTACGATATTGAGATTGTTGAGGCCCATCATAACAAGAAAAAAGATGCCCCCAGCGGGACGGCCCTGAAACTGGCGGAGATGGCGGCTGCCGGCGTAAATCGTGATCTGGCGGAGGTTGGTGTCTATGCGCGCCACGGCATGATTGGCGAACGCAGCAAAAAAGAGATTGGCATCCAGACGATCCGTGGCGGTGATATTGTCGGCGAGCATACCATTTATTTTGCCGGTCCTGGTGAGCGTATTGAAATTACCCATCGGGCTCACAGTCGCGATAATTTTGCCAAGGGAGCGGCCACTGCCGCAGCCTGGGTTGTAGGCCAAAAACCCGGTCTTTATTCTATGTTTGATGTCCTGGGTTTGCAGGATCTCTAGTATTGTGTGATTAACAAATGACCCTGGCCGTTATTGGTTTCGGCTCCAATCTGGGTAATGGCCCCCATCTGGTACAGAGCGCGTGGACGCGTTTTAGCTTAGAACCAAAAATAGCGCCACTGCAGTTGTCAGCGCTCTATGTGACAGAGGCCGTCGGCATGGTCAGCTCTTCTCTTTTTACCAATGCGGTGGGCCTGATCGACACCGACCTGGATCCTTCCGAGCTGTTGCATCTCTTATTGCAAGTTGAGAGGGAGTATGGGAGAGTGCGGGATACGGATGAAGAGGGCTATCAGGATCGCTTTCTTGACCTGGATCTGCTCTATTTTGGGGAAATAGTGTGCCAACTGCCGGATCTTATTCTGCCGCATCCCCATATTGCCAGCCGTCTTTTTGTCCTTGCCCCGCTGGCCCAGTTACTACCCGACTTCAACGATCCTGTAAGCGGTCAGACGGCCGAGCAGATGTATCAGCTGCTTCTCAGCCGAATTGAGAAGGGCGACCTGCCGGCCCAGCACATTTCCCGACTGGCATGAGCATGGTAAAAGCTAAGTCACCGGGAAAGGAATAATTCGACATTTGTCTGGGACTGACTATAATATAAAAGGTTTTTTAACAGAATAAATGAAACTAAGATGACTCCTTTAAAGTTAGTAGTTCTGATCATTCTGTTTTATATTGGTTATCGTCTGCTTACTGGCATTGCTAAGAACAAAGGAGACAATAAACAATCAGCAGAAAAATCCGCCTCTCAGGCGGCTGAGAAGCTGGTGGAGGACCCGGTTTGTCATACCCTCGTGCCCCAGGGGCAGGCTCTACGGTTGCAGCATGAAGATGAGATTTATTATTTTTGCAGTGAGGAATGCTGCAATCGATTTATTAGGGAGAAAGGAGAGAAAAAATGAAATTTTTTATAGATACCGCCAATATTGATGAGATTAAAAAAGGTGTGGCCATGGGTATGGTCGATGGCGTTACTACTAACCCGTCGCTGATCGCCCGAGAAAACAAGCCTTTTGAGGATATTATTGCCGAGATCTGTCAGGTGGTCGATGGCCCGGTCAGTGCCGAAGTGATCAGTCTTAATGCTGAAGGTATGGTCAAAGAGGCCAAGATCCTGGCGGCCATGAGTGATAAGATTGTGATTAAGATTCCCATGATTATGGAGGGGATGAAGGCAGTCAAAGAACTCACCTCCCTGGGAATCAACACCAACGTAACCCTGGTCTTTTCCGCAGCCCAAGCGCTTCTGGCTGCTAAGGCCGGTGCCACCTATGTCAGTCCTTTTGTCGGCCGGTTGGATGATCTCGGCCAGCACGGCATGGAGTTGATCAGTGAGATCATGACCATCTATCGTAATTATGACTACCAGAGTGAGGTCATTGTGGCCAGCATCAGAAATCCTCTCCATGTGCTGGATGCGGCCATGATCGGCGCTGATATTGCCACCATCCCCCTCAAGATAATTGAACAGCTGGCCAATCATCCCTTAACGACTTTGGGAGTCGAACAATTTCTGGCAGACTGGGAAAAAAGAAAAAAATAATTTTTGTCTTCTTGGCTGAACCTGTTATTGTTAAGGGTGTCTTGAAAAATGAGAATTTCGCTATATAGGGTTGTCAGATAGAAAAGGTGAACATGGGGACATCCTGGAGATTGTTGGTGTTGACTGGGCTGGCAACAGTGCTTTATGGTCCCTCTCTGGTCTGGGCAGATATTTATACTTCTGTGGATGCCAAAGGGAGACAATTTTTTACCAATGTCCCTGCCGCCAGCCAATCGCGGCTCTATATGAGCGAACCGGCTATTATAAAACCGTCAGGGCGTGCCTGGCCTGAGGTCCGGGTCGGCGGCCGCCGTGCTTCACCAGGAAGCAGTCTTGCTTATGATCAGCATATCCAGCGCAGCGGTCATCGTTACAATATTGATCCCCATCTTATCAAGGCAATCATCAAAACAGAATCTGATTTTGATTGTTATGCCAGTTCGGCTAAGGGAGCCCAAGGGCTTATGCAACTCATGCCGGGTACTGCCAGGGATCTAAAAGTCTTTGATTCCTTCGATGCCCGGGCCAATATAGAGGGTGGCACGCGCTATTTCCGGACAATGCTTGACATCTTTAACGGTAATATCCCTTTGAGTCTTGCTGCTTATAATGCCGGTCCCAATCTGGTTAAACGGTTAAATCGGATTCCGCAAATCCCTGAGACTGAACAATATATTAAACGCGTTCTCCACCATTATAAAGAATATAAACTGTCAGGCCGGCCGGCGTCTTCTTTAGGATCTGGTATCAAAGTGGGCGATCTGATGGTGCAAAATTAAAAAGAGTAACAAGGCTGTTTGCCGGGAATAAGAAATGGATCACCTAGTAACTTTGCCCAACATCCTGACGGGACTGCGTTTTGCCATGATTCCGGTGCTGATTGTGTTGTTTTCCATAGAGCAGACTATAATCATCGGTCTGGTCACATTTTTTGTTTTTGTCTTTGCCGCCCTGACTGATCTGGTCGATGGTTACTTTGCCAGAAAATACAAGAGCGAGACCACCCTGGGCAAGCTTATGGATCCGCTGGCTGATAAAGTGCTGGTGGCAACAGCCCTGATTATGCTGATCCCTATGGGGCGGATTCCGGCCTGGATTTGTCTGCTGATTATCTGCCGGGAGATTATTATTACCGGCTTTAGAGGTCTGGCCGCATCGACCGGTGTGGTTGTGGCCGCCGGCCAAATCGGCAAAATCAAAAGTAATTTTCAGTATTTCGGCATTAGTTTCCTGATTTTTCCTCTTGGGGTCCTGCCGATACCATATCTTCATAACATCGGCCAGGTGCTGGTCTATATCAGCCTGGCTATGGCCATCTGGTCAGGTATAGATTATTTTTATAATCTGCGGAATATCTTTCAGGAAACAGTCAAGTCCTAACGCTAAGTAGCCATTTTTCTTGACAGACCAGGAGAGGAAAGGTATTAAATTGTAACTTTACAGCTACTAAGTTTTTTTGCCGGAGTGGTGAAACTGGTAGACGCACGGGACTCAAAATCCCGCGGGGGCAACCCCATGTCGGTTCGATTCCGACCTCCGGCACCAAAATAATTTAAGCGCAATTCTAAGAAAATCTTAGAATTGCGCTTTTGTTGTTTGGTCTGCTCAAACAGTTGAGCGGTTATGCATTAATAGTGGGGGGACGAGGGTCAGGTCTTGAAAAGCAATATTTTGTTTCTCAGTTACCAGAACGTCCTTCAGTCCTCCAACTTTTCCAGCACTTATCATCGCTCGATGGAAAATGGGTTGAGAAATTGACGTCCCCACAGATTGTTTTTATCAACCGGGCTCAGCTCCGCTTCTCCACAGACCCTCTCCCAATTGTCGCGAATGGCTGTCTCTATCTGGTCAATCGAATCGACCGCTGCCTGCCGGGAAAGCAAGAAGTGATGCGCGGCAGCAAGGCAGGTTTTGAGCTGACTGAACCTGTCTCCTCCGGTTATGAGCATGGCCTGAGTCGCTTCATTGCCGGCACGACCTTGAGGGCAAATATCGTAGGCCGGCGTCAAAGTAAGCTCTTTTCCATTCCAAAAAGCGGCGTGATTACGGGCGTGATCATCGTTATTGCCGCACAAGATATTAAAAACCAGCCGACCATAAAGCTCCTTGAGGGTTTCTCCTGGTTGCGTAAAACGATGGCGAATGATTTCCGCAAGGTCTTCATAGCTGGCATAACGTGCCGTCATCTCACTTAAGCCGAACATGGTCAGGGCGGAAACCATGGATTTTCGAGCCCATCCGGAATCGAGCGCAATGCGGTCGAAGCGCTCAATCAACAAAACATCCTTACCGGCCGCTTTTACCAGCTTGACTGCAGCTGCCTTAAGCCCTGCAATTGAAGCCAATCTCATGGCAACGTATTCGGCTTTGACGACGCTGTAGAGATCACTGCTGGACGAAAATTTAGCAATATACTTGGTGCCCTGATCTTCTATCAAGGCCTTGGGGCGGGCACCGCCAATGGAGCTGCCATGGAATAGCGCCTGATCAAGCTCGGCGGTTAAGGGAATACCTTGCTCAACCCGTGCGGCCGATTCCAGTAATTCTTCCAGGCCGGCATTATTTGGAGTTCTATGAACGAATTCCGTTGGTGAACGCTGAAAATCAAGGGCCCCAATCCGATCAGACCCCGATTCCAGGAGATAGGTGAGCTCATCTAAGCTGCCGGTATCCGTATCCCGACCTTTCAGCCCGAATTGTTTGTTGATGATAACGCGCCGCCCCCAAGCATCGGGCGCAGCATCCCGAATGCAATTGGGTATCTCCAGGTCGCCTAGCAAGGGTAACACCCCGGCCCGCAAAGGCAATTCCGGCTCATAAATCGGAATGGCAGGATTCTTGTCGTCTGTCCGCTCAAGATAGCTTTTGCCATAGTTGAAATGGATAGTGCCGTTATCCGCTTCAAGCTTACCGGCGACCACAGGTTGCGTTTCTCCGGGAAGCCATATCCAGACAAAGGCTTCTTTATTTTGCGGTTTAGAAGTCATCATCCACCGCCTTTGTCTTGTTTTTGATCCGCTTGGGGAGGAGAGCAATTTTGCTTTGCGTCAGTTCGATACTGGTTGCAAGTGCCCGGCTGTCCTGCTCAAACAGAGGAACGCCAACCAGGGCGGCGACTTCGAACACAAGCCCGATGGACGGAGACATTTCACCGGCCTCGATCTTCTGGAGTGTCGCTCTGGAAATACCAGCTCTGACCGCAAGATTTTGCTCAGACCATTGACGTTTTTTGCGCCCAAGCTTGATCTGCTGACCGAGCAAAAAAGCGGCTTCTTTTGCGTATTTTGAATATGTTCTTTGTTTCACCATAGCCAATCCTGATACAAAAGTGACCGAAATAATAGTCATTAAGAGAGCTAGGGGCCATTATATTAGTCATTCGTCTGATTTTCAAGAAATAATTGATAATTGGCTAAAATAATAAACAAGCAGGCCTAATGATCAGTATGTTGGTCAGAAGAGGGGGTTTTTATTGAGATTGTGTGACATATAACAAACTATTGATTAGCATAACCACGGAAAAATAAGAGAAATTTCTTTGAAAGCTCTAAATTTTTTTATTACTTTATAGTCCGTCTATCAAAAAGTGAGAGTTTTTTGAGGTGGCAATGGTTGGTTTTGGGAGTATTTTTGGGGGTTGGCTGGATGTTTTTAAGAAAACATATGTTTTTATTTCAGTGTGTTGTTGATCTTATTCGAATAAGAACTCCGGCACCAAAATAATTTAAGCGAACGGTTATGCAAAATAACGAAAGATATCTTAATCAGAAATGAGGACAATTATGGAAGAAAAAGATGTAGGTGCAGCTTTAGTGAAGGTGATCAGGGATCCGCAGGGTTCTGACAGTCAGGAAAGTTTTGCCCGGGCTATGGAGCTGAGCAAGGCTTACGCCGGTTCTGGCTCGGCTACTCATTTCAGTGCGGTCGCCAGACTGTTTTATGATCTCTTTGAGATGTTTGAGACCGGGGCAGATCCCCGGAAGAAATAGATTGAGGAAGTATTGTAGCCCTTAGTAGTAGCTGGCATCAGGGTGGGGGAATTCTTTTCAGAAAAGTACCCAGATTATCCAGTTCATCCTCGCAGATCTTTAAAATCTTTTTGAGATAATTGATATTTTTTTCAATATTGGTGTAATAGAGATTTTCATTTATCTGCCACCGTTTTTGAAAATGAATGCCCATTGCCTGAGCGACGTTGGAGAGAGATTTTTCCAGCCTGCCGATAATGATATCATGATAAAAACGCGTTGTATCCTGGATCAGGCCTATTGGCGACTCGCGATTTTCCACCCCTCCTTCTTTCAATTCCTGAAACAAAAAAGGCAGGCGTTCAAGATAGTAACGATCGGCCATCTGGGCCAGGATATCAGCTGAGCCCACAATATATCCTGCCATTTCGGACTCAGCGGAAGGAAAGGCAATATCCTGGGGGGTCAGGGCAATATTGGTACATTCAATAACAGAGGCACATTCCTGGATAAAGAGCTGGGAGACATTACTGCCGGCCAGATATTTTTTCAAAAAAACAATGGAGCGTTCTTCATGGTTGTTGATATAGATCGCCCCGGATACTACCTTATCCGACGTCTCGGTGAGCAGACCGATATCATGTATATAGGCACTGTATAAAGCAAGCTCCAGGGTATGGCTGGTTATGTCCTGACCACTACAATGCAGGCCATGCAGCAGTCTGGCACTGGCTAGGGCTACACTGATGGTATGTTTAAGGTTATGATAGCGGGTGGTGCTGGTCTGGAATCCTGGATAGGTCCCGGTAAAAAGGCGGGCGACATCATCATGCAGCTGCCGCAGCCTATCAGGCTTGAATGATGGTTGAATCAGAGCGACCAGGCTCATGATTTCATCTAAGGGCTCGCTGGTGGCCCCCACTTCAAATATTTTGGTTAATTGTTGATGGTTCATGCCTTGGTCGGTTGTCTGATCAGGGTCCTTGCTAATAGCAATACATTTGGCCGGACAAAAGACTGCCGCCTCTTCAAGCATGGGTGTGACTTCTGCATTGGCATTGATGACGTCGGCCTTTTCACCAGTCTCATCCATTTTAAAAATTGCAGGACAGATCTCGACACATGATCCGCAACCATTACATAGATAACTATCAAGAGAAATGGAATTTTTCAAAGGCACTGTTGTCGTTGCTGTCTGATGTCAGACGAATGCTTAAATAAACGGTAACAATCGCTCATTTATTAACGATTGTTTAAATATCGAGTGCCCCTTTGTGAAATGTCAGGTCCGGAGCTACCGGATAATTGCCGTCAAAACAGGCCAGGCAGTAATTTTCCTTGCCCAGGCCCGCGGCCTCAACCAATCCTTCCAGGCTGAGATAATGAAGGGAATCCAGACCCAGGTAGTCGGCAATATCAACGACAGAGCGTTTGGCGGCGATCAGTTCGGTCGACGAAGGGAAATCAATGCCATAATAGCAGGCATGACGCGTCGGCGGGCAACTGACCAGCATATGGACTTCTCGGGCGCCGGCATTGCGTAGCGATCGTACCCTGCTCTTGCCGGTGGTGCCTCTGATAATTGAGTCTTCGACAATGACAATCCGTTTATCCTGCAGCAGCGAACGGACCGGATTCAACTTAACCCTGACATTGAAGTCGCGCATAGATTGGGTCGGCTGGATGAAGGTTCTGCCCACATAATGGTTACGGATCATGCCCATCTCCAGGGGCAGGCCGGAGGCCTGGGAATAACCAAGGGCCGCATAGTTGCCGGAGTCGGGGAAGGGCATGACAAAATCAGCATCGATAGGAAATTCGCGGGCCAGGATCTCGCCCATCCGTTTTCGGGCCTGATAAACATTGATGCCGAATATGTCCGAATCGGGCCGGGCAAAATAGACCTGTTCAAAGATACAGAAGCTGGATTTTTGTTTGGGCCACGGGAAGATAGAGCGTATCTCCTCCTTGTTGATGATAACCATCTCACCCGGCTCGATATCGCGCACATATTTGGCCTCAATCAGATCAAAGGCGCAGGTCTCAGAGGCAACAACCCAGCCGCCATTGTTCAGTTTGCCCAGGCAGAGTGGTCTGAAACCACCCGGATCACGCACGGCCACCAAGGTATCCTGGGTCATCAGCAGGATGGAGTAGGCGCCCTTGAGACAGGAAAAAGATTCTGTCAGAGCCTGGTCCAGGCCAAGATGAGCGGTACGGGCCATGAGGTGTAAGACGACCTCGCTGTCCATGCCGGTCTGAAAGATAGAACCTTTTTCTTCCAGCTCATGCCGTAATTCAATGGCATTGACCAGATTGCCATTATGGGCCACCGCCAGGGTCGTGCCCTTGTGGGTTACCATCAGTGGTTGGGTATTGGTGATATGGGAGGAGCCGGTGGTGGAATAGCGGACATGACCGGCTGCCATATGTCCAGGCAGACCCTGCAGAATGGTCTCGGTAAATATCTCAGGCACCAGGCCCATGGCCTTATGGATAGAGACTTTTTTGCCATCTGAAGTGACAATGCCGGCACTTTCCTGACCCCGGTGCTGGAGGGCATAAAGGCCGAAATAAGTCAGTTTCGCTGCATCTTCATGGCCGAATATACCGCAAACGCCGCATTCATGCCGAGGCCGTCCTGATTCGGAGTGTCGGCCGGAGTTGTTTGTCATAATCTCTTGCTCGTAAGTCCTGGTCATTAAAATAGAAGGGTTGATGCATTATAAATAAAAGGGCCAGTGTTCATGGAGCCGGTTTCCCTTCCAGATGCCTAAACGGGAAAGGCACAAAGAGGAAATTATCTTTGTGCCTTTCTCTCAAATCTGATAATAATCATTTAAAATGAAGTTGTGCAGAAATTCAACAAGAAAGAATGATGTGATACTTTTTTCTACTGGCCTCTGCTCGAAGATGTGTTGACCAAGGGAGAGACAACGCAAGATGATTAGACTGACAAGTACTGTAAAAGCGGCAGGTTGAGCGGCCAAATTAGGCCCAGGGGACCTGGGTCAGATACTGCAGGGCATCAGCCTGCCCAGAGATCCGAATCTGATCGTCGGAGCTGAGACCTGTGATGATGCCGGGGTTTATCGTCTCAACGACGAGACAGCCTTGATTCAGACCCTGGATTTCTTCACTCCCATTGTCGATGATCCCTTCAGCTTTGGTCAGATCGCTGCCGCCAATGCCCTCAGTGATGTCTATGCCATGGGCGGCCGACCGCTGCTGGCCATGAATATCCTGGCCTGTCCGGTCAAGACCATGGCAATGTCGGTATTCCGGGAGGTGATCCGTGGCGGTCTGGATAAAGTACAGGAGGCGGGCGCTCTGTTGGTCGGCGGTCATTCGATTGAAGATACAGAGCTGAAGTATGGTCTGGCCATCACCGGTGTGGTACATCCTGATCAGGTCCTGCTTAATGCCGGCGCCCATCTTGGGGATCACTTACTCCTGACCAAACCTCTGGGGCTCGGTATTCTGTCAACGGCCATCAAGGGCAATCTGGTCGGTCCGGAAGTGGAGGCCGCTATTGTTAAAGTGATGGTGACTTTGAACCGGCTGGCCTCCGAGATCATGCAGGAAGTTCAGGGCCAAAGCGGTGAGGTGCATGCCTGTACCGATATTACCGGCTTCGGCCTGTTGGGCCATCTCTCTGAAATGTTGTTGGCCTCAGGGGTGGCTGCCCGGATTTATGGACAACATGTGCCGGTGCTCGACGGAGTGGCTGATTTTGTGGCGATGGGTATTATCCCGGAAGGCGCCCATGTCAACAGGAAGCATTATGGTCATGCCCTTGTCAACCGGCAGCCGGCCCAGTCAGGACTGGAGTTGATTCTGGCCGATCCCCAGACCTCCGGCGGCCTGCTGATAGCTGCCAGCCCAGCTGCCGCGGCCGCGATCCTGCAGGAGATGCAAATTAAGGGTTACGGCCTGGCCTGTGCTGATATTGGGGAGATTGTGGCGGGCATACCAGGACAAATAGAGCTGGTTTGAACTACTCTCCGACAGTGACAGTGACAATAGCAAAGAGCAGTTCAGTTAAGCGGACCAAGTCTTTGAGGTCCAGATATTCATCGGTAGTATGGACCTTATTCATGCCGGTAGCAATAATGGCAGTGGGCAGACCGAAGCTATTAAGAATATTAGCATCACTGCCGCCGCCGGCCATCTGAAACTCCAGGGTACGGCCGAGATCCAGCCCGGCTTGTTTCACCCGCATCAGCACCGGATCACTTAGTTCAAGACGCATGGCCGGGTAGTCCACCTGGACATTGACCAGAACCGAGGGTGCCGGAGCTTGGGTTGGAGTCTCGCTTATCTGTTCTAATGCCGTGGGCGCCAGGGCTGGCCAGTGGTCAACCTCCTGTTGAAAGGCTCTCTGAATTTCTTCAGTATAAGCGGCCAGTTTTTGCAGAGAATGACTTCTGACCTCCCCTTCAATGATGATGTGATCCGGGATAATATTGGTTGCCACCCCGCCATGTATGAGGCCTAGATTGGCGGTTGATTCGTCATCAAGGCGACCCAGGCGCAGGTTGGCAATGGCCTGGGCTGCCAGGCACAGGGCGCTGATTCCCTGTTCCGGATGGAGCCCGGCATGGGCGGCGATGCCATGGATGTCAATGAGCAGTTTGTTGGCAGCAGGCGCCCCGATGATAATGCGGTCGATGCCGGAAGAGTCAAGGGCGTAGCCATAGCCGGCAGTCAGCCTGTTCCAATCAAGGGCCTTGGCCCCCAGCAGTCCGATCTCTTCGCAGGTGGTAAACAGTATTTCCAGCGGGCCATGATCGATCTTATTTTCCTGCAGTATCCTGATTAACTCAATGATGGCGGCAATACCTGACTTGTCATCCCCGCCCAGCACGGTATCGCCAATGCTGGTGAAGATGTCGCCGGTTTGCAGCACCTGTACGCCGCAGCCAGGTTCCACTGTATCCATATGACAGGCAAAAAAGATAGTCTCCTGCTCCGGCCTGTTGCCGGCAATGGAGATGATAAGATTGCCGCATTGAGAGCCGGTCTGTTCGGCAGATCTATCCTCAAAGATTTTTTCGGCTCCCAGGGCATGAAAAGTCCTGCGCAGGTAATCAGCCACTTCTTTCTCCCGGCGGGAGGGACTGTCGATCTCACAGAGTTGTATAAAGGTCCGGGCCAGCCGTTCCTGGTTGATAGGAATATTCATCTTTGGTTCCTCAATTTTCATTGTGGCGATAGCAAGTGTTAACTTCGTCGGCCTGTATGTTCTCTTATTATAAGATTTTACTTTGTTGACCTTTATTTGCGGTCATTAATCCATCTTAGGCGATGGCATGTAATAAAACGACAGCATGGCAGCTGATGCCTTCTTCCCTACCGGTAAAACCCATTTTTTCAGTGGTAGTTGCCTTCAGATTAATCTGGTCAGGGTTTACTTGGCACGTCCGGGCCAGGATCTGCCGCATGCTGTCAATATAAGGAGCCAGCTTCGGGGCTTGACAGATGATGGTGAGATCAGCATTGGCAACGGCCAGACCTTTGTCTGTGGCCAGCGTGATGACCTGTGCCAATAACAGGATGGAGTAAATATCCTTGAAATGCTGATCGGTGTCCGGAAAATGACGGCCGATATCGCCCAGTCCGAGAGCGCCGAGCACGGCATCGCAGAGGGCATGGGTGACGACATCGGCATCAGAGTGGCCGGCCAGCCCCAGCTCATGCGGGATGGTGACACCAGCCAGGACCAGATCGCGGCCTTCGACAAGGCGGTGGGCGTCATAGCCGTGGCCAATCCGCATGGGAGGGATGGTGAGTGGTTGCATGATTTTTTCCGCCAGGGTCAGGTCTTCAGGTCGGGTGATCTTAATGTTGGTCTCGGATCCTTCAATCAGGGTGACGGCAATCCCTGCGAGCTCCAGCAGAGCGGCTTCGTCGGTTACTTCTCTGTCTCCAAGCGCTGCATATGCTTGCTTTAATAGTAAGAGCCGTGCCGCCTGCGGGGTCTGGGCCTGCCATAGGTCCTGGCGGTCAATGGTTGCCTCAATGGTTTGATCGGCCCGGGCTTTTTTCAGGGTATCTTTGACGGGTATGGCGGCAATGGCCGCGCCATGCTGCCAGGCGGCCTCCAGGCAACGTTGGATAAGGTTTGGCTTGATCAGAGGTCTGGCCCCATCATGGACGAGAACGATGTCGGTTGCATCCGTCAGCAATTCCAGACCGGCTAATACCGAATCCTGCCGTCTCCGGCCTCCGGCGGTGACGATGATAGCGGCGCTGCTCAGGTTATACTCCGTGAGCAGGCGGTGAGTGTCAGCAATGAAGTCCGCTGGGACAACCACAATAATGGGGCTAATAGATGGGACGGCCGTAAAGGCGCGGATAGTATGGATCAGGATGGGGGCGCCGGCCAGGTGATGGTACTGTTTCGGATGATTCAGGCCCATCCTGGTTCCGCTTCCGGCGGCAGGAATAATGACGGCGGCAGATGGCATAGGGTTGATCAACAAAGACTTGCCCCTTTCGTAACGGCTTTAATCTGTCATTTGCCAGGCGCCACACACAGAACCAGCGGATAGGCTTTGCTCTTGTCTTAACGGTCTCTTGTATTTTGCGGCAGATCTAATTGGCCAAACGCCACACTAAGCAACAGCAGAACAGATTGCTGTTACTTGGATGCGGCATAAGAGTCCGTAAATGAAACAAGCAAAAAAAGACCTTGCTTGGCTTCTTAATGGTCTTTTGTATGGTTTGCGGCAGATCTAATTGGCCAAACGCCACACTAAGTAACAGCATGATGCGGCATAAGAGTCCGTAAATAAAACAAGCAAAAAAAGACCTTGCTTGTTTTATAACGGTCTCTAAAATAAATTGAAGCGGGTTATAAGCCGAATTCTGT
>DIKT01000093.1:15292-70186 GCA_002424635.1 Desulfobulbaceae bacterium UBA5611
ATCTCTTGCAACCTACCCGGAGACAATGAGCGGACAGCCCTTAAACGTCTCCCTATTTGGTCTTGCTCCGAATGGGGTTTGCCGTGCCCTGGATGTCACCATCCAGGCGGTGAGCTCTTACCTCGCCGTTTCACCCTTACCCAGCATCATCCTGGGCGGTTTATTTTCTGTGGCACTTTCCCCCGGTCACCCAGAGTTCGCGTTACGAACCATTCTGTCCTGTGGAGTTCGGACTTTCCTCCCCGGCTCAAGGCCGGAGCGATCATGCACCCGCTTCAGCTATTATAATAACGCAGTAACGAAAAAGTTAAAAGAGCTAAAGTCAACCGGCCTGGATAGAATTACTCCTGATCGTCCTGCGGTAAATGATAGATAATCCGTTGGCAGACTGGACAGTCAAGATGGCGATCTCCACGCAGCAGCGTATTGTACTGCTGAGGAGGAATGCTCATAAAACAACCCTGGCAGACGCCGTCCAGGACGTTGCTGACCGCCAGACCTTTACGGCGCTCCCGCAGGATAACATATTTGGTGAGCAGTTTGGCCTCCACTTCGCTGGCGTGTTTTTGCCGTTTGCTGCTCTGGGCCTGCTTGTTTTTACTGATGTTGTCAATGGCTTCTTTGGCCTTAGTGGTGGCTTCTGCCAGGCTTTTGGTCTCTTCCTGCAGCAGCTCTTGTTGCCTGGTGATCTGGGCCGTCAGAGACTCCACTTCCTCCATGATGGCGACAATTTTTTCTTCTTTATCTTTAATATTTTCTTTGCCATCCTCGATCTCCTTAAGCAGGGCTGTCTGTTCCCGCCCGGTTTGAACCTGCATCATTTTGGATTGGCGGGATTTTACATGAGCCACTTCCTCCCCCAATTCCAAATCCAGGGTCCGCCGTTCCTTTTCTAACGTGTTGATCTGCTCATGAAGATCATCAATATCTGACTCTCTTTGAGCAAGCATAGCACTTTGTTGGTCAAGGGCATCCTGTTCCTGTTTTATTTCGTTGTCGATGGTGTCGAGCTGCAGGTCGATTTTTTGCAAGGCAATGAGTTGCGAGATTACTTCGTTCAAGGTGGTTCTCCTGATTTGGTTTGGTTATATGGAATTATTCTTGTAGTTGCTGATTAATGAGCCTTATTGGCTAAGTTGTTGGAGTTATTATTATAAGAGCAAAAAGGAGGTCTCTCGGTCTGGGTCAAGAAGACTTCCAGGGGCCAGTTCTTTGCTGCTGCCATGCTCTGGAATTTATGTTGCAGAAAAGGCATGACTGGTTGTTCTGTGCCATAATGGCTGCCGTCAATAACACAGAAGTCACATTCTTCGGCCCAGCGGGCAGTGGAGTGTTTGATTTCCGCCGACAGATACAGGTCAGCGCCTCTGCTGCTCGCCATTTTAGCAAGCTCTGAGCCGCTACCGCCGCAGAGGGCAACGGTCTTGATGAATTCTGGAATCTTGCCTGCGATCTGGAGGGTATCTATCTGCAGGGCCTGGAAAAGTTTAGCGATAAAGGCAGTTGCCGACAGAGGCTCAGCATATATGCCAATACGGCCCAGGCCGGTACCGGTGGCGGCATCGGCTCCGGGGTCAAGCGGGGTCACGGCAGTAAGGCCAAGGGCCCAGGCCAGGGCATCACTGACGCCATTGACGGCACGGTCAAGATTGGTGTGACAACTGATGACGTTGATCTTATGAGTAAGAGCCTTTTCCAGGAAGATACCGATCGGAGTAGAAGTGATGACTGCCGGCAGTGGCTGGAAGATTAGGGGGTGGTGGGTGATAATGGTATTGGCCCCAAGGGCAATGGCTTCATCTAATAACCTGATACTTGGATCCAGCCCAAGTAATAGTGAAGTGACGATTATCTCCGGATGGCCGGCCAGCAGTCCGACATTATCCCAGCTCTCGGCCAGGGCGAAGGGCGCCAGCTGATCAAGGCAGGTAAGGATATGGTCGACGCGTACGGTCATACGGTCCGCCTTTGTACGGTGCCGGGGCCAGCCAATAAAAAAAGGTACATCCCTGCAGGGGTGTACCTTTTTATTTCATCTTGCCCGAACCAGGAGTACGAATCCCGCATTGACAAATGACGTATGGGAAATGCTGTCTTCCCTTTCCTGTTTATGAAAAAATATAAATTATTCAAGGAACCTGGTAGTTTGATTCAGATTCTGCAGTAATATGGTGGGCGCAGTAGGACTCGAACCTACGACCGACCGGTTATGAGCCGGTGGCTCTAGCCAGCTGAGCTATGCGCCCCTTTCTGACAACAAACATACTAATATACGAAAAGGATGCCGGTCTTGTCAATGAAAAAAAAGGGGCATGAAAAATAAGCTAAAATCCGGAGGATATTTAAGAATATACTAAACCAACAAGCGTTCTTGTCCGTTCCTCAATACTCTTTCCGTTGATCTTCTACGTTGCCTGTCACACTTGGGACAGGTATAATTAACAGAAGTTGAAATCTTTCAAGACGCGCTGAAGTGAGAAGTCAGCTGATGAGTTGTATGTCACCAGTATTGATTGTCCGGCGATAGGAGCCTGAAGTATTATGTATAACAATCTTCTTTATTTCCTCATTGCCATTTTTTCTTTCAGTATGATGCCGCCGGCCGAGACTTCTCTGTTACCAGGGTGGGCCTCAGCTGCTCTGTTTATTCTGAACCTGATTGGTTATGGAAGTCTGGTTCATTATCTCCATAACAGATCAAACAGCCGTAGTTCAGCGGCCTATTTCAAGGCCGAGCAGCAGTCCTCAATCCTGGCTATTTTCTTCTTTGGCCTGGCCATCTTTCTCACTGATCTTAAATTTTATCTCTCTATCTTACCATGGAACCAGACTTTGCCTTCTCTGGTCAATATTGCTGGGCTGCTGGTATTTTTTTTATATCTGTCAATCATGTGGTGGCTCGCCAGACCCCATTATCAGAAAATATTCGGCCACCAATATACTACTGCCAGTTTTATTTTATTAAATATCAAGGTCAATCTACCTATTGTCCTGCCGTGGGTCCTGTTCTCCCTGGCTTATGATTTTTTTGCTTTTTCATCCGGACCTGACCTGCACGCTTTGTTATTCTCGGCGTGGGGCAATCTCCTTTTTTATTTTCTCTTTCTCGTTTTTGTGCTGCTGATTTTTCCGCCTTTGGTACGCAGTCTGTGGGGATGCGTCAAGATGCCGGCCGGCCCGCTCAGGGACCAGCTTACGGCCTTTTGTGCCAGGCAGCATTTTAACGCCGATCTTTATCTGTGGCCGCTCTTTGAGGGACGGATGCTTACCGCGGGAGTCATGGGTTTTGTGCCCGGTCTGCGCTATATTCTGATTACTCCCGCACTGATTGAAGTATTGACCCTGGAAGAGCTGGAGGCGGTAATGGCCCATGAGATCGGCCATGTAAAAGAAAAGCATCTCCTGCTTTATCTGGCCTTGATCGCCGGCTTTAGTGTAGTCATTGGCCTGTGGGCAGAACCATGGACTTATTTTCTTTTGTCCCGGGACTTTTTTTATTCACTGATAAGCTGGAGCGGGATATCGCTTGAAACCATGCTGCTGGTTGGTATTGCCATCCCTTTACTGACGCTTATGCTTCTTTATTTTCGTTATCTGTTTGGTTACTTTATCAGAAACTTTGAGCGGCAGGCCGATCTACATGTTTTTTCAGCTATCAGCCGTAATCCTGGCAGCAGTCAGGCCCTGGTGTCGGCCCTGGAAAAGATTGCCCTGTTAAGCGGCAATATCCGAGATCAACCAAACTGGCATCATTTTGGTATTGGCGAGCGGATAGCATATCTGGAGAAATGTGAACAAAACCCGCAGGAGAGACCACGTCATATCCACAAAGTGTGGTTCAGCCTGGCAGCCTATGTGCTGGCCATGGCCGCGGTTATAGTCCTGGCGCGGCAGATTCCTCTCGAGGACCTGGCCCGGCAGTATGAGGAAAAATACATTGAGGCTATAGTCTGGCAGAAGATAGAGCAGGAAGCCGATAAGGGCCTGTGGCTGCAGCTGGCCGGGGATCTGCTGTTGCAGAGAAAAATGGAGGATAAAGCCCTTGATGCTTATGAGAGGGCTCTGGCCTTTGAGCCGGTCAGCCCTGACCTGAAGAACAATCTGGCCTGGCTGTTATTGACCAGCGAGAATTTACAACTGCGTGATCCGCCGCGGGCCTTGACCCTGGCTCGTTCAGCGGTACTCTTGAAGCCCCTGGGCTCGTTTCTTGATACTTTGGCTCTGGCCTATTGGGCCAATGGTTTTACTGAAGAGGCGGTGGCAGCTGAACAAGAGGCAATCCTGACTGATCCTTTGAATCGGGAATATTACCAGCAACAGATTCACCGTTTTCAGAGTGCGAATTATTGAATAACAACACCAGACAGGGAAATTAATTATGAGAATCAAAAAATGCCGATTTTAGGGGCTCATGAGTCAGTGGCAGGCGGCCTGCATCTGGCCTTTGACCGGATACAACAGGTAGGCGGCGAGGCCCTGCAGATCTTTACCAGAAATCAGCGCCAATGGCAGTTGCAGCCATTAAAGGACGATGAAAGTGCCTTATTTAAGGCGGCCTGGCAGAAGACCGGCTCCATGCCCGTGCTCTCTCATGCTTCATACCTGATCAATTTGGCCAGCAGTAAGCAGGAGTTGGCCGATAAATCAATCATGGCTTTTACGGCTGAGATTCTGCGCTGTGAGAAACTGGGCATTCCCTTCGTGGTGATCCATCCCGGCTCGCATGGCGGCGATGGAGTAGAAGCCGGGCTGGTCCGTTTTGCCAGGGCGCTTGATCAGGTCATGGCGGCAACAGGGGCAGCAGTGACGGTGCTGCTGGAGACCACATCCGGGCAGGGCAGCAGTCTTGGTAGCCGTTTTGAGGAGCTGGCCTTCATTATTGAGCATTCACAAAGACCGCAACGACTCGGGGTGTGCCTTGATACCTGTCATATTTTTGCTGCCGGCTACGATATCAGGACCTTACCAGCCTATAGCCGGACTATGGAAGAGTTTGATCGGCTGATAGGGATTGACAGGCTTAAATTCTTTCATTTGAATGATGCGAAGAATGGGCTGGCCAGTCATGTCGATCGCCACGAGCATATCGGCCAGGGGACTATTGGCCTGTCCGGCTTTAAAAATCTGCTCAATGATCCACGTTTTGCCGCTCATCCGATGACTCTGGAGACCCCCAAAGGTGTTGACCTCCAGGAAGATCGCAATAATTTAAAGGTCTTACGCGAGCTGATGGCAGAGAGGCCGACATAAGGATTAGCGGCCGCATGCATTGAGCTAGTCTTCTGGGTTACTTGGTCTGTCATTGATGATGCTGGTCTCGGTTAATGTTATGGTCAAGGAATGGGTGTCCAGGCTGGAGGAAGTTAAATCAAAAGGGCATAGCTTGTATTTAATCAAGAAAGTGACTATTTTAAAAAAATGAAAATGATAAAGGACAGGTTATGGCCGAAAAAATAGTAGCCCGTAATAAAAAGGCCTTCCATGATTACTCAATTGACTCAACCATGGAAGCCGGTATGGTTTTGACCGGACCCGAGGTCAAGTCACTGCGGGCCGGTAAGGCCAATTTACGTGATGGCTATGCCCAGATCAATGATCGCGGCGAACTGATGCTGATAAATGTCCATATTTCATTTTATACCTTTGCCACTCATAATCCTAATGAGCCGCTACGCTCACGCAAGCTGCTGCTGCATAAACGAGAGATCAACAAACTGATTGGTAAATTACGGGAGAAAGGCCTTGCCTTGATCCCCTTGAAGATATATTTTAATGAGAAAGGAAAAGCCAAGGTCGAACTTGGCTTGGCCCGCGGTAAAAGACAGTATGATAAGCGCGCTGCTCTCAAGGAACAACAGAGTGATCGTGAGATCCAAAGGGTCATGCGGCGCAATGAGATTTAGAAACCGTTATGAAATAGGCAGAGCTTTTTTTGATCATTTCATTTACGGATTCTTAGGCCGCTGTCAAAAAACAGCACTCTTCTCCGGCTGTTTTTTGGCGTGGCGTCCGGCAGATAACACACAAAAGACTTTTATGATCATGTATAAGGTCATAAACGAACAACAACCTTTAACCAATATGGGGGCGAAACGGATTCGACGGGGATATGTAAGCTCTACGTTGCATGCCGAGCTTCTGTCTGCTCGTAAAACTGATGGAAATTTAATTATAATCGCCGACGATTATAACTACGCAGTAGCAGCTTAGTCTGCTCTGCCGTTCCCCCGGTCTCTGCCCGCAAGACCGGATCGGAGCGCCGACTCTGTGGGCTGGTCTTCCGGCAGCGCCTGTTTGCCAGAAGATGAGAACCAAGCAGGCTAGCAACAGGATATCTAAGCTCCGGCGGAGCTCCTGAAGCAAAAATTAAAGCCCGGAACTAAGCATGTAGATACGGGAGGGGAGTATTTTCGGACGCGGGTTCGACTCCCGCCGCCTCCACCATTTAAATAGCCGAAATCATTCACTTTGTGTGAATTGATTTCGGCTATTTTTGTTTTATGGTCGGCCATTTTCGGAAGTAAAGTGTAACTGTCTTAGAAATTCACCGGAGCGGTCATCTCTTCGGTGGCAGCGGCGCTTGCATCCTCGTCTTGTAGCCTTTTTATTTAGCTCCTCCGCTAATGGCTGGTAGAAACATCGCCCATGGAAATTTATAGAAGTTGGCGGTACATGTTTTTTTACCATTGATCAGTACGTTGAGCGGAGAGGTGGTTCCGGAACAATCGCCGCTCCAGCCGGAGAAGGTGGAGCCTTTATCTGCGAGAGCGGTTATTTGTTGGATAGTGCCATAAGCATATGTACCGTTACCTGTTACAGTGCCGGAACCTGCCCCCGCCTTGTTGATTGTGAGAAGTTTCGAGCCCATGATCTGTACAGGAGAATTTCTGTTCGTTCTCGTGCCGTCGCCAAGCTGACTGAAAAAATTATTACCCCAGGCCCAGAATGTATTGTCAGCCTTCAAAGCAATGGTATGGGCAAATCCCGCACTCATATTGGCCCAGTTAATACCAGTGGTTATCTGGCCGGGAGTATTCCGGTTGACTGTTGTCCCGTGGCCCAGCTGGCCGACACTGTTTAATCCCCATGACCATAAGGTTCCGTCTGTCTTGAGAGCCAGGCTATGATAACCTCCGGCGGTTAGAGCAGTCCAGGTTGAGGCAGTTCCTATCTTAACCGGAACAAGTTTGGCTGTTTCTGTGCCATCACCAAGCTGACCATAAGTGTTGGCTCCCCAGGCCCATAATGTTCCGGCCTTCAGAGCAATCGTATAATAATTTCCTGCCGCTATTGTCGTCCAATTGCTGTCTGTCCCAATCTGGACAGGAAAATCTTGAGCTGCCGGGGTAATAGTGCCAAGCTGGCCCAAACCATTCCAGCCCCAGCCCCATAATGTCCCGTTGGTCTTTAACGCGATGCTGTGATTATATCCGGCTGTTATGCGGGCCCATGTGTCCTCTGTGCCGATCTGGATTGGGGCATAATACTTGCTCCCCTCAATAATTGGTGTCCCCAGTTGACCAGAGTCGTTTTGCCCCCAGGCCCATAGTGTGCCGTCTGCCTTCAGCGCGAGGGTATGAGCATATCCCGCTGAAATGGCGGCCCAACTGGTATCCGAGCCTATCTGCACAGGAGAGGTCCGCTGTATCGTGGTGTTGTCACCAAGTTGGCCATACTCATTGTTACCCCAGGCCCACAGGGTCCCGTTTGCCTTGAGGGCGATGCTATGGGCATATCCAGCGGCGATATCAGTCCAGGTGGTCTCCTTGCCTATCTGTACAGGGGACATTTGATTGACGGTAATGCCGATGCCCAGTTGACCATATGAGTTCAAACCCGTGGCCCACAAGGTCCCATCTGCCTTTAAAATCAGGCTGTGATAACCGCCGGTAGCAATTTTTGCTTCCACGGCATGCCCTGTCCTGATTCCGCTAGTGACGGTCATAAAAAGACTGAACATAAAAAACAATAATGTAAATTTTTTCATCGGGGAGGTCTCCTTAGGCAATTAATCATGAAACTAATGACTTATAAAATGAAGATGATCAGTCAAAGCGCATAAAGCGACAAACATAAATGCTCAGTATTTAAATTGATTATGTTTACTGATGAGTTTATTAACGGCGGGATAATGGGCAAATGTAAATATGCAAAAAAAGAAGGGAATGCAGACAATGAGTTCTGCACTAGGAAAGGGATGTCCGCTTTTTTATAGGACTTTTATTCTATGTGATTATCTGTAATCTTTCTAATTGAAGAGTCATCTTTGTAAGATGAAAGATCAGTTGCAATAGTCAGAACAAATCTAAACGGTATGAGTTGACAATAATTAGAACTCTCGCCCTTCGCCCGTTTCTTCGTAGGTGACGCCATCGCGGATATGATAAATGCGCTTGAAGGTCGGGATGATCTTTTCATCATGGGTCACAACGATGATCGCAGTCTCAAATTGACGAGCCATATCATTGAGAATCCTGATCACCGCCAGCGCCCGTTCACTGTCAAGAGGGGCGGTAGGTTCATCGGCGAGAATGACCGGTGGCCGATTGACCAGGCCCCGGGCGATGGCTACTCTTTGTTGCTCTCCGCCGGACAGTTGCGAAGGCATAGCTCGGGCGCGATGATCTATATCGAGTGCTTGTAATAACTCCAGCGCCTGCTGGCGGGCGGCGGTATTGGGCTGTCCTGCCAGCATGGGCAACAGGGCGACGTTGTCGGTGACATCAAGAAACGGGATGAGGTAGGGTGCCTGGAAGATAAAGCCTATCTTGTCACGCCGTAGGGCCCGCAGGTCCCTGACCTTCCAGCCGTCGTCGTAAATCACTTCCTCGCCCAGAATCATGCGCCCTCCCGTGGGCTCGATAACAGCCCCCAGGCACTTCAGCAGTGTGGTCTTGCCTGATCCCGATGGCCCGACCAAGCCGACCACCTCACCCGGGGCCACATGGATATTAACATTCTTTAAGGCGTCAACTGCAGTGTCGCCTTTGCCATAGCGTTTTCTTAAGTCTTCGATCTTAATACCTTTCTCGATCATGTCATCCTCCTATGGCCTCGGCTGGATCGACCTTCAGGGCGGCCCGAATAGCGATGAGGCTCGATAATACGCAGATTATAACTATGACCACAAAGCCGCGGACGGAATCCAGCGGTTCCAGTAATACATATTTAGGAAAGATCGGCGCCATTACTAAGGTGGCGGTGATCTTGCCCACCACAAAGCCGATCAGTCCCAAGGCCACGGACTGTTGCATGATCATGGCGGCAATAGTCCTGTTTCTGGTGCCGATCAGTTTCAACACGGCAATCTCCCGGATCTTGCCAAGGGTCAGGGTATAGATGATGAAGGCGACGATCGCCGCACTGACTGTTGACAGGATAACCAGGAACATGCCGATCTGTTTGGCGGAGGTGGCGATCAGTTTACCCACCAGGATCGCTTCCATCTGGCTGCGGGTATAGACGGTCAGGCGTTTCCAGCGTCTGATCGACTCAGCCACCAGTTCGGCGTTATGATCCTTGTCGACTTGTACCAATACCGCATTGACATAAGGATTAATGCTTTGGGAGGCGATGATGGCATCCAGTAAGCCCGGGTCCTGTGGCCGATTAAAGGCCGGGTTGGCGGCGGTCCGGCGCCGCTGCTGATGAATGGCATCATTATCTTTAAGAAACTGGGCTTCCTGGGCATCTTTGAGCGGGATAAAGACCATGGGATCACCGCCGGAGGAGACCATTCGCCTGGTCAGGCCAACGACGGTATAATGATTGCGGCGGATCTGCAGATGATCGCCGAGGGCAAAACCGGTGGCGATATCAGCTACCGCCTCGTAATGACCGCGGGTCAGGTGGCGGCCGGCGACCAGATAAGGCGGCCAGCCCGGGGTGCCGGCTTCGCCGGGTGCAATGCCGGTGACCATCGCCCGCACGTCCTGCTGGCCTTGACGCACCTGCATGGTAAGATAGGTGACGTTGGCGGCGCGGGCTACACCCGGCATGCTGCGGATAGAACGCCAGGTGTCATCATAGATGCTGGATGATTCGGCATAGGGACCAAGGGTATCCTTCTGCACCACCCAGAGATCGGCGCCGCTGTTGTCGAGCAAGGCCTTGGCATCATCCACCATGCCCCGATAGATGCCGGCCATCGATAAGGTCACCCCGATCAGCAGCCCCAGGCCCAGGCCGGTAAAAACGAACTTGCCCCAGGCGTGCATGATGTCACGTCCAGCCAGGCTGATCATTTTTTTACCCCTGGTAATTTGTCAACAACAGTAATGCGGCTGCCTTGATACAAGGTCTTGGCGCTATAGACGACCACCTGATCCCCGACTTTAAGGCCGTCCAGGACCTGCACCTGACCATGGAGATCCCCGGGGCCGATGGTGACTGCCGTAAAATATAAGGCGCCATCTTTTACCTGCCAGACCCCCAGGCTGCCATTAATGCGTTTAATGGCGGCATTCGGCAGGACCGGTCCGGGCGCAAGTGTTGGTAAAACAATGGTGACTTCGGCCAGTTCACCAATTGGCGGCAACGGCTCAGGCAGCTGGTCAAAGACCACTTTGGCCAGTATTTCTTCGGTCACGGCATCAGCCACAGGCTCAAGGCGCAGCACCTGGCCGGTTTGGGCAACGCCTGCCTGCGAGCGCAAGGTAACGCGGCCCGGTAGCTTAGGGGCCAGACCCTGCGCCTTAAGTTGATCGAAGCGGACATTAAGCCACAAACTGTCAGGATCGATCAGCTCCACTACGGCCTGACCAGCGACGATAGTGGTGCCTGGCTCGGCATTGCGGGCGGCAACCAGGCCATTAACAGGCGAGATCAGTTGTAAATTATCCTCTTGGGCCATTAAAGCCTGGCGCTCGGCCCGGATCCGGGTCAATTCTTCCTGTGTCGCCTGCAGGCCAGCCTCGGCAATTTGCAGTTCCTGGCGCCTGGTCGCGACCAGCTCCTCACTTACTGATTGTCCAGTCAATAGTTGTTGATAACGTTGCAGCTGGTTGCGAGCAAAGATGTGACGCGCTGCGGCCTCATCTGATTGGGCCTGAGCCCGTTTCAGGGCGGCGTCCTGGGCCTTGATATGCTCGCTGAGATCAACCGGATCCATGCGGCCCAGCAGCTGTCCTGCGATGACTTTATCGCCGACATGAACATCCAGTACTTTGATGCGACCGGCAAAGGTGGGGCCGATTTTATACATATAGCGTGCCTCGACAGTACCTATGCCGAACAGCTCCTGGGCTATGCTTTTATTTTCGACGGCAGCCAATGTCACAGGCACCGGGGCCAGCGGCCCGGAGCGCAGGGCCACATAGATAAAAAGAGCCAGTAGAGGGATGATAATGGCAAGCAGGGCCAATGTGCTCTTTTGCAGGGGTAGACCTTTCATGATTTTCTCCGGATGCCTCGTTGATAAATGGTAAATACTTTTGGTGCATTAAGACGGATTCGATTAACATCGCCCGTGAGCAGTGATGTCATCACTAAGCCCTGGATAGTGCCGATGAACAAAGTGACGGCGGCCGGGGTGTCGAGCTCGACATCAAATTCACCTGCCGCCTTGCCTTGCTCGAGCAAGCGCTGCAGCCGTTCGCTATAACGACCTATAAGGGCCTGAGCCATGCCTTTAGCTGCTGTTTGTTCAGTACGTTGCAGCTCACTCAGCACGATACGGGGTACTCCCGGATGCTCGACGACAAATTCTATATGAGCCAGGAACATAGCCTTGAGGATAGCATCCGCGGATGGCGATGTCTGCACTGCTTGGTCTAACCGGGACAACAATTGATCGGTCACCCACTCCATTGCCGCCTGTAATATCGCCTCTTTATTAGAAAAATGACGAAAGAGGGCGCCTTGGGTCAAGCCCATCCGTTTGGCAATGGCGGCCGTCGTAATATCGCAGGGATTCTGTTCCGCCGCCAGTTCGATGACAACCTCGACCGTTGCTGTCCGCCGCTCATCGGCTGACAGGTGTTTAACAGGTGTATGCATAATTCTCCAGGAAGATAGTAATTGATTACTATCTTATAATTTTATGGGTAATTGTCAACATTTTTTAATCTTTGTGGTAAGTTGCTTTGGTTTTTTCTCGAAAGGATAAAAACTGGAGGTTTGATTGGATTTTTTTTCTTAAAATGTAGTTGCATCAAAAAATGATGGACTATAAATGAGAATCCCTAGCATAAGACAGGATATTTTTTATGACACTTGCTTTTCTGGCTATCTTTTTTGGTCTGGCCCTTCTTGTCTGGAGCGCTGATCTTTTTGTTGAAGGCTCCGCCGCCACTGCTCGTCATTTTGGCATGCCCCCCCTGTTAATCGGCATGGTCATTGTCGGCTTTGGCACCTCTGCTCCTGAAATGGTGGTGTCCGCACTCGCCGCCTCCCAGGGCAATCCCGGCATTGCCCTGGGCAACGCCTATGGGTCCAATATCATTAATATCGGCCTGATCCTCGGACTCACAGCAATTATCAGTCCCATTGCAGTCCATTCCCAAATACTGCGCAAGGAGTTGCCGCTGCTCCTGGTTATCACGGCCCTGGCCGGCTATCAGATTTGGGACGGTGAACTTAGTCGCTTCGATGCCTTGGTGCTGCTGGTAATCTTCGGTGCTCTGATGGCGTGGACCATCCGGCAGGGTCTTCGTCAGCGAGCTGATGCGCTCGGTGCTGAAATTGAGCAGGAGCTGGTGGAACATGCCCTGCCGATTAAGCGGGCGGTCTTTCGGCTGGTGCTTGGTCTGCTCCTTCTGATCGCCAGCTCACGTATCCTGGTGTGGGGCGCAGTTGCCATAGCGCATGGCTTCGGGGTGAGCGATTTGCTTATCGGGCTGACCATCGTGGCAATCGGCACTTCGCTCCCGGAACTGGCGGCCTCAATCATTGCTACCCGCAAAGGCGAGCATGATATTGCCTTGGGTAATATTCTGGGTTCCAATTTTTTTAATACCCTGACCGTGGTCGGCATTGCCGGGATGATTCATCCCATGGCGGTGGCCCCGGAGGTTTTTTCCCGGGACGTTTTCTTTATGGCGCTTCTTACAGTCTCCCTCTTCGTCTTTGGTTACGGATTTCGCGGCCCCGGCCGGATCAACCGTTTGGAGGGGACGGTCCTGCTCGCCAGCTATATTGGCTACACTGTCTATCTGATTACGACGATTGTTGGTCGGTAACCCTCTGATAAATCGAATCTACCGTGCTGTCTGAGCCAATATCTGTCCATATCGACGAGTCCGGTCATAGTTGCCGGGTGTGCAGAACTGCCCCGCTCCGTCCTTTTGCGCGGATTACGGGTTGGCATTACTATCGTTGCGACAGGTGTCTGGCCACTTTTCTGGATTCAGCCCACTGGCTGACGGCGGATCAGGAATACGCCCATTATCTTAATCATAACAATAGTATCACCGATACCGCTTATCGCCGGTTCCTGGCAAAGCTCGCCGAGCCTCTGTTGTCAAGATTGGCGGCAGGCAGCGACGGGCTCGATTACGGCTGTGGTCCGGGGCCGGCGCTGGCTCAGATGCTGTCTGAGGCCGGGCATCGGCTGCATATCTACGATCCCTTTTTTGCCCCTGACCAGGCGGTGCTTGCTCAGAGTTATGATTTCATTACCTGTACCGAGGTCATTGAGCATTTTCAGCAGCCAGCCCAGGAGTTTGCCCGTTTGGCCCAGATGTTGCGCCCTGGTGGCTGGCTGGCGATTATGACCTGTTGGCAACAGGATGATGCTCATTTTGCCTCCTGGTACTATCGCCTTGATCCGACCCATGTCGTTTTTTATCAAGAGGCCACTTTGCGTTACCTGGCGCAGGTCTTCGGCTGGACCTGTGAGTTTCTGACTAAGGATGTCGTCCTGCTGCAAAAACCTTTGTCCTGATTGCCTGACAGAAAGATAGCAGTTCTGCTGGTGCCAAGAGGAGGGAATGAGTCATGTTGGCACTTTTTTGTCAATGCGCACGTTGGCTGTAAATACCGGAATGGCGACCAGCAGCATGGCAGCCATGATCCAGAATGAATATTGATAGCCCATTTGGGCGATCAGCAGTCCAGCCAGGATGGGGCCGGCGGCATGGCCGATATCAAAGATTGTGCCGAAGGTGCCCATGGCCGCACCAAAATGTTTCTCCTGGCAGATATCGATAATCAAGGCTGCCGATGAGGAAGTGACCAGGGCCTCGCCCAGACCGAAGAACAGGGCGGCCAGACTGAGCAGATAAAAATCATGGAGAAGAGGAATGGCCGCAAAAGAGAGGGCGCATAGAATCATACCTCCGGTGATCAAGGGCTTGCGGCCATAGCGATCAGAGATCTTGCCCATGATCGGTTTGGCGATAATGGTGGCAAGCACCTGAATGCCCCATAACAAGCCCGCCTGGAAGGCATTCAGGCCGGCCACGGTCACGGCATAGATGGGCAGGAAGGCCTCGAGGGCGCCAACTGTCATATTCTGCAAGCCCTCCATATTGGAGGTGATGATGACCCGTTTATCGCTTACGACCTCTTTGATACCAGAGACAAAGCGGGCGAAGGCCTCCCTCAGACTGTGGTGTTCTGCCTGCTGATCATCGCCCTTGAGCACGCCTGCAGCAAGGATCAGGGCCATGGTGCCGGCAAAACCGCTGACCATATAGGCGCTCTGGAAGGCTGCCAGGGTTGGTCCGCCGCTGCCGGCGGCATTATTGAGAATAAGGCCGCCTAAAGGCGCGCCCAGCAGATTGCCGATGATGGTGATCGAGGAAAACCAGGATAGCAGTTCCCCTTTCCGGGCGCCTGCGACATCGGCGACCACCGCCATGGATACCGGGCCGTAGATGGCGGTGGCCAGACCATGGAGGAAGCGGATCAGAACCAGGGTCTGATAGTTATCAATAAACAGATAGGCAAAGGGCATGACCGCAAAAACCACCAGCCCGATCAGCATGGTCCGTTTACGGCCGATGACATCTGATAAGGCCCCGGCCGGCATCTTGAAAAAGATGCCGGTAACGGTGGAAATCCCGACGGCAAAGCCGATCGCCTCAGGCCCGGCCCCCAGATAGAGGGCAAACAGAGGCAGCACCGGGCTTCTGGCCAAGGCATAGGAAAACTTGGCGAAGAAACCGACGGTGCAGAGGGCGGTAAAAGGGTTGAGATGTTTCATGGTAGATCAGATTGGCCAGCGGCTTAGGAGATGATCCCGAAATAGATAAAGGCTTCTTTCAGGATTTCTTTCTGTCCCGGCACCAGTTTGCTGATTTTATTTTCCATATCTTCGCGCAGATGTTCAATATATTCCTGCACCCCTTCTTCACCATATTTAGCCGCAATCTCCGGACCATAGAGCCAGATCTTCTTGAAGTCATGACGTTCGTATTTTTTCTCGGCGTCATCGATCCAGTTATGGAGGTCGGCGTAATCCTGGCCGGTTCTGCTGATACTGGTGGTATAGTGCTTGATGGTAGCTGGCATGATGTTTCTCCTCATATTAGGGGCAGACAGATTAGTTTTCAAAAACATATGGCCTGTCTCTATATTACATATGTTTTTGGTTGTGGCCGGTAAAAAAAGCGGAAAAATTACTTCCCGCCGGTTACCTGCTTACAATTTTTAAATTATTGCTCGGATGTTGCTGCTGCTGTTTCTAAAAAAAATCAGTAAACTATCAAGGACAATGCCAATCTGGCGGATACGCTCCAGGTCGTCTACTTCAGCGGCGACAATGCCGTCAAACAGGGCATGGATACCGTCGGTTTCCGGCAGATTGAAGGCCTCATCCTTGAGATCAATATCATGAATGATATGCGCGATCTTCTGCAGGGCCGGATCATCAGGGCCAAAACGCCGAGCCATGACTTCAAAGGTACAGAACTCCCCTTCATGAGAGAACTGACCGGTCGGCATATCAAAGCAAATCTCATCCGCTTGGACGGCAGCCTGGGCATGACCGACAAATTTGAAAATGGCGGCATGATCGATATAGCGTTGAATCAGCCAGGCACAGGCCATACGATCCGCATAAACATTGGCCCTGGTCGTCCAGATCTTCCCTTGCAGGTTAGTGAGGTCGTCCGGAGCCTGGCTCAGGATAGGGCTTTTGTTGTTCTTATGCTGAAGAATGGTTTCCATATCGGCCAGCATGGCCTCTACTTTGCTCCGTTCCGCGACCGGGAAGAAATCGATAGCAGTGATCCCGGCAAAGGCCTTGCGTATTTTGGCCAGTCCGGCTTTATATTCATGCGTCGTAAAACCTGGTACGGTACTGTGTTGCCGACAATGAGCCAGCAATTCATCGGCCTCTGCTGCGATTCGCTGGTAATCACGTTGGCGGGCCTCGCAAAAAAGATTAATGACCTGGGCATCATCAAGGCCTTCCTGCAATCTGGCTTCAAGCAGAATAGCCTCGCCGCCGCCATCAATAATCTCCTTGGCGATCCAGGTCAGGTCTTCATAGGCCTGTTCCTGTTTGGGCATGGCGTAGGCCGCTTGCTTGATCGGTATGGCTCCCAGTTGCTGGAGGCGGCGCCATATCTTGGCGCGGAAATAAGTAGGTTTTGCCGGTATTTGATGTATGAGCAGCAGCCAGTCCATAGATTTAATCTCTTGCGTTGATGTTTATGTTATAGCATATATATAACACGTGTTTTTATATTGTCAACCAAAGGAGATGGAATGGGCGAGGGGATCCCTTTAATGTTTTTGATCGTGCTTTTTTTTGAAGGAGGTGTGTTTGGAAAAGATGAATCCGTATATTATTTCTCTTATTTTACTCTGTTGCAGCAATGTCTTCATGACCTTTGCCTGGTATGGTCATTTGACGAATATGACTCATCGGCCCTGGATCCTGGCCGCTCTGGTGAGTTGGGGGATAGCCTTGTTTGAATATCTGCTGCAGGTTCCGGCCAACCGGATCGGTCATCAGGTGATGAATATCGGCCAGTTAAAGATCCTGCAGGAGGTGATTACTCTGACGGTCTTTGTCCCTTTTTCCTTGCTTTATGTGAAAGAAAAGCTGTCGCTTGATTATCTCTGGGCCGGTCTCTGTCTGTTGGGCGCTGTTTTTTTTCTGTTTCGGTCGAAGCTGATGGGCACTTAAGCGCAGCTTAATGGGTGTTGCCTAAAACCTCGGCGACACTGTAGGCGTGATCGCCGATTTTTTCAAAAGCGGTCAGCATATCGATGAACATCAGGCCGCTGGCCACAGAACAGCACCCGTCATTGAGCCGGGAAATATGACTGTCGCGCATACGGCGGCGCATTTCATCAATGGCGCCTTCCAGGCCTTGGGCGGAAACCATGATTTCCGGAGATGGCTGTTTGAGATTATCGGCAATGAGGCGTAAGAATTGCCTGGTCGTATGACTGATCTCCAGCAGTTGTTTGGTCGCTTCTGAGGATTGGTCAATTTTTTGATCATAGCGCCGGGCCATGATTCTTTGCAAGGACTCACAACGATCTCCGATCCGTTCAATATAATGCACCGCCCCGATCATACTGGTGATTTCCCGGGCTTCGCTGCGGGATGTTTCCCCTTGGGTAATAATGACCAGATACTGGATGATCTCTTTTTCCAGATAGTCGACCTTGTTTTCCGATTGACTGATGGCCTCCGCTACCAGCCCCATTTTGGTAGCCGGTGCTTCGATCAGTTGAATCACCATATCGAGCATGGATTTGACCTCTTTGATCATATTATACATTTCCATCCGTACGGCATGCAGCGCCATTGGTGGTGAAGTGATCACATGAGGATCCAGATACTGCAGGATGGGCCGCTGCTTCAATGTATCAGACGGCACTATTTTGCTGGCTGTCCAGGCGATCTGCTTGACAAACGGTAGGAAGAGCAGAGTGTTGATGACATTGAACATGGTATGAAACATGGCAATATGGGCAGCCAGGGCAACCATGGAAATCGCCTTACCGTTGGTCGAATCCATCAATGTTCCAGGGACAATATATTCAATGAGTTGCAGGTAATAATTAAACAGCAATATGGCCCAGATAACCCCGAACAGATTAAAGATGGAATGGGAAATTGCCGTCTGCTTGGCCTCACGGGAAGCGCCCAGGGCGGCAAGATTGGCGGTGATGGTAGTACCGATATTTTCCCCCAGGATCAGGGCACAGGCGGACGGGACATCGATGATGCCCTGGGCGGCCAGGGTCATGGTGATGGTCATGGTGGCTGACGAGGATTGGATGATCATGGTGATGAGCGCGCCGATGGCCACTGCCCACAACCGGTGGGTCACGGTGGAAGCATCGACCGATTGGACAAAGGCCAGGATGGCTGCCGAGTCCTTCAGATTACTAACAGAGTCCTGCATGAAATTGAGGCCGAGGAAGAGTACGCCGAAACCCAACAGTACTTCGCCCCAGTCCACCAGCTTCTGCATACCAAGCAGCCTGGGTAGAAAACCCATAAAGATGGCAGGGAAAGAGAGCATGATTATTTTAAATTTGAAGCCGAAAAGAGCCACGATCCAGCCGGTTAAGGTGGTGCCGATATTAGCTCCCATGATGACGCCGACGGCCTGGGTCAGGGTGAGCAGTTCAGCGCTGACAAAACTGATAAGCATCACGGTGGTGGCACTTGAGGACTGTACCATACCGGTAATCAGTATACCGGTGCACACGCCGGTGCAGCGGTTACCCGTCATTGTGGACAATATGGTTCGCATGGTTGGCCCTGCCACTTTCTGCAGCCCGTCGCTCATGGTTTTCATGCCGAACAGAAATAAGGCCAGCCCACCCAATAAGGTGATTAAAATATTTGCTACCATGTATCTTTGATCCTTGTATTATGTCGTTGGAAGCCGTTGGTCAGCGGTATCATTTGAGAATAGCTTTTGCCACATCTTCGGGGCGATTGCAATAATTCTATGACAATAGTGGCATTATCTCGGTAATTCCAGTTCCCTTTATTATGGGCTTCTTGCTTGGCGGCAGTTGTTCTTTTCTGCATCTGGCGATAGTATTTGAAGAAGTGATTTGTTACTCAAAAGCAAGGGATCCGGTTATCCATGTCAATGCCGGCTGATATCCCTTAAGGAGAAAAAGACCCATGGCCAGATTTCTGAAAAAGAACAAAGCGAGCCTGCATCGCGCTCCAGGATCGGTGATCTTTATCGGCAAGCAGAAGATGAAGCAGGCCCGGGTCACTGTCATGGATTATGATCAGGGTCAGCTGCGGGAGTTGGATCTGCAGAAGGAAGAGAATGGTGACCGCGTCAAAAAGACCGATGCCGTCACTTGGCTTAATGTTGACGGAGTCCATGATACCGAGCTGATCATGGAGATCGGCCGGAATTTTGCGCTCCATCCGCTGATCCTTGAGGATATTGTCCATACCGGTCAGCGTCCTAAAGTAGAGGAGTATGACGATTGTCTTTTTCTGGTCGTCAAGATGCTGCGTTTTGACCAGGCTGCAGAGCAGGTTATGGGCGAGCAGCTGAGTATGGTGCTGGGCCGCAACTTTCTGCTGACCTTTCAGGAGCAACCAAGCGAGGCCTTTGATGCGGTACGGGACCGGATTAGCCGCCAAAAAGGTCAGGGACAAGGCGCCGGGATTGATTATCTGGCCTATGCCCTGCTCGACACTGTTGTTGATAATTATATCAATATCATTGAAAGGCTGGGGGAAAAAGTGGAGGATCTGGAGGAAGAGGTCCTGTTTGCGCCCAGTCAGGAAGTGCTGGCCAGGATCACCTATTATAAAAAGGAGATGAACTATATCCGCAAGGCGGTCCGACCCTTCCGGGAGCTGGTCCAGCAGCTGACTTTTCTTGATTCGGAGCTGATAAGCGAGAAGACTGATCCTTTTCTGCAGGACATGCAGGGCCTGGCTCTCCAATCAATGGAGATTATTGATACCTATCGCGATATGCTGATTGATTATCTCAACATCTACAATACCGGGGTGAGCAACAAGTTAAATGAGATCATGAAGGTGCTGACCATCTTTTCGGCGATCTTCATACCCTTGACCTTCATTGCCGGCGTCTACGGCACTAATTTTAAATATCTCCCTGAGCTCGATTATAAATACAGTTATTTTATTTTTTGGGCTGTTCTGCTGTTAGTGGCCCTGATCATGATCAGATTTTTCCGCAAGCGGCACTGGCTGTAGCTATAGTGGTCACTGAATGTTGACGTTGACAGTGTTTATAGGTTTTTAGTATAGTAATAAATTTTTGCTGTCAATGCCTGACTCCGGCCGTTGTTAGTCCCTGTCGATTTGTTGCAAACAAACCAGAAGGCTAATCGATAAATATTTTTAAAGCAAAGAGGTATTATGTTAATAATTAAGAAAAAAATATTTCCATGGCTGGCTGTGCTGCTGCTCCTTCTGCAGACCTCTTGTGATTCCCGGGATAAGGCCTCGCTGTCAGGGGAGACCAAAGATCAGAAGATGATCAGTGTGAAAGGCTCTGATACCATGGTCCACCTGACCAGCTCCTGGGCTGAGCAGTACATGGCCCAAAATCCAGGCACCCAGGTCTCAGTTACCGGTGGCGGCTCCGGCACGGGTATTGCCGGCCTGCTTAATGGCACCACCGATATCTGCGCCTCATCCCGCGAAATTCAGGCTAAAGAAAAAGCTCTGGCGGTGCAGAAAAAAATTGATATTGTCGAACATGCTGTCGCTCGGGATGGCTTGGCCATTATTGTCAATCCGGCCAACCCCGTATCGGAATTGTCCATGGAGCAATTGCGCCGGATTTTTACCGGCGAATATGCCAACTGGCAGCAGCTGGGCGGGCCTGCTCTGCCTATTATTGTGCTGTCCAGAGAGTCAAGTTCCGGCACCTTTGTCTTTTTTCAGGAGTTCGTGCTGGAAAAAGCCGATTATAGCCCCAAGGCCAGACTGCTGGCAGGCACCTCGGCCCTGGTCCAGTCAGTAGCCGCTGATAAGGGAGCGATCGCCTATGTCGGTCTGGCCTTTGCTTTGGAGGCCAAGACTTCGGTGAAGATGATGCCGGTCAAATCGGCAGAGAATGCACCGGCCGTTCTCCCTAGTGATGAAACAGTACGTGCCGGCTCGTACCCGGTGGCCCGGCCACTCTATCTGTATACTAATGGCAATGGTTCCCCGGAGGTGCAGGCCTTTATTGATTTTAGTCTCAGTGCGGCCGGTCAGCAGATTGTCCAGGAAACCGGCTATGTGAAGGTGCGGTAACAAACATGTGGAAAGACAAGGCCATGCGTCTCTTGATGGTGAGCGCGGCATCAACCAGTATCTGTCTGGTGGTGCTTATCTTTTTCTTTCTCGCCAGGGAGTCGGCTCCTTTTATTGTGAAGCCGGGCCTGGGCGCCTTATTTGATACGCAATGGATTCCGGTGTCTTTCATCAAAGAGCGTTTTGGGCTTCTGCCGCTGATAACCGGCTCGGCCCTGGTGACTGGGCTATCGATGCTGTTCACTATCCCCTTATCGGTCCTTGGTGCTATTTATATTGCCGAGATCGCCAGTCCTGTAGAGCGGGAATTCCTCAAGCCCTTTATTGAGCTACTGGCCAGTATCCCTTCAGTGGTCCTTGGCTTTTTTGGCTTGATGGTTCTGGCGCCATTGATTAAGCATTTCTTTGGTCTCGGGACCGGGCTGACCGCCCTGACCGGCGCCTTTCTGCTGACTCTGATGGCTATACCGACGGTCATCACCTTGTCGGAGGACGCCATCAATAGTGTGCCGCGGGCCTACAAAGATGCCTCTCAGGCCTTGGGCGCCAGCGATCTGCAGACTATTTTTCAGGTTATTATTCCGGCCGCGCTGCCCGGTATCATTGCAGCAATCATGCTGGGCACCGGCCGGGTTATCGGTGAGACCATGGCTGTGCTCATGGTGACTGGTAACTCGGCGCTGATGACCTGGTCGCCGCTGGCCCCGGTGCGGACAATGACTGCAACCATTGCGGCCGAAATGGGCGAGGTCTCCTTCGGCAGCATCCATTATCACTCCTTGTTCTGGATTGGTCTGGTCCTGCTGGCGGTGACCTTTATTCTTAATATCATTGCCCAGCGGGTGCTGGTTCGATACGGGATGATGAAATGAGTACCGGCAAGGAACAGGTTATTTATTGGCTGATCCGGATGGTCATGTATGCCATTGTTATGGTGATTGGCTATATTATCTTTGATATCGTCTGGCATGGCCTGCCGGCCCTCAGTTGGGACTTTATCTCCCAATATCCACGTAAAGGGGGGGCTGAAGGCGGCATCTTACCGGCCATTGTCGGCACCTTGTCGCTGCTGGTCGGCACCATAGCCGTGTCCTTGCCGCTGGGCATCTGCAGCGCTATTTATCTCTCTGAATATGCCGAACAAAGCCGTTTTACCGCCATGATCCGCCTGGCCATTATTACCTTGGCTGGGGTGCCGTCGATTGTCTATGGTCTCTTTGGTCTGGGTTTCTTTGTGCTGTTGCTCAATTTTGGCACGTCCATCCTGGCGGGCTGCCTTACTCTGGCCTGCATGATTCTGCCGACCATTATTGTGTCCAGTGAAGAGGCCTTGCGGGCGGTGCCCTCAGGTTACAGAGACGCCAGTCTGGCCTTGGGCGCCACCAAATGGGAAACAATCCGCACCAATGTCCTGCCTTATTCCCTATCCGGTATCATCACCGGCTCCATTTTGGGGATCGGCCGGGCAGCCGGTGAGACCGCCCCCATATTGTTGACCGTGGCCGCTTTTTATCTACCCCGGCTGCCCAATTCCATTTTTGATCAGGTGATGGCCCTGCCATACCATTTATATATCCTGGCCACCCAGCATCCGGAGGCGGACAAGGTCCTGCCCCTGCAGTATGCTACGGCCCTGGTGCTCTTGCTGCTGGTTCTCGGGCTCAGTTTGGGGGCCATATTTATTCGTATTCATTTCAGGAAAAAATATCGATGGTAGAGACTTCTCTTTTCCCCGCAGATACCGATCATGTTATTACCACCCGGCAGGTCAATTTTTTTTATGGCGCCGTCCAGGCCCTCTTTGATATCACGATGGATATTCCCGGCCGCCGGGTCACCGCCTTTATCGGCCCTTCCGGTTGTGGCAAATCGACTTTTCTGCGCATCTTCAACCGGATGAATGATACTATTGCCGGCACCAGACTGGAAGGAGAGGTCCTGATCAACGGCGAAGATATTTATCAAAAAAGTAACAATGTCGTCCATCTGCGCCGGAAGGTGGGCATGGTCTTTCAAAAATCGAATCCTTTTCCCAAATCGATCTTTGACAACGTGGCCTACGGTCCCCGGATCCATGGCATCAAGGACAAGCAGCAACTGGCCGGGATTGTCGAGCAGAGCCTGATGCGCTCCGCTTTGTGGGATGAGGTCAAAGACCGGCTGGAGACCAATGCCCTGGGCCTGTCGGGCGGTCAGCAGCAACGGCTGTGTATCGCCAGGGCCCTGGCGGTAGGGCCTGAGATCCTGCTCATGGATGAACCGGCCTCTGCTCTTGATCCGAAGTCAACCATTCGTATCGAAGATCTGATCGGCGAGTTGAGAAACGACTATACGATTGTGATCGTCACCCACAATATGCAGCAGGCCGCCCGGATCTCAGACTATACCGCCTTTTTTTATGAAGGGCGGCTGGTCGAATTTAATGCCACCAAGAAGATATTTACCAAGCCGCGGGAAAAACAGACGGAAGATTATATAACCGGCCGTTTCGGATGATTTTCGAATAAAAGGGAGACGCAGGTCATGTCACAGCACTTACAGAAAGAAATCGACGCGCTCAAGGAAAAGATCATCTTCATGGGCACCGAGGTGGAAGATCGAGTCTATCGGGCCACGGTTTCACTGATCAACAGAAATCAGCAGATGGCCCAGGCGGTGCTCTCCGGGGATCATGAAATTGATAATCTGGAGGTAGCTATTGAAGAGGATTGTTTGAAGATCCTGGCCTTGTATCAACCGGTGGCCACTGACCTCCGTTTTATTATCGCCGTTCTGAAGATCAACAGCGATCTGGAACGGGTGGGGGATCTGGCCGTTGGCATCGCCGAACGCAGCAGTTTCCTTATCGACCAGCCGGCAATGTCGATTGCCTTTGATATGTCAGCCATGATGCGAACCGTGGAAAGCATGCTGACCCGCAGTATCGAGGCCCTGGTCAATCTGGATGTGAGCAAGGCCTATCGGGTGCGGGCCGAGGATGATCGGGTAGATGCCATGAACCGGGATATGTATGCCCTGGTGAAGGAGGATCTGGCAAAATACCCCGAGCATATCAATGTTTTATTGCATAATCTGTCCATCAGCCGCCACCTGGAACGGATTGCGGATCATGCCACCAATATTGCCGAAGATGTCATTTACCTGGTGAAGGCCGAGATCATCCGCCATTCACCGGAGGTCTTTGAGGATTAGACTTGTTGGAATTTGTCCATAAATCTTTTATCGATCCACTCCTTGATCCAGAAGGCCAGTCTGCCTGTAAAGAACAGCCTGTTTCTGCGCAGCACTCCCTGGTGATGGCCGAGATTGAAGATCAGCAGATAATCGTCACCAGGCTCAAAGGCCAGCAGGGCTTCCCCTTCTAGAAAGGCCTTGAGATTATGAAACAGGATGGGATTTTCCCGCACCGCATAAACTCCTACTTTGTCTAGAGGTCGGGGGGCAAAAGAGATGCAGTCGCCCCCGCCAAAAATCTCCGGATAATCTGGGCTTTGTAAATAATGATTCACCAGCAGGCCGCCATCCGGACCGGTCGCGATCCCGGCCTGCCGGAAAAAGGGCGAAGGCTGGACGCCGGTGGCCAGGATAATGAAATCGGCATGCTCGACGAGGCCGCAATCAAAGATGAGGGTATTATCTTTGATGCTTTGCAGATAGCCATATTCATGGATGATGACTCCTTTTTTTTCCAGTAGATTCCGGGTCCGGCGGCGGACATTGTCCGGAAACTTGGCAAGAAAAGAACGGCCGGCAAAAAGGGTAACCTTGGTTTTATGGCGACCTTGGCCCAGCAGCTGGCGGATATTGCCAGCGACCTCGGCCCCGGCCGGCCCGCCACCGACAATAGCAATGGTCACTGCTTGCCGCCTTGCAGTGTCCTTGATCTGCCGCCGCGCTTCATAGAGGCGTTCAATAGGTTTTACGGTATAGATAGTTGCCGTATCGCCTATAATCTCCGGCAAAGCAACGCTGCTGCCGGTATTAAAAGACACCACATCATACTCGACGCTGGCCCCTGAGGCCAGCTGCAGGCGTCGGTGGTCAGGATCAAGGCCGGTAATGGCCTCCCTGATAAAGATGCCGCCCTGTTCTTCCACCTGCTGGCGGATGGCAAAACGAATTTGCTCCGGTTCATAAGTGCCACCGAGCATCCCAGGGCCCATGCCTGAATAGTAATAATAGTCGGACGGGCTGATGACGGTGACGAGATGGCCAAGACTACGCAACATCGAGATGTGAGCCAGGGTCACCAGATGGGCATGGCCCCCACCAGCCAGAACTAAATGTTTTCCCATTTGCAGTTATCTCCTTAATTATCAGGGTAGAGGAGTTGCTTTAATCAGCTGAGCGCCTTGGTGACAATATCACGGTCAAAATAATTGATGGCCATGCCGGCATCAACTACAAGGGTCTGGGCAGTGATTCCTGATGAGCGCTCTGAGAGCAGAAAGACGGCGGTGTCCGCCACCTCCTGGGTGCGCAGGGCTTTTTTCCGCAGGGTGGCCTGCTCAGCAAAAAGATAGCTGTCGACATAGCCGGGAATGCCTGCCGAGGCCGAGGTCTTGAGTAGCCCTGGGGCCACGGCATTGAAGCGGATGGTGGAAAAAGCGGAGAAACTCTTGGCCAGAAAGCAGAGCGATGACTCAAGCGCCGCTTTGATCGGGGCCATATAGCCATAATTCTCCGCCGCCATTTTAGTCGTAGAAATAGAGATAGTGACCACGGAGGCATTAGCGGCCAGCAGTTCCTGAAAATGGTTACAGATGGAGATCAGCGAAAAACAGGAGATATCCATAGCCTGGAGAAAGTCTTTTTTCATCGTTTGATGAAAAGGCTGTATGCCCTGAGAATAATTGGCAAAGGCAATGGAGTGGACCAGACCGTGGATGCGGCCACCGGCCTCGGCCTGGATCTTAGCGGCAATCTCATCGCGGACCCGGATAATATTGGCTTCGGTCTCCACGTCACAGATATAAACCGGACAGTCGGGACAGAGGCGGACCGCTGTCTCCTGACGAGCCGGGGAACGGACCACATGGATCACCCGGGCCCCTTGGCTAAGCAGGGTCTGGCCAATGGCATAGGCGACCGATTTTTTATTGGCCAGGCCGAAGATGACAAAATATTTATCTTTAATGTTGAGAAAATCCATGGTCAAGTCCTGAGGAAACAATAATTTATTATAAGGGTACTTTGAAAAATTAGAATTTTCGTTCAAAATCGAGGCATGTGCAAAATTTTACCATGGGCATATAATCGATATTCCGAGGATAAAATTTTAAGCATAACGAAGAGTTTGGGCGAAAAGACTATTTTTCAAGGCACCCATAAGCCTGATGCGCGCTGACTCTTCGCCATGACAGCTGTCAAGTCAGCATACCCTTATTTGTCCTTGTGTTTCAATGATTGAATCTTCTCAAAGTCCATATACCATAGTCCCGATTGGGATCATCCATTCCTGTTATCGGGAAAAATTCGGTATTCCCCGGCAACCGGGTCTGGTCAAAAGCAGTAGCGGCCGGCTTGAGTTGTTGCCGCCTTGCAACCGGGAAGAAATGGTGCAAGGACTGGAGGCCTTTTCCCATATCTGGATCCACTTTCTCTTCCATGAGGCAGTTGCAGACGGTTGGCGCCCAACGGTGCGGCCGCCGTGGCTGGGGGGTCAGAAAAGGGTGGGGGTCCTGGCCAGCCGCAGTCCGCATCGTCCCAATTTCATGGGACTATCGGTGGTACGACTGACAGGGATCAAGAAAGAAGGGAAGAGCTTGTTCCTGGAGATTGCCGAGCTTGATCTGCTTGATAAGACCCCGGTGCTGGATATCAAGCCGTATGTCGCCTATAGCGATGCTGTGCCTGAGGCCGATAGCGGTTTTATTCCGCCGCCTGAATCGGTGGCGCGGCAGATTATCTTTTGCGAGCCGGCAGCGCAGTTTTGCCGGGCCTATGAGCTGCAGACTGGTCGCCGGCTCAGGCAATTAATAATGGAGAGCCTGGGTCAGGATCCGCGGCCGGCCAGCCAACGCCGGCAAATTCGGGAGTATGGAATGTTATTATGGGAGCTGAATGTTCGTTGGCAGGCCCAAGGGGAACGCTTTCTGGTGTTATCGATTGTCGCCGCGTGACATCAGGGGTGGACAAAGTCAGTCAGTTGACAATACACCCTGCCGCCAATGTCATAATTATTGGTGAGAACGTTATATTCGAGGCTGCCGCCTTTAATGGAGACTTTTTCACCAATGAGTCTGGTGGGTCCAGGGCAATTGGCTATCTTGGTTTTATCGTTGTAGTGCAGCAGATCGGTATAGATTTCATATTTATCTTTGGGCTTTTTGATCTCGACATCATCAATGAGGCTGAGCCGGCTGGACTCCTTATCAAAGAGACCCTGACGAGCGGTGACGTAAGTTGGTTCACCCTCCTTGCTGGTGATGGTGGCGTTGACATCCTCCATCTTGAACTCATCGGTTGTTTGGCCGGTCATGGCCCGTACCGCCACGAGATCAAGAGTGGTCTGCCCATTATGACTCTGGGTAATATGGACCCTGTTCATGATAAAATCATGGGCATCCGGGCGATTAAGGGCTAAGGCCGGGTCGTAGCCGCCACGGGGAGTAAGAAAGGCCGCCAGTGGTAGCCGCCACAAAGGAAAAGTGAGCAGCAGGGCCAGAGGTACCAGCCAGATAAAGTTTCTGCCGTTTACTCGCATGGTCATCGACTGATATATTTTTGTAGAAGTTCCTGATATTGGCCTTTGGCCTCAATGATCAGCTCGCAGATCTCACGCACTGCCCCATTGCCCCCAGTTTGCTCGGTGATGTAATGAACGGCGGCCTGCACTTCCGGTACGGCATTAGCCGGAGCCGCGCTGAATCCTGCCCGGTTGAGCAGGACGAGATCCAACCAGTCATCGCCCATATAAGCAACTTCAAAAGGTTGGCATCCTGATTGGGCCAAGATTTCCTGATAGGCCTTCATTTTATTGCCAACGCCCTGAAAAACATAATGCATCTTAAGATTAATGCAACGGCGGGCTACCGCTTCGGAGCTGCGGGCGGTGATGACGCCAATCTCCAGACCGACTTCCTGCAGCAGACGGAGGCCAAAACCATCCTGGGTATTGAAAACCTTGGATTCCTGACCTTCATGAGAATAGATGAGGCTGCCATCAGTGAGGACGCCGTCAACATCAAGAAGCAGGATTTTAATGGGCTGGGCCTTGGCCAGAGCTGCTTGCCAGGCCGCGCTTCTTGTGGGGCGGGTCGGTTGCTTTTGCGCCATGGTACGGTATCCCTCCAGGATTTCACAATCGGAAGGATGTTGACCGGCTTTGGTGGGGTGACAGGGATTAGGGCACATGGGATTCAAAGGGGGTGAGTGGCTTTTTATGATTACTATACAATGAATGGTCCTGGTGGTGGTCTGCTCGGCATAAGGTGTCGTAAAAGAAATAAGCGACACGGCGTTGCTTCTGCCATTTTTCTGAGTATTCGGTACCAGCCACTTAACCAAACAGCCGGAAAAGATTGGCTGTTTGGTTAGAGCGGCATAAGGTGCCGTAAGCAAAAAGAGCAAAAAGAGCCTTGCTCTTTTTGCAACGGCACCTAAAAATCCTTACAAACCCTACGAATCTGCACCAATTGCGTCAGGATGCCTTCTATTTGATCAAGGGCGATGGAATTAGGGCCGTCACAGAGGGCCTGGTCCGGATCAGGATGCACTTCCATGAAGAGACCGTCAATACCGGCGGCCACTGCTGCCCTGCTTAACGGCGCGATAAATTCTCTCTGACCGCCGGATGTGCCGCCGGCTCCTCCGGGCAATTGCACGGAATGAGTGGCATCGTAGATCACCGGGCAGTCAAAGGAACGCATGATAGGCAGGGCGCGCATATCTACCACCAGATTATTATAGCCGAAACTGGCGCCGCGCTCAACCAGCATGACCTTGGTCCCGCCGGCCTCCCGGATCTTATTGACGGCATTCGCCATATCCCAGGGGGAGACAAACTGGCCCTTTTTCAGGTTAATGGGTTTGCCGGTCCGGGCCACGGCAGTAAGGAGATCGGTTTGGCGGCAGAGAAAGGCCGGGATCTGGATAATATCGAGGACCTCGGCTGCGGCCGTAATCTGGCTGGTGTCATGGACATCGGAGATCACCGGGACCTGCAGCTCTTCTCTGATCCGGGCGAGAATAGCCAGCCCTTGTTCGAGGCCGGGTCCTCGGTATGAAGACAGCGAGGTCCGATTGGCCTTGTCAAAAGAGGCCTTGAAGACATAGGAGAGGCCGAGGCGGCCGCAGATTTCCTGCATGGTGCCGGCCACTCGCCGGGCCAGCTCTTCTGATTCAAGGGCGCAGGGGCCGGCAATCAGAAGTAAGGGCTGGCCGGAACCGACCTCAATGGGAGCACCGGCCGGGGTGGCAATAGCAACAGGCGTAATCATTGGCCCTTATATTTCAGGGCGGCGGTGATAAAGTCACGGAAAAGGGGGTGCGGCCGCATCGGCTTGGATTTGAATTCAGGATGGAACTGGCAGCCGAGAAACCAGGGATGTTCGGCAATTTCGACAATTTCGACCAGATTGTTATCAGGAGAAGTCCCGGAGATGACCAAGCCTTTATCTTCCAGGCGCTGGCGGTAATCATTGTTGAACTCATAACGGTGCCGATGGCGCTCGGAAATCTCCTCCATGGCATAGGCGGCTTTGGCTAAGGTGTCGTCCCGCAGTTTACAGGGATAGGCACCCAGGCGCAGAGTGCCGCCCATCTCCGAGCTTTCATCGCGCACCTGCATCTTGCCGCTACGATAGTCAAACCATTCCTTGATCAGGTAGATAACCGGATCAGGGGTGGTCAGATCAAGTTCTGTCGAATTGGCTTGGGGTAAGCCGGCCATATGGCGGGCATATTCTATAACTGCCAGCTGCATGCCCAGACAGATGCCGAAGAAGGGGATCCGCTGCTCCCGGGCATGGGTGATGGCCCTGATCTTACCGGCCACGCCCCGACTGCCGAAGCCGCCGGGCACCAGGATGCCATGGCAGCCGGCCAGCAGGTCAGCGGGATTGGCCCCTTCCAGGTCCTCAGCATTGATATAGCGCAGTTCGACCTTGGCATCATTGGCCAGGCCGCCATGGACCAGAGATTCATGCAGACTCTTGTACGATTCGGTCAGATCTACATATTTGCCGGGAATGGCAATGGTGACGGTCTGCTTGGGATTTTTGATCTTATGGACCAGCTCTTCCCACGGTTTGATATTAGGTTTACCGGTCCAGATATTGAGCAGCTCGAGAATCTTGGTGTCCAGTCCTTCTTTGTGCAGGTAGAGCGGTACTTCGTAAATAGACTCGACATCAATGCCGGTGATGACCGCATCCTTGGGCAGACTGCAGAACAGGCCGATCTTGGCCTTCAGTTCATCGCTTAATGGCACCTCCGTGCGGCAGACCAGAATATCGGGCTGGATGCCATCGGCCCGCAGTTCCCGCACCGAGTGCTGGGTGGGCTTGGTCTTGACCTCACCTGCCGTTTTGATGTAGGGCACATAGGTGAGATGGATATAAAGCGTGTTCTCCCGCCCGAGATCACCGCGCAATTGCCTGATGGCTTCGATAAAGGGCAGACCTTCGATATCGCCGACGGTGCCGCCGATCTCGATGATGGCCACATCGACACTGCCGTCAAGCTGGAGGATGGCCTCCTTGATCTCGTTGGTGATATGGGGGATGACCTGGACGGTGCCGCCCAGGTATTCGCCGCGCCGTTCCTTGGTGATGACCGAATAGTAGATGCGCCCGGAGGTGTAGTTGTTTTTCTGGGCCATGACCGCATTGGTGTAGCGCTCATAATGTCCCATATCCAGATCGGTCTCGGCCCCATCATCGGTGACAAAGACCTCGCCGTGTTGAAACGGATTCATCGTCCCCGGATCAACATTGATATAAGGATCGAGCTTCTGAAAGGTGACGGTCAGGCCCCGGCTTTCCAGAAGTGCGCCAATAGCGGCCGCCGCCAGTCCTTTACCAAGAGAGGAAAGCACGCCGCCGGTCACGAAAATAAATTTGGTTTGTTTGCTGCTAGTTTGATTTTTCATGGAGCGCACTATAGCAATGAGCCATGCTTTTTGGAACAAAAAAGATAGTTTCTGGCTGACTTTCTTTGCTTGTTTCGCCGGGCTTTTTACTATATTCTTAAATAAATTAAGAATGATTATTGAAATTTAAGTAACGGAGGATGTCATGTCTATTATGGTTATGCTGCTAGCAGTGCTGATGGTAGTGATGGGCCTGGCCGCACCGGCCATGGCTGAACAAAAAGAGATTGCCGTCTTTGGCGGCGGTTGCTTCTGGTGCCTGGAACCGCCTTTTGAGGAGCTGGAGGGGGTCATCGAGGTGACCGCCGGCTACGCTGGCGGCAGTAAGGAGACCGCTGATTATCAGCAGGTCAGCAGCGGCCGGACTGGTCATTATGAGGCAGTCCGGATTATTTATGACCCACAGAGGATTTCCTATGCGCAATTACTGGAGGTCTTCTGGCGGCAGATTGATCCCACCGATAGCGGCGGTCAGTTTGCCGATCGTGGATCCCAGTATAAAACCGCCATCTTTTACCAGAATGAAGAGCAAAAAAGGCTGGCGGAGCAATCCAAAGCAGAGCTGGCCGCCTCCGGCCGCTTTGAACGGCCTATTGCCACCCAGATTGTGCCGGCTGTCCCCTTTTATGAGGCCGAGGAGTCCCATCAGGATTATTACCGGAAAAACTCCAGTCATTACGCGGCCTACAGTCAGGGTTCAGGCCGCAAGGCTTTTTTGGCAAAGACATGGCCACCCAAGGACCAGCCCAAAAAATACCTGAAACCATCCGATGAGGAACTGCGCCGCCGTCTGACTCCCCTGCAATATAAAGTGACCCAGAAAGAAGAGACGGAGCCGGCTTTTCGCAATGAATACTGGGATAATAAGGAAGAGGGGATCTATGTCGATATCGTGTCCGGCGAACCACTGTTCAGCTCCCGGGACAAGTTTGATTCAGGGACCGGTTGGCCCAGTTTCAGCCGGCCCCTGGAGCCGAAAAATGTGGTGGAAAAAAAAGATCGTCATTTTTTGATAGTGCGGACTGAGGTGCGCAGCCGCCATGGAGATTCCCATCTGGGCCATGTCTTTGACGATGGGCCGCCACCTACCGGCTTACGCTACTGTCTCAATTCAGCCGCCCTGCGTTTTGTTCCGCTCGCCAGGCTGGAGGAAGAAGGCTATGGCGAATATCTGAATAATTTTTAGCGACTCTGTGGATTATTACTTTATTTAAAATACGTGAAGGTATTACTATAACATAGTTAATTCGTGTTGAGCCCTTCATATAGATGCTTTCCTCGCGCCTCACTATATTGTTTCCTCTGCTACTTGCATTGCTCCCACTTTCATAACTGAACAGTGGACTGCATGTGCTGCCTGCTTCTATTGCTTTTCATTTGTCCTTTTCTCGCAACTTTTGCCGAAAGTCGGCAAGGCTCTCAGTTTTATTTTCATCACGACAATACTTCGAACAGAAATCAAGATAGAAACGCAGACAATTTTTATAATGGATGTGAATATTATCTGGAATATTCTTTACTGGAAGACACGTCTCAAAACGTGCCGGCACTGCGCCAGGGACTTGATTATATGAAGTTCTCCAAAAATTGTATATTCTTTCATTCTAGATGCTATGCAGAAAAGTGAATATTCGATCATAGCAAATTTTTCAAGAATATTTACGGAATATTGGTATATTACAAAAATTTCTTGGCGAGCAAGGCAAAGAGCCTGAGTTTGTCGGTATAGGAAAACATCCATCACTCCGTGTGAGTCGGGATGATATACAGATCAGCATAATTACTTGATGGGCAGATAAAAGAATAGGGGTAACAAACACATGCGAGGCAAAACAAAAGTAGGAATTATCGCTACGAGTTGTTGCCTGGTAATCCTTTTTGGTTACCTCGTATCCATGATGGAAATCTTCCCTAAGAACCAGCTCGATTCCTCCTTGCGGAAAGCAATTGAAAGTAAGCGTGGAGCCATTCTGTACATCCACGAGATCACACCCTTTAAATGGGACAGGCTCGACATCTACACGCCCTACACAAGCTATAAAGTTGAAAAAAGCAGAAAAATTGATGTTGACGAGGGGCACTGCCACTTGATCTTTAGCGAGAATGGGACAATGGTGGCGAAGCTGAAATTCAAAAGGTACTACGGTGATTTTGCGGGGCTCTACCGAGAAGGCGGCTATACACCAGCAACTGCACGCTTTAACGTATCGAACTCGAACAAAGGTTCTTGGGTGAAGCTCGAATGAGCACAAAAGGAGAGCCCAACCAGGTCGGTGGAGCGGTGAATCCCGCTCACCGCCCACGACGTTATTCGCGAGGCCGCAGACAAGTAAACAATAACCCAAGAGGCAGAATATGATTTCAACGGTTTCTGACTTCGATGAAGAAATCGCCTGGGAGAGAACGGTACTGGCTTTATCTATATCTCTTATGCCGCTCTCTGCCTCGGGTGCAGATTTAGATCTTCGTACGAACAATATTTCAATCAGCCTTTCTGATTCGTTAGGCGCAGGCGCTGTTGAGGAGTTCCGAAATTCGTTGCTTCCTTTGTTGTTCGGTTCCTCTTGGAAAATTCTGGACCTGTCATTAGAACTGGCCCTTGCTATGGCAGGAATTACGCCCAATCGTACGCGCTGGTTAATATCGGAAAAGTCACAACACGCTCTTAATCATTCGGGAACATTACCTGGCTTCGCTCAGAACGATCTCTGGCACGCATACGGTTCACTTTATGTCGGAACTCAGCTAATTCGGCATGCACTGGTCCACAGAAGGGTGCATGTAGATTCTCAAACCCGTGAGCTAACGGGTTTCGATGGCCATGGCAATGCTCTCCAATCAATGACGTATGATGAGCAAATGGCGTTTTGTCGTTTTGCTCAGCGAACAGCACAAGTTATTGTAGAGGGCTTAATGAGGCCCAGAGTTGAATCCGATTTGCGTTCACAAATTGCGGTCCTTCATCCACACCATGGCGTGAGCGTTCAAGGGCCAGCCGTATCAAGACCTCCTATACGTTTGATAGATAACTTTCCAATGAACCGGCAGCTTGACGTTCCAAGGTTAATGAACCAAGCACATACTACTTTCCCCGGGGTTACTTTTGTTGATATTCTTCTTCATCTTCCTGATGGCAGAACCTTGGTAGGCGAGCTTGATTCTGCTCCGAATCACAGCGTAACTATCGACATTGAAAATTTACCGGGATGGCTTCGATTTTCATAGTTTCTTAATCGCGGACGGGCAAAAGACGAAACCAACAAATCGAATATAATAACGTATCGTTCCACGCCGACCGCTTCGCGGCGTGTGAACTCATCGTTGGTCGCAGCAAATGGCTATAGATAGAACTTGATGCTCTGCGGTAACATAAATTGGAGACAAGATGGCGACGAGATTCGAAGTAGCTGCATACATTGAGAGCGATGGAGAGGAGAAAGTATCGAGCGCAAAACCCGAGCAAAATTTCAATGACCTCGGCCCGAAAGTTACAGTTTGGAACGTGAAGACCGACAAGGGCGCATGGTGGGTCGTCGAAGGAGAAGGGGTTCCAATGAATCTGTATCCTCAAGGTGCATACTTCTTCTCGTCCGACGAGGCATACTCGTTCCACATGGGCCTCATGGCGCGACTCCTGACACGAGAGGCGCACGATCCTGAACTGGTTTTCCGCTCCATGTCCTTCGGGTCCACGAGATTCGTCGGTGTTAGGCGCAAACTCCACGTTGCATCCGAAGCGCTGGCCACTATCACGGAGCCAGAGCACGCGCAGGGTGTCGGGCTTACCTGTCGGGAGGTACTGATCCAGCTTGGCAGAGAGATTCTATTGGATCGCGAAGTGTCTGCAGAGGAGGAAACGCCGAAAAACGCGGACTTTAAGAATCGCGCTCGCCTTAGCCTCGAACGCTTAGCCTCCGGTCGTGAGAACGCAGAAGTGCGCGATGCTACACGACGTCTTGCCGACGGGGCATGGACATTCGCGTGTCATGTTACGCATTCGCCGAGCTCGACACGGCAGGACGCTACCGTGTGTATTACGATGACGGCTGCCGTAGTGTCACTCTTTGAGCAACTTCTGGAGAAGGTCGATCAAGGCGAAGGTGTGGCGACTTGCCCATCGTGCAAGAGCCGCCAAGTGAATGTCATCGACCGACAAATCGCAGCGGACAAGCCGAAGGAAACCATCCTCAGTTGTTCTTATTGCGGTTGGTCCGAGGTCATTGAAGTTGACCGACCCGCTCCCATCGGTTTGGACGTGAAGCGATGTGAAGGTTCTTCAGGCTCGAAGCGACGCAAAAAGACGAAGCGAGTCTCGAAAAAGTAGAAATGACGAACGGGAAGTCAAAGGGTTGCACCTTAACATAGGACAAGGCTGACTGGCTGATTCCAACCAGTCGTTTCAGCGGCCAAGCCGCTGAACTCGTTGTTAAGCCAATAAGAATCTGACATGGAAGAAAATCATAAAGACGAGCAGAAAGCCTACGAAGAACGCTTGCGTCGACGGTTGAAAATTTTGCGGAAAACCTTTGAAGAAGGCAATATTCGTATACCCAATGATCCTCATATAAAAGATAGTCTGCTAGCGGTTAGATATGGTCCTGATGGTGAAATAGATCTTAGCACCGTCGATGGAATAGTTCGGTCAATGGCTCTAGCTATTACTGCTATGAATGACCGAGAAGAGTTGAAAAAAGCCTACCCTCTCGACGAAATACAACAAACTTATTTTGAATTTATTGATAGAAACTTTGGTGAATATTACAAAATCATGCTTGAACGTGGGCTTACTCCGCATGACGCCGGTTTGGCTCTTTCGAGACGTGAGGAAACAATAAATTCAATAACAGATCAAATCCCAGATTTTTTTAACATAATTGAAGAATTCTGGCTGAACGCCGGAGAAGCTTTAATCGCTCATGTCGAAGACATGCATGAATCCCTGAAAGGTGTTTTCGGAGGGGATCTTTTCCCAGCTCATAGTGAAAATATCGCCTCGAAATGTGGTATTTATGTCGACACCATTATTCTTCCAGATCCTTTCTTGAGATCTAAGGCCCTGTTCCCTCGGTGGCCAAAGGGTGATCAAGCATATTATTTTATAAAACACGCTTTGAATATACTGCAATATAAGGAGTTGGCCTGTGCAAAGGTAGACCAACCGATTGTTGTGATCGTACCAGATAAAGCTGCCTTTGAAGAAGGTGAACGCGATTTCTATATGAAATTAGGGAAAGACGACTCTATTGAGCATGCAGCAAGAATGTTTGGTAGAAAGTTCGAGTCTTTTGAAGAGTTAATGGAATTTGCAAACGCTTTGGACACAATTGAAAAAGTCGTTGCAGAAATAAAGGACAAATCGCGGGTATTATTTGACACAGACTTTGGAAACGACGTTTTTGAACAAATTAAAAGGGCAGTAGATGGTGACACTGGTCAACTGATGGGTACAAAGAATCCCGGTATCATAGTTGCCACTCACGCAATGGGCCGTATGACAGTAAGTAATGAATTGCTTATTAAAGCCAGGCGAATGCGAGCCACACCTATTATCGATGCACCTACTTCATGGGCCTATCTTAACTGGAAACTTGAATACGATGCAGGGAAAGCCGAAGCCGAGAGTGGCTTGAAGGATTTGCATATCTTGCGAAGTCTTCAATCATTATCGAAAAACGAAATGCAATGGCTTGGAAAAGTGCCAACTGATGCACTTATTGAGTTGAGAAAATCTGGAGCTCTTGACGAAATCAGAGGAATTTTGGGCAGTGGTGTTGACGAAATAGCCAAAGCGAACCCATTAAATTTTTTCCGAACAACTGATCAGGTTTTTGAAAATATAGATCACGCATTTGAAGTGCATAGGGGAAAAATTAAAGAATTATCGGCTAAAAAATGGAAGTTCGCTGGTACCGACATAGCTTCTTGGTTAGTTGTAGGAACAATGGAAGTAACCGCAGCCGCAACAGGAATACCGGTATGGGGGCTTGCCACTATAGCAGCAAATCAGGTTTTTGATATTCCGAAACTTAGAGAAATCCCCGTAACAATTAAAGAATTGGCAGAGGAGAATAGAAAACTAAAACTTTCACCGGTTAGTTTACTATTTAAATACGCAAACAAAAAGGCTTAACAATTTAGTGCAGTGGATGCGAGTAACGTCGGCGGCGTTGACGCGCGGGGTTTTAGGCCGCACCACTGACCAAGACGTTAAATAATAAAAGAATGTCCTCAGCATCTAAAGAATTTGAGCTGCAAATTAAGCGAATTAATGATGTCTTGGTTCAAGACCACGCAGATGTGATATGGAATGATAAAATCCCAGACCCTGATAACCCAAAACAACCACGCCAAATTGATATTACAATACGAAGAAATGGAGAAATCATACATATAGAATGTCGAGATCATAAAGTTCCTCAAGGGGCAAAGTGGGTTGAAGAACTTTATGGAAGAAAAATAAGCCTTAATGCAATTGCAATGGTTGGGGTTTCATCTTCAGGTTTTACGGAAGGTGCAATCAAAAAAGGTAAAAGACTGGGTATATTCCTATGTAACCTAAGCCATCTCACTGACCAAGAGATACAAAGCTGGGGAAAAAAGACGAAAATCAGATTCTTTTATTATATTTTCTCAAATCTAGAAATAACTTACTTTCTCCGAAGCATCAAAGGCTTAATCCCGCATGATGTTGAACAATACATATATTCAAAGCCTGAATATAATGATGCGCTTTTCAACAAAATAAAATACTCATTTAATGGGAATAAGGATTTCTTCTATCCTTATGGATTCAAATTCGGAAAAATATTAACAGAAAATGTCCAAATTATGGAAAGAGCGGTTTTGGGGATTTCATTAAGAGGTGATGTTAACAAAATTTCGTTCGAATATGAGTGCCCCACAACATTAAGCTTCCATTCACCAAACACAAAATCACCTGGAATTGTAAGCGTAGAAAAAACAGATGGAGGAGAATTAGAAATAATAAAAAGCAAGTCAGGATTCTCAAGAGTCGATTTTGATCTAAGTATCATACCACATGGTCCGCCGAACTCTGTACTCGCTGGTATTTTTCAGTTTAGTAAATTACCTGGAAGTAAAAAATACCCTCCACAGTTCAATGTTATTGGAACGCAAGAAAAAGAAGTTTTTATCAATGATGCAAAATATGTAATTGCTGAAATCAAAGAGTAATTTAAAATTTGCTGCACACGGACCCAAACGACGTGGGTCCGGTGAGCAATCCGTCAGACCAAGTATTTGAAACCCTGATTCTCGCCGATTGCCATTCTCCTGATTCAAGCAAAACCTGCGACGGATACAAAAGAGCATAGCCACATATGACCCCTGAACAATTCATCACCCTCTGGAGAAACAACACCCTCAGCGAACGCGGCGGAGCCCAGGCCCATTTTGACGATCTCTGCGACCTGTTGGGAGTTGACAAGCCCCGTGACCCTGAAAGCTACTGTTTTGAACGGGGGGCGCAAAAGGCTGGCGGCGGTGATGGCTGGGCCGATGTCTGGAAGCGCGGCTGTTTCGGCTGGGAGAACAAAAAACCTGGCCGTGACCTAAACGCCGCCCTCAAGCAACTGACCGACTATGCCCTGCGCCTGGAAAACCCGCCCCTCTTGGTGGTGTGCGACCGGGAGCGGATCATCATCCACACCGCCTTCACCGGCTATCCTGACCAACCGCGGGAAATCCGCATCGAGAACCTGACTGATCCGGGCACGTTGCAACTCTTGCGCTGGGTTTTCACCGACCCGGAAAAGCTCCGTCCGGAAAAATCTACCGCCGCCATCACCGGCGAGGCCGCCGGGAAATTTGCTGGGCTTGCCATGGCCATGCGAGGCCGCGGGCTTGACGGCCAGCAGGTCGCCCATTTCCTGGTGCAATGCCTCTTCTGCATGTTTGCCGAGGATGAGGAGCTGCTCCCAGGCTCGGTTTTTACCGGAATCCTCAAGAATGCCGGTGACGATGCCGGGAAGGCGGCAAGTCGGATCAACCGACTCTTTGTTGCCATGCGAGAAGAAGGGGGCGGCGAATATGGTGACCATGATATTGCCTGGTTCAACGGCGGCCTCTTCAAGACTGTGGATATTCCAGCCCTGATTCCGGACGACCTTGCCGCTCTGCACAAGGCAGCCCATATGGACTGGCGGGCCATTGACCCCACCATTTTCGGTACCCTGTTTGAGCGCAGCCTTGATCCAACCACCCGTGCCCCGCTGGGCGCCCACTACACCGACACCGCCACCATCGCCAAACTGATCCACCCCTTGATCACCGATCCCCTGCTGGCCCAATGGCAGTTAGCCAAAGCGGTTATCGCCGCCGGGCTTGGCAAAGGACCGAGGAGCAAGGCACACCAGGACGCAAATGCCGCCTGGCAGGGTTTTCTCATGCGCCTGAGCCGCTTCCGGGTGCTTGACCCGGCCTGCGGATCGGGAAATTTTTTGTATCTGGCACTGATTGCCCTGCGAGATGTAGAGCGGAAAGTCCTCATTGAGGCCCAGGAGTTGGCGGGCTATCAGCCGGAACTGTGGCTGCGTACCGGGCCGCACAATATTTTCGGGCTGGAGATCAACGATTACGCCGCCGAGCTGGCCCGCACCACCGTCTGGATAGGCGATATCCAGTGGTGCCGTCGCAATGGCCGGGAGATTATCAGAAATCCCATTCTCCGCTCGCTGGACTCCATCGAACACCGCGACGCCCTGCTTAATCCCGACGGCAGCGAGGCGAACTGGCCCGAGGCCGATGTGATTGTCGGCAATCCGCCGTTTTTGGGGGGCAGTAAAAAACGCGGAGAACTAGGCGGCGACTACTTTGATGCCCTGGCAAAATGCTATGGTGACCGCGTGCCGCCTGGAGCCGATCTGGTGACCTACTGGTTCGAAAAAGCCCGGGCGCAGGTCGAGGCGGGCAAGGCAATGGTCGCCGGGCTGGTTGCCACCAACTCCATTAGGGGAGGCTCAAACCGCAAGGTGCTGGAACGCATCGTAGCAACCACGGATATCTTTGAAGCATGGTCAGACGAAAATTGGGTCAACGACGGCGCGGCGGTGCGGGTGTCCCTGATCTGTTTCGGGAAGGGTGAAGGTATTCGGCTGGACGGTATACCCGTGGCGATCATTCATGCCGATTTAACGGCTGGGGAAGGCGTCAACCTAACGAAAGCCAAACCGCTGGAGGAAAACAAGGGCGTTTGTTTCATGGGTGCATCAAAGAAAGCACCTTTTGATATCCAGGGGGACCTAGCACGGCAATGGCTCAAACTTCCCAATCCCAACGGACGATCAAGTTCAGATGTGGTTCGTCCACTATGTAACGCAATCAATATTGTCCGGCGACCCACCGATACGTGGATAATCGACTACGGCACGGATATGTTGGAAAAGGAGGCCGCATTCTATGAAGCACCATTCCAATATGCGCTTGAGCATGTCAAACCGGTACGCGAGAAAAACAACCGGGAAGCCTATCGAAAATACTGGTGGCGTCACGCTGAAGCGCGTCCAGGTTTACGTGCGGCTTTGGCTGATTTATCACGTTTCATCGTTACTCCAGGTGTTGCAAAACACCGATTATTTATCTTTCTGGACGCTTCGATATTGCCAGATCAAGCAACACTGGCCATTGCCCGCGCCGACGACACCACTTTTGGTATTCTCCACTCCCGCTTCCACGAACTCTGGTCGCTGGGCATGTGCACATGGCTTGGTGTCGGTAATGATCCCCGTTACACCCCGACCACTACCTTTGAAACCTTCCCCTTCCCCCATGGTCTCACCCCTGCCGACACTGCACCAAAAAGTGCAGAAAAGCGGCGCGCTCTGGGATATGTACCTCTGCTGGGAACAATCGGCGATACGGGCGGGATCACGCCCATTCCACCGTTTTCAACGCCAAGCCCGGCCATTATCGCTGACCAGTCGCAACGAGGCGCAGCCCTGGCCATTGCCAATGCCGCCTTCCGCCTCAACCAGTTACGGGAAGCCTGGCTTAATCCAACCGAATGGGTGGAATGGGTGATCACCTCGGAAGAGGAGAAGGCTGGTTTTCCCAAACGCCCGATAGCCAAACCGGGCCACGAGGCAGACCTGAAAAAGCGAACCCTGACCAATCTCTACAACCTCCGTCCGGCCTGGCTCGTGTCTGCCCACCGCGAACTAGACTCAGCCGTAGCCAATGCCTACGGCTGGGCCGACTACACGCCGGAGATGACAGATGAAACCATTCTCTCCCGGTTGCTGGCCATGAATTTGGGATAAACAGGGAAACTCCCTTATTTATCCACGACCAAATAATTAGAGGAGTGTCCCCCCAAGCGACGCTGCTCGATAAAGCCGTGCAGCGCCCCTGAGCTTGGACGTTATGCAACAAACAAATAAATGATAAATGAGCTACTTAAAAGATCTGCAGAGCTAGAGAGCAAGTTGTCGAATTTTCTAGCTTTGAGACCATATGTCGACACAGAGAGAATAGCCTCTAGCAGAATCATGTGCAGCATTGCTTTTGAGCATGCAGAAAGCGCAAAAATGTTAATTGCAACCGGAAATTTTACGTCAGCAACTGCATTAGTTCGTCTCCAGTATGAAGCTCTTGTTCGAGCAATGTGGCTTTTTCATTCAGCAACTGACCACGCCGTCTCCAAGTTAATGTGTGAACTTACTTCCGAATCGGCAAGCAAGGCAAACAATCTTCCAATGCTCAGCGAGATGCTTGCAAAGCTTGAAGGTAACGCGCCAAAAGAAGCCCTTGATATGTTGCTTGAATTTAAAGAGTATTCTTGGAAGCCGCTGAGCTCATTCATCCACGGTGGAATCCATGCAATAAATAGACATAGCAAAGGCTACCCACCTCCTTTACTTCTCCAATTACTAAAAATTTCCAATGGTGTTTCTTCAATGGTAGGAATGTTATTGGTTGTTTTGGCTCAAGATTTTAGGCAACAAGGGAAGATTCCAGCAATTCAAAGAGAATTCTCAGATTGCTTACCAGGACATAACAAATAACCGGCATAACCACCAAACAGGGGGTCCGGTGAGCCTGTAGAAAAACGTAAATTATTATAAATGTCTGCTGTAATTTCAAGTATGATGGTAGTGTAATTGCTGTAATATCAGGCAAATAGAGCGGCTAGCCCTTCACTGCAGATATTGCAGCATGGCTCGTTATAAATCTTACTCCTATGCTCAAGGAAAAATTCATACCCATTTATTTTGCCAAGCAGATTCTCCCCGGCACCTTCTAATATTCCCAGAACCATCTCATTGAGGAGCTAGACCTCTCCCGCTTTGATGAAAGTTTCAAGAACGATGGCACGGAGCTACCGCCTGCGATTCCCAGAATCCTTCTCAAGATCGTACTCTACACCTACTCCCGAGGTATCGTCTACAGCCGGAAGATCGAATGGGTCTGCTAGGAGAGCATAATCTTCATGGCCCAGTGCGCTGATACGATTCCCTTCATGTTGATTTCTGATGAGGCAAGTCGCTTGCTTGACAAGAGAGAGGCTTTCGTTATTAAATTACAAGTAAAAGGTAAGTAGCTCCGCTCCTGATAAGCCAAGCTCTCAGTGAGAAGGGGAAACTGTAGGTCTTTTAACAAAAGATGGCCGAACGGTCGAAGGATTGCGGCCTTTGGTATGCCTGGTTTTATAGGCCTATTTTTAAAAATAGGTGCTTTCATAATAATTCCCTCAACAGAATCGTAGGAGCAAGGCCGGAGGATTATTGGTCGAGCTTACGATAGGCCAAATAACGGTGTATCGGTACAGCATCAAATCCAGCCTGCACCCCTGAAGTTCCGCATGAACAACTTTATTTCTCACACCATCCTGCGCTTAGACCGGGCAAGGGCGGGTGTGGCACTGATAGACCGCTAGTCAAGAATATCACAACAAGGCTGGAGACGCTCCTTCAGCACAACTAAATGGAGTCAATCACATGAAAACTAAGCTGGTAAGGCTGTTTTGTTTGATCTTCATTTCGGGTCTCCTGGGCCTTTGGGACGCGTCCACAACATCAGCCGCTAATGTTCCGGCGGTGAAAAAAGCCTTCTCAGAAGTCGGCATCAGCGTCGACCACTTCAAGGCTCAACTGGAGAAACGCGGCTTCGAGGTGGCCGAGGGCGGTTTCCAGCTATGGGGCATTGAGGACTGCCCGGGATCCTTCGACGTGATGGGGACCTGCTACTTCAACAACCCGGCAGCGCCGTATGTCATGGCGGTCGTGCCTTACTGGGCTGATGAGTTTATCGATCACGCATCCCGGAGTGCATTCGGGCCGACGGATTCCGGCTATGGCACGACCTTCCGGTTTGACCCGAATGAAGCGATTGTCATCTTCGGGTTCCTGCCGCCGCAGGCAGCCTACTTCGGGATGCAGAGCTACTCGTTCACACGCAAAGGGGAGTTCCGGACGGACAATGATACATACAAATTCATCAACTCCATCGGCGCCAAGGACGTGTTCTTCCATAGTGCCCCGGGTGATACCGGGCGCATCGGCTCCTTCGGCAGCCTGAGCGACAGCAGCAACAACGTGGTGATCGAACGGCAGTCAGGCGGAAGCTTCAACGAGTTCCGCTACTTCATCATCACGCCGGACCGGTTTATGGATAAGCAGGTCCGCCAGGTCCTGCACAAGCTGTCAGTCGAGGATAAGGATATCTTTACCGAGCGCATCCCCTCGAACGTGACGATCGGTCTTGACGCAGACGCCGATGATTTCGTGTCCGGCATTCGTTATTCCATGCCGGTTGACGGCGGCGAGGAAGGCACACCCTCATATGAATGGAGACACAACCCGACCTTGACGCTTTTGCGGATCCGAGATACTCGACCGCACCGGCCGCCTCAGCTTTACCCGGCATGGGAAGACGACAGCCCGGAACCGAGGACCGCGGCACCCGAAGAATATCTCAAACCCTCTCTCACCGGTCTGGTTGTGAAAATCAACGAGGCATGGGGGCAGCCTTGCGCCTTGGCCGATTGTTCGGACCGGACCGCACGCTTCATCGATACGCAGTCATACCCGTTAAACCTGGTCGGACCGCTCTGCGACAATATTGGCATGGACTGTCTCGGCGACACGCAGGACGCCAGTTACCAGTTCCGGGGCGGCTACGGGTTCGACAACGGTGAAGTCTATGCCGTGGTGGGAACCCTGGGCACGGCCACCGGAAATGCAACGTACGTTAGCCTGGGAGTCCAGAATTTCCGCCTGCGGCTGGGCGCCGTGAACGTCGATGGCTCGAAGCTCGTGGGCAGCGCCGACCCGGCCTGGTACCCAGGCGTGGATCACCTGGACAAGCTCTACGTCTACTATTTCACCCGTGACTGTGCAGGTCTGGAAGAGCTGACCCACGATTTCTGTTATTCCGTACCAGACACAGAGCTCGTGGTTCCGTCCGGCGTCAAGGCTTCATTCGTCGAGCGTGCCTATCTCCGCCCGGGAACACAGCGGGGGCCTGACTCAACCCTTACTGTCCCATCCGTGGTACTCAAATTTCAGAGGCCCGCACCATAAGAGACAAGTTTAGCTGCTATCTCAGATAATGGGATTTTCTGGAATAATCAGTGTCCCGTTTCCCGGTTTGCATCATGCCCGGCCTGGTATTTTTTTGAACAGAACTGAGGAGTACGGAAGGAAAGGTAATCTCGACGCGCATGATCTGATGTGATGATAAAAGGAGATGATGATGAGGACAGACAAAGACCTTAGCCGGAGGGAATTCATCAAGGCCGGCACCACCGGCATCTTCCTGGCCGGACTGCAGTTCACCCTGCCGGCACCTCTATGGGCCCTGACCGCCAACAACGGCATTATTCCGGGGTCGCCCAGAAATCGCTATGATCTGGCCATTGGCTATTCACCCTTTCAGGTCGACGGCCGCCCTGGCACGGCCACGGCCATCAACGGCACGGTGCCCGGGCCCCTTATCCATCTGCGGGAAGGCGATGATGTTGAACTGAACGTCACCAACCTGATGATGGATAGCGAACACGTCTCCATCCACTGGCACGGCCTCCTGGTGCCGTTCCGCATGGATGGGGTGCCGGGAGTGAACTTTGACGGCATCCCGCCCGGTGAGACCTACGAGTACCGCTACCGGGTCAAGCAGGCCGGCACCTACTGGTATCACAGCCATTCCGCCTTCCAGGAGCAGACCGGCACCTACGGCCCCCTGATCATCGACCCCCTGGACGGTGAGCCGTTCAAGTATGACCGGGAACACGTCATCGTCCTGTCCGACTGGTCCTTCGAGGACCCGGACACCATTTTCCGCCACCTCAAGCTGGTGGGCCACTATTATAATTTCCAGCGCCGCACCCTGGGGGACTTTGTCGACGATGTACAGGAGCGCGGCTTCAAGGATACGCTGAAGGAGCGCATGGCCTGGGGGCGGATGCGGATGAGCCCGGTGGACCTGCTGGACGTGACTGCCTACACCTTTACCTACCTGATGAACGGCCACTCGCCGGCCATGAACTGGACGGCGCTGTTCAACCCGGGCGAGACCGTGCGGCTGCGCTTCATCAACGCCTCGACCATGACCATCTTTGACGTGCGCATTCCCGGATTGGACATGGACGTGGTGATGGCCGACGGCAAGGCGGTGCGACCGGTGCCAGTCCACGAGTTCCGCATCGGCGTGGCCGAGACCTATGATGTGCTGGTGCGGCCCGGTGAGGATCGCCCCTACACTGTTTTTGCCGAAGCCCTTGACCGTAGCGGTTATACCCGGGGCACCCTGTCGCCGGAGCCGAACCTCGAGGCGCCGGTGCCGGAGCTCCGCTCCCGGCCGGTGCGGCGCCTGGATGATATCGGCATGGGCGGGATGGACAAAACCTTTTTCGGCATGGGCGGCGGCAAGATGGACATGAAGAATGGCGGCCGAATGCAGCATGACGGGAAGCAGATGCAGCATGATGGCGGGGAGATGAAAATGCAGGAGAAAAGCGGCAGTCATTCCTCGCGCCATGATCCAAGGATCCCAGGCCCTAACGGCCCTAAACCCTTCATGCCGGAAAAGGGCAAATCCAATGTGGCCATGGTGATCATGAACCCAAAATACCGGCTGGATGAACCGGGCATCGGCCTGGGCGAAGACGGCTGGCGGGTGCTGACCTACGACGATCTGATTTCCACCGAGCCGCAGATTTACTCGGATGTGGTCGACCGGGAGATGACCGTCAACATCACCGCCAATATGGAACGTTACATGTTCTCCTTTGACGGTAAGAAGTTCAGCGAGCATCCCGGACCCTATCTTTTCCGCCATAATGAGCGGTTGCGCCTGTTTCTGGTCAACCACACCATGATGGAGCATCCCATCCATCTCCACGGCATGTGGATGCAGCTGGAGAACGGCGCCGACAAACTGCCCTTTAAACATACCATTCTCACCAAGCCGGGCGAGGTGCTGTCCGTTTTAATCACACCGATAGAAAAAGGCGATTGGGCCTTCCACTGCCACCTGCTCTACCATATGGAAGCGGGCATGGCTCAGGTTGTTCGGGTTGCTTAAGGGAGGCATGCTGATGCATATCAAAACAGTGGTGATTTGTTACTCTCTGTTGTTGCTGCCGGTCGCAGGTCTGGCCGCCGAGGGTTCCTTTGCCGATCCGGAAGACCGCGGCTTTCCGGCCGACTACCACGAGGTGGCAACCGATCCCCAGCCGGGGGAGCCCATCCGCAAATATGCCGAGGACGCTCAGGAAGGAGCGCCGCAGAACTTCGGCGTTCAGTTCGTCCATGACAATACGATTTTTGCCCGCTTTATCGGCGACCGCCTGGAATACCAGAGCCGGGAGAAAGAAGAAGCCCTGCTGTGGGATATCCAGGCCTGGGTCGGGGCCGACTATCACAAGCTGTGGCTTAAAAGTGAGGGAAGCTGGCTTATAGACCCTGACAAAGTGGAAGAGGCCGAAGCCGAGCTCCTCTACAGTCGCAACATCGCTTCATTCTGGGATCTGCAGATGGGGATCCGGCACGACTTCAAGCCCGATCCCGACCGGACCTTCGCCGCCTTCGGCGTCCAGGGGCTGGCGCCCTACTGGTTCGAACTGGAGGCCACCGCCTACCTCAGTGAGGACGGCGACCTGTCCGCCGCCCTGGAAGTCGAATATGACCTGCTGCTCAGCCAGCGGCTCATTCTCCAACCCAGGATGGAAGCTGGTTTCGCCCTGCAGGAGGTCGAGCAGTACGGTACCGGCCAAGGCCTCACCGACATCGAACTGGGGCTGCGGCTGCGCTACCATTTTAGCCGTGAATTCGCCCCTTATATCGGCATTTCCTGGAGCCGCAAGATAGGCGAGACCGCAAACCTGGCCGAGGCCGAAGGCGAAGACCAGGAAGTCACCTCCTTTGTGGCCGGAGTGCGGATGTGGTTTTGAAACTGGCGGAACAGATCCGGAGGCTGGATGATCGGTACATCCCATTGGCGCTTGCCGAGCAAGGATAGTCAGGGCAAGCAAAGTCAGGCAAACCCCGCTTTGTAAGATCATCTCGCTGGGTGGCAGCAGATCATAAGGGTATCTTGAAAAATGAGGGCACCCATAAACCTGTAAAGACGGCAGCACCCGGCCTTAAATCATTGAGCCGTTGTTCCGGCTCCATCCCATTCAATACAATAATCAGCAAGCCTGTTTTCTCAGGAGGATACCATCTTTTATTGTTGTTTGGCTGATCGAGTGCGCCAGTATCACTGGTTGCCATTTGCCGGCTCCTACCGGAAAGCTGGCGTAATCTGAGATGATTGGGGAGCAGGGTTGACAATTGGGGCATTCTTGACTAAGAAAACACCAATTACAGGGTATCTTGAAAAATGAAGATTTTTGTTCAAAATCAAGGCATGTGAAAAATTTTACCGTAGGCATATAGTTGATATTCCGAGGATAAAATTTTGAGTATAACGCCGAGTTTGGGCAAAAAGACCATTTTTCAAGGCACCCTACAGACCTTGACCTGGCACTCCAAACTGATGAAGAACAGATGAAAAATCATATGAAATCCTGACCACCATCGGACGGCACCGGGTTGTGCCAACTGGATCAAAGCAGTTCAGGCTTGCAAAAAGCCGGAGAGGGCTCTTCTGAGGATTTACAGGGAATCAGAACTGCAATAAGAAATAAATATGCCGAGGTTGCTATTTCGGCTGCCGGAAAGTTTCAATACCCAACCGGTAAAGATGGGGCAATTACGCTCGGATATGATCCAGATATTATTAAAAGCGCTGCCCCCAGCCTGCTTGCATCATTTTGTGGTGTCGGCAATCCATTTTCGTTAGGCACACTCCAGCATGGAGAAATGGTCTTGGATTTAGGTTGTGGAGCAGGATTTGACTTGTTTGTTGCGAGCAAGCTGGTTGGTGATAGCGGTCGCGTTTATGGAATTGATTTAACAGACGAGATGGTAGCGCGAGCAAAAAATAATCTTGCCAACTCCAACAGCTCAAACGTTGAGATTAAGAAAGTAGATTCAGAAAGCATACCGTATCCCGACGATAACTTTGATGCCGTCATATCAAATGGTGTCATCAATCTTTCTCCCTGTAAGGACATATGCTTCAAGGAGATATATCGCGTACTTAAGCCAGGGGGAAGATTGCAGTTTGCAGATGTTGTCTTGAAAAGTGCACTGCCTGCCGGCTTATCAGGGAGTCTTGAAGCATGGTCGCAGTGAATTGGTGGTACGGTCCCTGTACGGGATCAGATGAGCTTACTGACAGAAGCAGGTTTTATTGCGATTGAACATGCCGGAGAGACTGGTTTTTATACATCAAAATATACGGTTGGAGCATTGTTCAGAGCGATAAAACCACTCAGGAGAGATGATTTGGATCAGGCTTGTCGATTGCGCGCTATTAAAAGTCATTGACAGGTCGTTATCGCTTCATTAGGCTGTGTTCTTTTTATAAATACTGTCTGGATAGTCACTATTCTTGTCACTTAAACTGTTATCCATCATGTGAATGCTGATGTTATAATGCTGATATCCTTATTGATAATATCATTGCCATGAAAAAAAATATCCCCTTAAATGAGCGAATTATTTTCGCCCTTGATGTCTCTTCGCATGAAGAAGCAATGGCGCTCGTTGAAAAATTAGACGGCGAAATTAAATTTTTTAAAGTCGGTCTGCAACTCTTTTTGGCTGGCTGGTTCAAGACCATTGATGCCATTATCGCGAGGGGCAATAAGGTAATGGTTGATCTTAAATTTTTCGATATTCCTGAAACCGTAAAACTGGCCGTTGACCAACTTAAAAATCGTGGGGTAACATTTGCGACTGTCCACGGCAATGACCCCATTTTGAGGGCTGCGATCCAGGATCGAAATGACCTGAAAATCCTGGCCGTTACTGTCCTTACCAGCTTCGATGAAAGCGATATGATTGAAATGGGGATGACAGGTTCGGTCAAAGACCTTGTCCTGCTCCGTTCCCGAAAAGCGTTAGAGATCGGGTGTGATGGCGTTGTCTCTTCCGCCTTGGAGGCCCGGCCGCTCCGCGATGAATTAGGCAGTAATTTTTTGATCGTCACGCCGGGCATCAGACCAGGCGCCAACATTGAAAATGAAGACGACGACCAAAAGCGCATTGCCACCGCCAAAGAAGCTATTTTAAGCGGCGCCGACCATGTTGTTATTGGTAGACCGATACGAAACAGCAGCGACCCCATAGCCCTGATCAAAACAATAAAAAAAGAAATAGAAGAAGGGCTTGCCCTTGCCGCTAACTAACCCTGGAACTCTCTAGTGAAATTCCAGTAAACGAGCAGGGTACTAATGTATATATTAGACCCTGCTAGATGCCTTTCCTCCGTGCCTCCCCTATATTTATTCCTGATTCCTGTTTTGCTCTCCCCTTTTATAACTGAACAAAATAACACTGACCTTGCGCCCCGGTTTTAAAGCCTTCTCTTACCATATAGCGTAAAAGCCCCTTTTGACTGCAGAGTTTTGATCTGTCATATTTTTCCCATAAAACCGATAATAGCGGCGCTCACTATCGGTATTTCCTATTTGACTAATAGTTTTTTATGGGCAAAGATTCCTCAGCATTTGATCTGCTCAGGCAGAGAACGGTTGTTAAGATGAATCGAGAAGAGGAGCTTTACATTATGGACGCAGAGACTTTTGAGATCAAGGCCTATCCCGAAATGTGGCAGGAACTGGGGATGGATGTCGCCCGTTTTGACAAGATGCGGCTGATGCTGGGCGAGATCTATGGCAAGACCTTTCTGAGCCAGCAGAACCGCCCGGTCAGGATGGCCTATTTTGACCAAACAATTGCTGAGATCCATGGCGGCCGCATCAAGGAGCTGCTGGCGGCCAAAGCGGCAGGCCGCCCGGTCATCGGTACTTTTTGTGTCTATATTCCGGAAGAGGTGGTCCTGGCGGCCGGTGGCATCTGTGTCGGGCTGTGCGGCGGCTCGCAGGGTTCCATTCCGGATGCGGAGAAAATCCTGCCCCGCAACATCTGTCCCATGGTGAAATCAGCCTTTGGCTTCAAGGTTGGTCGTGTCTGCCCCTATATTCAGGTGGTCGATTTTGTCTATGGGGAGACCACCTGTGATGCCAAGAAAAAGACCTGGGAGATCCTGGACACTATGGTTCCTACTTATGTCATGGAGATCCCGCAGATGAAGAATGAATCCGACCGGACGATGTGGCTGCATGAGGTCAAAGAATTCAAGGCCAGGATTGAAGAGCTGTCGGGTAAGGAGGTCACAGTCGACGAACTGACAAAGGCAGTCAGGGTGATGAATGATAAACGCCGGGCCCTGCAGCGGCTCAATACCTTGCGCCATGCCAAACCGACGCCGATTTCCGGCAAGGATGTACTGCTGATCGAGCAGATTGCCTTTTATGACGAGCCGGTGCGTTTCGCCGCCGAGGTCAACGAACTGTGTGACGAGCTGGAGCAGCGCATTACCGCCGGTGAGGCGGTCCCGAGCAAAGACGCAGTCAGAATCATGGTGGCCGGGGTACCTATGGCCCTGCCCAACTGGAAGCTGCATCATTTGGTAGAAAGGGCCGGGGCGGTAATCGTCAATGAAGAGAGCTGTATCGGCACCCGCTATTACAAGGATCTGATGGCCGAGGATGGCCAGGATATGGAGACCATTCTCACCGATCTGACCACAAGATATATGAATATCGACTGTTCCTGTTTCACCCCCAATGATGAACGGATCGATCAGGTGCTCAAGGAATTCCGGGAGTCGCAAGCCGATGGCATCATTCATTATTCTCTGCAGTTCTGCCATACTTATAACATTGAGGAGATCCGCATCCGGGAGGCTTGTGCCAGGGAGGGTATTCCTTATATGTTTATCGAATCGGACTACTCCCCCGAGGATGTAGGCCAGATCCAGACCCGCGTCGAGGCCTTTCTTGAGCAGATCCGTGGCTAAAACCCAGGAAGCTGAGCAGATGTTTGTTGGGGTAGATCTGGGCTCACGGGCCATCAAGCTTGCCGCCTGGCAAGGTGGCCAGCTGGTTGATTTCAAGATAAAGGAAAGTGGTTTTGAACCGCACCGGCTGGTGCAGGAGATGATTCAGGAGTATGAGCCCTGTTCGGTGGTGGCAACCGGCTATGGCCGTCATCTGGTGAAAGAGTATTTTGCCTATGAGGTGATTACCGAGATCAAGGCCCATAGTCTTGGGGTTCACGCCTTGCTGCCTGAGGCGACCACCGTTGTTGATATCGGCGGTCAGGATTCCAAGGTGATCTCACTGGGTAACAGGGGGCAGGTGGTAAATTTCCAGATGAACGATAAATGTGCCGCCGGCACCGGTCGTTTTCTGGAGATCATGGCCACCTCCCTGGCTTATTCCCTGACAGAGTTCGGTCCGGCGGCCTTGGCCTCTGACAGGGAAGTGCAGATCAACTCCATGTGCACCGTCTTTGCCGAATCAGAGGTCATCTCCCTGAAAAACCGGGGTATCCCCAGACAGCATATTGCCCGGGCCGTGCATGCCTCGGTGGCCGACCGTATTCTGTCCATGCTCAACCGGGTCGGTTATGGCGCCACCATCGCCTTTTCAGGCGGCGTGGCCAATAACCCCTGTATTGTCGAGATGGTGCGGCGGAGGTTGGACAATGTCCATGTGATCGTCCCGGAAAATCCCAGCATCATCGGCGCCCTGGGGGCTGCAATCGAGGCTGGTCGGGCGTAAGAAGTTTTCTACCCACAGTGTTCGTTTGTTTTTGGGTATATCCTTTTGTGCTCTGGGTGCCGGCGATCTTCTTTCTCTATGCGTGAATGAGCAACCCGGCCGATCTCCGAGGCATTGGTGTTATCAATTGCCGATCTCGGCCTGCTGCCCGTAACGTGTATAACAGAAAAATAACAGAATGGAGAAAAGTGAATGAAAAAATTATGGAGTCTTTTAGTAACGGTTGCCTTCCTGCTGATGCCGGTGTGGGCTTGGGCCGGCAATGAGGGCAGCGGAACAATCACCATGGAATTTGATCTTTCCGGGCATCAAACCAATGAAGAAGCACAACTCTGGATTCCCTATCCCCTCTCGGATCGGGATCAGCTTATCAGCAAAGTGAGCGTTAGCGGTGATTATGCCGAGTCGGCCGTTTATAGTGATCAGGCATATAGCACACCTGCTTTGTATGCCCGCTGGAACAAAGGGGCTGCCAGCCGCAAGCTGACCCTGTCGTTTCATGTTGTGCGTCAGGAGGTGATGCGCCGGGATTTTCCCGCCAATGAAGCAGCCTGGGATCCTGCTGATTACGCCACGGACCTCGCCCCGACCAGTCTCGGCCCGATCGATGGCGAGGTTAAGATACTGGCTGACAAAATCACCAAGGGCAAAACAACCGTCCTGGCAAAAGCCAAGGCGATTTATGACTGGGTATGTGAAAATATGTACCGTGATCCGGATACCCGCGGTTGCGGGCCAGGTAATGTCTGTTTACTTTTGGAAAAGCCAGGTGGAAAATGTACCGATATCCATTCTGTTTTCGTTGCCCTCTGTCGGGCCGCAGGCGTTCCCGCCCGCGAGGTTTTCGGTATCCGCCTGGGCAAAAAGGCAGAAGAGGATATTTCTACATGGCAGCATTGCTGGGCTGAATTCTACCTGCCCGGATATGACTGGGTTCCAGTAGACCCAGCTGACGTGCGTAAGATGATGCTTGTGGAAAAACTGGAACTTACTGATCCCAAAACCAGGCATTATCGAGAGTATTTCTGGGGTGGTTGGGATCAATACAGGGTGAAGCTTGCCGTGGGACGTGATCTGCGCCTGAATCCTCCGCAGCACGGCGTGCCGCTGAACACCTTCGGGTATCCTTATGCCCAGATCGGCACCAAGACCATTGACTGGCTTGATCCGAAAACCTTTAAGTATATATTTACTTTTCGTCAGTAAAATGAACAATTTCAGGCAGACATAGGCTGAATGAAGAGTTCGGCCTATGTCTGAGCGCTTTTAATGATGACAAAAGGGAAAAATGAAGGAACTATAGGATAATTATTGCCGGTCCGCTTCATACTTAACACAAAGTTATGCAGCCGGTATGCAGCATACTATTTCCCCTTAAATTATTATGAGCCAATTGAGAAGACAGCCGTGACATGATAAAGAATTTTTATCAGACAAGAAGCCTTGGCAGGCAGTTGGACAAATTACGAAGAGCAGACAAGAAGGGGGCCATGGCCGCCAGTCGGGCCGAGCAGATAATTAACAAGCTGCTGCTGTATGCCGGGGCGGAAAAAGAAGATCTGCGCTCCAAACGGACCAAATCAGGCGAGCTCCGTCTGAAAAACTGTCGAAAATATGATCTGGGTGGCGGCTACCGCTTGCTTTGTCTGCATAACGGCGAACATTTGATCTTTGTTTATGCCGGCACCCATGATGAATGCCATCAATGGTTGGAAACACACCGAGGCAGTGCCCTGGATGCCGAAATTTACCGGGAATCTTTAACAAGAATCACTCTGACCCCGGAGGATGAGCCCCTTGGCTGTGCCGAGATTTTGCCGGTCACGGCCGAGCCTGATCAGTATGAAGAAGAGCTGCTTGCCAGATTAGATGACAAGACATTGGGCTATATATTTCGTGGCTTCACTGGGAACTGATGATGCCATTTCAGACTTTACAGTCATTAAAAAACAGTCCACCAAGACTGCTTGGTTAATGCTGATAAATCATTACCGGCTGGCCGATCAGCTTTTCTAAAGGCTCGACATGATGGTTGCCTTTTTGCAGGGCAGAAAAAAGGATCTTCAGTTCGTATCTCCAGCAGGCGGTATCGTCGTTTTTTGGGGCCACATCATGCAGAAGAATGATGTCACCGCCCTTGAGCTTGGCCAGAACGCGCTGGGCCAGGTTGGTAATCTTTTTGTTCCCCCGATCAAACACCCGGCAGCTGAAGGTAACGGTCACCAGCTCTTCTTCCAACAGGACCTGTTTCAGGCGGGGATTGCTTATCCCGGCCGGTGGTCGGAAAACCAGAGTCTGCACTCCTGATTGGCGCAACACTTCCTGGGTGTGCTGAATATCCCGCCGTAATCTCTTCCGACTTCTCAACATCAGCAGATTGTCATGGTGCCAGGAATGATTGCCGATGCTGTGCCCTTGGCTCAGAATAGCGGCAATGAGCTC
>DIKT01000093.1:70213-107451 GCA_002424635.1 Desulfobulbaceae bacterium UBA5611
TAACTCGAGCAAGAGCGGCGTGGATGCAGGAGAGGGGCCGTCATCAAAGGTGAGGGCGACTCCTGTATTGCCGGTGATGCTGCGGCTGATGATCGGCAGAAAAAAACCGAACTGCGGAAAAAAAGGAGCGGCCAGACAGAGGAGCAGAAAAAGAGTAAGGGGCAGGATGGCCAGCCGGGGGTCGCTCACAAAAAGGGGGACGGCCAGCAGGAAGGCCAGGATGCCGATTTTCTCTACTGGCGACAGATGACTGCTCTGCCCTTTCTTCATTCCTGGTTTCATTGTTGTGCCGGCCGGCCAATCATCCAGACCAGTTCATTGTTACTGCTTGAGATCATATTCGTTTCTATGACAAAACCGGCCGCCGTGATCAGCTCAGCCATCCGATCGGCGGAACGGTACCAGGGTTTGCCTCCTGCCAGCCTGATGCGATAATCTTCCAGCCGCCAGGCTTTTGATGGAGCAACGGCCGGCTGAATGGCATAGCGGATTACTAAGAGGCCGTCAGGAGCCAGGGCTTGCAAGCAGTTGGTCATGAGGGTGGTAATGGTCTGATCATTCAGATGATGGAGCATATCCAGCAGCAGGACCAGATCGACCGCCGTGGCCAGGGCCGGCAGAGCCGGAGCCAGGCCTTGGCTCACGGTGCCCCGCTCACCCATGGCCAGGGCTGCAACCCGCACCCGTTCCTGGTTGGGATCAAAGGCGATGATATGAGCTTGGGAAAAATACTCCAGGCACCAGCAGCCGGGCACGCCGTAGCCGCAGCCGATATCGAGGATGGACTTGATCCGGTCTTTATGCCCTGCCAGCAAAGCTGCCAGATCGTCAAACAGGGGATCGAACTTCAGTTTAAACCGGGCAAAGAGCCGGGGATAGGCCTCCATCAGCCGATAGCGCGCAAGCACAAGTTGGTCGAGGGATTGGTCCGGCGCAGGCTCTTTTTTGATGGAGAAATAGTGCTGCAACAGGGGAGGCAGCAGCAGAAAGGCCCCGAGCAGTGAATAGCCGATGCCCAGCAGGGAAGTGATACCTATGCTGCGCAACAGGGCATGATCAGCAAAGCAGAGGACGCCGAAGCCGATGAGCGTCGACACGGCGGCCATAAAGACCGCCATCCGGACCAGTCTGAACGAGGGGTGGTCCGGATTCCGATAGCGCTGGTGGGCCCGGACGCATAGGATGGAATAATCGATGCCCAGGCCCAGGATAACAATCGACAGCATCAGACTGGGAATGTCCAGCGCATGGCCGATCAGTTTCATGGTGCCCAGGGTACAGATATAGGAAAAAAGCGGCGGCAGCAGGGCTATCAGGGTCAATTGCCAGCTCAGGAAAAAGAAGAGCAGCAGGATGGTGACACTGGCCGCAATCACCGCCAGCATAACGGCAAAGGTCTGAAAGAGGATATCGGCCAGCTGAGCCGAAAAATAGGGGCTGTCAAAGATTTTGGCGTCCTGACCGTAACGATGCATAAAGTCCTGGCTGTTGTACTCTGGCCCCGGCGTAATAGTGATGAACTGGATCAGGCGGCCTTCTTTTTCGGAGATGGCCATCAGCTGGTAATAATGGGCAGGCACAGAGGAAAAAGCCGGTTGAAAGGACGGCTGCAGCATGTCTAAAAATTGATTAAAGGCCTGCGGTGCAAAACCGAGAGCCCCGGCACTGGTCTCCAGTTCTTTTTGCAGCTTTGCCACCCGGTCCTGATTCCAGAAGTGCTGCCAGGCGGCCAGGTTGTCGTGGGCTCTCAGCTCACCGGGAAAGATCATTGACGGCACAAAAGCGGAGTGGATGATAGCTGCTCTGCTGTCGGCTTCAATTTTGGCCAGGAGAAGATCATTTTTTTGTTGAATCTCGGCAATGGACTCACCACTCTGCATCACAAAGACCTTAGCGCTGATATTACCCCAGACTGTGGAAAAGAGTTGGTCGGCGGCTATGGTCTCCGGAGTCACGGTGTTCATGCTCTCCAGGCTGACATTGAAGCCGGGGCGGGCAAAAAAGAGGAAGAACAGGGCCAGGAGCGCCGCCGTAATTGCCCCGAGGCGTCCGGTATTGTAGAACATGCCCACCAGCCGTTGCAAAGGCAGGGCACGTGTCCTGGAAGGTGGCAGGGCAGGGATAAGATACGGCAAGACGGTGTGGATAAAGAGAAAGGAAAAGAAGATTCCCAGGGCCGTAAACTGTCCTAATTGAACAAACATCGGAAAGCCGCTGAAACTGAGAATGACAAAAGCGCCGATGGTGGTGAGAACCGTCAGCAGGCCCACGGCATATACTTCTCGGGAGGCCTCTTTACCCTTTGTTGTTTGCGGTCGATCGAGAAAGAGCAGATAGGCGATGCCGTGATCGACGGTAATGGAGATAATGGCGCCGCCAAAACCCAAAACCATGATGGCAATGGAAGAATGCAGCAGAGAAAAGACAAAGAGGGCCGCGGCGGTGCCGGCAAAAGCAGGCAGCAGGGAAAAGAGACCGAGCAGGGGCCTGGGAAAGGCAAAAAAGAGCAGCAGGCCAATGCCGGCGGTTGACAGCAACAGAGCCAGTTGGACATCATGGCGGATAATACGTTCATTGTCGAGAGCGGCTCGGTAGGCGCCCACCGGGGTGGTCGTAAATTGCACCCCCTGGGGCGCAAATCTGGTGCTGAGATCACTGGCAATCGTGGCCAGCACGGTGGCAATTTGCCGGGCTGAAGCCGTATCCGTACCGGCAGTGATGGGCCGGGCGGTCACCAGCAGGTGGCGTTTATCGGCCGACAGCAGGTGGCCTTTATATATTTGTAAGTCGGCAGAGGGCGCCAGCGTGGCCATCTTGGCCATGATCGGTTCCATGAGGCCCAGGGGATCGGCGCGCAAAAATTCGCTCTGGCCAATGCCTTCCAGGCTGCTGAGCTTCTGCAGGACTTCACCCAGACGCTGCCGGATCTGCTCTGAGGTTAAGCGGGGGGCGATTTCCTGTTCCAGCTCGCTCTGTGAGAAGAGCACGGGCAGATTGTTGACAATATGCAGGGCCAGTTCAGGGATCTGTCTACCGACTTCGCTTGTGCCGACCTCGGCAAAGAGGCCGCTGGCTCGTAATTGCTCTTCAACAAAAACAGCACCTGCAACCAGAAGATCCGGGGCCTCCCAGTCCACCATGATATCAATGGCAATCTGGTCATGGATCGGATGGTTGTGAAAGATCGCCAGGGCATCGCTGATCACCGTCTTGTCAGCCGGTAAAGAGCGGACCACATCGGTGTCAATATCAAGGCGCAGCAAACCGGCGCCTGCCATTGCGCCGATCAGGATGGTCACCAGCAGAAGCAGCCGATAATTAAATAGTCTTTTGTCGTTTATGACGATCACTCAGGTCGTAAGGTGGAGGATATGATTGGGGCGGTTTAGAGCTCTGCCTGGCTTCCGAGCACCAGAATCAGCACGCCCAGAGCGATACGATAGACCACGAAAGGCTGCATGCCGATCCGGCGGATGAAGGCGAGAAAGTAGTGGATACAGAGAAAAGCACTCACTCCGGAAATCATGGCGCCAATCAGTAAGGCCATCCAGTCGGTCGTCTCGGGCAGTCTGAGCAGTTGTATGGCCTGCAGGCCTCCGGCGAGAGCAATGACAGGGATCGACAAAAGAAAAGAAAAGCGCGATGCGCCTTCGCGGCTCAAACCCAGGAGCAGGGCAGCAGTGATGGTAATGCCCGAGCGTGATGTGCCGGGGAACAGGGCCAGGGCTTGAGCACAACCGATGAAGAGCATCCCGGCCCAGGTGAGGCTGAATTCATCTTTCTGCCCGCTTCTGCGCCAATCGGCCCAGGCCAGAATGAGGCCGAAACCGATCAAGCCCACGGCAATGAACACAGGAGAGCGCAGATGGTTCTCGACAAGCCCTTTCAGCGCCAGGCCGGCCAGACCAACCGGAATAGTGGCCACCAGTATCCCCCAGGCCAGGCGTGCTGCCGGGGTCATTTGGCGGGTCAGCAGTGAGCGGCCCCATGCAACGGACATCTGCTGCAGATCTTGCCGAAAATAGATGATCACTGCCATCAAGGTACCGACATGAATAGAGATATCGAAGGCCAGGCCCTGATCTTGCCAGTGTGTCAAGACCGGCACCAGAATCAGATGGGCCGAACTGGAGACCGGTAAAAACTCGGTAAATCCCTGCAATACGGCCAGGGTAAAAATCTGCAAAAAATCCATCGACTCCTCTCAAGGGCAAGGGCTGGTGACTTGGTTGAAAAGCAAAAAATAGAGCTGCATTGTTTATGAGACCAAAATAAAAGCAGAGACCTCTATTCTTACGGCCCGGAGCTGTTACGTTTAAGCCGATACAGTTACCTTTTTCTGCCCGATCCTGCAAGTTTTTCTACCGTCTTGTTGAGCACAGCATTGTCATGCTCAGCCGGCAGGATATCCCCTCCTTTGCTTTATTCTTTTGCCCCGCACCAGCTGGTGCAGTCGCATATTATGCTAATTCATTCCACGGCGCTCTGCGGTGTTTTAACCTGCCAGTGGCCCCAGGCCGGATTACCATGGACCTCAAAGCCGAGCTCGCGTAACCAGTCGGCGACAATATGGTTTGAGTTATAAGCGAAGGTATAGGGTCGTGGGTGCGGGACGACCCAGAGGTTACGTTCGACGCTGTAGCGCGGCTCAGCCGGGCCGGCATGGAACTGGCGGTCCAGCGAAGCGAGCAGCGTATCGACCCGGGCGGCTTCGGCCTGAAATTTGTATGCCTGCTCGATGCCGACGCCGACCACTGCTTCCAGCTGTTCGTCGGGCTGTTCCGGCCCGAACAGTTGGCGGCCAAATGCCGCCTGGGTGGGGCTGAATAAGGCCTGTATACCGGTCCGCGGGTTTTGCTCTCCCTCCACATACCAAATCCAGTCGCCATAGGCATAGCGGACACGTGTCTGATCGGCGGCAGTCAGCAGCAGCGTGGTGTGGCGGCCATGTTCGAGCAGTTGCACGGTGCGCGGTATGCTCACAGCGGAGGGAGCAACGACCACAGCTTCGCACCCAGCGAGCCAAGGCATCAGCACAATCAGGAGAATAATCCGGGGCAGCATGCGTGCTCCTCCCTGCTTGGAACTTCAATTTTTGAGAGGTTTCGGCCTGCGCAAAGATGGTAAGGTTATTGCCTACCAGAAGAGCTGGCAGACAGGACCTGGCATTGATCGCCTGCAGAGGAAGCTTGCCAGCCTTTGTTCTTAGTGAGCGATGGCGTCGGAGAGCAGGCCCACCGCTAAGGCGAAATAGTTGGAACGGTTCCATTTGAGAGTGGTGCGAAAATTGGGATAAACCAGAAAGGCCACCGCCGGGTTGTCTTTCTCGGGAATGATGATGGAGGCCGACAACTGGCGGGCGGGCAGGGCGGAGCCGTCAGGCAGACGGACACCCAGGGCCTGCCATTGATCGATGGTCTTGCGGGTATCGACCCCGGCCAAACTTTGGTTAAAACTGGAAGGCAGGCGTATCGCCCGACCCCAGGTCTGGTCGTCGCGCCAGCCGGAGCGCGACAGGTAGTTGGCGGCTGAGGCAAAGACATCGGCCCGGGTATTCCAGATGTCACGGCGGCCGTCTCCGTCGTAATCAGCGGCGAAGGAGAGGAAGCTTGAGGGCATGAACTGGCTTTGGCCCATGGCCCCGGCCCAGGAACCCTTCATGTCTGCAGGGCTGATATGGCCTTCATCAAGAATTTTCAGGGCATTGTGCAATTCGCCGCGAAAAAATTTGCTGCGGCGGCCATCATAGGCCAGAGTCGCCAGGGAATCGACGACCAGAAAATCACCGGTGAGTCGGCCGAAATCGGTTTCAATGCCCCACAGCGCCACGATGAACTGGGATTGCACCCCATATTTTTTGCTGACGTCCGCCAGCAAGGCCCGATTTTCCGCCAGCAACCGGCGGCCCGTGTTGATTCGTGCCGGCGACACCACCCGCTCCTGATACTGCTGGAAGGTCAAGGAAAACTCGGCCTGCTTACGATCCAACTCGATTACCCGAGGAATGGGCTCGATGCCGGTCAAGGCCGCTTCCAGGGTTTGCTTGCTGATGCCCCGTTGCAGGGCTTCGGCCCGTAATTCCTGCAGCCATTCGGTAAAGGGTTTTTCAGCGGCAAAGGCACCTGGCGTTCCGGCGAAAGTAATGGTCAACAGTAAGAGGGCGCATCCCAGCGTCATCAATCCTTGTTTGTTCATTGCAACCTCACATCAGTAATATTTTTGGCGGCGGCAGAAGCCACCGTCATTTGCTTTTGTTAAAAAAAATCATCTATCCCGGCAAAAAAGGCACAGGCTTAGTGTGCTCTTTCCGTGGCCGTCCCTGGGACCGCAGCTCAACTCGGCGGGCCACTTTCTGTTCAATCTCATCAATAAAAGCCGGGCCGCCAGTCAATTGTCCCCGCAACACAGCCCCCAGAATCAGGGTCCGCTCCTCATCGGCACTTGGCTCGCTCAGGAAGGTGGCATATCGTGCTCGGCGCTGCTGGTCAGTATTGCCCAGAGCCAGGTAGGAAGGATCAAGATCCAGCCAGTCATTGCTGTGCAGTCCGACTTTGGCCGCACAACTTGACCAACGATAGCTCGCCGGCTCCTTGCAGATATTGGCCGGCACCGGGTTCATCTCCACATAACGGCAGCAGGCGAGCAGGTAATTATTGCTGTCGATGGGACTTGATTTGAAACGCCCTTCCCACAAGGTCCCACTCCGCCCTGCCAGTCGGTTCACATATCGCGTTTGCCGACCAGCCAGCCGCTTCATTAGTTGGCCGATACTATCAGGATCAAGACCGGGATCGACCACCAGATGGACATGGTTGGTCATCAGGCAGAAGGCATACACTTTACAGGAAAAAACCTGTTTCCACTCTGCCAGGTTATCCAGATAATACTGATAATCTTCATCACAGGCAAAAACCGCCTGCCGGTTGTGACCGCGCTGGATGATATGGTGAGGGTAATCGGGGATAATGATGCGTGCTGTTCTGGGCATGAGTATAGAGTAGCACGAGACTAAGAACGGAGCAATAAATAAATCTGTCCCCTTTTTGCTTTGCTCAATTTGTCATAATTATTTGACAATATTCAAAAAAACTAAGATATTTTCATTTGACAACCGGAACCGGATCAGCCTATGATGCAATTGATTTACTGATTTTAACTGGCCTGAATTACAACACAGATGAGAGTTATGCACAAGAAATCACTAAAGATTTTATAATACTGGTCACATATCTATTGCCGGGTTTCTTGGCGGCTTGGGTTTTCTACGGCCTTACTTCTCCTCCGAAACCTTCTCAGTTTGAGAGAGTGGTCGGGATCAAGCGAACGTCAATCCACCACCATCAAACGTAAAAACGCCACCGCCACCAGCTAGAGACGAATAAGTCTGTTAACAATCGGATCAACCTGACCGCGGGAATATCGGCGGAAAGAGTCAGAAGGGTCAGAGTAAAATTAATCTTGAATTCTGTGAAAAATAAGTGAATTTTCTGTAGGTCGGTTTTTTCTAAAGACTCGTTCGGTGGATAGATCCTGAAATGATGATATGATAGGCTTGTAGTAGAATAATCTTACTGAGGAAAAATATGGATACCTATTTTGCCCCTGCCGAAAGAGCTAACGAAAAAGAAATTGCCACAGAAATTGAAATTGCGAGCAAAAATCCCTTAGTATCAGGATTGCTCCATTCAATTAGCGGCTTGCTGGCAGTGCTGGATAAAAACCGGCAGATTATCGCTCTCAATGATTCATTTCTGGAAATGCTGGGCATTGATGACCCTGCAAAAGCCTTGGGGTTGCGGACAGGAGAGGCATTGCAATGCATCCATGCACATGACGAACCTGCAGGATGCGGCACTACGAAATTTTGTTCTACATGTGGTGCCGCCATAGCAATAGTATCAAGCTTGGGACAGGATAAACCTGTTGAAAAAATCTGCGCCCTTTCAGCCAATAGAGGCGGTAAGGAGGTAGATATTGCCCTGCTTGTTAGATCTCACCCCATTAAAATTGATAAGGAAAAATTTCTTTTACTCTTCCTTCAAGATATTACAAAACAGCAGCAAAGGGCTGCGCTTGAAAGAACCTTTTTTCATGACGTAAACAATATGTTGTATATGCTGGTCGGGGCAAGTGAACTGCTTGTTTTGGAGGAGCCCTCGGAACTTGCTAAAACTGTTTATCAGGCATCTCTGCGTTTAACGAAAGAAGTAGCAATTCAAAGATGTTTGTCACAAAGCGCATCCTGTGATTATCTGCCGGTTTGGCTTGAGTTAACGACAGGGCAAATTTTTGAAGAACTGCATTCTTTTTTCGCCAACCATCCGGCCGCCGCAGGAAAAAATATAAGTATATCTGAAAATTATCCTGTTGTTTCAATCAAGATAGATATTTCTTTGTTATTACGTATTCTCTGCAACATGATCATTAATGCTTTAGAAGCCACTGCTAAAAATGGCGAGGTGAAAATTTGGCTTGAGCATGAGGATGGTTTTCTATCTTTTTGTGTGTGGAACGCGCAGGAAATTCCCCAAGATATCACCAACAGAATTTTTCAGCGAAATTTTAGCACCAAAGAACAAGCTGGAAGAGGGATTGGAACTTACTCCATGAAACTATTAGGAGAGAAAATTCTTGGTGGTCACGTGAGTTTTAAAACATCCAAAAAAGACGGCACTATTTTTAAATATACTTACCCTATTTAGAGGAGCATGACCCTAGGGAAGGAATTATAAAATCAAAAGTCACCGAACCAGGCGGTTTACTGCGCCGTGAACGTTTGCTGAGTAAAAGGGGTCAGAGTAAATTAAATCTAGATAGAGGCTCTTTACCGGCAGACGTCTAAGATCGAAAAAGAAGGTGCGACCTGTCGGCTGGCGAAAAGAGATAAATTAATTACTATGACCCTAGTTATTCTATGAAGAATAATGAACTGTGAAGAGATTCAGAGTAAAGCACCCTGCCAGGAAAAGGAAAAAGATCAAAAGGCAGAAGAGGACTTGTCGAGGTCAACGATTCTAGAAGTGCCATCATAATCTCTGGTTACCACCTTTTCAATCTGAGAGATCCTTTTTATCAGGGTCTTCAGTTCATTCAAGCTGTTTTTGATACCGTCCATTTCTTGGTACGGCTCAGAGTCCTGTTCAAAATCGTCCTGAAGAAGTTCCAAGTTACCCATGGCCACAAACAGCGGGCTGTTCATTTCATGGGCCACCGTTCCGGCCAGAGCCTTTATCGATTCCAGTTTTTCTCTAGCATGGGCCTTTTGTCTGTTCTGTAAAAAGCCTGTGGTGACTGCCACGATATTAAACAGGCAGATCGCCAGAAGTCGATCCAGATCATCTGGAGTAAAACCTCGCCAGTTGAACGCTGAATATGTGAGATAAAAAGCTGTGATGCTCAGGGCGGTAATAACTGCCCCACGCAGACCAAACCAAAATGCACTGAGGATGATCGGTAGAAAATACAGCTCTCGAGCCAGTATGTGTCCTTTTTCAAAGTCGCGGGAAACAAGGAGGTGCAGCCCACTGATCCCTATGACCATAAGAACAATGGTCAGCAACCTTTGTTTGTCTTGGGGTTGTTGAATATTCGTAAAAAACATCTTCGTCTCCATAAGATTATTTATCCAAGAAAACCCGGGACACTTCCCCTATTTTCAAGATTATCAACCAGAGATGCCAATTAACTGATCGAAATGTTTTTGAATACTCACGCCAACATTTCCAGCAAAATAGGGTGCCACAAGGCCAGATCAATCTCACCGAGTTTACCGGCCAGGCGCTTCTTGTCAACGCAGTGCACCTGGTCCAGTAAAATCCGGGCAGACTTACCGTCAATAACGACCTCAGGTCGACATCCTAACGGTTGTCCCTTGCTGGTAATGGGGGCGACAATCACCCGGGGCAACGCCGCGTTCATATCATCGGGGGAAACCACCAAGGCTGGACGTGTTTTTTTTATCTCCGTTCCCACGGTCGGGTCAAGATTCACCCAATACACCTCGCCACGCCTTACCACTGCCAGTCCTCACTCTCAACAGGTGTTGGCGTCATCTCTTCTTCCCACGCATCCGTCTCATTTTCAGCCTGATAACCATCAAACCACCCGAGCCGCACGGTCTTGACCGGCTCAATAACGAGCCCCTGGCCTTCCTGCCGCATCTCGATTTCAGAACCGACGCCACACTCCGCCAAAAAGGCGGCAGGGATCAACACCCCGCGTGAATTCCCCACCTTACGCAATACTGTTCTCATCTTTACACCTCCGAATTTATTATAACAATGTTACAACACGGCGCGCTAAACCACAAGGATTTACTTTGCGAATAGAGCCATTTTTGACGGGTGCAACGCCCTGAGAGTCTGCGCTTAAAAGTTTTTCACTAACCGGCAGCCTTAGTTGCTGTTTTTAAAAGTTTGCCGGCAACAAAGGCTGAGTAAACAGGGTCAGAGTCAATTTAGATTTGGTAATAAATGAGATTGTTGGTCGATAGTTCAAGGCTGATGCCTGAAGAGGCTGCTAAACGTGGGCGTCTTCCCATAAATATGGCTCAGTCCTGGGTGCTGACCTGCATGAGCATATAGCGTTCTTCGCTAACGTCAATATGGAGCAGTCGGCCCTTTTCAGCGGCCAGAAAGCGGGTGAGCACATAGAGCGGCAAGGTTTCGTAGTAGCCGCAGGCCTCTTCGTAGCAATATCGTGGACAGCCTTTAGTCAGGGCCATGATTGTTGCTATCTCCGCCGCCGTCAAGCGTTTGCCAAAGGCCAGGCTGGTTCCGGGCTCGACAGTGGCCAGCAGTTGCTGCAGTTGCCTGAGATCAAGGATCCTGGGAGTGACCGCAAGATGGGCCAGCGCCTTTTTTCCCCTCTTCCCAACCAGCAGCCAGTTGCTGCCCTCGCCCAGGACCGTGGTCTGATCCAGGCCCAGCAGTGTATGGGCCAAGTCCTGTCTGGGGATCCATTCATCGACGCCGCCAATGAGGGCTGCCTGCTCGCGGCCCAGCTGCATATCGTTCTGCACGGCGAGCAGGGCCATCTGCACCGGAAAATGCTGATGGCTCACAAACAGGTTTTTCCCCTTGAGGCCAAGATGGCCGGCCACATAAAAACCCGCGGAGTTGCTCAGCAGATTGATGAAATCAACCGGCCGGGGCAGCTCTTTCCGGACATGGCGCTGGTCGCAGATCCGGTCAAAAACCGAGATGTTTCCCTGTCCTGAGGTCATATAAATCGCGGTCTGCGGGACCAGCTCATGGCCAGCCGCCGCTTTATGGGCGCCGATGATTGCCAGCTGGATGAAATGGTCGGTCCGGCGATAGACCTTGCCGCTCAGGCTGCGCAGTTCGGCGGCAAGATCCGGCTGGTGCTGGTCCGGTATGGAATTATGGCGGCCCAGGCCGTTGATCGCAATCATGCCGGCGGCTCACTCTTCTCGATGATAAATGAGGTATTATTGCCGCCGAAACCAAAATAGTTCAGCATGAAGCGGCCGGCGGCGACCGCCATGCCTTGCTGCAGCGGCGCGGCGGTAAATTCCTGGTCCAGGATCGTAGCAGTGGGCGCACCCGGGAGAAAACCGGCAGTAAGGCCCTCCATCATCAGGACCAGTTCGGCCACGCCGCAGCCGCCCAGGGTATGACCGATATAGGGTTTAAGCAAAAAGTAGGGCGGCAGGGTGGCAAAGGCCAGGGCCATCCCCCGCATCTCGGCCAGATCCATGGAATCACTGGCGGTGCCATGGGCCTTGATGGCGGTAATTGACCCCGGGACCAGGCCGGCCGCGGCCAGGGCGGCGGTTATGACCCGGGCAATGCCGACACCGCTGGGATCAGGGCCAGTCACGCTGTAGGTCTCGCAGCTGCTCTGGCCGCCCAGATAATGCCAGGGTGAGGGCCGGAGCTCGTGGCGGCTGAGCAGCACGGCGCTGACTGCCTCGCCCAGAACCATGCCGTTGCGGTGCTGGTCAAAGGGGCGCAGCTGGTCAGGGGAGAGGAGTTGCATCAGGGCGAAGCCTTCAACAGTCGTCGGCGAAAAAAGCTCCAGACCGAGGACCAGGGCATGGTCGATAAGATGGCCGGTAAGCATGGCTGCCGCCTCCATCAAGGCATTGGCACTCGATGTACAGGCGGTATTATAGGTTAAAGAGAGACCTTGGAGATCCAGGCGGGTCATCAGGCGATCAGCGTAGTTGCCGCCGCCCACCCGACGGCCGTGGCCATGGCCGGCTGTCCCGCTGATGATCGCCTGTTCGATGGGCCGGGCCAGAGAGTAGTCGATGGAGGAGGAGCCGAGAAAGACGCCGATATTGCCGAGATCAGACGGCGTCAGGGCCAGTTTATGGAACAGGCCGCTGACGACCCGATCAAGATAGGCATCGATCAGGGCCGTCGAAACCAGGCGGGAGGTGTCATCCAGGCGATAATAAGGGAAGCTCAGCTGCCGGTCGTTGAGTGTGACCGCCATGCGGCCGACCGTGGCCTGCCCGGTGCGCAGGGCCTCGATCCTGGCCGTTCCCTGGCCCAGGGCACAGAGCAGTTCGCCGCCGATAATTGAGATCATCTTCCTGACTAGCCCGGCTGGATAAAGTCGGCCAGCTCGTTAATGGTCGTCACATGCCGGCGGAAGGCCTTGCTGTCAGGCAGACGAACGCCGAACTGGTTCTGCAGGGCGACCGATATCTGCAGGGCATCCAGGGAATCGAGTTCGAGGATGCAGACCTCAGAGAACAGCTGGATATGATCCGCCACCTCGGCCGGTGTGATATGGTCTTTTTCACATTCAGCAATAATCATGGTTTTCAGACGCAGTTTCAGGGCCTGATCAAGCGATCCTTTCATGCCGTCCTTCCTCTCTGCGCCCTGAAGATCAAGCCGGCCAACATTAATAAGCCGAGACCGAAGCCGGTCAGGGCCAGCGTTTCGGTAAGGACGGCTTCAACGCCCAGACCGCGGACAAAGATATCAAGAAAGCCTTCCAGCCCCCATGACATCGGTGAGATAGCAGCCAGATCCTGCATGGCCGGCGGCATATAAAATTTCGGCACCATGATCCCGCCAATCGCCCCCAGCAGGATATTGATGATGCCGCCGATAGTGGTGGCCTGTTCTACGGTCCCGGCCAGCACTGCGATCAAGACGGAAGTGCCGATGGCCGCCAGACTCAGCCCGAGCGAGACCATAAACAGGGCGATGAGCGAATGGCCCAGGGTCAAGGCCTCACCGCCGGCCAGCGGCACCACAAAAATGCCGACACCGATCATCAGCCAGACCTGCAGCTGATTGATGACCAGATAGGGGGCAATTTTCCCGGCAAAGAGAGCGGGGATAGAGATATTCATGGCACTCATGCGCATCAGGGTATTTTGCCGGCGCTCGTTGATAAATATGGTCGACATCGGGATGATCACAAAAAACATGCCGAAAATAATCCAGGAGGGGACGCTCTGCTGGGTCGAGGTCGGCCTCTGCTCGGCTGCCATCCTGTTGAAGCTGATATTGATCAGATCCTGGCCGTCAAAATCAATATCAGTAAGCTGGTGGGCCATCTCCGGCAGCAAGGCGGTCAGTTCTGTCTGCAGCAGGGTCAGCCGCAGCTGCAGCACGGCCTTGGCCAGTTCTGCCTGCAGCAGGGTCAGCATCTCGGCTTTCAAATCAGCGGCGGCAGCGACTTGCAGCAGGGCAGACGGCAGTTCCTGCCGGCTGGCCAGGCTACGGGCCAAGCCTTCATTAATCGTCAGGACGAAATGGTAGCTGCCATTCAGCAGCTCTTCCTGCTGGGCCGCGCTGGTGATGGTGACCGGTCGTTCGGCCATCACCTTGCTGTGCTGCAGAGTCTCGCGGATCATACGGCTGGGGGCGCTGTTATCCTGATCAACGAGGGCATACGTCAGCAGGACCCGTTCGGGGCTGAAGGTGTCTTTGAGGGCCAGCGACATGAGCAGAATAAAGATGGCCGGCATGATGAAGAGGGCGGCCAGGGCCTGCTTGTCGCGGCTGAGCAGGATAATCTCTTTAAGCAGCATGGCCTTAAGCATGAGATCTTCCCGGCGAGGTCAGCCGAATAAAGAGGGTTTCCAGGCTAGTGGTCCCGTAGCTGATGTGTTTGATGGCGAGACCTTCCGCCTCAAGCAGGGCGAGCAGGCGTCCCATTTTCAGACCATTCTGCTGATGCATAATCAGGGTCCCACCATCGACCAGCTCGACATCGTCCAGCCCGGCCACCAGCGGCGCCAGCAGCTTGTTTTCGGCCGGCAGCAGTTCAATGATAGCGGCATCCCCTTTTTCTTCCTGCAACATGGTGGCCAGTGTCCCCTGACGGATGATCCGGCCGTGGTCGATGATGGCCACCTCGTCACAGATCTTTTCAATCTCCGGCATATAGTGCGAGGTGTAAATAACGGTTTTGCCTTGATTTTTAAAGGAGCTAATCGTCTCCAGAATGTCGTTGCGCAGTTCGGGGTCGATCCCGGCGGTGGGTTCATCAAAATAAAGAATCTCGGGATTGTTGAGCAGGCCGATGGCAATATTGAGCCGCCGTTTCTGCCCGCCCGACAGGGTGCCCGCCTTCTGCTCCAGCAGGGGATGCAGGCGATTGATGGTCAGGGCCGCGTCGATATTGGCGCGCCGTGTGGCCGCGCTCATCTTCTGGATGGCGGCAAAAAAACGCAGATTTTCCATAACGGTCAGCTTATCATAGAGGGCCAGTGCCTGGGGGATAAACGAGCTGCGGCGGCGGATGGCCTCCAGATTGTTAGCAAGCGGCAGGCCGAAGATGGTAATCTCACCCTGCTGGAAAGCAGTCAGGCCGTTAAGGATGGAGACGAGCGTGGTCTTGCCGGCCCCGTTGGGCCCGAGCAGGCCGAGGATGGTGCCTTTGTTGACCTGCAGATCGATATGATCGAGGGCGCAATGAGCACCGTAATATTTAACCAGGTTGCTGATGGTGATCATACAGGGCTCACAATTCGGCTAGCAGCTTACGGTAAACAGCGGCCTCGGCCTCGGCAATGTCTTCCAGCTTGGCCTGCAGGGCCGCAAAATCTATGATCTGACTCTTCTTGCCGCGGATTGCTTTGGCCAGCAACAAAGCAAATTCGCGCCACTGATCGCCGACCGCAGTCATCAGCTCCGAGGCCTCCGCCAGCCGGGGATTATTGATCAATCTGCCTGCTTCCTGCAGAAAGGAGGCGTAGATGAAACGAAAACCCGCCCCGCCGGTGCCGATCTCTTCCTGCATACGGACGATGTGGCCTAAAAAAAGTTTGGCATACCGGAGCTCCTGCTGCCCCAGGCGGCCGATAGCTCGGGCTAAGGCCCTGATCCCGCGGATACCGGCAATGGGCACCGGGGTCTTGAGCATGGCCCTGGCATTTTTTTTGATAATCCCGGGGATGATGGCGGCGTAATCAATGGTGGCCGGGACACTCAGCGGATAGTAGAGCAAACCCTTGGGCGCCATCACTCCTTTAACAAACCTGGCTTTTTGCAGATCGGCGGCCAGGCAGCGGACCGGGGCCTCGAACACCGGATCACTGATCAGATATTCGCCTGCCTGTTTACCATACACGATCAGATTATGGGCATTAAAATGAAAGCGCATCTCGGCAGGAAAATAGGGCAGCCAGAAGACCGAGGTCTGGGCGCCGACCACTTTACCTGCAGCCAGCAGCGCATCGAGCCTGTCCGTGCCCTGCGCGGGCCGGGAGAAGGTCTGCATTTTCATCTTGATGCCCAGGTTTTTCTGCAGGCCCTTGATAATGGCCCTGGGCATGCGGCGATAGGCAATCAGCGGCATGCCGCCCAGTTTGACAAAGGGCAGGTAGGCAAACATCAAGGCCCCCGACAGACCAAAGGCCATGGCCTCCGAGAGCTGCAGGCCATGATGGCGCATCATGAGCGACATCACCCCGCTTTCGCAATGGGCGGCATGGCCATGGCTATACCCTGAATCAGTCATCGCTGCACCCGGCCGGTGGCAGCCGGCCCAGATCACCGGTGCTGAGGCCCAGGGCGTCAGCATAGCGGGCCAGCATCCTGGCTGCTAACCGGGCAAAGATCCGCGGCCGGAAATGCCGCCTGATGCGCCACTTGAACAGGCCGGTCGATTCGGCCAGGACCTGCAGATCCATGCGCCGGTTGTACATATGAAAGTATAATGGTGACATCTCACCGGTCAGCACCCGGACGAAGGCGTCAGCGGCCAGACGTTCAAGCTCGGTCAGGGCCTGCCTGGTGGCCTCTTCCTCCACATCCCAGCCCGAAGAGGCAACAATGGTATAATCGCCGTTATTGTCGGTGGCATAGATTGCTTTTTTGTTATGGGCATAAGTGGAGATATTATGCTGGGGCACGTGGCTGTTATCCATCTAGACCACCGTCAGCTGCATGAAGGCCGTGGAGAAGCGGCCGCTTTCCGGGATGTAGCACAGCAGAGTCTCCCCTGGCTGCAGCCGGCCTGAGTTAAAGAGCTCTTCCAGCATAATATAGATCGAGGCCGACCCGGTATTGCCTTTGGTGCTCAGATTGGTAAACCATTTATCCTGAGGGATGGTGCAGCCGGCGGCCTCCATGCCGACCGCCACCTTGTCGCGGAAAAAGCCGGACGAATAGTGCGGCAGAAACCAGTCTATTTGGTCAGCTTTGATTTTACCTTGGGCGACCAGCTCCTGCAGCGGCCTGGTCACCGTATATTCGATGATCCTGTCGTTGAGCAGCTTGACGTCTTGTTGGATGGCAAAGATCGATTGGTCAAGCCATTGCTGCGGCCGGTATTCGCGCCAGCCCTGCAAGGACCCGTCGGCCATCTTTTCGGCTCCGGCATACATGCAGGTCTCAAGCTCGCCGGCATAGGATTTCTGAAAGATCCAATCGATCCGCAGCGAAAGACCGTTAGCCCTGGGCTTGGCACTCATCCACACCGCCCCGGCGCCATCGCTCAGCATCCAGCGCAGAAAATCCTTGGCAAAGGCGATCTCCGGCGCTTTGGCCAGCAGCTCGGCCTCTGCTCCGGTCTCCTCCGTGAAGCTACGGCCGCGCATACCGGCTGAGACATTTTCCGAACCGGTGGCCACTCCATTGTTATGCTCGCCGGAGCGGATCGCCAGGTAGCAATACTTGAGAGCGGTCATGCCGGCCAGACAGATGCCGGCCGTGGCAATCACTTCACAGGGAGCCAGGCCCAGCTCGCCGTGCACCATCAGCGCATGGTTGGGCAGTAACTGGTCAGGCAGAGTGGTGCCGCAGGCCAGCAGCTCAACAGTATCGAGATCGCAGCCCTGCTCAGCCAGTCGGCGGACGGCGGCGGCCGCCAGCTGGGTGTTGCTGTGGGTGGTCGCCCCTGTGGCCGGATCAATGGCATAATATCTGGCGGTGATCCGGTTACTGCGCAGAATCAGTTTGCGGGCCCGCGATGGCCGTCTGCCGACCTGGCCCAGGATCGCTTCCATGGCCTCATTGGCCACGGGTGCATTGGGCAGAAAAGCGGCGATATTGGTAATGTAAACCGGCTGAGACATTATTTTCTTGTTACCTGCCGGAAGGCTGTTCGTAATAGCGGACAGCGGCATCGATGGCTTTTTTTCTAAACGGGTAGATGAGTTTGCGGATCAGCATATTCAAGGGGACAATGGTCAGGACCAGAGTCAGCAGGAAAAATGCATAGATGGTGATGACGATATTGCGTGGCGGCGAATTCGGCGGCCCGGCTTTTTTGATGAGCTTGCTCCAGATCAAAAAGCTGCGGTGGGCGATGCGCTCGGTGGCGATTAATTTGCCGTTGACATTAACCGCGCCCATCTTGCCGAGCAGCGGGGCCTGGCCCTGTTCCTCATTATTAGCTAAAGCCAGACAGAGCCGTTCGCCAAAACGTGATGCCGCCTCAATAGCCTCTTCGGCCACCCCGGCCTTGGGGAAGAACCAGAAGGCATCTTTTTGACCGGTGAGCATCCAGCGCGGCGTGGTAACAAAGGTGTACAGTGATTTGCCCTGATCCGTCAGCACGATATTATCAATCAAGCGGGCGCCAAGACCGGCCAGCAGCGCTTTCATCTTTTCCTGAGCAATCAGCCACATATCACGGCAGGCAATCACCGTCACCACCGGCTTGCCCTGAAACAGGCTTTGGGCCTGCCTGCTCTGCAGAAAGCCGGTCACCGGCAGGGAAGGGGAAAGAAACCAGGAGGTATAGCCCAGCACGATCAGGTCATAATCAGACTCGGCCGTAATTGCTGCCACCGGGCAGCCCTCAAGGTAGACGGCCTCGGGAAAGACATTGAAGAAGGAATAAAAAGGCCAGGGGTAGGGGTAGGGCTGGAGCGGTTGGATCGGACGATAATCACACTGCACCGCCGCGCATTGTTGCAGGGGGGCAATAATATTGTCAAGAACCTGTTTAAGTTGCCCGCTTTGGGAATAATAGAGAATCAGGACTTTTTTAATCACTTTCTAATCCACAGCATATTATAATTTTTGCTTGTACACTCCTGTGGAAATCTAATCTACTCTTAAAAAAGTGTCTATTTTTATCATACTAACTAACTCATATTGTGGATAAGGCAGACCGGGAAGTTGAATAGAATCCTGACTCTTATGGGTGCCTTGAAAAATGGTCTTTTTGCCCAAACTCGGCGTTATGCTCAAAATTTTATCCTCGGAATATCAACTATATGCCTGCGGTAAAATTTTTCACATGCCTTGATTTTGAACAAAAATCCTCATTTTTCAAGACACCCTTATATCAAAAACCGGTGATTATAAAGATAAGCAGGCCGGAGAAGAGCAGATGCAGCCAGACGATCAGTGCCTTGTGGCGTTGGAATCGTTCATTCACCTTCTGGATAAGGGGCAGGCCGCCAAAGAAACGGCGCATCCGATCAATCAGAATGGTGTGGTTATCAGTTGAGGCGTGACTTTGAAAGGCGATCATGGGCGACAGGGCATAAAAATCCCGGTCATGGCGCCGCAGCAGTTCGTCAAAGGGGATGCCGCTCCATGGCTGCTGGATGATACGTTCGGCCAAGGGCCGATTGAGGGCATAGGCATGGGCCAGGCAGCGGTAGCGTATGCTGGCCACCGAGGGTTGAATAGTCAGGGCAATGCGGGATGTCAGGCAGCCCAGAAAGAAGGCGTTCCAGGCCGGGAGCGTTGCCAGGAAGGTCACGGCCTGGCGCAACCTGTGACTGTTGAAGTCCTGAAACAGGATGTCATCTTCAAAAATGAGAATATGATGGGCGCCAGCCGCCAGCCCTTTCGTCAGACAATGCATATGGGACTCAAAGATCCCTTGTTCAGGATTGGCAGGGTGTTTTTTAACCAGTACAAACTCGACCCGGGCCAGCAGGCCGACCGCGCTGAATTGTTGGATGGCCTCCGTCCGCCGGTCAAGACGGGTATCTATTGAAATACAATAGATTTTATCAAAGAAATCCCATTGATCAGGAGCTGGCGCCATGTTCTGCCTGTGCAAAAAGGTTGCAGGGAAAAAGATGAGTAGTGTAAAATAGCAATTATGAAGAAAGTGATCCCGACTATGCGCCGAGGCCTGTTAAGGCTGGCCGCCATTGATTTTGTCCGTACGGCTATCGAAGAAGAGGCCGACTTGATGGACTTTAAGCAAAGACCGTCTCTGAGAATTCTCTCGGGCGTCTTTTTAATCTCCTTCAGTTTTGCCTTGGGCTGGCCTGCTATTGCCGCCTTAGCCGTGGTAGCCCTTAAGCTCAAGGAGCCCCTGCTCGCTGTGATCGGAGGTCCTTTGCTCTATATCTTATCGCACCTGGTATTTCTGGCCGGCATGTATCTGTCCGGTGCCAAGTACTCTGTTATTTTCTGCCGCTGGTTTTGCCGAGTAGTTGTTGAGAAACTTCTCGCCTGGGTTCCTGCTGAGTCAGCAGATTAAGCGTATTCTTGTTGACTTGTCGATGTTTTTTTTATCTGGGCCCGTGAAAAAATCAGTCCCGCCAATGGTCATTTTTTGTGATCCGCCTTGCTTGTTTAGCTCTCATTCTGCAGTAATTTTTTGATCCATGCGGGAGGTTTGCTGATCCCGCCGCTGATATCCCGCATTTGCAGGCCGGTGACTGTTTCATAGACAGTGCCGCTCATATCGGCAATAACCAGATCAAAGACCAGCTCGCCTTTGGTGTGGGCTCTGGGCATGACCGTGGTACGGTATTGTTGTCCGTCTTGGGTTGGCTGGTGAATTATGCGTTGGTTGAAGCCCACCGGAAAGGGCACAAAGTCAGCCAGACATTGGCCGAGGACACAGGCGGCATGCATGGCGCCATCCAGAGGAAAAGGCGAGCCCAGCTTTTTTGATGGCTCTTGACCCGGGCATAATTCATTGGCCTGCAGGCGGCCCCATGCTCCTTGCCGGCTGAGATGGAGCGGGCCAGTCAGGGTGCGGTAGGCCGGGCCGAAAGGCACCAGCTCCTGATAGATTTGGGCGGCATCTATTGAGGCGGTAGATGCCGGTTGAGGCAGGAAATTGATGGCGCTGTTGGTTGATGCCGGTAAGGCCCTGGAAAACGTGAGCTCGGCATGTTCCCGACTTCTGGCTATTTTTTTGTATTGGATCCGACTGAGCAGCTTGATCGTGATCTCATCCCCTGTTTGACTCTCATATGCTATCTGGGCGGTCAGCGCTGAGGCCTCTGGGGGAATCTCCAGAAAATGGGCAAAACGGGCCGCCCTCAACACCTGAGAGTTGATAGCAGGATTGATTTCCGCGATGACGCCGGCCAGCAGTTCCATGATTTCCACGGCTGGCAGGATTGTTTTACCGTTGAAACAGTGATCCTTGAACCAGGGTCGGATGGTGACCTGTACCAATCGGCCGTCAGAGGCCGATTGACTACCAGTGATTTGATCCCTGTGCTTGGTGTGCCGGCCGAAGTTGCTGTTAATTGTCAATTTTCGTTATTCCTGGATGGATAGAAGATCAGACCGGGAACTGGTGCCAGAGCATGATGGTCTTGTCATCGATTTCAACAGGGATGCCGTTGCTACTGTTGACGGCACAGTGTTTGGTGTAGCCGGTGCAGATAATTTCGCCATCCTCGGCCCTGGTGATCAGGTAGTCAAACTGCAGTTTCACCAGTTCCTGTTTACCCGGTCGGGTATGGATGTACATCAGATCATCGTAGAAGAGGGGGGTATAGTAATTGAGCTCGGTTTTGATGATGGGGTAGATATAACCGCTTTCTTCAATTTTTTTATAGGGATAGTTGGCCTCCCGCATCAGCGAGGCCCGGCCGAATTCAAAATAGCGGAGATAGTTGGCATGATAGACCACCTGCGAACGGTCGGTGTCAACATAAAGGGTCCGCATTTCACAGCGATGCCAGATCTTGCCGCTATTGCTATCGGTGACATGGGCGGGATGGTCGGGGACGGGCTCAGGGATAAAGGGTCTTGGTCGCATGGTCTTTCGTTATTTCTTCTGTTGTGGTGGAATCACTGACCGCCTTTAAAGACTATGCAGCAGTTGGTGCCGCCGAAGCCAAAGGAGTTGGACAGGACGTATTCATAGCTGGCCGGCCGGGCCTGATTGGCGACGAAGTCGAGATCAGCAAAGGCCGGGTCCGGCAGGTAATTGACTGTCGGCAGCAGCAGGCCCTGGGCCATGGCCTCGATACTGAGGGCGGCCTCAATGGCGGCGGAGGCGCCCAGACTGTGGCCCACCTGTGATTTATTGGCAGTGATGGGAATCCGGCCGAGAGCCTGACCGAAGACTGCGCGCAGACATTCAACTTCCGTAGCATCGCCGGTCGGCGTTGAGGTGCCGTGGGCATTGATGCTGCCGATATCCTCGGGTTGCAAGGCAGCGTCATCAATAGCGGCCTCGATGGCCCGGATAATGGTCGCGGCATTGGGCCGGGTAAAATGATGGGCATCCGAGCTCCAGCCAATGCCGGCGATCTCCGCCTTGACCTGCAGGCCTGAGGACTGCACCATCTCGTCGGCGGCCAGGACCAGCACCCCCGCTCCTTCCGCCAGGACAAATCCTTTCCGATCGAGACTGAAGGGCCGCGAGGCCTGGCTGGGGTCAGCAGAAGCCCGATCTTTCGGCCCCACCTTGATCGTCGCCAGCATATTGGAAAAGCCTTGGATGATCTCCGGCACCAGACAGGTCTCGACCCCGCCCACCAGGGCAAAGTCACAGTCGCCGTCGCGGATCATCCTGGCGCCCAGGGCAATGGCATAATTGGCGGAGGCGCAGGCCGCCTGGGGTGAAAAGATCGGCCCGGTGAAGCCCAGCAGCATTCCGGCTTTGCCGGCCGGGAGATTGGCGCAGACATTGGGCAGCAGGTAGGGGCTGACCTTAAAAGGACCCCGGTTCACATAATTATCCATGGCGATCCGGAAGGAATCGGTGCCGTTTAATGCCGAACCGATCAAACAGGCGGTGCGGAGCCCGGTCCGGCTGTTGATCTCGAGACCGGCATGGGCCAGGGCCTCGCGGCAGACCTCCATGGTCAGAAACATATAGCCGGCATCCCAGACCGCCGCCTCTTTGGGGCTGACATAGGAAAGTTGGGCCGGATGCCAGTCCGGAATCTCCCCGACCACATTGCAGCGGCTGCTGGTCTGGCATTTGCTGATGCGGCGGAAACCGGCGGCCCCGCTGGCGGCGGCCTGCCAGGTCCTGCTGAAGTTGTTGCCCAGGGCGGTGGCGGCGCCGTAGCCGACAACAAAGACTTTTCTGTTGAGTGGTGCTTTCATATAAGCTTGACGGCAGCGGCCTGCCTTTTTAAGTGACTCGTTTGAATACGGCGCAGCTGTTACAGCCGCCAAAGCCAAAGGAGTTTTTCAGGATATGTTCCTGAGTTAATGGTCTTTTCGTTGCCGCCACACAATCGATTTCAATGTCCGGATCGGGACTGTAGTTGATGGTGGGCGGCAGCATCTCCTCCTCCATGGCTTTAATGGCCAGGATGGATTCAATGACGCTGGAGGCGCCCATGGCATGGCCGATCAGCGATTTATTGGCGGTGACCGGCGGTATGCGCGGGCCAAACACGGCCTTGAGGGCATCATATTCCACCTGGTCACCGACCCGGGTCGAGGCGGCATGGGCATTGACGGCGGCAATATCGACCGGCGTGATGCCGGCATCAAGGATGGCATTGGCCATGCATTGTCTGATCGTGGCCAAATGGGGGGCGACAAAATGGTGGGCATCAGAGGTCATCCCCCAGCCGGCCAATTCGGTGGTAAAAGGCAGGCCATGGCTGCGGGCAAAGGCCTGGCTGGTCAGGATCACGGCCCCGGCCCCTTCCGAGAGGATAAAGCCGCGGCGATTCGCCGAAAAAGGGCGGCTGGCCGCCTGTGGTGCTCCCTCTGCCTCCCCCTCTTTGGGGATAAAAACGCCGTTCATGGTATAAAAGCCGGCCACGATCGGTTCCACCAGGGCAAAATCAACGGCGCCGCAGATGACCACATCGGCTTTACCCTGGGCCAGCAACATGGCGCCCATCAGCATGGAGGTCAGGCCGGTGGCACAGGCCGTGATGGTCGAGACAATAGGGCCTTGAGCCCCGGTCTGGATGGCGATCTTGCCGCCCACCATATTGATGCAGGCGTTGGGATTGGTATAGGGGTGAGGGAGTTTGTGCTCAGCCTGCAGACGGCGGTCGGCCTTGAGTACGGCATCGAGTCCACCAATGGCCGAACTGTAGGTGACCGCCACCCGGGGGGCCAGTGTTGGCGTGATCTCCAGACCGCTTCGTTCAAGGGCTCTGGCCACCGACAGCATACCGTATTTGAAGATCGGGGAGCTCCAGCTGGCTTGATGTCTGGCCGAGAGAAAAGGATAGGAGAGATGATCAATGGCCGGTACCTGGCCGGCAATGCGCACCGGAAAATCGGGGCTGAGCGGAAAACGGCTCAGCGGCCCGATGCCGCTGTCCCCGGCCAGGGCGCGGCGCCATTGATCGTCGAGGTCGATACCCAAAGGCGAGATGGCGTCATAGCCGATAATGACCGGTTTGTTACTCACCATCAATTATCTACCAGGGGATAAACTGGTAGAGCTTGGCAAACATTTCATAGACCTCGACCCAGTTCTGCAGATCCTTGCTGCTGTTCATATGGGCCCGTTTGTTGACCATGACCCAGCTCATATGGGCTGCCCCGTCTTTACAGGTAGCACAGTCGCGGGTTTCCGAGGTGCAGCAGCGGTGCATGGTGGAAAGATCCGAGGCATAGCGGATAAAATTGGTCAGCCGTTTGGGCCGCGGCTCCCGTTTGTCGATGGGCTCAGTGACCGACGGGCACTCCATCCAGCCGAATTTCCGGTCCAGCATCGAGCCGGTGGTGATTATTTCATGATAATAGCGGGAGGAGATAACCGTCTGCGGATAGGCATCCAGCATGGCATCCATCTCGGCCCGGATGGCGATCAGCTCTTCCGGCTTCCAGGAAAAGCCGGAGACGTCCTCGTCATTGGAGAGCAGCTGCATATGCACCTTCAGGCCGATATCTTGAACTTTTTGAATGATCTTGCCGGTCTTGCCCAGCTGTTTGGGGGTGATGGTATAGAGGTAATAGGCATGCGGATCACCGGCATAATTGGCGCTGGTGATCTTGAAGGTATCTTTGCCGCGCAGGGCTTTTTCATCCTCCTCATCGCCCCACAGCGACAAGCCGACCATCATATCGGGAAAACGGTCCCGCGGTACCTTGATCAGACCGTTGGTTGCGCAAAAGGTCGGCAGTCGCTTGTAGAAGGCCTCAATCCGGTCCAGGCACAAGGTCGGCTCCCCGCCGATAAGAATGGCCAGGTTGACCCCGCGATCCATCTCCTTATCGACAAAGCTGTGCCATTTGTTGATGTCATTTTCCTCGGAGGCCCGCTCGTGTTCCCCGGAAGAGAAGAAGAAGCAGCCCTTGCAGCGCAGGTTGCAGCGGTCCGTGACGTCATAAATGGAGCTGCGGATATTGAGCCGGGATATCTTTTGATAACGCTCATACCAGTGTTCATCGAGTAGGGAGCTGACTGTTTTCATAGCGGCAAAGGAGAATAAAATCTCAAAATTGTGAAGAGGAAATCGGAAGTTAGCTGTTGCCAGGCGATCTTGATGGTATCTTTTGTCAAAGAGGGCCTGCGGTAATTGTTATAGGGCTGGCGGTTCGATCATCTCCGGGCAGAGGTTGGCGCTTTTGACATAGCCCCTGACCCAGACGGCCAGATAGGTATCGACATAGTCCAGCCAGGCGGCAAAGGTGGTCGGATTGCTGGCATGGCGATACATCCTGGCGGTGACCACGGCACTGCCGGCGGCATAATGACGGCAGTCGTTACAATCAGTATCCGGCACGCAGCAGGCAGCGGCGCGATCCCATTGCAGGTCGGTGCGATACTGGCGAAAAGACCGACCCAGGCCGATATCAGTTGACGGATTCATCCGCGGATAGGAGCAGGAGAACAGCTCGTGCAGGCCTTGGGCATGGGTGTGGGCCACAATATTATAGGGCGAAAAGAGCACGGTCTCCGGGAATTCAGCCAGCAGGGCGCTCATCACGGCCCGGGTGCGGGCCAGGGTCTCCGGGGTATGCCGCAGATGGCCCGTATAGCCTACGGGAGATGAAAACATGTTAAAGGTGATCTGGTGGCCGTTAGCCGCCAGGATTTCGGTTACTTCCCGGGCCTGGTCGATATTGACCGGAGTGAAGGTGTAGACCCAGACGGCCCTCGAATCATCCCGGTAGTTAGCCATCTGGCGGGCCAGCATATCCTTGGCCTTTCTGATCTCCAGGCTGGTCAGATCATTGCCCCAGACCGAGATATGGATCCGGTAATCAATTTCCTTGGGCAGCACCTTGAGGCCGTTGCTGGCAATGCAGCCTAAAGGAATGATATCATGACAGGTCTGGCATAAGTCCGGCACCAGAGACGGCTCGGCTCCGGCCAGAACGACAAAGGTGATGCCCCGTTCTTTCTCGGCTGCCATCAGCTGCTGCCAGTCGCTACTGTTGAGATTTTCCTCAGCGAACTGTTTTTCCCCATTAAAATAATAGCAGCCCTCGCAGCGGATGTTGCAGCGGTTGCTCATGTCATAGGTCGATTCGCGGAGAAAAAAATATTGGCGCACCTTTTCCCACTGCCCCCGAATTACCGGATCAGCAATGATCTCTGCAAATTTGTATTGTCTGTCGTTGGCCACTTATTCGTCATCCGCCTGTTTCTGAGTGATATACTCGGCAATAATGCGCACGGTGGTCAGCTTCGGGTAGTCGTCTTCATCAATCCTGATCCCGTATTCATCCCGCAGAATCAGAGCAATGGTGGCCAGATCCATGGAGTCAACACCGACCTCGTCCACCAGATCGAGATCAGGGTCAAAGGTTTGCGGGCTTACATCTTCGAGTTTGAGTTCATTGATGATGATTTCGGCAATACGAGTGATTGTCGGGGTGATATCTGTGCTCATGAAAGATTCGTTCTCCTGTGTGGGGGCCAATGTCAGTGTGCCGGAACAGACATCTTCCTGCTTACTGCTGATACGGAATGTATAGGTATTTTCTTTGCCAGCGGCTAAGGCGTGGATATCAAGGATATCTCCCGGCCGGATAAGCTTTTTAAATTTAATGCGCGATAAGTCAACCAGCCGCAAATCTTTTTTCCGGGCCTGGGCAATAACATTGGTTACCATCTGCAGCTGGGCAATGCCGGGTAAAATGGGATCACCGGGAAAATGCCCGCTAAACCAGGGTGACTGCGGATCTGTTGTCACCTGCGCTATGACCGCATCATTGGTCTGTTCTATGGAAATAGATGAATACCACATTGAGAAATTTGTTGCATGTCCCAAAATATCTTTTTTCAAAAGAACGGCTGCCCTTACCCAAAACTAACGAATCAGGTACTCCCACAGCGGCCCGGTATAGCCCCGTTGATGCATCTTGGCAACGGTGGCTGCCGCTTTGCCACCTCCGGAACCGACGACCCAGTTTATCCGATCAGCCGCCTGGTGCACAATGATTTTCTCAATGGCAGCATGGTTAATGGCATCACTTTCATAGAAAACAGGCTGCAGGAGATCAGTGTCCGCGGTGATCTTGCCCTCGCTGAGGGCTCGGTCATAGAGGGCGGTGTGGGGATAGATCCTGATGCCGGTAAAAAAGAAGAGCACGGTTTTGTGCAGTGAGTCGAGGGCGCCGATGGTTTCGTCCAGCGTCTGGGCTGATTCACCGGGACCGCCCAGCAGAAAATAATGGGCTACGTGCAGGCCGGCCGCAAGGGCCTGGTTATGGGCGGTCAGGACATCAACGGGCTGAAAAGGCTTGCAGTAATTGTGCAGCATGGTGGCCGACAGCGATTCAGTGCCGAATTCTACATGTTGCAGGCCGGCGGCACGCATGCTCTGGAAATAATCCGCCGGCAGCCTGATCGGGGCAAAAAAACCACCCCAGGGGATGGAAACCGCCAATTTGCGAAAGGCTGCCGCCACGGCCAGGCTGTGGCCAATATCTGAGTTAAAGGCGGAATCGGTGATAAAAAAATATTTAGCCCCGGCCCCTTGCAAAGCCAGAGCCGTGCGGGCCACCTCCATAGGCGGAACCAGGCGGTGAGTATGGCCTTCAATATGCGGATAGGGGCAGTAGCTGCAGCGAAAGGCACAGCCTCTTTTGGTCTGCAGGTTCAGCATCCCTCCGTGTTGCAGATAATAGCGGTGGTGGTTGGCAGCTGTTTTACCGAAATGACGGGCCTGTTCTCCGGCCCAGGGACTGATCACGGTCTCGAGCGCAGAGGCGCTGATCAGGCCCGGGATGGTGTCGGGTGCTTGTTTATTATCCAGGGCCTCGACCAGCATGGCAAAACGCTCGCCCTCGCCGACAATGCCATAATCAAGCTCAAGGGCAGTGAAGATCTGTTGCGGTAAAATGGTGAAGCCGGCCCCGCCGCCGACCATGACGGCCAGGCTCCGCGCCCGCAACCAGCTGAGCAGCTCCTTGAGTTCCTCAATGAAAAAAAGGGGGGCGCCGGCCTCGGTATTGTCGATATTTCTGATGGACAGGCCGATGATATCGGGTGAATAGTCCCGCAGTAATACGGCCAGGGCCGGCCGATCAAGCACATTGAGATCAGCAATCTGCACCTCATGCCTGGCGGCAATCGCCCCGGCTACATAGTCAAGACCTATGGGATAGACCGGGTAGGGCACTCTCAGGGTGTTAGGGGAGATGAGCAGAATCTTCATGGGCCGCTCACTGCCATCGCGGTAATGGCCGTGCCCAGACCAAGGATCAGGATCTTTTTGCCGGTAAGCGCGGTTGGTTCACCCGCGGCCACCAGTCCTGACGGGAGCTCCCCTCTGTGCAGGAATTGGACCGCCAGCACAGCCGCCACGGCCGAGGCCGAGGCGAATTGCCCGGTGAATTGCCGGTAATACACCAGTGGAATATTAAGCATCGACTTACTCAGGAACTCCGCCAGCTGCTCTCGGCCCGCCTTATCGGCTGCCGCCGGGATTCCTGCCATGAGCAGGCCATAATCGCTGAGCAGGGTTTGCTTGCCGCCGAGGGCCGCAATAAGTTTATCGATGGCCCCGGCGGCGGTGTCGTTTTGATAAAAAGGGACGCGGATCTGACAGGTGCCGGGCAGCTCTTTTCTATGCAGACAGAAGCCGCCGCCGCCGTCGGCTAAGGAAGAGCCGGGCAGAATCGACGGGTCGAACAGCGGCGAGAATTGGGCATGGCCTTCATCGGCTCCTATGACAAAGGCGGGTGCGGAGTGGTCATCGAGCAGGCTGTCGGCTGCCAGCAGCGCCTGTTCAAAGGAATAATCGCCACCGCTGCTGGTGATATTGGCCCCGGTGGCATTGTAGGTGATTGCTATCTGGCCGGCCGCGCTGTTGTGGACCGAGCCGACAAAATCGGTAGGACTGGGAAATTGTTCATTGGTCTGGCGGAGCTTTTCCAGAAAATCATAGGTTTCAGACAGCGCTCCCCAGCCGCTGCCCATGAAGACGCTGTCCGGAGTTTGCTCCAGCCCGGCATCCGTATAGGCTGCCGCGGCCAGGGCCAGGGCCAGCCGGGGAAAGCGCTTGAGCCTTCGCACTGTTCTGGCCGGCAGGTTGGCGGAAATGGTCTCCAGGGGCAGCATGCCGGCGATGGTTTGGGTCTGCATGAGTCCGGCCAGGCTCTCTTCGGTGTTACCGGCCCCGCTTAGACAGGCGCAGCCGACGATGCTCAAGGGAGCCCTGTGCTGCCGGGTTGGGGGCGCGGCAAAGACGTCAGGTTGGGCGAAGAGCAGGCAACCGTTATTGCCGCCGAAACCAAAAGAGTTGGAGAGTACAGCTGCTGCTGACTGGCTGCTGGGTTGTAACAGGGGGATAAGCTGCAGTTCCGGGTCGGGCAGCCGGCAGCCGGTGTTCGCCGGCAGCAGATCATGGGTAAGGGCAATCGTTGCCACTACCGCTTCAATAGCCCCGGCGGCCGCCAGGCCATGACCGGTGGCCCCTTTAATCGAGGACAACGGCGGCGGCTGTGGAAAAAGCGTCCTGATGGCCTTGGCCTCGGCCAGATCATTGTCCGGCGTCCCGGTGCCGTGCAGGTTGATATAGTCAATGTCGCCAGTGGTTAAGGCGGCATCGTCTAAAGCCGCCTGCATGGCCATGGCCGCCCCCTTTCCTTGCGGATGGGGGGCAGCCGGGTGATAAGCGTCACAGGAAAGGCCGGCCCCCAGCAGTTGCCCCAGAGGCTTGTCCGGTCTGATGGTGGTCAGCAGCAGCAGGGCCGCCCCTTCACCTACCGACATGCCCTGTCGCCGGGCATCAAAAGGCCTGCTACCCTCGGGATCAACGAGCTGCAGGGAGTGAAAGCCGAAATAGGTTAAATGACTGAGGGAATCTGCGCCTCCGGCCAGAATCCAGTCCGCCTGCCCGGCCTGCAGCATGCGAAGAGCCAGACTGAGGGCCACGGCCCCGGAGGAGCAGGCCGTGGAAACCGTCAGAGCCCGGCCCGGGCAATGGACCTGCTGCGCCACCGCTTCGGCAACCGTCGTCAGGCCATGGTAACAATATTGACCCTGATCATGGACCTCGGCGGTCAGGAGTTGTTCGGTGGTGAGAAGGCCGCCGGTGGTAGTGCCCATAATGACCGCATCCGGAGGTTGAGCCCAGCCCTGCATGGCCTGACGGGCGGCGGCCAGGGCCAGGGTGTGCGTCCTGGGCAGATTGGAGGCGGGCAGGTTGTTAACTTGAGCGGCCGGCAGGGCGGGAGGATTTTGCAGAGAAAACAGGCTCAGCGGCTGAATGGCTGATCTGTTATTGCGCAGGGCCTGTTCGGTCGCCGCCAGCCCCACGCCAAGCGGGCTGATGATCCCTACCCCGGCAATATAAACGTTTCCGGCTGTCAAGAAGAGGCGGCGGGAGAATTGGTCCGGATATAGTCGGCCAGGGCTGTCAGGGTAGAAAAGACCTTTTCGCCGATATTCTTATTGTTGATGACGACACCATACTCTTTTTCGACCATGACCACCATCTCCAGCACATCAATGGAGTCAATGCCCAGCTCACCACCAACCAGCTGCGCATTTTCATCAATGTCTGCCGGTTGGACATCGGTCAGATTGAGAATGCCAATCAGTTTGCCTTTGAGTTCTTCGGTTAATGCATCCATAGTATTGTTTATTTTTTTGTTTTAACGTTCTATGATCCTGCCGGCCCCAGCAAACAGCCGGATCATCTGTCTAGTTTGGGCCAGTTAAAGTCCAGCTGGCTGAGTAGTAGCAAAACTATAGTATAATGGCCATACTAATTTGTCATCTGATTTGCCGGGAGGCAATTTTTTTCCAGCCGCCGGTTACAGAAGTTCATGACAAAATGGCATTAGACGGCTATTCTTGCCAATGGTATTACCTTTGTCGACTGGAAAGACCACGACTATGGACCAGTCGGCTTTCCAGTAAATTTACTAATTAACCAACAAACCCAGTGCCTAAGTCATGACAACAGCCGAACTGGCGGGTATTACCATCGCCGATTTGATTCCGCATCGTGGGCGCATGGTGTTGATTGATGATATTCTGGAAGTCGATTGCAGCCATGCCCTGACCGCTTCGGTAATGAGCGCCTCGTATCCCCTGGTTGACGGGCAGGGGATCGAGCCGTTGATCATGATCGAACTAGCGGCGCAGACCGCCGGTGTTTGTAACGGCTGGGACCGGATCAAGACCAAGGGTATCGATTCCGAGCAGATGGGCTGGCTGGTTGGGGTGAAGCGGGCCCATTTTTATATTGACCGTATTCCGTTAGGCAGCAGAGTGGTGACCCGTTCTGACAACAGTCACAGCTATGGTAATCTGCGGGAAGTGGCCAGTGTCCTCCATCTCGATGATAAACTCATTGGAGAAGTGACTCTCCAATTGTATCAGGCGTGAAATTTATGATGAATGAAGACAACAATCAACAAGTGGCCATTATCACCGGGGCGGCCAAGGGCATCGGCCAAGCCATTGCCGTCGAACTGGCGCGGGCAGGCTATTATATTGTGATCAATTACCTGTCGGATCAGGCCGGTGCCCAGCAGACCCTGGCCCTGGTAGAGGCGGCGGGCAGCCGGGGTGAGCTCTATCCCTTTGATGTCCGCGATGAGAAGCAGGCAGCGGCGGTGATTGATGATATTGCCCAGCGCTGCGGCCGGATTGATGTTCTGGTCAATAATGCCGGCATCATCCATGACGGCCTGTTCATGCTGATGGAAACCGAGAGTTGGAAAGCCGTGCTGGATACCAGTCTTAATGGTTTTTACAATATGACCCGGCCGGTCATTGAAAAAATGGTGCGCAACCGCAGCGGCGTGATCATCTCCCTGTCATCGGCGTCAGCCATTATGGCCAATCGCGGCCAGGCCAATTACGCAGCGGCCAAGGCCGGCCTCACCGCCGCCAGCAAGGTGGTGGCCTCGGAAGTAGCCCGTTTGGGCATTCGAGTCAATGTCGTGGCGCCGGGCCTGATTGAGACCGATATGATCAAGGATGCCCCCAAGGACTTTATTAAAAGCCTGATTCCCATGGCCCGGATCGGCCGGCCCGAGGAGGTAGCCAAGGTGGTGGCCTTTCTCTGTTCCGCTGACGCCTCTTATGTCACCGGTCAGGTTGTGTCAGTCAATGGCGGGATGTGTTAATATGCGCGGTCTATTTGTGATGGTAATGCTGGTTGCGGCGCTTGGCTGTTGGACCCCGGTGTCGGCCCAGGGTCAGGCTGGTCAGGCCATGCCGCGGCTGGAGTCGGTGCAGGCTGAATTTATTCAGGAAAAACAGCTGCCCATTTTGATTCGGCCCTTGGTTTCTAGGGGAACTTTCGTCTTTCAGGCCCCTGCCTCCTTGCGCTGGGAATATCAGACGCCTATTCACTCAATTCTGCTGATGCATGACGGGCGGACCCGGAAATTCATCAAGCAGCATGACCGGTTTGTTGAAGAACAAGGAATGGGCGTTGACGCCATGGCCATAGTCATCCAGGAGATCACGGGCTGGCTTGATGGCCGCATTACCGACACCGCAACTTTTAAGGTCGAAGCCGAGCAAGCAGGTCTCATCATCCTGACGCCGAAAGAAGCGGCGCTGGCCAAGATCATCAGCCGTATTGAATTAAGGCTGGCCGATCAGTCGGGCTTGATGGAATCGGTGACCTTATATGAAGGGCCGGAGTCGTTGACCAGGCTGGTTTTTTCCCAGGCCGTCCTTAATGCCAAAATTCCGGCGGTTACATTTACCCAGCCATGAAATCTGGTAACTATCCAGTGGCACACTATCTGCTTCGTCATCGGCCTGCTCATGTACGAGTCGGTACACTTCGCAGGGCTCTTTCTCGCATATGAAGCACTATTTGATAATTACACCACCTCGGTTTTCGCACTTTTCCGGCATTAACTGGAAAGTTACGAAATTGGTGCTAGCCCTGATGATGCTGTCTTTCCTGGCAGCCTGTGCCGGCAGACCGCAGCTGCCGGAGCTGACCGGTCTGATCGCAGATACCAGCACTGCGGCGGGGTCGAGCCAGCAGGGCTGCGAGCAGCCATTTTTAGCGGGGCACTGGCAATTGGTGCACGCCATTGACTTTAACCGGGGCGGCCGGGGCGGCACTTCCCTGATCGGGGTAACGACCCTGGCCGGCCGCAGGCTGCACTGCCTGCTTATGACGGTGGAAGGGCTGGTCCTCTTTGAGGCCGAACTTGACCAGCAGCAACTGGCGATCCAGCGGGCGATCCCGCCGTTTGATAAAGCTGATTTTGCCAGGGGCCTGATGGCTGATGTCCAGACCATCTTCGTCTCGCCAGCCCAACAACCTGTGACAGGCCGGCTGGCCGGCGGTGAGACGGTCTGTCGTTATCAGGCTGACAATGGGCAGATCACCGATATTATGATGGCGGCGGCTGGCGGCTGGCAGCTTAATGTCTATGACTCTGCTCGGCAGCTGATCCGCACTGTTAGTGCCGGTTCACCGCTCGCCAAGGCTGGCCGGATGATACCTGCAAACCTGGAGCTCAGCGCCTCAGGCCTCAACGAATACACCTTAACAATGACCTTGATCAGTGCCGATAAATTATGAAATTTAAGCTCATCTATCCCAAGTGGGCCAAGCTGGACCGGCAGACCGAGTTTCACCTGCCGCCGCATGGGCCGGTTGTCTTTGCCGCCACCTTGCCCGATTATGTCGATGTTGATTTTGTGGATGAAAATCTGGAGACCATTGATTTTGATGAGCCGGTCGATATGGTCGGGATCTCCATGATGCTGACCGTGCAGGTGAAGCGCGGCTGGGAGATTGCTGATCTCTACCGCAAAAAGGGGGTCAAGGTCATCTTCGGCGGCATCGCCACCATGCTTCATGCCGAGGAAACCATGGAACATGCCGATTCCGTCTTTCTGGGCGAGGCCGAGGGGCGGATGGAACAGGTGCTGGCCGATTTCCGCCAGGGCAAACTCCAGCCCCGCTACGATTTTATGGACGCGCGGCCGGACATCGCTCTGGTCGGCCCGGCCCGCCGGGATCTTCTCAACCGGCAGCTCTATAATTACAAAGGGGTGCAGATGGTTGATCTGGTCCATGCCTCCCGCGGCTGCCGCTTCAACTGTTACCCCTGCGCCGTATCTTTTCTGGGCGGCCGGCAGTTCAGGCCGCGGCCCATTGATACCGTCGTGGCCGAGATGGCCGGGATTGACAATAACCGCCTGTTTCTGGTCGACAATTCCCTGGCCCAGAACAGCCAGTGGGAAAAGGACCTGTTCCGCGAGATGATCCCCCTGAAAAAGAAATGGTGCTCCCATCCCATCGAAGATAAACCCGAGATCCTCGATCTGGCGGCCCAGGCCGGGGCCTGGTATGTCTATCAGGCCGTTTTTGATACCTCGGACTATATTCGGGAGCGGGTCAAGCGCTATCATGATCATGGTATCGGCGTGGAGGGCACCATCCTTCTCGGGCTCGACAATCACGATGAAGATTTCATCAAGCGGCTGATCGACTTTCTGCTGGAGATTGAATTGGATCTGGCCGAATTCACGGTCCTGACCCCCTTCCCTCATACCAAGGCCTGGAAGGAGCTGAATCAGCAGAACCGCATCCTCTCCCAGGATTGGAACGACTATTCAGCGGATAAGGTGGTGTTTCAACCGAAACAGATGAGCCCCGAACGTCTGCAGGAATTGCTCGATCTGGCCTGGAACTCCTTTTACCGGGAAGAATCACAGGAATTGAAGATGTTTAAACTCTTTAAACAGGTGGTGGAAAAGGAAATGGCCGACGGCACCTTCACCCCCCGGGACCGCAGTCTAGCCAATCAAGCCTTTGGGCGGGATGCGAGCAGGTAGGTTACGAGTGAGGATAATGCCTGAGGAGACAATGTCACTGTTCTGTATAGTTACCTGTTAGCTTAAAAGGAATCGTATGTTTCAAACAAACTATGGAAAAACAATCAAACTATTTCTGATGGATGCAGATCCAGACGGGAGGATTATTTGTGAGCTCTCCAACTGGACAGGTAAGGCATATCGCATTCCAAGAGGAAAAGTTAAAGATTGTGCTGACCGTCCTGAATTAAAAAGCACAGCAGTTTATATTTTATTTGGGCGTCCTGAGTCATCTTCCGATAAACCAAGAGCCTATATTGGTGAAGCAGAGAATGTATATAGTCCTAGTTCAACATGTCTCAGAAAAAGAATTTTGGAATGAAGTAGTTGTATTTATAAGTAAAGATGAGAATCTCAATAAAGCACATATTAAATATCTAGAATCAAGACTACATAATCTGGCTACTGAAGCTGGAAGGTTTCAGATAGAAAACGGTAACATTCCCACAAAATCGTGTATCTCTGAGTCGGATCAAGCAGAGATGGAGGAATTTATTGAATATGTTCGTATGCTCATTAATACAATGAATTTCAAAGTATTTGAGCCATTAGTAAAAGAAAGCGCAAATCAAAAAAATAAAAATGAAGACCTTTTTTTAAAAGGTGCAAGAGGAGCATTTGGAAGAGGAAAAAGAACAACGGATGGTTTTGTTGTTTTTAAAGGGGCTGAGATTGCTTCTTCTACTGTGCCATCATTTCCAAGAGGGTTCGACTCACTAAGGGAAGAACTGTTAAAGGGCGATATTGTTAGTGAGAACCAAGACAAGTTAACTCTGTCTGAGGATTATTTATTTAGCAGTCCTTCAGCTGCTGCGGCGGTACTCATGGGTCGAAGTGCAAATGGTTTGCTTGAATGGAAAGATCAATCAGGTAAACCGTTGAAGGAAATTGAAGCATCAGAAATAGAAAAAGCTAATAATGCCATTAACGCGAACAGTTAAAAACGCCGTTTTGTTGCGCTCATCCTGCTTGTAACTTCCGATTATGGCGGTCGTTAACGCACAAAATAACATTCGCAAAACAACATCGATTACGTGTATAATATGGCATCGAAAAAGATCCTTATAAAACTCACGGAGGTATCGAGATGCCAATCAGCATAACCGAGGACATACGATCCATCACAGACTTAAAGAGAAACACGAATTCAGTTCTAGATCAAATCCATAAAACCAAGCGCCCTGTCATCTTAACTGTCAATGGCAAGGCCGAAGCAGTTCTCGTCGATGCCAAGGAGTATGAAAAAATCACTAATGCATTCAACTTATTAAAGCTCCTTGTGTCAGCTGAGGAAGATTTCAAGGAAGGGAGGTATACTGAAGTGAAAGACTTCTTCCAGGAGTTTAAGCATGGCAAAGAAATATAAAATCAACATATCGTTCAATGCCCAAAAAGACCTGGAGTATGTCTTCTTTTATATCGCCGAGGACAGCATTAATAATGCAAAAAAATTCATACTCGATTTAGAAGAAAAAATTTACAGCCTCGAAACTATGCCGGAACGGTTTGCGTTACTTCCGGAAAACATTTTTTTCGGAAGTAATTACAGACAAATTATCCACAAGAAATATCGCGTTATTTATAAAATAAGCAATAATTCAGTATGCATAATGAGGGTTGTTCACGGCGCACAACTTCTTGATTTATAAAAAGATTGGAAAATAATCAGGCGGAAAGCACGGGGTCACGTCTCGGGAAAATTAGAGACACTTCCCATATTGAGAATATCGTAAAGCACCTATCCATGCTGAATAATTCCCAAGACATCCAAGCCATGCTGGCGGCTGACAAGCTGCCCATCAACCTCGACGACCTGCTTCGCCAGCGCACAGTGGAAGGCGAGCGCATCGAATACAAGGCGGGCTGGAATCCCGACCCGATTATTCGCACCCTCTGCGCCTTCGCCAATGACTTTGAAAATCTGGGTGGCGGCTATGTGGTGATCGGCCAGGATTGTGATGAGGACGGCCAACCGCAGTTTCCGCCGGTAGGGCTGGCGGAAAACCAGCTCGATAAAATTCAGCAGGAGCTGCTGGCCGCCTGCCAATTGATCCTGCCGCCGTATTTCCCGGTGTTGAGCATTGAACAGGTAGAGGGACGCGCTCTTATCGTGTTACAGGCACCAGGCGGCATGAACCGGCCTTACAAGGCACCGGCCTCTGTCACGGCCAAACACAAAAACTGGCACTACTATGTTCGCCGCTACAGCAGCACGGTGGAGGCAAAAGGTGATACTGAACGCGAGTTACTGAATCTGACCGCATCGGTGCCCTTTGATGATCGCTATGCCCAGCAGGCAAGCGTGGCGGATTTGTCCAAACCGTTGATGCTGGATTACTTGCGCGAGGTGGGCAGCGCCTTAGCGGAGGATGCCGAAGCGCTCTCAG
>DIKT01000036.1:0-10045 GCA_002424635.1 Desulfobulbaceae bacterium UBA5611
GCTCTCCTGCGTCATCTATTGCGCCATCTGTTATGCCCATAGGCACAGTTCCAGTCATATTCGTATCAGCCCCAGCCATTTCAGCGGGGACGACTTTCAGCATAAGGGCCTCAGCCTCCTGGCGGGCAGCAGCAATAATTACTGCCGCCTCAGCCCTGGCCCGGTCAAGGACCTTATCAATATCCTCACCCTGGACCTCGATTGATTCCCGGGTTTTGACAGCCGGAACCAAGGTCTCGGCCGCCGTATCGCTGAAGATGGATGGGCGGGGCAGCAGACCGGCCCGTTTCAGAATCTCCGGCACCGCACTTTCCCATTCAATAGCCATCACATGGACACCGGCCACGCCCTTGATCTCCTTTACCTGTTTGATGATATCAACACAGATATTGATCCCCTCCTCCTGCTTATCCTTGGCATCCTGCATCCGCCTGATTACTTCATCGGGCACATCCATGCCGGGCACCGAACTTTTCATATAACGGGCCATGCCAAGGGATTTGGGAGGAGTAACACCGGCCAGGATATAGACCTTTTCATCAAGGCCGAGATCACGAACCATCTCCATGAAGCGGGCAAACCTGTCCACATTATAGATGATCTGGGTCTGGATGAAATCAGCGCCGGCCGCCACCTTTTTGCCCAGGCGTACGGCCCGGTATTCAAAGGGATGAGCGAAGGGATTGGCGGCGGCACCAAGGAAGAGCCGGGGCTCATTGTTCTTGATTTCCTCGCCGCACTGGAACTTTCTCTCATCCCGCATAGTTTTGACCATGCCGAGCATCTGGATGGAGTCCATATCAAAGACCCCTTTGGAGCCTGGATGATTGCCGAACTTCTGATGATCCCCGGTCAGGCACAGCAGGTTTTGCAGGCCCAGGGCCTGAGCACCGAGGATATCCGACTGCATGCCGATCCGATTGCGGTCGCGGCAGGTCATCTGGATTACAGGCTCCAGCCCTTCGTTCTGAGTAATCAGACCAGCAGCAATAGATGACATGCGGACGATGGCCGTCTGACAGTCGGTAATATTGACTGCATCCACATAACCCTTGAGAAGCCGCGCCTTTTCCCGTACTACTGCCGGGTTGCCATTTTTAGGAGGGCCCAGTTCACCTGTTACCGCAAACTCTCCCGCTCTTAATACCCTTTCAAGATTACTCCCCGATTTCATCGGACGCGCTCCTCTTTCAAAAAAACTCTACTTAAAATATCAACTCCGGCAAAACTATTTTATTCGCCCCTGCACCAGCCAAGGAGCGAGGGACTTTTGAAACTTTTGCAAGAGGCTCATTCAGATTATAATTCGTAATTACTTCTGGCCGCAGCCCACACCAGGAATACCAGCATGGCCGGTAGTCAGGTCGCGGCGCATCTCCATATCAAAGAGGACACGGTCCTGCTTCTTGTTGATGCCTAGGGCCTCACGCTTACCTTCAATGGCCTTAATCATCTTATGGGCCAGCTTGATCGGATCTTCTTCGTAATCCCAACAGGCGCCATACTCTTCCTTCATGCCGTCAAGCAGATATTTATTGAAGGCCTTAGCACCGGTCACCGGCAGGTTCTGGAAGACGACATGGGCACCACTGGCCACAAAATACTGACCGATAGCCACTGCCTTTTCACTCATCCACAAGGGGGCGGTTCCGCAGGCCGGCAGATCAGCAATTGATTCGCCCAAGCCGCCCTCTTTGACCATCTCCGACAGAGCAATCAGCAGGCGGCTGTTATCAACACAGGAGCCGACATGAAGAACCGGAGGCATGCCAACGGTTTCGCAGATCTCGGCTAAACCCGGCCCACAGTATTGTGCTGCAGCCTCAGGCCGCATCAGCCCCATTCGGCCCAGGGCCTGAGCCGCGCAACCGGTGGCCAGGATCAGCACATTATTCTTCAACAACTCAACGGCAATCTTAAAATGAATGTCATCGGCATATTTATAATGTTCACAGCCGACCATGGCCGCTACACCCTTGATCCGGCCATTGATGATATTATCATTAAGGGGCCGGTAGCTCTGGCGGAAACGACCGCCCAGCATGTAGTTGATGGTTTCATGACTAAAACCTACGACCACATCGAATTTTTTATCAACCGGGATAAAATACTCGCCCCGTTTTTTAAAGTTATTAATGGCATGAATCAGGATTTTTTTGGCCGACGCCATGGCATCATGTTCTTCAAACTGGATATGGATGGCATCGGGCATCTTGGCCCGATAATTCGTGGTTATGATATCCGTATGTTTGCCTTTGACAATCTGGGCTACCGACTGCATCACACATTGAACATCAACAACCATGGCCTCGACCGCGCCGGTGGCCAGCACCATCTCCTGCTGGATAAAACTGCCGGCCACCGGAATACCGCGGCGCATCAGAATTTCATTGCCGGTACAACAGACGCCGGCCAGATTCAACCCCTTGGCCCCCACTTTCTTAACCAGGGCCAGGATCTCCGGATCTTCTGCAGCCAGACAGAGAGACTCAGCCAGCAATGGTTCATGACCATGGACTGTGACATTAACCTGATCACCTCTCAACACTCCGAGATCAATAACAGCACGCCTTGGCACAGGGGTGCCGAACATGATATCGGTCAGCTCGGTGGAAAGCATGGAGGCGCCCCAGCCATCTGCCAAGGCACAGCGGGAGCCCTGAAGCATGATGTTGCGATATTCTTGATCGACTCCCATATGGGTGCGATGCATGGTTTCGACGACCTCACGGTCAATGCCGCGCGGCTCAACACCCATTTTTTTCCAGATCGCCTGCTGTTTTTTCGGAGCACGCTTGAGCATGGTGAGGACACCATCCTGCTGACCAAACTCAGCCAGGGCCTTATTGCCAAGCTCAAGGGCGATTTCATTCTTATCGCGTCCCTCGGTAGCGACCCCAAAGATCTCGGCCATGGCATGCAGCTTCTGTACATCCTTGATCTCATGCGGGGTCTCACCCTTGGCTGTGGCGATAAAGCCACGCACCATCTCCCGGGCATGATCAGTATGAGCGGCCGTGCCGGCAGCAATGGTCCTGGCAAAATTTCTGGCAGCCACGGTATCAGCTGTGGCCCCGCAGACTCCTATCATGCTGTCCACACCATCAATTATCTGGCAAGGCCCCATATTACAATTCTTGCAACAAGTGCCACCGGAGCCGAAAAGACAGGCCGACATGCCTCGACTGTCAATCCGGTCGTAGGCAGTGCGCACGTGCTTGGCCAGATCCTGATTCAACAGATCCCTGGTGGAAGCGACAGTAATTGTATTACAGGGGCCGCATCCGTTTCTTTCATCACTCATAGTGTTTCCTCCGGAATAAATCGTATGTGAACGATAACTTGCTTTATCAGATAAGCTTGGCAGCTATCTTTGCCGCCTGTACCGTATTCTTCATCAGCATGGTGATAGTCATGGGACCGACACCACCGGGAACCGGTGTGATAAAGGAGGCCTTCTCTTTCACCGGTTCAAAATCAACATCACCGGCCAGAATCGCCTTGCCGGACTCGCTCATACCGATGCGATTGACCCCGACATCAATAATGACCACGCCTTCTTTGACCATATCGGCCGTAACCATTTTGGGTACGCCGACCGCGGCAATCAGGATATCAGCACGACGGCAATGAGCGGCCATGTCTTTGGTCCGGGTATGACAGAGAGTAACCGTGGCATTACCGCCGGGACGCTTCTGCAGCATCAGGTTGGCAATAGGCTTGCCGACAATATTGCTGCGGCCGATCACTACGACCTCAGCACCACTGGTCTGGACTCCGCTGCGAACCAGCAGCTCAAGAATACCATGAGGAGTGCAAGGTAGAAAACACTGCTCACCTAGCACCATTTTGCCTACATTCACGGGATGAAAGCCATCCACATCCTTGTCCGGATTGATGGCATAAAGAATATTGGCTTCGTTGATATGCTTGGGCAGAGGAAGCTGCACCAGAATCCCATGAATCTTGGTATCATTATTAAATTTATCGACCAGGGCCAGCAAGTCAGCCTCAGTGGTATCAGCGGCTAGGGTAACCTGCTCGGAATGAATCCCTAAAGCGTGGGCTGTTTTGTTTTTAGCCGCCACATAAGATTGAGAAGCCGGATCTTCACCCACCAGGATGGTAACCAGGCCGGGAGTAACTCCATGCTTGTCCACCAATTCGGTCACTTCAACCTTCAACTCATCACGGATAGCCTTGGCCACTTCAGTACCGCTTATGATCTTTGCAGTCATCTCAATTCCTCATTGCTGAACACTATTGATTAATATATTTATGAATATTTGTTGTTGCAATTCATGTAACTCTCTTGAAGAGTAAAAACTGTAAAACTAACTGGTTTTATCTTTTTTTTCAAGAAAGTATTCCCATGCTATTCATTTTTTTTTACTTATTTATCAATTTTTTTGAATCAGAAGATAATGGCCATCATTTTTTCCTTGATGGAGTGCGCCAAAACGAGGATACTCAATTGTTCAGTTCAACTTCAGGATCTCTAAATTCTAAACTGCAACAGACCGACCATGCCATCTTCAAAAATTATCAATAAAATTGTTCTTCTTCTTTTTGTCCTGGTTATCTCTGCTTTTTTTCTCTCGGTAGTCCATGATTTTCTCATCACTATTTTCATGGCGGCACTCTTTTCGGCTCTAGTCAGCCCGCTTTACCATCGACTCCTTCTTCTACTTAAGGGCAAAGAGCATCTCGCTTCATTGCTGACTATTTTTATCATTGTCTGCCTGCTGCTGGTGCCCTTGTCACTACTATTTAGCGTAGTGGTCAATCAGGCCATACGTGTTGGTGAATCAGTTACCCCCTGGATTGAGACATTTATCGAGCAACCCACCATTGCTACTGACTTCCTGAGCACAATCCCTTTCTACGAGCATGTTCTTCCTCATCGAGACATGATCATTCAAAATATTGGTACCCTGGTCAACAATGCTTCGAATTTAATTATCAATTCACTCTCCTCCATAACCAAGGTCACGTTAAATGCCGTAATCATGTCCATCCTCATGCTCTATACGATGTTTTATTTACTTATGGATGGAAAAAAGCTGTTGTCCAAAATTCTCTATTACATTCCTATGGAGAACAAGGACGAGCAGCAACTGCTTCAACGCTTCACCTCGGTTGGCAGGGCCACCATCAAGGGCACGCTGATCATTGGTATCATCCAGGGTACTATCTGCGGTCTTGGATTTGCCCTGGCCGGTATTCCCAGTGCCGTGTTTTGGGGCTGTCTCATGGCGGTCGCCTCTATCATCCCAAGCATCGGCACAGCCTTAATCTGGGGTCCGGCACTTATTATTCTTTTACTTAACCAGGACTTTGGCGGGGCAATCACCATCGGCATATCCTGCGGCCTGATCGGCAGTAATGCCGACAATCTGATCCGCCCGCACCTGGTAGGAAAAGATACCGAGATGCACGACCTCTTTATCTTGTTTTCAACTTTTGGCGGCATCGCCATGTTCGGCATTATCGGCATCATCATCGGGCCGATCAGCGCTGCCCTGTTTGTCACTATCTGGGAAATTTACGGCGAGTCCTTTCAGGAATACCTGCCTGCAGTCCGTTTTGGCGCACAATTTGACAAAAGGCCGACCAGCCTGAACGACAAGGTGATTGACCGGCCCGAGGACAATATTAAATAAGTGTGGCATTATTGGCAGGATCGGCTAAATTTCTCACACCTAACTTAACATCTCAACAATCCTTAAAAAGAATATGCAGGAAAATAGTTTTAATCAGAAATTTTTTCAGTTTCTGCAAGAGTCCCCCACTCCATTCCATGCGGTCTCATCCATGGCCAGAACACTGGCGGACAACGGCTTTCGTCAGCTTTCTGAAAGCGATAGACATCCCCTTGATCCTGGCAGTTCCTACTTTATAACTCGGGATAACGGGGCACTTGCCGCCTTTACCCTGGCCTCAGATCATAATGAGGAGCAAGGATTCAGGATCATCGGCACCCATACGGACAGCCCTTCGCTGCAGATAAAACCGCTGGCCGGTAAAGTGGCCCATTCTTGTTATCAATTGGGAGTCGAGGTTTACGGTGGGCCGCTGCTGCGTTCCTGGTTTGATCGTGATTTATCCATTGCCGGGATGGTGATCGGCACCGACCCAGAGGGAAATCTTACCACTCTGCCTGTTGATTTCAAACGGCCGGTGGCAATAATTCCCAGTCTTGCCATTCACCTCGACCGTGAAGCCAATAATGGTCAGGCTATTAACAAACAAAAAGAGCTGGTACCAATTTTTGCACAGATCAGTGGGGATGCTTCCCTAAATTTTTCCTCAATTCTGGTCGAACAGGTCAACAAGGAACATCCTCATAAACAGATCAGGAGCATCATTGGCTTTGACCTTTTTTGTTACGACTGCCAGCCCCCTGCTTTGCTTGGGCTTAACAATGAATTCATTACCGCCGGCCGCCTTGACAATCTGCTCAGCTGCTTTGTAGGAGTGACCGCCTTAACCGAAAATAAAATGGACAATAATCGCCTGCTGATCTGTAATAATCATGAAGAGATTGGCTCCCTCACCGCCGCCGGCGCCAAGGGTTCATTTCTGCGCTCGATACTGAAACGTCTTATGCCCGAGTCAGTCAACAGGGAGCACACCCTGCGGGCATCATTGCTGTTATCCATGGATAATGCCCACAGCGTCCATCCTAATTACAGCGACAAATCAGATCCGGAGCATCTGCCTTTACTCAACCATGGTCCGGTAATCAAGACCAATGCCAATCAGAATTACGCCACCACCAGCCGAAGTGCGGCGATCTATCGAACAATTGCTGCTGAAGCAGGGGTGGCCACGCAGGATTTTGTCATGCGCAGTGATATGGCCTGCGGCAGTACCATCGGCCCGCATACTGCAGCCACCTCAGGCATCCCTACAGTGGATATCGGCGCGCCGACACTGGCGATGCATTCTATCCGGGAAATGACCGGCAGCCGCGATCCCTTCCTGCTCTATCAGACGATCAACCGCTTTTTCAGCCGGGAGCGCTTACCGCAAATCGAAGGATTATAATGACGCCACAAAGCTTAAAAACAGGTATCATCCTGCTCTGTGCCTGCACCTTACTGCTGCTACCGGCACCAAGTCACTGCCGACTGACCGAATCTCTCAACAAATATAAAGATGTGCGCCTCTCTACTGAACGATTGAACAAAATAAATAATTACAACGAGCTCATCGAATATTTTTCCAGTTTTACCTTTTTTAAACTACGCCATAAGGTCAGCCCTGATTTCATACGAGCCCTCATTCTGGCCGAATCTAATGCTGATCCCAATGCCGTTTCCAGCAAAAATGCCAGGGGTCTTGGCCAGATTATCCCCACTACCGGTATAGAGGCAGGGATTGCACTGTCCAAAGGTACAGTTGATTTCCGTAATATCAGTCGGGAGCGACTGGCTAATCTTTGCGAAGAAGACCTCTTTGATCCGGCCATCAATATCCTGCTCACCTGCTATCTGATTGCCAAATACAATTATAAATTTAACGGCCAGCTCCAGCTGGTCCTGTCGGCCTGGAATGCCGGTGAAAATATCAAGGAGCTAAAATCCGGCCAGCATGCCCCTTACCAGGAAACAATTGATCTGATCGGTAAGGTCAATGGCTACTACCTCTGTCTGCTACAACAGAAAAAAACACGCCTTGCCGGCCGCAAACGAAATTGACACAATCTTATGCTTCCTTCACCATCCTGAGCAACCATACCTACCCCAGGCCTATCACTAAAATCCCATGCCAAACGATGAACAACACTTTTCACTGCTGCTGAAGACGGTCCGCTCCCTGCTTGGCCCTGTCGGCTGTCCGTGGGATCAGAAACAATCCACTCTCAGTCTGAGAAAATATTTCATAGAAGAGTTCGCCGAAATTATCGCCGCCATCGACAATAATGATCCGGATAACCTCTGTGAAGAACTGGGCGATATGCTGTTCCTGCTGGTCCTGATGGCTGAAATCAATAAAAAAAATGGCAATTTTACCCTTAATGATACTATCAGAAGAATTAATGAAAAGATGATTCGCCGCCATCCCCACGTTTTTGCCGATGGTGAACAAGGTACTGACGAGGAGCTGGAGGAACAGTGGCGGACAATCAAATCTCAAGAAAAAGAGAAAAAAAGAAATTGACACGACTGCAGAGCCGTTGTATTTATACTTGTTTTTTACTCAATGTTGGATAATTCTACAAAAGCCAACATCCTGGCCAGGCAATAGTGCCGGACAGGTACCTCTTCGCTTTCTGCCATTTTCCTGGTGAAAGCCGAAAATCAGGGATAACAGATCCCGACAATCATGGGTCCACGAGGAGGAACACATGCGCAGGTACGAAACGATCTATATTCTTCGACCAAATCTTGGAGAAGAAGAGATCAACACAATTATTGACAATACCACGGCCATTATCCTGAAAGAAGGCGGCGCCATTATCCATCTTGATCGCTGGGGTCTGCGCAAATTCGCTTATCCGATCAAAAAAGAGACTCAGGGTACGTATATCTTAGTTGATTATGCGACCGAGCCGGCGGCCGTCTTCGAGATGGAGCGTAAATTCAGGATTGATGACTCTGTCCTCAAATACATGACCGTCAAGCTTGCAGACGATATTACCGAGGAAAAGATTGAACAGGCCAAAGTTGACATTGCAACCCGTAAGGCCGCTAAAGAATCCGGAGATTCTGATGACAATGATGATTCTGATGACTCCCACGATTCTGACCATTCTGAAGACTAAATCTCAACCTCATCCACTTCATAAATAATACAGGAAATTCAACATGCCTCCTATTAAACGCGTTTTTGCACGAAAAAAGGTCTGCAGGTTCTGCACTACCGACCAGGAAACGATTATCAATTATAAGGATCTGAAGACAATACGTTATTTTATTTCTGAGCGCGGCAAGATCATGCCTCGCCGTATTTCCGGAACCTGCGCCACCCACCAGCGTCAGCTGTGTGAAGCAATTAAGAAAGCACGCCAAATCGCCTTGTTACCATATACTGGTTCCATTCCGCGATAAAAAGGCAAGCGTATTAAACAGTGAATCAGGAAGCAGAAAACCCGGACGGGAAGACGATAGTTAAACATCTCCTTGTCGTGACTGGTGCTCTGCTGCTGCCTGGCCTGCAAAGTGCTGTTTTTGGTTGGCTTTATGTCGTTGTGCCTTTGCTGGTTTTTTATTATCTTTGCCGATTTGGCAGACATGTGGGTGGCAGATATCTCCTGCATGGGACACTACTTGCCTTGCTGGCAGGATTGACACTGCAAGTGGCAAGCCAGGTTATGCTCATCCTGACCCTGTTTCCGACCGGTTTCATGCTGGCTCGTTCGGTCGGGCAGAAAGATGCTCCAGCCATGACCGGTCTCAAAGGGTTTGTCGTTTTAAGCGTGTCCTGGTTGCTCTTTTCCGGCATGTATGCCATCACCGAAGGCAGCCATCCCTATCCCATGCTCCTGCAGTCAATCAATCAGGGGATAGATGATGCATTGAAATATTATCAGGAAAATGAGCAAGTTCCGGCTGAATCTTATTATTTATTGGCTCAGACCTTCCTGCAGATTAAAGAACGGCTGACCCAGTTAATGCCGGCAATCCTGGCCTGCCTGGCCCTGATTACCGTTTGGCTGGCTATGGTGCTCGGCAACAGGCTGCTCGACAGACATACCGGACAAAGACCCTGGCCTGAATATCAATACTGGCAACTACCGGAGAAGCTGGTTTGGCTGATCGTCATAGCGGCCATCCTGGCGCTGATGCCTGTTCCAACGGCCAGAACCATTGGTTTTAATATGTTGTTGGTTGCCAGTCTTATTTATTGTTTTCAAGGCCTTGCCATTTTTCTCTTTTTTTTAAATAAATGGAAAGTCCCTTTATTCATCCGTTCCCTTCTCTATGTGATTGTTATTTTCCAATCATTGGGAACTATTTTTTTATCAGTGATCGGACTCGCTGATGTCTGGTTTGATTTAAGACACTTAAGCGGTCAGGATCCGGATCGTGAAGATACC
>DIKT01000036.1:10074-12821 GCA_002424635.1 Desulfobulbaceae bacterium UBA5611
CATGGAACTTATATTAAAAGAAACCATAAGCACCCTCGGCCAAGAAGGCGCCATCGTCAATGTTAAACCTGGCTATGGCCGCAATTATCTTCTGCCTCATGGTAAGGCTGTTTTAGCCAATGCCCAGAACAAGGCCATCCTGGAGCGAAGCCTGGCCACCATTAAGGCCAAACTGGAGACGGAGCGTCAGAAAGCGGAAGCACTTTCTAAAAAACTGGCCGGCATCACCATTACCATTGCCCAGCTTTCCGGAGATGACTCCCGATTGTTTGGTTCGGTCACCAGTTCTGATATCCATCACAAATTGACGGAGATGGATATTGCCATCGACAAGAAACAGATCGTGCTTGCCGATCCCATCAAAACTCTGGGTGAGTTTACTGTGCAAATCAAGGTCGGTTTTCAAATGACCACCGATATTATTGTGAAGATCGTACCAACTGTTGATAAGGCCTGAACAATTGACCGGCAGGTAAGATAACAGCCGCTAACCGGCTATTTCCTGACAGACCTGATATGTTCTGTCAGCCAACACACCGACAAGGAACATCCTTCTTCGGTGTGTTGTCGTTTTAAATTCTTTTCCTTAAAGGTCTGCTTAAGATGAGTGAGTTCTTTGCTATGACCACATCAGCACCCGCCGCCCATGGTGGCAGGGTTCCTCCCCAGAATCTGGAGGCTGAACAATCGGTACTCGGCACGATCCTGCTCAAGGATCAGTCGCTCGGTTCCGTGCTTGAAATCCTGCAGCCTGCCAACTTTTATCGTCCGGCCCATAAAGAGATCTTTGAAGCCATGATCCAGCTCTTTGAGAAAAATGAGCCGCAGGATCTGATTACTGTTACCAATCAGCTGAAAAACAATAATAAACTGGCTGAAATAGGCGGTGCGGCCTACCTGGCCATGCTTACCTCTATGGTGCCGGTCACCTCCAATCTCACTCATTACGCCAGGATCATCCAGCAAAAAGCAATATTAAGAAACCTGATCCAGGTCAACACCGAGATCGCTACCCGTTGTTATGATGAACAGGGCGATATCGACACCTTGGTTGATGAAGCCGAACAGGCTATTTTCGATATAGCCAGCTCTAAAAGCGGCCAGGGCTTTACCTCAATGGGCCAGGCCATCCCTGCTGCTTTCAAGACCATAGAAAAACTTTATGAGAGAAAGGAGCTGATCACTGGCGCGGCGACCGGATATGTTGAAATGGACAAGATGACAGCAGGTCTGCAGCCTTCTGATCTTATAATCCTGGCTGCCCGGCCCTCCATGGGCAAGACCGCTTTTGCGATGAATATCGCCCAGCACGCCGCTCTGGTGGACAATATCGGCGTCGGCATCTTCAGTCTGGAAATGTCCCATGAGCAGCTGGTTATGCGCCTGCTTTGTTCGGTCGGCCGTATTGACTCCCAGCGGATCCGTACCGGCAAGCTGCAGACGGAAGACTGGCCCAAACTGACCAGGGCTGTAGGTATGCTTGAACGGGCTCCTATTTATATCGATGACACCCCGGCCATTTCCGTTCTGGAGATGCGGGCCAAAGTGCGGCGACTGGTGGCCCAACACAATATCGGCTTGATCGTTGTTGATTACCTGCAACTGATGCGTGGCCGTAACTCCTCTGAAAATCGCACCCAGGAGATCAGTGAGATCTCCAGATCACTCAAAGCCATGGCCAAGGAACTCAAGATTCCGGTCCTGGCCTTATCGCAGCTTAACCGTGGACTGGAAAGCCGTACCGATAAAAGACCAATGATGTCAGATCTCCGTGAATCCGGAGCGATTGAACAAGATGCTGATGTCATCTGTTTTATCTACCGTGATGAGGTCTATAACAAGGCTGAGGAGAATCCGGAAAAAGGCAGTGCTGAGATTATCATCGGTAAGCAGCGGAATGGTCCGACAGGAACATTCAAATTAACCTTTCTTAAAGAATTTACTCTGTTTGAGAACATGAGCCATTACGACGGCCCTGATCACTATTAGCATATTTAGGTGAGGACCAGTCGATAAATGATGATGGGGCATTTTTAGCAGCGGAACCTGACTATCAATATACTCTCTTGAAGTAATGATTTTATCCTATTCTTTTTTCCAGTTCTAGCCCGAGGAACAAGCATGTCCACCACTACTGAGCCCGACCACAGATATGATTTCAAAACAATAGAGGCCAACTGGCAGGAGCGCTGGCAGGCAGCAGAAAGTTACAAGGCCTCTGAAGATGATGACCGGGAAAAGTATTATGTCCTTGAGATGTTTCCCTATCCTTCAGGCCGTATCCACATGGGCCATGTCCGTAATTATTCCATCGGTGATGTCATCGCCCGTTATAAAAGGCTGCGTGGCTTTAATGTCCTTCATCCCATGGGTTGGGATGCTTTTGGCCTACCGGCCGAAAATGCCGCCTTGAAGAATAATACCCACCCCGCCCGCTGGACCTATGATAATATTGATTATATGCGTAAGCAGTTACGCCAGCTCGGCCTCTCTTACGATTGGGGCCGCGAGATTGCGACCTGTAATCCGGCTTATTATCGCTGGGAGCAGCTTCTTTTTCTCCAGATGTATGAAAAAGGAATCGTCTATCAAAAAAATACCACCGTCAATTGGTGTAATTCCTGTCAGACCGTGCTCGCCAATGAACAGGTAATTGATGGCACCTGCTGGCGTTGTGATGAGCCCGTCATGCCTCGGCAGATGAATGGCTGGTTTTTCAAGATCACTGATTATGCCGAGGAACTGCT
>DIKT01000036.1:12924-58606 GCA_002424635.1 Desulfobulbaceae bacterium UBA5611
GTAACCTTCATGTCCATTGCCCCGGAACATCCTTTGATCGAGACCCTGATCACCGGTTCGGCACAAGAAGAGGCCATCCGGAATTTTATTGATGCTATCATCAAGGAAAAGCAGCAACTGAAACCGGATGAAGAACAGGACAAAAAAGGCATCTTCACCGGACGCTATTGCCTCAATCCCTTTAATGGTGACAGGATACCCATCTATGTGGCCAATTTTGTGCTCATGGGATACGGCACCGGCGCAGTAATGGCCGTGCCCGCTCATGACCAACGCGATTTTGAATTTGCCCGGAAATATGACTTGCCCATCAAGCCGGTAGTTATTCCTGAAGGCACGACCAGCAAGACAAGCGTGGTCTCTGAATTTGCGAAAAAAAATAATCTGGTCATCAAGCCGGTTGTCATCCAGGAAGACACGACCATCCAGGCAAGAAATATGATGGCCGCAGCCCTTGAGCCAGGCCTGCTTGTTGACTCCGGGGCTTTCAGTGGCCTGTTTTCTACCGAGGCCAAACAGGCCATTATCGATCATGCCACCATGCACGGTTTTGGTAAGGCCCATACCACTTACAGGTTGCGCGACTGGGGCATTTCCCGGCAGCGCTATTGGGGGGCGCCGATCCCCATGATTCATTGCGAACAATGCGGAGTCCAACCGGTGCCGGTGGAACAACTGCCGCTGGTCCTGCCGGAAGATGTCGATGCCGAGCAGAATACCTGCTCTCCTCTGCACCAGCGTGAATCCTTTATTAAGACCACCTGCCCTGCCTGTGGCGGCCCGGCGCGGCGTGAGACCGATACCATGGATACCTTTGTCGAATCATCCTGGTATTTTGTCCGTTATACCTGCCCGCGTTTCACCGACGCCCCCATTGACCGGGCCAAGGCCTCACACTGGCTGCCGGTAGACCAGTATATCGGCGGAGTTGAACATGCTATTCTCCATCTGCTCTATTCTCGTTTTTTCACCAAGGTCCTCCGTGATCTGGGCTATATCGACATCGACGAGCCGTTCACCAACCTCCTGACCCAGGGCATGGTGATCAAGGATGGCGCCAAGATGTCCAAATCGAAAGGCAATGTTGTTGACCCCGATGATCTGATCAATGAATATGGGGCCGATACGGTCCGCCTGTTCAGTCTGTTTGCCGCTCCGCCGGAAAAAGATCTGGAATGGAACGCCAAGGGGGTTGAAGGGGCCTTTCGCTTCCTCAACCGCATTTATCGCTATGTCATGGGTTTCAAGGAACGCCTGAGCCATACCGATGGCAAGATCGAGATGCGCTGTGAGGCTGACCAGACCCTGCATCGTAAAACCCACCAGACTATCCAGCGGGTGACTTTAAATATTGAAAGCAATTTCCACTTTAATACCGCTATCAGTGGGGTCATGGAACTGTTCAATACCCTGACCACCCTGGCCCCGCTGGACGGAGATAAACGTCTGGACCAGCTGAGCCCGGCTTTGATACAGGAGGCGGTTGATACTATACTTCTTTTGCTGTCCCCTATGGTGCCGCATTTTTGTGCCGAACTCTGGCAACAGATCGGGAACCACCAGGCTATCGATCAGCAACAATGGCCTATCCTTGATGTCGAGGCCGCTAAAGAAGAAAAACTGACCCTTGTCATTCAGGTCAATGGTAAGGTTCGTTCCCGTCTGCAAGTGGCAGTTGCTATCGATGATGAGGTTATCAAAGATATGGCGCTGCAGGACGAGAATATCCAGAAAATTATTGCCGGGCAGTCGGTCAAAAAGATTATTGTTGTGCAGAAGAAGCTTGTCAATATTGTTATTTAAGGATATTTTAAATGAAATTTTTCTTACTGTTTAAAGTGTTTAATAGGTTATTTTGCCTTTTTAAACTACCAAAACAGTTAATTTCACAGCTTGTTTTTGATCATCTTTGCTAATAATGGCTATTTCTGATAGCCAGCCCCTAAACTTTATACCTAATTGGAGTTAACTGTTGAAAACAATACTTGGTCTCAGTTCGCTTTTTCTCCTGACAGCCTTGTTGCTTAATGGCTGTGGCTATCATAATCCTTACGTCTATACGGGGCCTGAAAAATCCATATACGTAACTCATTGGAAGAACAGAACAAATGCGCTACAACTTGACACCAAAATTTATCAGACATTAACCCACTGGTTCCAAAAATCCAACTCACTGAAAGTAACCAATGAAAAGGCAGGGGCCGATCTCATCCTGGCCGGCGAGATCATCTCTATTCAGCTGCCCAGTCTCTCCTATGGTGCTGATAACAATGCTACGGAAGTAAAAATCATCCTCACCGTTCGTTACATCCTTAAAGACCTCAAGACTGATCAAGTGCTGCTTGAGGTGCCCCAGGAAACCTGGAGCGAATATGCGAGGATCACCAACAGTTCAATGGTCACGGTCAACAATGAAGAAAAGGCCTTAACAACCATTATAGAGAATCTTTCGGAAAAGATATATATGAAGGCCCTCGGCAAAATATCAGCGATGAAATAATTGCCGCGGCAATTCTTAAAAAAAAGGCCATCCGCTCAGGATGGCCTTTTTTTTATTTTACAGAAGTGTTTACAGCAGCTCTGCTACGGTGGCAGCAATGGAGCTGGCATCCAGACCTTGCTTGGCATATAATTCAGCCGGCTGCCCCGACCCGCCATAATGCTGGACCCCGCATCTTTTGAAAGGTATTGACTGGCCTGACTCGGCCAGTACTAACGCGACCATAGCCCCCAATCCGGTATCAATATGATGGTCTTCTACTGTGACTATCGGTCCGTTGGCAGCCGCCTCCAGTATCGCCTCCTTGTCGAGAGGGACCAGGGAGGCCATGTTTAAGACGCCAATAGATTTTCCCTCTTTGATCAGCAGGCTCCAGGCCTCCATAACCGCTGGCGTGAGCGCCCCATAGGTCAAAATGGTAGCATCAGAACCACGCCGCAGCCAGTCCGCTTTTCCTGCCTGAAAGGTGTAATCGGTACCATAGAAGGGAGCGCCATCCTCTGTCAGAATCACCGGAGTGATGGAGCGCCCCATGCCGACAAAAACATTGCCGGCATGAGAGGCGGCAAACCGGATAATCCGGTCAGTCTGATTGGGATCAGCCGGCATAAACACAGAAAATCGGAAAAAGTTACGTGTCAGCCCCAGATAATCTATACACTGGTGGGTAGGGCCATCCTCACCGACATCGAGGCCGACATGAGTAGCCACCACCTTGACATTCGTATGGTTAAAGTCATTGATACGCGTTTGATTATAGGCTTCAGAGAGGGCAAACACTCCGAAGGTACTGAAAAAAGGCACCATACTCACCGAACTCATGCCTCCGGCCATGCTTGCGGCATGATGTTCCTGGATACCGGCCTCAATATAGGCGTCGGGTGAATGCTTGCGAAATCCTCCCATCTTGACTGAACCTTCCAGATCACAGGAGATACCGGTTATTTTGATTACCCCATCAATATTGTTGACCTCGGCTAATCCCTGCAGGGCATTACCATAGGCCGACCGGTTATCTGTCTTACTGTCAGGACCATAGAGAACAGGGGTGCCGGCGGCAATAACCGGGGCTTGGGACACAAATTGTTGAATGGTATGAGTAGCCACCGGTTGAGAGCGCACGGTCTGCCATTTCTCAAAATCATTGACCACCCCCAATTCCTGCAGAGCATCGGCCAGCATGGCTTTATTAAGCGGTGAACCATGATATTTGGCCAGATTTTCCATAAAGGAAATACCCTTGCCCATGATGGTGCGGGCCACAATCACCGTCGGCTTGCCGCAAGGTTTGGTATAAGCATCAGCAAAGGCCCGGAAATAACTGTTACAGTCGTGACCGTCTTCCAAATACTTGACGTCCCAGTGATTGGTAGCATACATGGCCCTGATCGACTGCGGCATAATCTCGCTGGTCGCACCGCAGATCTGCAGATGATTGCGGTCAATAACCACAATAAGATTATCAAGCTGATATTTATTAGCAAACCGCAGGGCCTCACAGATCTGGCCCTTTTGCTGTTCACCATCGCCCATAAAGACAATAACTTTGTTGGGGCGCTTCTGGATCTTGAAGGCATGGGCAATACCGACAGCCGTCGACAGACCTTGGCCCAGATTGCCGGTATCCCATTCAACCCCTGGCACAATACGCTCCACATGACCGGGGAAACCGGAATCAGTACGACGAAAGCCAGCCAGAAAATCTTCCTCAGTGAAGTAACCATGTTCCGCCAAGGTAGAATAAACACCTGGTGAGATATGGCCCATGCTGATAATAACCCGATCTCTTTCTTCCATAGCCGGATTGTTGGCATCATGTTTGATACAGGCGTAGGTCACAAGCAGCATATCGAGAGAAGAAAGAGAGCCGCCGGGATGACCGGAGGCAGCCAGACTGGTGGAAAGCAGGATATTTTTGGCGCAACGAACACGCATTTCACGCAATCCCTGTAATTCTTGGCTGGACAATTCACTTGATTGCATATTTAACTGCTGTGTCATATAGTCTCCAAAATAGAAATAAAAAAAATATGGATGTGTTAGGTTGTTTATTCACATATAAAAAAATAACTTTAGAACAACACAACTGAATTAACCGACGTTAAGGATAGACCCACATTTAACGTGCTTAACAAATCCTGCTAGAATACATAGTAAAAAATTAAACATCCACAAAATACTCTGTTTGTAAAAAAATATCAGCGGTAAATACATGCTTCAAATCGCCAACCTGACTTTTAAATCTCCCTTTGTCCTTGCCCCGCTGGCCGGTTATACGGACCTTCCTTTTCGCCGGCTTTGCCATGAGTTCGGAGCAGCCCTTGTTGTTTCCGAGATGATCAGCTGTCATGGTCTGGTCTACCAACAGGCCAAGACCAAAGCCATGCTGGCCTCACATCCTGCAGAAAGGCCTGTCTCTTTCCAGCTTTTTGGGGCCGATCCGACAATAATGGGTCAGGCCGCAGCCCTTCTCAGCTCTTGTCAACCCGACCTGATTGATATCAACATGGGCTGCCCTGTCAAAAAAGTGACTAAACGGGGGGCAGGCGCCGCCCTGATGCTTGAGCCGCAGCTGGCAATGGCTATTCTGACCAATGTCATCAAAAACAGCACAGTTCCGGTGACCGTGAAAATTAGAATCGGGGCTGACAGCCAGCATATATCAGCAGTTGATTTTGCCCGCAGGGCTGAAGATGCCGGAGCTGCCGCTATCACGGTACATGGCCGCACCTGGGCACAAGGATTTACCGGAACAGCAGACTGGGAGGTCATCGCTCAGGTGAAGGAGGCTGTGTCTCTGCCGGTCATTGGTAATGGTGACATCCAGTCCCATGCCCAGGGTTGGGAGATGATGCATAAAACCGGCTGCGATGGTATCATGATCGGCCGGGCAGCCCTGGGCAACCCCTGGGCCTTTTCTCCCGGCGGCAAACCTGCCGAGCTCTCAGATCTGTTAGATGGCATCTTCCGCCATCTGGAGTTGATCGAGCAGTCGCTGCCGGCAGGATACATGCCCGGCTGTGTCAAGAATCATCTGGGCCGCTATTTCAAGGCACAGCCCGATAGTGCCAGCTACCGGAAAATGATCTATGACTGTAAAGATCTGCCAGCCCTGCGCCAGACTCTGTCATCAATCAGGGCCAGCCAGCATAATCAACAGCAACCGCGACAAATTCAGCCATATGACCATCGACAAATCCCCACTGCATAGCTCCTCCCCTCTGGCTGAACGCATGCGTCCCCGCACCCTTGAGGACTTTGCCGGTCAGGAGACCCTGCTGGGGCCGGGTAAAATGCTGAGTACGGTGATCGGCGCCGGAGCCCTCCCCTCCCTTATTCTCTGGGGGCCGCCGGGAACAGGTAAGACCACCCTGGCCAGAATCCTGGCCGAATCAACTTCTGCCTCGTTTGTCTTTTTCTCGGCCGTGCTCTCAGGGGTAAAAGAAGTACGGCAGATAGTCGACAAAGCCGAACACCTCCGCATGACTGAAAACAGGGCTACTGTTTTTTTCATTGACGAGATCCACCGCTTCAATAAAAGTCAGCAGGATGCCTTTTTGCCCCATGTGGAATCAGGCCTCTTTACCCTCATTGGGGCCACTACTGAGAATCCCTCTTTTCATGTGACCGCCCCGCTGCTTTCCCGCTGCCGGGTTCTGGTCCTCCATGCCTTGGAGCGGGAACACCTGCGCAGCATCTTTCTGCGCGCCCTGACCGATCCGAAAAACGGCCTGGGCCAGTATCATCTCCACTGCACCGATGATGCTCTGGACCAGTTGATCAGTCTGGCAGATGGAGACGCCAGAATGGGACTTAATATCCTGGAAATCGCAGCCACCCTGGCCCTGCACCGTTATCAAATGACGCCTGCGGCAAAATCACCGCTCATCACTAGCGACGACATCGCCGAGGCGGGGCAACACAAATCTCTACGCTATGATAAGGATGGCGAAGAACATTATAATCTGATCTCGGCCCTCCATAAGTCCCTGCGGGACTCAGATCCGGATGGCGCCCTTTACTGGCTCTACCGGATGCTGGAGGCTGGCGAAGAGCCTCTTTATATCTGCCGTCGTCTTATTCGCTTTGCCTCGGAAGATATTGGTGTTGCCGACCCCCAAGCCCTCAGCCAGACTATCCACTGCCAACAGGCCTTCCAGACCCTGGGCAGCCCGGAAGGAACGCTGGCCCTGGCCCAGGCTGTCGTTTATCTCGCCACCGCCCCCAAAAGCAATGCCCTCTATACGGCGGAATCCGACCTGCGCCGCCAAATTGCCCGCACCGGTTCCTTGCCGGTGCCCATGCACCTGCGCAATGCTGCAACCAGTCTCATGAAAAAACTGGGCTACGGTAAGGGCTATCAGTATGCTCACGATCAGTCTCAGGGCTTGGTGGAGCAGAATCACCTGCCGCCGGAACTGGCTGGCACTTATTTTTATTCTCCGACTACCAGAGGCTATGAAGCTGTGATCAAAGACCGACTCAGCAAATGGCGTCAAATCCTTCAACATAGAAAGCAGGAACATGATGAAACCAAAAAATAGCCGTCTCCTTACCAGCAGACTCCTCTACAATGGTCTTTTTTCGTTAATATTTTTCTTGCTCCTGCTGGCATCGACCAGACTCCACGCCTCAGCACTTGAATCCTTTCTCATTTTTTATTCGAATAATATCCTGGGAGAGACGGAACCCTGCGGCTGAAGTGCCAACCAATTGGGCGGACTGTCCAAAAAAGCATTTCAGATCAACAGCATGGCAACAGAATTACAAAAGCCGCATCTTTTTGTTGACTCCGGTAATCTGCTGTTCAAGCAGGCCCACATTGACACAGGCCCATCTCAAGAGCTGCTGACGGCAGCAGGAATCATCAAGATCTACCGCACCATGCAGGTGGACGCTGTGGCCGTTGCCCCGTTCGATCTGGCTTCCGGTCTTGAATTATTGACAACCAGTCAGCAACAGGGCTTCCCCTGGCTGTCCGCTAATCTTATTGACGAACATGGTCGGCCATTATTCCAACCGTCGCTTATCAAAACAATCGGCACCATAAAGGTGGGAATTATCGGCCTCACCGGCCCTGTCTCCCTGCTGCCTGCAAACGTTACCCTTGTTGACTGGCGGACCGTGCTTCCCGCCCTGATTGCAAAAAACAGCCCTCAAAGTGATATGTTAATCCTGCTCTCCAGTCTGTCGGCTGCTGAAAATCTGGAGATTGCCCGGCAATTTCCCTCTCTTCACCTCATCCTTGCCGCTGATCTGCAAGGCGGTAATATGATTCCGCACCAAGAAAACAATACCATGATCACCCAGACCGCAAGTCAGGGGAAGTATCAAGGCATCCTGACTATTGACTGGAATCCCAGCGGTAAATGGGGAAAAGCAAATGCCGAAGAACTCACTGAGCTCCGCAATAGAATTGGCGCGCTCGACTGGCAATTACAGCGGATGCGAAAACGAGAGGACCTGCAACAACCCGATTATATTGAGAAGATCAAACTGGTTGAAAAGGATCGGGAGATGGTACTCCAGCAAATAGCAACTCTGGAGCAGGCCCTGACCTCAGCGCCTGAAGGCAAACATCATCTACCCTGCAGCCTCAACCATAATTTCCTGGCCTTGCAGATATCCATGCCTGAAGCTCCTAAGATCAAGGCTATCATCACCGACATCAAGCAACAGATTAATATCCTGCACTCAAACAGAATTCGCACCGAAACAAAAACCCCGCTGCTTGGTCATAACGCATGCCAGACTTGTCACCCAGCTCAGGCCGCCTTCTGGCAGAAAACCCGTCACGCCAAAGCTTATCAGACCTTAGTAGACCGCAATCAGGCACTCAATCTGGACTGCCTGCCCTGCCATGTCACTGCCAGCCCGGGACTGACTTTGAGCAAAGACGAGCTCCTCTCTCTGCCTGCAGCCCTGCAGGCAGTGGGTTGTGAAAGCTGCCATGCCGGCCCGGGCAAGTCTCATGCCGGCAACCCGAAACAGTTCCACATGACCAGACAAGTGGCCAAACAGATCTGTCTCTCCTGCCATACCGAAGAGCAGGACCCTGATTTTGACTATCAGAAAAAAATAAAGCTGATTGCCTGCCCTGCCGGTTAATTCTGCTATAACAGGGAATCGCAGGCAAACATTTTACCTCCTGCCCGCAAATAGCAAAACCTGCTTCCGGTATCCGGGAGCAGGTTTTTTTTACACACTACCTTCTTTAGCTTCCTGAAAAGCCTGGAGAAAGTTATTACTTTTTTAAATTAACAGCCAAAAGTCTTCTGCAGAGGTGGGACGGTCTGTTTTTTGCGGCTCATCATCCCGCCAACCCACATGGAATCTCCGGTGATCTTGGCACCAAAGGCCTGCTCAATCATGGCAGGCTCATCAGAGATAACTATCAGCTCCGTACCTTCCTTGACAACATCGGTAAGCATGAACAGCACAGAGTGACGACCATCTTTCTTGACATCGTTCAGAGCTTTAACCAGATCAGCACGGATACCGGCCACCTGATCGATTGCCGCAAGTTCCAACTGGCCAATACCGATCTTCTTGCCGTTCATATCAAAATCCTTGTAGTCACGGAAGACCAGATCTTTCATGGAAACACCTTCAATGGAGGACTTGGCGCGCAGCATATCCATGAACAGACTCTCGGTATCATCAACACCAGCCACCTTCTTCAACTCGGCTACGGCTTCTTTATCAGCAGGGGTGCAGGTGGGGGACTTGAAATTAACGGTATCGCTGAGAATAGCGGCCAGCATGCCACCGGCAACATCCTTAGGGATGGCAACGCCTGCATCCTTGAACATTTTATTGAGAACAGTGCCGGTACATCCTACAGGCTCCGCCCGGAACAGGATCGGCTGATTGGTAGTGATATCACCAACTTTATGATGATCAACGATAGCTACGACATCGGCATTACCGATATTGGCCGGGGCCTGGCCGATATCGCTGAAATCAACCAGGGCTACTTTCTTACCATCGACATCCATCATCTCTTCCGGCACAGCAAGACCAAAACGCTTCAGAACCATTGTAGTCTCAGGGTTGAGTTTATCGGCGCTGATCTGCATGCAGGCCTTCGCACTTTGGCCCTGGGCATTAAGAAGAGCAGCAAAGGCAATGGCTGAGGTTACTGAGTCGGTATCCGGGTTAGAGTGACCTGTTACACAAATTGTCATCGGGGTATTCCTCCAAGCATAATGAGATTTTAATCGGCCGGCACGGACGATTTCCTATACTACATATTATCGACATATACAAAAATCAGATTTTTCTTCAGAATATTTTTTCGCCACAATAGTGCCTTCACTATCAGGAAGTCAAGCAGAAAAAAGAGATAAAAAAACTGTCGTACATTGCCACCAAACTGCCATCATGTCAACAAAAGCTTCGTGACTTTACCCTATCCCTCTAGTATATTTTATAAGTAAGAGTTGCAAGGCATCACCACAGCAACTTCTGTAATCAACGAGCATCTTGGCGATGATGCCGGGTAAATATTGGCCAAACCATATAAACAGAAGCAGCATCTCCTTGTTAACGGCATGCCAACAACCTTCCCTTAAATTAGAGGCCGGTTATGAAGCCACCACTCAAACGATCTCCGTCCCTGCTTTTTCCTGCTTTTATTCTTATCTTACTGGCTGCAGGTGTGCTCTGGTTTTTATTTAATCGTGACAAGTCACAGCCTCCTCCGCATATTACCTCCATTTTAGAAACAGAGAGTGATGTAGCATCTTATTTATCCCGACCTGGAGAAGTACCTGATGCCGTTACAATGCCGGGCGAGACCACAACTCCAAGCCCTGACGACATCAAGGATCAAATAGAAGCAAATCCTCTGCCAACTCTGCCCAATAAAGAAAATCTACCGTCGGCAGTCCAAAAAACTCAGGCATTTTATCAATATCTCGATGAACAGGCTTATATCCGCGCTGCACATCTTGAGGCCCCCAGTCATATTTACTTTACCGGATTGCTCCAAAAATTACTGGACAGCCCACCCGTGGTCATTCGTGAGGCAGATGATCTTTATACCATTCTTCAGAACAGAGCTCATTTTTATCGCATTCTGGGCAAAGATGACCTCTTTCTTCTGAAAGAGGTCATGACTCGAGAAAAAGATAAGATTGAAGACATTGTCGCTAACTATTTAATCCTGAGTGAACATGCCTCGAATAATGAGTTAGCTCTCAAGAGCTCTAATAACGCCCTGTATGAATATGCCTGTTTTTTTCTCAACACCATGGGCGGAAAAATGTACTTGTCAAGAAGAGATTCGCTGTCGCGTATGCTGGTTATTTATTATGCTATCTTAATCGTTGACCAAGCCAATATAAATGAAAAGAATATTTACGGTCTGCCTCTTCAGCCTGCAATCGATTTATTGACTGCAGAAATGGAAATGGGAGGTAATCTACTGCTTTATAAAGAACAATATCTCGACACCTTATATAATTTAAAAGATAACTATCAATAAGTTCAGCAAGGCGAGACAATCAGCACTTAATCCAATCAATATCAGCATTTATTTGTGACCACGCTTCCACTGCCAGGGAGCAATAGGGGCATTACACTGCCACAGGCCACGCCTGGCTATTCTTGCCTCTTGTTCCAGCTGGCGCCACTCCCGACAAATCGGTTCTTTGCAATAATAGATATGCACCCACGCCAGGCCTTCAGTCAGCAAGTCTTCATTGAGTGAAACGCCTCCAACTTTGACAATCGCGACCAGGCGACCATATTTATCCCACGTTCTGGGTTGCACCTCGACTACTTGCCCTTGGATACGGTTCCTGGTATAGGCCAGAGCCTTCTGAGAAAATTCCTGCTGCCATTCCGGGCTATCTATGCCCCAAAGACGAACCCGTAATTTCTTGCCCTTATGTATCAGCTCAAGGCTATCTCCATCCACCACCTTTATGACGCGAGCAGAAAATACTTCCTGGGCACTGGTCGCGGCCAGACAAGGCCCGCCTGGACAGCAAAGCGCAAAAAACAGCACAAAAAAGCCGGGAGACCAATGACATTGACTCAGGTGCTTAAACTTTTTTTTCAGTTTGCTATTTTTCAGTTTGCTATACTTCAAGAAGAAAGGTGGCATCTTATTTTTCTTTTTGCTATGTTAGATTTTCTTATCTTGTAGGATAAGTGCTTCGTCCAATAATCCTGATATGCACACCTTTATCTGGGCACGCGCCAGTGTAAAAACGATAAAGTAAAAAAAAACACCTCTCTCTGTCTGATATCGTATATTATAAAAAAACATGCAGGCTCTCATCACCATACTTCTAGCCGATACTCTTTTCGCACACACCGATATTCTCAGCGACCATATCAAGAACGACAAGTCTTTTCATTGTAAACAATACAAGACGGAAAAAGAATTGTTTGCCATTCTGCAGAATGTTTCCCCTCAGGTGCTCATCTATGAACTGACCTGGCCGGAAGCAGAAGACAACTTCGCAATACTTAGAAAAATTCACACAGACTACCCGTATCTGCTGATCATCACGATTATTCCGGATGGTGCCGAAGAACTCATCGAATCGGTCTTACAACTTGATGTCTTCTTTTATATTCACAAACCCTATGATCCGGCCGAAATCAATATTGCCTTCAAACGCACCAGATCCAAGATTAACAGCCGGTCCAGCGCCACTATCATCCCCAGCCAGGAAATCCTGCCATCTTTCTACGGAATGATTGGTCAAAGTCAGCAGATGCGACAGCTTTTTGAACTGGTGGCCAAGGTGGCCGATGACGAATTCGCCACAGTCCTGATCAGGGGAGAATCAGGAACAGGCAAAGAACTGGTGGCCAAGGCTATCCACACCCACAGCAAACGGAAAAATAAAAATTTTGTGCCGGTCAACTGTGCGGCTATTCCAGATGATCTTCTTGAGAGTGAACTGTTCGGCTATACCAAAGGTGCCTTTACCGGTGCCCTGCAGAATAAAAAAGGCCGCATAGAATATGCCGATGGCGGAACCCTCTTTCTCGATGAGATCGGTGATATGAAGCCTTCTCTCCAGGCCAAGCTATTACGTGTCCTGCAAGAGAAAGAATTTGAGCCAGTAGGAGGACTCAAGGCCTGTCCGGTGGATACCAGAATTGTGGCCGCCACCCATTGTGACCTGGAAAAACTGGTCAGTGAAGGTAGATTCCGGGAAGATCTTTACTATCGTCTCAGTGTAATTCCTCTTAATATTCCCTCTCTGAAAGAAAGAAGAGAAGATATCCCGCTGCTCCTTGAGGCCTTCATCCAGACATACTCAACCAAGCGTGGACGTGAACCACTGACCTTAGGCCCGCAGGTCATAACTGCCTTAATGAATTATGAGTGGCGGGGCAATGTGCGGGAACTGGAAAATCTGGTTCAGCACATGTCAATTCTCTTCTGTGGCAAGAATGTTGACCTGCAGGATTTACCAGAGAAGTTTACCGTAGATTTTGATCCCTTGACCCCTGCATATTTACCGTCATCACCAGTCATTACTGAGCAGACGGAACCGATTGAAGAAGAGCCAGAAGACATCGTCACTGCTATGACAGATATCAGCTGGAAAAGCGGTCAGGTCGACTTTAATGAATTAATCAATGACTTTGAGAGGCAACTGATCATTCAGGCCATGAAAATCACCGGTGGCAATAAAAAAGAAGCAGCCAGATTACTTAATCTGAAAAGGACAACCTTGCTGGAGAAGATGAAGAAGAAAGAGATGCAGGATATCTGGGAAGAGTAGAAGCTCAGGCGGCAAGCTTGACTGAAATATTTTCAATTTTTTCCCCGACATCATCACTGGTTGCCGGAGTCAACAAAATATCATTTACACCATATTTTACCGCGGTTATCACCTTGGTTCGGGTCCAGCCGGGTCCAGCCGCAATGAGCGGCAACGAACAGGCGGCACTTATCTTGATGGCCATGGAAAAAGCCATCTCATTGACATTACTCATCACCAGAAAAACAGCCTTAACCTCGCCAGGCAGATAATCCGTCACACTTTCCTTAAAGGAGAGGATCTTGGCGTTTAAATGTCTTTGCTCCAGTACAGCAGTAATATTGGCCGCCTCCAGCATATCATCGCTTACCACCAGGATATCAATACATTTTACAGCATTATTCTTTTCCTCAACAACAGCTACTACTGCCGCTTCCTGCGCTGCTGGTTCAACAACCTGTTCTGCCTGCAGCTGCAAAAGTCCTTCCAATTGCAACATATCAGCCGGGAAAAGCATCTGGAATCTGCCCATGGCCTTACCGGCAATGTGCAAGGAGCTGCTGTTCATATAATATAATTGATTTGATATCGGAGCTTCCGAAGTAGCATCAACTTTCAGCGCCAGAACCTGTTCAAGGGCGGTTTTTACAAAACGGATCTTTTTGAGATATTGTTCTTCAAAGACAGAGGAATATACTTTGGAAATTATATCAGCAACTTCGCCATAGGCATCTTTTATATCCTCTTCAAACTCCTCATCAATAACCGCCCGCTCAAGTTCGGCCGGCGGCAGCATGACGAGGGTGCCGCCAATGAAAACAGCATCTTTTAAGGGCATAAAAAAATAGCTTTTATCCTCTATCTCACCCAACACATCCATATGGGCCATAATCTGCTTGCCTGAGGCCTCATCGAGAAAATAGTCTTCCTTGGTGACCAGTTTACACTCCTGAGCACTGAGTTCGACCTTCACTCCGAGCAGGGCGCCCATTTCATCGCCCATCTTTTGGCGACACAAGTCGAGCAAGGCATCAACATGCTTGTGATGCTCCGTGATGTCAAAATTAGATGCCACCTCTTTTATTGGCGGCGGCTCTGCAACTGATAATGGTTCTGCCTGGAAAGCGCCAGCCACTTCTGCAGCTTTTTGCTTGCTCGGCTGCACCGGAGCACTCGCAGATGCAGCTGCCTCGACAGGAGCTTCTGCAATCAGGCCAAAGCTGGTGGCCGGTAGGAGCATAACCAGATTACCCATCTGCCGCTCACCCAGCATCATAGCGCTACTGGTCTGATAATAAAGCTGATCAGGTACTGGCTCATCAGAGCTTATATCTACTTTTACAGGAATAATTACTACCTGCGTCTTCCTCACAAACCGGCAGCTTCGAGGGTACATTTCCTCAAAAACTTTGGTGTATGACCCGGCAATAATATTGGCTATTTCACCATAAGAATCTTCAGCATCCTCATTATATTCTCCAGCACTGACCATATCTTCCAATGCGTCATCCGGCAGCATAATCAAAGTGCCGCCCAGACGAATAGCATCTTTTAATTCAAGCAACAGACAGCCCAGCCCCTCAACCTCGCCGGTGACATCCAACTTGGCCAGCACCTGTTTGCCGGAAAGCTGGTCAAAGGCATCTTCCTTGGAGATTAATTGGCTGATCGGTGCAGACAGGCTAAAAGTTGCACCGATCAGGCCACTGACTTCCTCTTGGGTCCGTTTACAGACAGCCTCAAGGATCCTGTCAAATTTTTTCTGTACTTTGCTCATTAATTTTTTGGGATAACAATCATGAAAGGAGTCGAATAATTAAATAATTCTTTGTTTCTATTATATCGGAGAAAAAACAAAATTATTAAAATAAATTTATAATTTTGTTTTTAACCGTTAACGATATATTTGAGCTCTACCAGAAACTGACTACCTTCCATATCAAATGGCACGGCAACCCGACGTGCTTCCAACATCCCAGCAACCCGAAATGATGTGCCAACAATTGAGGTGGGAAGAGCAAGTTCAATTTTCATACCATGGCCGGCAAAAGCTGCCTTGAGATTACCGGCTATCATATTGGCAATCTCACCAATGGCATCTTTGACATCCTCATTCAACTCATCAATATCCATGCCTAAAAAACTGCTGGTAATGGCCATGGCCACCGTAGCCGGACAATGCACTGCTAGCATCCCCCGAATATCGCCACCAAGACCAAGCATGGCCGTAATATTTGATAAAATATCACCCCCTGCTCCTTCTACAGGCTCACCAACTCCCAGATCCACCATCAGCATGGTGGAAAAAACATCGGTGGTAGCCCCTATAATATACGGCCCTACATTCATCTCATATCCTTCTGACTAAAAATCAACGCAAACTAAAACAACAAAATCAGCATTCATAATTAATTAATTATTAAAATTATTTATTTTTCCAACTGCAGCTCAACCATAAAGTTACCAGCGACTGTCTTAAAAGGTAATATAAACAGATCGACATCAGTGGTGGCACTAAAATCATATTCATGACCAGCAACAGTTGAAGGAAGAGAAAGTTCAATATCCCTGCCGTTTTCCGACAATATAGTTTTGATATTGCCGCCCAGCATATTGGCAAGCTCGCCAACCGCATCACGCACATCATCGTTTAATTCATCAACATCCATTCCCAAAAAACTACTGGTAATGGCAAGCGCCACATGATGGGGGATATGGATCGCCAGCACTCCTTTATGAGTGCCCGCCAAACCAATCATGCCGGTTATCGTATCACAAAGGATTCCACTCCTTGCCAATAAAGGTCCATCCGCCGAGACCTCCATCATCACCATAGTTGTAAAAATTTCTATCGTTGTCTCTATAATCTTTTCACTGATATTCATAACTATCCTATTTATTTTAGAAAAGGTCCCAGGATCTCGCTTACCATATCCGCTGTAAACGGCTTTTTAATGGCCCCTACCGCGCCCAAGGCTTTTGCTTCATTAATAATATCATCACCGGTCTCAGTGGAAATCATAAAGACAGGAATATCTTTCATATGAGCCCGGTTAGCTTTTTCTCTGAGAAATGTGATTCCATCCATATTCGGCATATTGATATCACTGAGCACAAGATCCACCGACTCCTTCTCGAGTACTTCCAGAGCCAATAAGCCATCGGCCGCCTCATAGATATTATCGAATTCCAAACCGGCCTGACGCAAAGACCGGCCCACAATTTTTCGCATGGTACTTGAATCATCGACCAATAACACATTATGCCCCATTATAACCTCCAAAAAATATTAGTTTTTTAGAAAAAAATGAAATTTTACCATTATATTGATGCCAATATTTCATTTTTTCGTCAATGATTAATGCTGAATAAAAATACAAAAATTGCTCTCACCTTATTATAAAGTAGGGACAGCAAAAGAATTACATAGCAAACAAAATAAGGAACAGGAGTTGCATATACTTCATTCAGAAGTTCTGCAATTTTGTGGCAGTTAAAATAGTGAACAACCAAACTCATACTTTGTAACGGCTAATCATTAAAGTATAATCTATGAAAATCATATTTCTTTCTGCTTTGGCTTATCTCCTGATGATCACCACTGGGTATACAGCCTCAGAACCAATTCTGACTGCTATCAGCAAAAGTTATAGCAGTAATAATATCCAACTTTTCTGCTCTTTCACTATCATTCCCAATTACACAATTAATACCAAAGAAAAACGAATAGACCTGGTCCTGGCCCAGACCATTGCTGCTGCCGATCTCATACTGCCCGTCACTGATGGCAAAATAGTCAAAATTCTGTCACAGGTCGATAACAAGACAACCACTATATCTTTCTTTTTTCGCTATCCGCCTCAAAAAGTTCAAGCAGTGCTGCAACCTGACACCAACAAACTGGTCCTTGATATCCTTCTGGGAAACGAATTTACAGCCACGCGGCCGGTTCTTGCTGAAAAGTTACAGGGTATGTCCGCCTTACAACGACAGACTAAAGATTTTTCCAACCCGCTTAACACATCTCCTTACCCTGGAAACTGGCAGACTTTTTTCAAAGAATATGAGGCAAAAATTCTCATTGAGCCTAAGGTTCAGTTTTCGCTGGTCCCTTTTCCTGCCATTACCCTTCTCCCCCCTGAGAAAGAAGAAAATATCGCCATCCTGCCCTCGGAAATCATAGAAGGCGCCAAGCTTAATCTCTGGCATGATCTGACCGCCCTGATCGTTGAACAAATTAATCAAGAGAAGAATGGTGAAAATAAGAAAAAATTGATTTTGACCTACGGTGATATTCTCTTACGTGCCGGTAATTTTAAAGAAGCATATAAACAATTATATCCGCTGTCAGTTCAGCACAGCACAGAACCGATCGGCCTCTTGGCGCAATATCTTGTGTTACGTCTGCAGGCAGAATCTGCGGATTTTTATCTGGCCGACATTGGCTTGAAGAATCTCGCGCCCTTAATGGCTAATGATAACCCGGCAACTCCATTTTTTCTTCTGACCCGGATTGAAGCTGCTTTGGCCAGCAAGCAATTTGAACGGATGGACAAGTTGTTAAAAAAAGATGATATATCCTCTTCTGCAAGCTTAATGTCCATTAAAGCCTTGCGCCAGGCGGATTACTGGCTGGCTACAGGAGATTTCATCAAGGCCCATACTGGTTATCAACTTTTAAAAGACTCTGTTATCCTGAGCGAGGATTTCTTTTCTCTCAATGGCTATTGCGGTCTTCTCTATCAGCACAAACAATTTCAACAGGCAGCTGACTGCTATGGCCGCCTGATTAAAATTACCTCACCAGAGGCTCAGAAACATCTGGACATCATCAGTTTTCGTCTGGCCATGGCAAAACTCCATACCACTCCAGGAGCCACACATGAGTCCGACATGATCAATGATTTCGCAGAGATTGCCACAAGATATCCTGACAGCGAAGCAGGCGACAGAGCCTGGCTGAAACAAATAGACCTCAAACTGCTGACCCTGAAGAACTGGGAAAAACCAGCAGTTATTTATTATCAAGAGCTGGCTGAGACCGGGCCATCACGGTCAATAAGGGAAGAGGCCGCGTTTAAGGAGGCCCTTGTCTATCATCTTCTGGACCAGAAAGCCAAGAGTATGGAACTGCTCATGACTTTTCTCAGGGATTACAGGGGCGGGGTGCTGCATGATACCGGGCTGGCCCTGCTTATTGAGACCCTGCCGGAGCTTTTGAAAGAATATCTTAACAACGGCAAGCACATTGAGGCCCTGGTCCTGGCCAAACAAAACAGATTCCTGTTCGTTAAAAACTGGATCGATATCAGCCTGCTGGCAGAACTGGCCGAGGCGAACCGGCAATTGGGCTTTTTTAATGAGGCATCAAGGATGTATAGCTATCTCCTGGATGTAAGTAGTCAGGAAGACAAGGCCCCCTATTATTTGCCGCTGATCAAACTAGTATACGAACAAGGGGACTTTGGCTTGGCAGAAGCATACGCCGACCAATACTCCTATCATTACCCAAAAGGTAAGGACCGTATTGATATCCTTTATCTACGATTACAAAGCCTCATGACTCAAAGCAAAAACGACGAAGCCCTCGCTCTTTTTGCTAAAAATAACACAGAAGATATTTTAAAAGATCAGAGATTTAAGCTTCTACAGGCTTCTCTTTTTTTCCATCTTAGTGACTATGCTCAGGTTAAGACTATTGTCGAAGAGTTAAAAATAGATTCTGCCGATCAGCAACCGGAAATGCTGTTCATGCTGGCCGAAAGCTGCTATCAACTTGGTGACACCAGCCAGGCCGAGGAATTATTTTTCTCTCTCCAACAAGATAGTTTATACAAAGATCAGTCCTTATTCAGATTGGCTGAGCTTGCGCAACAAAAAGGCCAGACAGAAAGCGCCCTAAAACTATTCTCCCAACTTGTCGAAACAGGAAACAACCCCCTCTGGCAGAATTTAGCCAGAAAAGAGCTGGAACTTAATGCACTGAGCAGGTGAGATTCTTGCATGGAATCATCTTGCCTGACAAATATAGTAAATGGAGCCTTGCCGATGAATAAAATTTCACTTTTTGATGCCAATGTTCATCTTTTAAAAAAAACGCTGGATCTGCGTTCTGCCAAGCAACAGATTATTGCCTCAAATATTGCTAATGCCGACACACCAGGCTACGCCCCGGCTCGTTTTGAGTTTGAGCAGGAACTGCAGCAGGCAATCCAGGGTAAAGGCAGCAACCAAAATACTCATCCCGACCATATCGCTATTGGCGGCTCAAATTTGACAAGCGTCACCGGTACCACTACCAGGGAACCAGACAATAGAGGCATAGGCGATCAAAATGGTGTCAGTATTGATGAAGAAATGATGGATCTGGCGGAAAACCAGCTCATGTATGAAACCGCTGCTCAGTTATTAAAGAAAAAATTATCNNCAGTTAAGCTATGTTATACAGGGTGGTCAATAATTTATTGATCCGGCCCATTTACTACAATCAAAAGATTTTGTGACAGAGCTTAGAGCTTCCAAGGAGACAATAAATGGACATTTTCAATACCTTCGATGTCAGTTCCTCGGCCTTAAAGGCCCAAAGGATTCGCCTCGACACCATCAGCTCCAATCTTGCCAATGTGGAGACCACATCTACCCCTGAGGGCGGGCCATATAAGAAAAAATCGGTGCATTTTCAGAGTCAGCCACTGTCTTTTAAAGAACAGCTGGACGGCAAGCTCAAAAACACCATCCAGGGGGTCGAGGTCGTCAATATTCTGGAAGACCAGGAAGAACCGCAAATGATCTACAATCCGTCGCATCCGGATGCCGGCATGGATGGCTATGTGGCCATGCCCAATGTCAATGTGCTGAAAGAGATGGTCGATATGACCTCGGCCACCCGGGCCTACGAGGCCAATACCACAGTCATTAAATCGGCCAAACGTATGGCATTAAAAGCCCTTGAAATCGGGAGATAACAGACTATGAACATACCTATTACCGGTGCCAGCGCTTCCCTGCTGCGCCCGGCAGATACCAGCGCTGTGTCCACCGCCAAAAGTGGTTTTGGCGATATCATGAAATCCACCATCGAACAGGTGAATCAGGCCCAAAACAGAGGCGATCAGGCCATAGAACAGCTCAACACCGGTAGCGCTGAAAGTCTGCATGAAGTAATGATTGCCGTTGAAGAAGCGGATATTTCCCTGAAGATGCTGGTCCAGATGCGTAACAAGGCCCTGCAGTCCTACGAAGAAATTATGCGTATGCAGCTTTAAAAACTTCCTTGTAAGTAAAGCCGATTTTAAAATTATAAAATTAACCGATTGAAAGGGACTTTTTTTCATGGCAGACGAAAACATGGCTTCGCCTCTTAATAGAGATACCCTTGCGCCAGCACCTCCGGTCGACCGTAAAAATATATTTACCTTGATCCGCGAATGGCCGCTTTCCCGAAAATTAGCTCTCGGAGGTGTGGCCATCATCTCCGTCGCCCTGTTTGCGGTCATCATCATCCAATCACAAACAGCCGCGCACCAACTGCTCTATGCCAATCTGAGTGAAACCGATGCAGGTTCAGTCGTCAATTGGCTTAAAGGGCAGAAGATCCCATATCAGCTGAAAAACAATGGCAAGAATATTTGGATCCCGGCCGACAAACTCTATGAGACCCGTCTTGATTTAGCGGCAAGCGACCTGCCGACAGGAGGTGGCGTTGGCTTTGAAATATTCGACAAACAGAGCTTTGCCCTCACCGACTTTGTCCAGAAGGTAAATTACACCCGAGCTTTGCAGGGAGAACTGTCGCGAACCATTACCTCCTTAGCCCCCGTTGAAACCACCCGCGTTCATCTGGCCCTGCCGGAAAAACGTCTCTTTGAAAATCAGCAGAAACAGGCAACCGCTTCTATTATTCTTACCCTCGTTGCAGGCAGAACACTGGACAAGGAACAGGTGCAGGGGATTATCCATCTGGTAGCCGGATCAGTAACCGGTCTCAATCCTGAAGATGTAAAAGTCATTGATGCCTCTGGCAAGGTATTAAGCAGCAATGACAAAGAAAATTCAGAGCAGAATGTCTCCCTGCACATGCTTGCCTTTCAGCAGGAAGTAGAACAGCGCATGGAGTTCAGAGCCCTGGAACTCCTGGATAAGACCCTGGGAGCAGACAAATCAATGGTCAGGGTGACGGCCACCCTAGATTTCGCTAAAGTAGAAAAAACCCAGGAATTATTTGATGGCGATGACCCGGTAATCCGCAGCGAATTATTGCAGGAGGAAGCAAGCGGTTCTACCGCAAGTGGCGGAGTACCAGGTGTGGAATCGAACCTGGGAGATAATAAAACTGCTACTACAACCAGCACTCCTACCGCTAACAAAACTTCCCGTACCACTAATTATGAGATCAGTAAAACTATCAGTAAAACAGTCAATCCTGTGGGCGGCGTCACCAAACTCTCGGTCTCCATCCTGGTAGCTGACAAGACTATTCCCGGTAAAGACAAGGAGCCGGCCACGAATCTGCCCCGAACAGAAGAAGAGCTCAAGTCTCTGGAGACAATGATCGCAAGCGCCTTGGGGCTGGTGAAGGAGCGGGGAGATAATATCAACATTGTCTCCATGCCTTTTACGGAGACAGCCCAGGATGTCAGCATCGCCGAGGCGGCCCCTGCCAATATCTTGTATGATTATCTTCCCTTTATTAAATATGGCCTGATTATCATAGGAACCATGTTTTTTTATTTACTGCTGATCCGGCCTCTGATCAAAACGCTGAAAGGAGAAGTGACCCAGCACAACAAGACCGTTGCCGATATGGAACGGGAACAGGCAACACCTCCACTGGTTGAGGACGAACCTCTCCCTGAAATTCCTCCCGATGAAATGATCCTGCATCTGCGTAAAGAGATCGCTAGAAATCAAGTCCCATCAGCCTATATTATCAAAAGCTGGATACAGGAAGGTTAACAATGAGCATCAAGACCCTTACCGGGCTCAACAAGGCAGCAGTTCTACTTATCTGTCTCGGAGAAGAGGCAGCAGCCAAAGTATTTCAAGAGCTTAGCGATGATGAAATTCGTCAGGTCACCCGCACGATAGCGACCATTGATCATATTCCGGAGCATATAAAAGATAAGGTTTTTGCCAGTTACGCCGAGACCCAGCGTGATCTGGCCGGTCTTTTTGTCAAAGGCGCCGAATTTGCCAAAAAAGCCATTGCCGCCTCAGGCAGCGATGAGCGCAGCGCCGATCTTATGGAGCAATTTGTCTCCGGCACCGAATCCCGGCCTTTAGAAACCATTGCCTTGATGCATCCCAAGATGGTTGCCGGACTGCTTGAAAAAGAACATCCCCAGACGGTAGCGCTGGTTCTGTCTACTCAGCATGTGCAGCATGCCAGTGAAATCCTGGCCAATCTTCCTGAAGATGTCCGGGCTGATGTAATTTACCGTATCGCCAAAATTGAAAAAGTTTCTCCTGAAGTAATCACCCGTATTGAAGATGCCCTTCATCGTGAAATTGGTCTGGTCGCAGGCAAAGAGCAGAAACAGGTCGGCGGCCTCGACAAAGTGGTCGATCTCCTTGATCATCTGCAAAACAGCATGGATGCAGATATTCTAGATGCCATTGAACAGACAGACCCGGATATGGCCGAGGAAATCCGCAAACGCATGTTCACCTTTGAAAATCTGGTCGCCCTTGATGGCAGATCACTGCAAATGATTCTCCGTGAGGTCAGCAATGATGCCCTGACCCTGGCGTTAAAAACAGCATCAGATGAAATGAAGGAGAAGATCTTCGCCAATATGTCTTCCCGTGCTGCCGATATGATCCGTGATGATCTGGAGGTCATGGGACCGGTTCGTCTGTCGGAAGTCGAAACAATGCAGCAGGCCATCGTCAAGATCGCCATGAAACTTCAAGAAGACGGCAAGCTGATCCTTGGCTCTGGGGGCGGCGATGAGCTTGTCTAAAATTTATAAAGGTACGACTTCATTTGTCCCGGAACAGATCCTTTCCCGTCAAACTCTGCCTCTTGAACCGATCTGGCAGGACATTGTTGCTGGACATGCCAGATCGGAGGACCATGACCTCTTTGTCTCTGATAACATCAATGAGAACAAAGTCATGCCGACCAATACTGCCGATAAAAAATCCTTACCAGCCACAGAGCCTGGAAACGAAGCGAAGAATATTTCCTCAAATATCAGCAGCAAAGGGGCTGACGACAGCAGTTATCAAGCTCCTAGCCCCGCCATAGACCTGGAACTGCTCCACAAGAAGGCCTTTGCTGAAGGGGTGCTTATAGGAAGAAGCCAGGCAGATGAAGACTTTGGCACCAGTATCAAAACTCTGAGTGCCGCCTGTGAACAGTTGAATCATCTCCATGAAACCATATTATTAAATAATACCAAAGAAATGCACTCTCTGGTCCTGCAGATAGCCGAGAAGATAATCCGCCATTCACTAGAAGAGCAGAGCGACACCATTTTAGCCACTATTAAAGATGCTATTCATTTGGCGGTTAAGTCGGATGAGTTCCAGATACGGGTAAACCCGCAAGATCTGGCAATTCTTAAAAAGAAGAAGAAAGAGATCATTGATGAGATCAGCAGTCTGGAAAATATAATTATCAAAGCCGACAGCACCGTTGATCGCGGCGGCTGTCTTCTGGAGTCGGTCAATTGTACTGTCGATGCCACCATTACCAGCCAGTTACAGGCTATAAAAGAGACTCTGCCATTAGACAATAATGCCGCCTTGTCTTTTCCTGATGAACCTTAAGGCGACTGATCATGACCTCTGCTTCTTCAGCCATAGCAAACCTTAATCCCATAAAAGTATGGGGAAAAGTCACCAAAATTGTCGGGCTGGTGGTCGAAGGATATTGTCCGACGGCCTCTATCGGCTCCCTTTGTCTATTAACTCCGCTTAATAATAACAGCGAACCTGTTTATGCCGAGGTTGTCGGCTTCAAGGATTCGCGGGCTTTGCTCATGCCCCTGGGTGAGCTGCGTGGTTTGGGACCAGGCAGCCGGATCAGGGTCGTCAAGGACAGCGCCACCATCCAGGTGGGCGATACCTTGCTGGGGCGGGTCATCGATGCCATGGAACATCCCCTGGATGGCCTCCCCTCGCCACTGTTGACCCATGAAAAACCGATCTATTCTCTGCCGCCCGGGCCGATGCAAAGAACGAATATTTCCGAGCCTCTGGATCTTGGCATTCGTTCCATTAACGGACTGACCACCTGTGGCATGGGCCAGCGCATGGGAATTATGGCCGGCTCCGGTGTCGGTAAGAGTGTGCTGCTGGGCATGATGGCTAAATACGCCAGGGCGGATGTCAATGTCATTGCCCTGATCGGCGAACGTGGCCGTGAGGTTCGTGAATTCATCGAACGCGACCTTGGGGCAGAGGGCCTGGCCCGTTCAGTAATCGTGGTGGTCACCTCCGATCAGTCGCCACTGCTGCGGATGCGTGGCGCCTTTGTCGCCACGGCTATTGCCGAATTCTTTTGTGATCAAGGAAAAAATGTCCTGTTGATGATGGACTCGGTCACCCGCTTTGCTATGGCTATGCGGGAGATTGGTCTGGCCGTAGGCGAACCGCCCACCACAAAAGGTTATACCCCCTCGGTATTTGCCACCCTGCCCAAACTGCTGGAACGGGCCGGCCGCTTCACCGGTAAAGGATCAATCACCGGCCTCTACACGGTGCTGGTCGACGGCGATGATATGACTGAACCCGTGGCCGACTCGGTTCGTTCCATTCTTGATGGCCATATTGTTCTGTCCCGGGCCATCGCTGCTAAAAATCATTATCCAGCCATTGATATCCTGAGTTCGGCCAGCCGGGTCATGCGCGATATTGTCTCAACGCGGCACCTGGAATTAGCCGGTCAAGCCCGTAATATCCTGGCCACTCACAAGGAAGCGGAAGACCTGATCAACATAGGTGCCTACGCCAAAGGCTCGAATCCCAAAATTGATTATGCCATAACTAAGATCGATGCCATCAATGATTTCCTACAACAGGGCATTAACGAAACCACCCCGCTGAAGCAGACCATTGAGGAGCTCGGCGAGTTGCTGAGCGGCAGAAAAGATGATCACCAGCACAAAAAAGACCGCCGAGGCGAAGATCAACGCTAAATCATGAAGCCCTTTGCTCTGACCACAGTACTCAGACACAGAAAAAACCTGGAAGAACAAGCCATTTATAGCCTGGTCAAAGCACGCGAGGCCGAACAAGAAGCTCAACGCCAAGTACAGGAAGAAGAAGCCATCCTCGCCTCTTTGCTGGAGACTTTCAGCAAAGAACAAGCCATGGGAATTGAAGTGGTCAAGCTGGCCCAATTCGAACAGCGGATCGACCTGATTGAAGAGCAGGTCGCCGCAGCGAAGCTGCTCCTGCAATTGAAAAAAACAGATGTAAATCGGGCCCAGAATTTTTTAATCAGCAAGAGTAAAGACCGAAAAATAATGGAGACCCTGCAGCAGAAACAGGATGATTCCTGGCAGCAGCACCTGAACCAGAAAGAAACCGCCACCCTTGATGAGATTGCCGTTATCTTCCACATCGATAAAAATAAAGAATAACCTTTACCTCGATCGCCCTGCTATGAAGAAACAACTATTTTTTCTATTTACCTTGTGCTTGCTGGCAATGTTCCAAAACCCCATCACCGTTAAGGGTGCAGCGGAAAAAAATGAGAAGCCGACAGAAAGCGAACAGGCTGTTCAAGAAAAGTCATATTCCTCTGTCGAGGAACGTCGACTCTATAACACTCTTGAGCAGGAGAGGGCCGGACTGCAGGAAAAAATAAAAGTATTAGCTGACAGAGAAAAGGAGCTAAAGACCCTGGCGCAAGAGGTCGATAAGAAATTTAAGCAGATGGATACCAAGATCCAGGAATTAAAAAAGCTGCAGCAAATAACAGCAGAACTGCTGGCCCAGAAAGATCAGACTGAGCTGAAAATGATTCAGGATTTGAGTAATATTTACGCCAAGATGACGCCGGAAAAGGCGGCTCTTGCCTTGAGCAGTCTGGAAGATCAACAATTAGCAGCCGATCTCATTGCCAACATGAAGACCAAATCTGCAGCCAAGATTTTGGAGCAATTGAACAAACTGCAGGCATCGACTTTAACCACTACCTTATCCAAACTATCTCCGGAGTAAGTATATATGGAAGCTTCTCTCTTCACTGTCACACCGGCGCCGCCAGTAACCCAGCTGGCACCATCTTCAGCAACATCGGCCCAGACAACAGATGAGATCTCCCCATTTACCGAATTGCTATCTGATGCCATCACAGCCACCGATAAAGACAGCCAGGAGACCATACCTCTCGATCCTGATGATACCATGGTCAATGATCTGGATATGTACATGGTCGCTGACCAGACAACCTTAATCAGCAGTCAGCTTTTACCGGATTTCCTTGCGTTTAACAGTGAATATTTATCGGTGGCCCCTGTGCTTAACAATGAACTTTTACCGGATACCCCTGTGCTTAATAACAGTCAGTTGGAGGCAGGTAATATCATCGCCCCTACTCTCACCAGTATCAAAGACACATCTTCCTCCATTCTTGTTACACCTGCTGAGCTCAAACAAACTCACATAGTACCAGGCTTAAATAACAAGAGCGGCTTAAGTCCCGTTCCGGAAGCAAGCGACAAACAAGCCACCAATCCTCCCAATAAAAACGAGACTCTGTTAGCCAAACAATTGCAAGCTATCCTTAATGGTGATTCTCAGACTACTCTAGTCCTCCGTACTTCTTACCAGTCTGTACCAGCTGAACAGCTGAATAGCCTATCTTCCCCTTTTATTCAAGCTACGGAGAGCAGTGCCGTCATCGCCTCGATCTTACCTGCGCACGTTGTCTTGCCGGAAGGAGCAATCGACAAGGTAAAGACGATAGAAACAGGCGAAGGTGTTCGTCAGAACATAGAAGAACAATACCTGCATGCCAAGCTCGACGGATTAGCGGATAAGAATAATGCGAAAAATCAGCAAGACAATGGCCAGCAGGAAGATAAGGCCAGTCAACAAAACACCGCCATTCGAACGGCTGCGTCCGGTAATCATGAACAATCTGGCCCGTCCTTCATCTCCACTTTAGCCACCCAGGGGCCAACTCCAATGCTGGGAGTCACTGCCGGCACGAACACGGCATCTCTTCCACCGGCAGCCTCCATTGTCGCGGAGGAAGTGATCAACAATCTGATTGACCGCTTCAGCATTAATCCGCGGCTGCAAACCAGTAAAATAAGCCTGAATCTTAATCCAGCCGAACTGGGAGCGCTGAAGATAGATATCTTGGTCAAAGGTGATTCCATCAAGGCCCATATAGCTGTCAATAGTCATCAGATCCAGGATACCATTGAAAAGAATATGCCGAGACTGCGGGCCATCCTTGAACAACAAGGATTCAATATTGAAGACTTTCAAGTAAGCCTGGAATCCACGACTTCAGACTCGAATCATTTTTTTCAACAACAGTTCTCTTCCAGAGAGGATGCAGCGCCCCAGACACCACTTGCCAGTGATGACACTTCTTTTGATCTCTCTTTGAGCTCAGCGGAAGAGAACCTGAGCGCTTCCATGGACTCAGGCATCAACCTGAACATATAAGTGAGACTGCCATGACTACTCTTACATCCGACATCTATTCCTTGTCCAGCCCGACAACCAATGCCAGCACCAAGTCCTCGATGGCCGCCAAAGAAATTATGGGAAAAGAGGATTTTCTTACTCTGCTGGTGGCGCAATTAAAAAATCAGGATCCACTCAGCCCTGATGATCCCACGGAATTTACCGCCCAGCTTGCCCAGTTCAGCTCACTTGAGCAATTGCATAATCTCAACGACAGCATGCAGGCTCTGGCGATCGCTCAGGGCAATTCTGAAAAACTGTCAGCCCTAAGCCTGATTGGCCAAAATATCTCATATTACGGCAGTGCCTTTACCTTTGATGGCCAACCGGTCGAAGTTGGATATAACCTTGATGGCACCGCCGCCAGCGTCACTCTCTCCATTCAGAACGAAAAAGGCCAGACAGTAAGCACTCTGCAGGCAGAGAATACAGAACTGGCGGCCGGCAATCATTTTATCAACTGGGATGGAAAAGATCAGAATGGTAATCCAGTTCCTAGTGGCAAGTACAACCTTATTCTCCAAGCCAACGCTGCCGGTGAAAACTCAACTATTGCTGCCGCTCCTCTTATCAGATCTGAAGTAATAGGTGTTGATCTAAGCACTGGCATGCTGACCACTAAAGATGGCGAGGTCCGGTTAATGAATGTGTTAAAAGTCATGGCGTCAGGCAGCAGTCTGGAAAAGGCCACTACTATTCTTACCGATACAAACAATACAGCCACAGGGATGGCGGCCTCCTTACTGCCCGAGAATAATACCACCACCGACGATGAGCAGATGGCACAGGAGTTGATTGATCTTTTCATACAACAGACCCAGCCCTAATAAACCAGAACTGTATAATAAAAAAAACAATTGGACCCTTACTGGCAAGAACAGCAGAAGCCTTCATAACGGTTCTTTAGAATCACAAGAGCATACACAGGAGACACCATCCATGGGCATCACCAGCGCAATGTACAGCGGAGTTAGCGGCATTAACACCAACTCACAAGCCATGACCGTTATTGGCAACAACCTGGCCAACACCAACACCGTTGGCTTCAAAGGATCTCGTACCGTTTTCTCCGACCTGATGTCCAGCACGGTCTTTGGGTCCGGAGGCGCATCTCAGATTGGCCGTGGTGTCGGCGTCTCCAGAGTTGACAGCATCTTCAGCCAGGGAACCTTTGAATCAACTTCTACCAATACCGATCTGGCCATTGAAGGTGATGGCTTTTTCATGCTGAAAGAAGTTGGCAATAATACCGCTTTTTATTCAAGGGCCGGTGCCTTCCGTTTTAATCAGGAAGGCTATCTGGTTAATCCGGAAGGCTTTCAGGTGCAAGGTCAGCCCTTTGATCCAGCTACCGGTGAATTGGTTCCCGGCGATCCCCGGGAGATTTTTGTATCAAGCTCGGGTCTGATTCCGGCCAAAACTACTGATAAGGTGACCTTGACGAGCAACCTTGATTCCAACACGGTCGCCATTGCTGCAGCGATACCCTTTGATCCGGCAGATACTAACAGTTATAATTATGCTGCATCTACCCAGACTTACGATACTTTAGGTAATCCACATCTGGTGACAACCTATTTCCGTAAAGATGGTGCCGCGGCCAATACCTGGAACTGGTACTGGAGCGCGGAGGATGCCAACGGCCTACCCCTCGGCAATGGCGCTGGTGACGCACCGGAGGGCCAGATTGTATTTACTCCTGACGGCCTGCTGGATAAAGCCATCGCTGGAAACGGCATAGGAGCTATTGCCGTGGCAGATCTTGACTGGGATAATGGTTCTACCCCCACCGGTATTGCCATGAATTTTGACACAACTCAATTCAACAATGCCTCAAGGGTTATTTCACAAAATCAGAATGGTTATAGCTCAGGCGATCTCACCAACGTCTCTATTAATAGCACCGGCGTGGTAGTAGCCTCATATTCCAATGGACAGCAGATTAACATAGCTGCTATTACCCTGGCCAAATTCGCAAATCCTGGGGGACTTAATCTGGTGGGCAGTAATATGTTTTCAGCCACTGAGGTTTCCGGTACGCCCCGGGTCGGTCTTCCCGGCCCGGAGTTGGGTAGTATTTTTACCAATTCTCTTGAGCAGTCTAATGTTGACATGGGTCTTGAATTTGTCAATATGATCACTGTGCAACGCGGTTTTCAGGCTAATTCAAAAATAATCACAACTGTTGATGAACTGCTTGGAGAGCTTATTAATCTCAAACGATAACAAAAGTCATTTTTTTGACAAATGAAAAAGGCGTTGATTAAGTTAATCAACGCCTTTTTCATTTGTCTTCAATCATTTCACGGCTCTTGTCAAACAAATGTCCTCACCGATAACCAATTAAATTCTGGAATATAAATTGCAAACTTGAGTTTTATACAACAAAGTCGTATCATGTCCTCATTTTAAAAAGAACAGGAAGGGCGCGTACTCCTTCTTCTGACGATTTCGTTTTTTATCCTTTTTCCAGAAGAGGTAACATTTTTGGACATCTCAACTATTATCGGAATGATCGTTGCTTTTTCCCTGATGATTTGGGCAATCATGATGGGTGGCCCCCTTTCCATTTTTATCGATGGATCATCAATGGCAATTGTCTTTGGCGGTACCCTTGGTGCAGTTTTTATACATTACCCTTTTGCCAATGTCCTTGAGGCCTTCAATGTAGCCAAAAAAACCTTTCTGCACCAAGAAGCCTCCGTACATGAATTGATCATCCAGCTTATGACCTTCTCTAATAAGGCCCGCAAAGAAGGTATTTTATCCCTGCAGGGTCTGATGGAACAGGTCACTGACAGTTTCCTGCTCAAGGCCATGCAGATGGCAGTCGATGGGCAGGAACCGGATACCCTGCGCCGTATGCTCAATACCGAGATCAGCTATATTCGGGAACGACATAGCTCAGGAGCAGCTATCTTCACCGCCCTTGCCGCCTATTCACCAGCCATGGGCATGATCGGCACCCTTATAGGTCTGGTGCAGATGCTGCAGAACATGGCTGATCCAAACTCCATTGGTCCGGCCATGGCAGTCGCCCTGCTGACCACCTTTTATGGTGCGGTTTTAGCCAATATTGTCTTTTCTCCTATGGCTGGCAAGCTCAAAACCAGATCCGCCTATGAGGTATTGCTAAAGACTTTAATTATAGAAGGAATGCAATCGATCCTCTCCGGAGAAAATCCCCGCATTATGGAACAAAAACTGCATGCCTTCATTGCCCCCAAAATGCGGGAATCAACCTTTAAAAAATAATTAAAGCTATTCCATGGATTGCGAAGAAGAAGAAGAAAAAAAAGGCTGCAAGGAATGTGAGGCCGGCGCTCCCTTATGGATGGTAACCTTTGCTGATATGGTCACCTTACTGCTCACCTTTTTCGTCCTCCTGCTCTCTATGGCCTCAATGGATCGGGTAAAATTTACAGCTGCTTCAACCTCTATTAAAAATGCTTTTGGCACCGGGGCTGGGTCATCATCGCACGCTGAGTATAAAATAGAAACCGTTACTTCAACGCCCAGCAACCAGTTTGCCCCCATTCAGAGTGATTCGCTTAATAAAATTTATAAAAAAATTGAAACAGAGATCAAGGCCCTTAAAATCCAAAATTTCGTGGAACTGATCCAAAAAGATGATGATACCATCATTCTTCGCCTTGATGAGGCAGTCCTTTTTCAACCCGATCAAGCAAAAATCTCCCCTGAGGCATATCCACTCTTGCGTCAAATTGCTGACATCATCCGGCCCCTCCCTATGCGTCTGCGCATTGAAGGGCATACTGATAACATCGTGAACCCTAACGGCATCATGGATAATTGGGATCTGTCTATTAACCGCTCAGTATCGGTCCTCAGTTTTTTTAATAAAAGCAAGCTTCTCCCTCTGGACCGAATGAGTGCTATAGGTTATGGCCAAGAACGACCTGTGGCAGCCAATACCTCTGCCCAGAATCGGGCCAAGAATCGCCGGGTTGATTTTATCCTGCGCGCCAATACAATCATGGGACTTGGCAATACTGGCACCAAGGCTGGAGAGATGCCACTATAATTGGGCTTATACTTGGGCGATTATTCGACACAACCGCCTGAAGCAGTATTATGAGATTATTCTCTTAAATAAAAAAATAGATTTTTTCTTCAACCTCAAGGGACACCAGTCATGGCTGATAATAAAGAAACAAAACAACAGGAAGATCCTGCTAGTGACCAGGGTGCCAAAAAAAAGAAAATTATCATTATTGGGGCAGCTGCCCTGCTTCTTCTTATAAGCCTGGGTATCACGGCCTTTTTTTTACTGAAAAATGATGATAGCAGTAAAGCAAATCCCGAGGATCCAGCATCCACAATTTCAATACCGGACATAAATCCATCGACAGCCATTGGTCCCATGATTGAGATCAAAGAATTTGTTGTCAATATTATCAGTGAGGGTGACAGACATTATGTAAAGGCCGCCTTAACCATCGAACTTGTCAATAATACAGCAATAGTTGACAAGAAAAAAACCACCGGCAACGATATGGCCAAGGAAGAAGCGACTCAGCGTATGGCGCAGATTCGCGATAGCATTCTGCTTCTGATCGGCAATAAGACTTATGAAGAGCTGCAGGACCTACAAGGGAAAAAACAACTTAAGGCCGAGTTAGCCAGTAAAATCAACTCGATTTTACAACATGGCAAGGTAAAAGAAATTTACTTCACCGATTTTGTGGTTCAATAACAAAGTTAACCGAGGACAGCAGTGGAACCAATCCTTTCCAAACAAGAAATTGCCAATCTCCTTAGCGCTATTAAAGAAGGCCGGATATCCACCGAAGTAGTCGCCCCTGCCCAGGCGGCAAAATTCTCCAATGCGGAAGCAATCAATCTCTTTGATGTAACCAATAAAAGCAGCCACCAACTGCGTATTCCCAATTTCGACATCATTCTCGACAATTTTGCCCAGAATTATTCCATATCACTTACCAATCAACTGCAGAGGACGTTTACCATCACTCGTAATGACATAGAATCGACGACTTTTCGCGATTTTATGTCCGCTCAGAAAAGCTCCGGTGCCATTGGTGTCCTTAACCTGTCTCCGTTAAAACAGGGGGCGCTGTTTATTTTAGACCAGCAACTTTCCTTCACTATGATTGAAATCATGCTGGGCGCATCCAGTGAGCTTGATCCTTTGAAACTGGAACGGAAGCTGACTACTATTGAACTGAATATTCTAAAATCAGTAATCAAAAAAGGCTGTGATGACCTGAGCAAGGCCATGAGAACCTTAATAACTCTCAATTCTTCCCTCATTAAAGTCGAAAGCAATTCCCGACTTGTTGCCATCACCGATCCTCATTCAGATGTTCTGGTCGGGCGCTTCAATGTTCAAACGGGCAATCTGTCCGGTGAGTTGATTATGCTGATCCCGATAAACACTTTGGAACCGCTCATAGAACAACTCAAAGATCTTCTTTCAGTCAGAACCAGTAAATTCAGCAAATGGTCCCAGCAAATAATAGATGAACTTCTGGAGATGCCGGCAACACTCACTGCCCAATCCGGTATACTCACCATGCCTCTGAAACAGGTATTGTCGTTTCAGAAAGGTGACATTATTCCACTTGATTATGACCCCAATGCCCCGCTCAGGGTACTCATTGAAAATAATCTGAAATTTTTTGCCAGGCCCGGCGTTCATGCCGGAAAAAGAGCAATCAGCCTGACTGGCGTTTATGAATAGAAACTTTTAAAAAAAGATTTTTTTTAATTACGAAGCGATTCTTGCAAGGTAATTGATGTTAAGACAATCATAAAAAATCAACAATGTGACAGCTAATGAACGGAAAGCCAGATCCTGATGAGCTTAAAGAGCTCCTCCAAGATGACAACAGCTCGGATAACTACAACATCAATGGTAAACGACCATCACTGCTTCCTTCAGGAGATGGCACCAGCCGTGGCCTGGAGTTTCTCTATGATGTCCCGCTGCAGATTTCTGTAGAAGTCGGACGCAGCAAAATATTACTCCGCGACCTCTTGAAGATGGGCGAAGGTTATGTCATCGAGCTTGACAAATTGGCTGGCGAGCCCCTGGATCTCTATGTCAATTCCCGGTTGATTGCCAGGGGAGAGGCCGTTATGGTGGGCGACAAGTTTGGGATTAAATTAACTGATGTAATCAGTACTGCTGATCGTATCGAAAATCTTGGATAAACCAATAGTTTTGACCGTCATATGCGCTTGCTTCTAACTCTCATAATTTTCAATATCTCAACCACTCAGGCTTTGGCCGGAACTGACTCTCTTGTTTCTTTTTCTGCCACCTTAAGAATTTTCTGGGGACTGCTTATTGTTTTTGGTGTGCTGCTGGTCGTCTATGCCCTGGCCAAAAAAAAACTGTCTTTTCTTAATGCCGGCGCCGGCAAGGGTGCCATTACTATTATTGAGACGCGCCACCTTATGCCCAGAAAATCACTCTGCTTGATTAAAGTCCGCGACCAGGAATTTCTGCTGGGGCTGGGCAATGAGCAGATCAATCTCATTGCTGTCATTAATCCCGCTGTAACCACTTCCTCAGGGCCATCGGATAATAAAAAATTTGCGGTCGCGCTCGAAGATGCCGACCGCAAGATTGGACAAAATGATATTACCAATTAATCGATCACTTCCAGCCCTGGTAATAAGCGGACTGGTGATTGGAGCAGGCCTTTTAATGCCTTCCACAGGGCTTGCCATTGGACTGCCGACTATCAGCTTTGGGGTTGAAGATGCCAATACCCCGGAGCAGATGTCAACTGCCATTCAGGTGCTCTTTGTCCTGACTATCCTGTCGATTGCCCCGGCTATCCTGTTGATGACCACTTGCTTTACCAGGATCGTCATTGTCCTTGGTTTTATCCGCCAGGCCATGGGCACCCAGAATATGCCGCCCACCCAGATCATCATCGGTCTCTCCCTGTTTCTCTCTTTTTTTATCATGTCACCGACTCTTAATGCAGTTAACAATCAAGCTCTGCAGCCGTATATGAGAGAAGAGATTAACCAGGAACAAGCCCTGACCATGGCCCTGGCCCCCATGCGGACCTTCATGTTCTCGCAGGTAAAGGAGGAAGAATTGACTCTGTTTGCCGGCATAACCCTGGACAGCAAACCCTTTGACCAGAATGATATTCCAACGATGACCCTGATACCGGCCTTTATGCTTTCCGAGCTGAAAAGGGCCTTTCAAATGGGATTTATGATATATATTCCCTTTCTGGTCATTGATATGGTAGTAGCCTCGGTGCTCATGTCCATGGGTATGATGATGCTGCCGCCGGTTATTATTTCCATGCCCTTTAAGCTTCTGCTCTTCGTTCTGGTCGATGGCTGGGGCCTGATTGTCGGTTCGCTGGTACAAAGTTTCAAATAACCTGTCGACATTAAAAATTTATCCGTTCATCATGAAGCCATGACCCCAGAATTTGTCATCGATGTCGCCAGAAAGGCAATCCAGACCACCCTGATGATCGCCGCACCCATGCTGCTGTCGGGGATGATCATCGGCCTTATTGTTTCAATCTTTCAGGCAGCCACTCAGATCAATGAGCAGACGATGACCTTTGTCCCTAAGATTGTTGTAGTCCTGGTCTCTCTTCTCATCTCCGGTCCCTGGATTATCCATACCATGACGGCTTTTACCCTTAGTATCTTTGAATCCCTCGCTCGTTTTTAGGACTGGCCTACAACGCCTGTGGATCTCCAGCTTATTCCTATTGATCAATTTCAAAGTTTTTTAGTCTGTTTGGCCAGAGTAGCAGGCTTTATCGGCGCCATCCCGGTCTATTTTGGTACTCAAACTCCGGCCAGAATAAAGGCGGCTATGGTTTTTACCATCTCGCTGCTGCTCTTCCCTATCCTCTCTCTTGATCTGCCGACCGTCAGCTTTAATCCGGTTGCCTTTCTATTGCTCATCATCAATGAGACTATTCTTGGGCTGCTTATTGGTCTTATGTCTCGGCTGGTATTTACCGCCATTGAATTTGGGGGCACAATCATAGGTTACCAGATGGGTTTTGCCGCTGCTAATGTCTTTGACCCCCAGCACCAGAGCCAGATCTCCTTGATTTCCCAGTTTCAGAATGTCTTTGCCATCCTCATCTTCCTGGCAATAGACGGTCATCATCTTTTTATCAAGATCGCCGCCAGATCTTACCAGCTACTGCCTCCAGGCAATCTTAATCTATCGGGCGAGGCCATCCCTTTTCTTATGGAACTTACCTCCAGAATGTTTGAGTTAGGCCTCCAGTTCAGTGCTCCGGTGCTCGTGGTCCTGCTGCTCTCTGGACTGATTCTCGGCATCCTGGCCCGGGTTTTTCCCCAACTTAATGTCTTTCTTCTCTCCTTTCCTCTTAATATCGGCATCTCGTTTATTGTCATTGCTTTGACTCTTGACATGATCACCAGTTTATTAAGACGAGAATTTGACGCACTCGGGGAGCGGATTATTACTATCCTTGAATATTTGCGCGTCGGTTTTTAAAGCCTCGTGAGGCTAGTTGCCCAACTTTTTATTGTGCCTACAGCTCAGCCAGACTGGCGTTTATTCACCCAAATTCAATATAAATAATAATTCATGGCCGAAGAAGCCCCTACCGGGGGAGAACGCACAGAAGACCCTACCGCGAAACGGCGAGAAGATTTCCGCCAGAAAGGTCAGGTGGCTCAGAGCAAAGAGGTTACGACCGCCGCCCTCTTCACTCTGGTCCTGCTCTTCTGGTTTTTTTATATGCCCTATTTCTGGGATGGGCTGACAACCCTGGTAAGCTCTATCTGGAGATCCATCTGGGAATTTCAAGGCACACCGTCTGAAATAATGGGTCTATTTATTCATATTATCAAAGAAATAGTTCTCCTGCTGACTCCTTTATTCCTGCTCGTTTTGATCATCGGCTTTTTCTCCAGTTTTTTTCAGTTTGGCTGGCTCCTGACTGCCAAGCCTCTCATTCCTGATTTCAGCAAACTCGACCCTATAAAGGGTATGGGCCGGATATTTTCCAAACGCTCCCTGGTCGAAAGCGTCAAGTCCATTGCCAAGGTCACCCTTATCGGCTGGATTGCCTTCTCTACTGTCCTGACCAAATTCAACGAAGCATTAACCCTGGTCGATACCAGTGCTTACGCCACTATGATTTTTCTGGCCGATACGGCCAGTCTTATTCTGGCCAAGGTCTGTGCCCTGCTTATCTTTTTGGCTTTCATTGATTTTCTCTATGTCCGCTGGGAGATGGAAGAAAAATTAAAAATGACCAAACAGGAACAAAAGGAGGAATTTAAAGAAAGCGAGGGTGACCCCCATATCAAGGCCCAGATCAGAGCTCTTCAACAACAGATGGCCAGAAAAAGGATGATGGCGGAAGTCCCCAAGGCAGATGCGGTTATCACCAACCCAACCCATTATGCGGTAGCCATAAAATATGACCCTGCCAAAATGGCGGCTCCTGTTGTCATTGCCAAAGGTGCTGATTTTGTGGCTATGCGTATCCGCGAGATTGCCAGAGAAAACAAAATCCCTTTAGTCGAAAATCCTCCCGTGGCCCGGTTATTGCATAAACTAGATCTGGGCGCCGCCATCCCGGAAGAGATGTTCAAGGCGGTGGCTGAGATTCTGGCCCATATTTATTCGCTCAAAGGCAAGCAATAAATTCACAGTGTTCGGGGTGCAATATTTCCAGGTTCTATTACCGGAGTATCAGCATGAATCTTAATAATACAATCCGGCAATCGACCTGAGAAGTTAATAAAGGGATCCAATACCTAAAATGGAACTGACGGAAAAACGACAGATCTGGAGCGGCATGCAATGGAAGGAGCTGTTGCTGCGCACTGACATCATGGCTGCCGTAGCTATGGTCTCAATCCTGATGATCATGATTATACCTCTGCCGGCGATTCTGCTCGATCTCTTTCTGTCGATGAATATCACCATTGCCCTGCTGATCCTGGTCATCAGTTTGTATACAGTCAAGGCTACCGATTTTTCGATCTTTCCAGCCATCCTGCTGGCCACTACCCTGTTTCGACTGGCCCTGAATGTGGCATCCACCCGACTGATCCTCATGCGGGGCGACGAAGGCCCTGGCGCCGCCGGCGCGGTCATTGAATCCTTCGGCCAGTTTGTGGTCGGCGGTAATTATGTGGTCGGAATGGTGATCTTTGCCATCCTGGTTCTGATCAATTTCATGGTTATCACCAAAGGTGCCGGTCGCGTCGCTGAGGTGGCCGCCAGATTTACCCTCGATGCCATGCCCGGTAAGCAGATGGCCATTGATGCCGATCTCAATGCCGGCCTCATCAATGAAGCCGATGCCCGCAAAAGACGGGAGCAGATCGGTGCTGAGGCCAGCTTTCATGGAGCCATGGATGGTGCCTCCAAGTTCGTCAAGGGCGATGCTATTGCCGGTATCATCATCACCCTCATCAACATTGGAGCCGGCTTTATCATTGGCGTGCTGCAGAAAGGCATGCCTATTGCCGAGGCCGCCGCCAACTATACCATCCTTACCGTCGGTGATGGTCTGGTGGGCCAGATTCCGGCCCTCATCATCTCCACCTCCGCCGGTCTGCTGGTCACCAGATCATCGGGAGACAGCAACTTTGGCGCCGATATCAAGACCCAGTTCAGCCGCTATTCCATTGCCCTGTGGCTGGTATCAGGCCTGCTCCTGCTTTTTGCTCTTATTCCGGGCTTTCCTTTTGTTCCTTTTATGCTCTTGGCAATATCCCTGGCCCTTATGGCCTGGCAACTGGATAAGCATAAACGGCAAGCCGAAGAAGTGGTGACCGATAAACCTAAAGAAGCAGCCCTGCCGGTGGCCGAAAACTATGAAGAGATGCTCAATGTTGACCTGCTGGAGCTGGAGGTAGGATACGGTCTGATTCCCTTTGTTGATTCAGCCCAGAACGGCGAACTGCTGACCCGCATTCAATCAATCCGCAAACAATTTGCCATGAATAATGGCTTTATCGTCCCTCCTGTTCATATCAAGGACAATCTGCAGCTCAACCCCAACCAGTATACCCTGGCGCTTAAAGGCATCCAGATCGCCAAGGCGGAGATGCTGCCCGGTCATTATATGGCCATGGATCCAGGCATGGTTACGGAAACGATCAAGGGTATCGCGACCACCGAGCCTGCCTTCGGCCTGCCGGCCATCTGGATTACCGAAGACAAAAAAGAAAGAGCCCAGATTGCCGGTTATACCGTGGTCGACTGCACTACGGTGATGGCCACCCATATCAGCGAGATTATTAAACAGCATGGTCATGAACTGATTGGTCGTCAGGAGGTGCAGAATCTGCTGGACAATCTGGCCAAGACCTATCCGAAACTGGTGGAAGAGCTGGTCCCCGGCATCCTGTCACTGGGCACTATCATGCGTATCCTGCAGAATCTGCTGGCTGAAGGGGTCTCCATCCGCGACCTGCGCACCATTCTGGAAACCATGGCCGACTGGGGACCGGTAACCCGAGACCCGGACGTCCTCACTGAATATGTCCGGCATGCCCTGGCCCGTACTATCAGTAACGGTCTGGCCACCGATGGAATCATTCCGCTGATCACCCTGACCAAACCGGTGGAAGACGTCATCAGTAAATCGATTCAGCATAAAGAGTCAGGCAGTTATCTGGCCATAGATCCGCAGATGGCCCAGATTATTCTCGATTCCATAGGCCGGACTATCGGTCTGTTTGCCGGCGGTCAGCAGCCCGCCCTGCTCACTGCCCCCCAGATTCGGCCGCATGTCCGTAAGCTGACCGAACGTTATTATCCGTCGCTCATCGTTCTTTCGCACAATGAGATTACCCCGAACCTGAAAGTTCGTTCCCTTGGCAGCGTGACTCTCGATGCAAGTTAAAATCTTTGAATCAACTGATATGGCCGCCGGCCTTAAACTGGTCAAGGACTCTCTGGGACCTGACGCCCTGATCCTGTCTACCCGCACTATCCGTAACGGCAAACTCGGTATCCTAGGCAAACCGACCCTGGAGATCACCGCCGCGGTCGATTCATCCTGGCCTGAGATAAACCCGCCAAACCCTGCCCCGGTTTCAATATTTAAACAGCCCTCAAAAAGACTTCTGTCACAATGGTCCGACCATAGTGCCGGACTGCCCAAAAAGCCATCCAGAACGGAGCAGGCCCTGACTTATGATTCTTTGTTTCGTCTGCACCAGGAACCCGAGGAACAACAATCTCCTCACCGGCCACCGTCATTAACCAGAGAAATGCCCGGGGAAAGGTCAAACGAACTGGATGAGCTGAAAGAAATGGTGAAAAAACTGGGCCAGGAGATGTCTCGTCTGGGAACGGTCCAGCACCAAGGATCTCTACCTGCACAGTCGCCGCCCAGTGCACCTCCGGCGGTGAACCTGGCTGAGGAGCATAATAATAAAAAACATCTCATCACCATGCTGATGGCCCAGGGCATCAGCGAGCTATCAGCCAAAGAGATCCATGCTGCTATCAATGAACTGCTGCCGACCGAGGATCAAGGGACCGATCTTCCGAGCCGGACAGTTGTGCTGAAAGAGGTCATTTCTGATCTGCTGCAGGTGGCCTCGCCCAATTTTACAGCAACCAAAACCCAGCGTCGCCTTGCCCTGGTTGGGCCCACCGGCGTAGGCAAAACCACCACTCTGGCCAAGATTGCCGCTTTCTATCTGAGCAATTTTTCCAGCTCAATGGCCTTGATTACTATCGATACCTATCGAATTGCCGCCGTCGAACAACTCAAGGTCTACGGCTCGATCATGAATCTGCCGGTAGAGGTCGTGATCAGTCCGGAACAATTGGAACAGGCCTTGCTACGGCATTATGATAAAGATCTCATCCTGATTGATACTGCCGGCCGGAGTCCGCGGGATACCCTTTGCATCGAAGAGCTGGCCGGCTTTCTCCGGGCTGATCTGGGCATTGACAAGCACCTGGTCCTGTCGGCGACAACCAGAAGAGAAGAACTGTTCGAAGCCATCAGACGATTTGGTGGTCTGGGCCTTGACAACATCATCATTACCAAGACAGATGAATGCGCAACTCTAGGAGTGATGCTCGACATCCAGATGCTTGATAAAGATAACAAGATCCCCTTCTCTTACATTACCAATGGCCAGCGGGTCCCGGAAGACCTGATGATCGCCAGCAAAGAAATCGTGACCGAGCTGATAATGACCCCTACAGGGAACAATTCATGAACACCATTGATCAAGAAATGACAGACCAGGCAACAACACTTCGCTCCTTAAGAGCCTCCTCCGATCCATCTACCGATAGCGGTAAGGACAGAGCCACCCGGGTCTATTCCATTACCAGCGGTAAAGGCGGCGTCGGCAAGACGGCAGTTACCGCCAATACGGCCGTCGCCTTATCTAAAATGGGCAAAAAAGTCCTGATCCTTGACGCTGATCTAGGACTGGCCAATATCGATGTCGTCTTTGGTCTGGCTCCTAAATATAATCTGAATCATTTTTTTGCCGGTGAGCAGGAACTGAGTGCTATCCTGGTGGAAGGTCCCAGCGGTGTCAAAATTCTGCCAGCCGGTTCAGGCGTCCAGAATTTCACCCGCCTTGATTCCCTCCAGAAGCAGCGACTCCTCGATGGTCTTGATCTCATGCATAATGATTTTGACTTTGTCCTGATTGATACTGAGGCCGGTATTTCTGAAAACGTTACCTATTTCAATACCGCCGCCCAGGAGATCCTGGTAGTTACCACCCCTGATCCCACTGCCATCACCGATGCCTATGCCCTGATGAAACTGCTCTCCACTCAATACCATGAAAAACGCTTTAATCTGGTGGTCAACCAGGTGCAGAATGATGAAGAGGCCCTTGATGTCTATCGCAAGCTGACCATGGTCTCCAATCGCTATCTTGACATCTCCATTGATTTTCTGGGTTCGATCCCTGCTGATCGTCAAATGATTGACGCCATCAGGAAGCAGCGGGTCATTGTCGACCTCTACCCGGCGTCCCGGATCACCAACGCCTTTAACCTGCTGGCCGGTACTTTATGTTCTGAACAGATCACCTGCGAACCTAAAGGCGGTATCCAGTTTTTCTGGAAGAGAATCCTTGATTTTGGTGGCCGCAATTGACCATGGTCTACATGAACACCCCACCTCTGCAGGATCATTCCGCCTTGATCAGAAATAACCTCTATCTGGTCGATATTCTGGTCGGCAGAATGGTCACCCAGGTACCGGCCTTCATGAACAGGGATGACATGCGCAGTGCCGGTATGCTGGGACTGATCGATGCCACCAATAAATTTGATCCCAGCAAGAATATCCTGTTCAAGACCTTTGCTGAATACCGGATCCGGGGGGCAATCCTGGATGAGATGCGTAAGCTTGACTGGTTTTCCCGTTCCTTGCGGGAAAAACAAAACAAACTCAGCCGCACCATGATCAAGCTGGAACGCAAGCTGGGCAGGTCTCCTGAGGAAGAAGAGATGGCCAGAGATATGGAGGTCAGTCTGGAAGAATATCAGCAGATATTGGGCGAGGTTGGTCATCTCGGCTGTGTCAGTCTCAATGAAACCTTTAATGACTCTGGAGATGGAGCTTCTTTTCTTGATTGCCTTGCCGATTCAAGAGCCAACAGTTCTCCAGCTGACCGATTAGAAAACGAAGAACTGACCAAAACTTTGGCAAGTATTTTGCAAGAGCTATCAGAGAAGGAACGGCTGGTTATCTCTCTCTACTATTATGAGGAATTAACGCAGAAAGAAATTGCTGATGTCCTTGAAGTCTCAGAAGGGAGAATTTCCCAGCTCCATAGTCAGGCTCTGCTCAAATTGAAAACAAAAGTACAGATGAAGAACGGCAGCCGGGAATAAAGAACAACGGGTTTACTCCATACTTTTAATTTTGCAGCATTCACAACCATGGCCAACTCTATCTACATATTGCTGATCAGCCTATTATTTTGCACAGCCGCCACTGTGTTAGCTATTATGTTGAAGCGGTCAAATAATATTAAAGACCTGATGCTCAGTGAGATGAAGGCCACCCTGGAGAGCTTGCATCATAATGATGCAACATCAGATGAAGCGACGACCAACTTCTTTGACGACAATCTCCGCACAGCAACACTGACTACAAGGCTTCAGCAACCCCGTCTCAGCATGCAGCAGGGCGGGTATTCTCCTGCCACTCCCGAACGTTACCACTATATTCGCTTAATGGTGGAGAAAGGGATAAGTGTCCAGGAAATTGCCGACATGCTATGCATGTCCCTGTATGAGACCAATCAATTGGTCACCTTGATCAGGGTGGCTGATCTTCAAACGAAAGACAACGACCAGCCCCTGCCATCAACTGCCAAGACAGCTGCAAAAGATATTAATGGTGTTGGTCAAAAAAACGCGACCAGACCGGGTATGTCCAAGCAGAAGAGTTTGGCCGGGTCAACGACAATAGTCAAGAAATCCGTCAAATTTGCCAGGTGGCTCAAAGGACGGACCACTACTCTTTACATCCGCAAGCAAAGTGGCCGGGAACCTCCGCCCCAACCCTTGCCCGGCTATATATAAGCTTATGCCTTACACCATGATCCGGCTCTTTTCAGCTTAAGAAAGCAGTCAACTCTGTCGATAAAGCAGGAACAAAGTAAAGCATAGGCCTGCAGGATGTTGATCTCGTAACAGTCATCAATAGAATGACGAGGTACAAAGGCAAGGTACGCACAAAATCCTGAGGAAGGAGGCCGCTCTTTGATATCTATGAAGCGACCGTTTTTGGGCGGCCAAGCACAATGTCTTCTGGCTACGGCGCATGAAAAAGAATGCAGCAGCATAACGTAGTTGCGATAACATCAACCTTTATCCCTTTGCTGAGATCTTTATGGTATCAGGTAAATACAGCGCTCTTTCCGGAGCAATTGCCCGTGAACAGAGCATGGCCAATATTACTGCCAATCTGGCCAATGTTAATACTGCAGGCTATAGAAAAACCAGTGTCAGCTTTGAGTCACTGCTAAAGGGGACTCAACAAACTGCCGAGGCCAAAGGTATTAATTATAGTCGTATCAAGGGCAACTTTTCCGACTTTACTCCCGGACCGATGACCCAGACCGGTAACCCGCTGGATATGGCCATTAATAGTGATGGTTTCTTCAAACTGCAGGGTCCGGAAGGTACTTTATATACCAGACGTGGAGACTTCTCGTTAGATGAGAAAGGCAATCTGCAGACCAGCAATGGCCTGCCGGTGCTCAACGAGGCCAATGCCCCGATTAATATTCCCGATACCATAACCAACCAGATCTCTGTTAATAGCCTCGGCGAAATCTCAGTTATGGCCAGAGATGGCGGTCAGTCGGTTATTGGCCGAGTCGGGGTGGTTACGATAAATGATACCAGCAAACTAAAGCGTGAAGCGGATACGACCTTTTCTCTGCAGGAAGGTGGTCAGGAAACAGTCATGGTCGAGCCTATGCTTACCATTGGCAGCCTTGAAACATCTAATGTCAACATGACTGAGCAAATGACTTTGATGATCAGCAGTCTCAGGACCTTTGAGACCTATCATAAGGTCCTGAAAAGCTATTCCGATCTTGGCCAGAAACAGGATGAACTGGGCAGCCTGGCCTAAATAATTAACGGGATCCCCGGCAGTGCCAATTAAAAAGAAGTACAAGTACTATAAACTCTTGCTCGGCATTTAACAAAAAAAGGATACCACTTATGATTCGCTCACTCTGGACCGGCACCACCGGTATGAATAGTCAGCAACTCAATATGGATGTCATTGCCAATAATCTGGCCAATGTCTCAACCACCGGCTTTAAAAAAAGCCGGGCTGATTTTCAGGACCTTATGTATCAGATCATGAAAGTGCCAGGCAGCCAGACATCTGCTGATACCGAATCTCCAACCGGCATCCAGATTGGACTCGGTGTTCGGCCGGCTGCGGTGCAGAAGATCTTCACGGAAGGCGATCTGATCCAGACCGGCAATGAGCTTGATGTTGCTATCGAAGGTGCCGGTTTTTTTCAGGTGGAAATGCCCAACGGCACCGAGGCCTTTACCAGATCAGGAGCATTCAAAAGGGATGGCGATGGCCGGATAACCACCTCTGATGGTTATCCGATCGTCCCGGCCATCACCATTCCCGATGGCTCGCGCCAAATCACTATCAGCGAGACCGGCATAGTGAGCGCCATTATAGGTGATGATAACAGCAGTACCGAAATAGGCGCCTTTGAGACTGTCACCTTCAGCAATAATTCCGGTCTGACCGCTATTGGCCGTAATCTCTTTTTAGAATCAGCCTCTTCCGGAACCCCGCAGACGGCAATTCCCGGAGATGATGGCTACGGCACCCTGGCCCAGAATTATATTGAAGGGTCAAACGTCAATATCGTCGAAGAAATGGCCGCCATGATCACTACCCAGCGGGCCTATGAAATCAACTCAAAGTCGATCCAGACCTCCGATGAGATGATGCAGACTACTAATAATCTGGTTTAAGTAGTTACAAATTAAACGATATATCACTTTATGAAAAAGGATACTTCCAGACATAGTTCTCGAAGTCATAAAAAGTATGAAACTCTTTAGAGTTTTTCTGCTCATCTTTCTCTTTTCAGGGGTTGCTTATCAGAGCCATGCTTTTGACATTACCTTTCGCTCATCAGCTGTAGTAACTGGCCCAGCAATCACCCTGGGAGATATTGCTGACTTTGACAGCAATTCAGAGCTGGCCAAGGCTCTGTCTGGACAGACGATGGCAGCAAGCCCTGAGGTTGGCCAAAAAATTGACCTTGACAG
>DIKT01000036.1:58640-67022 GCA_002424635.1 Desulfobulbaceae bacterium UBA5611
TTGTGACCGTGCATCGCCAGGGGACAACCATTACCTCCGAGGATATCCAGGGCCTTATCAATGACTTTATAACAGCAAAGACCAGAGAATTGCCCAAGGCCGTCTATACCTTTACCCCCACTGATCCGCCGTTACCCTTTATGGTTCCCACCGGCAAGGTACAATGGGAAGTGACTCCGTCCAATCCTGGTATTATCGGCAGTAGTCGCTTTGCTCTTATCGGTCGTATTGACAATCAGGTCGTTAAAAATTTTTCCATCCGCGGCACTTTGGAGGCCTTAGCCCCTGTGGCGGTCGCTGTCGCATCTTTGCGTCGCGATACGATTATTACCGAAAATGATATCCGCATGGAGACCCGCGATCTTTCCACCCTCAGGACCCCTTGCCTGCTATCAGGCCAGGTGATTGGTAAAAAATTGCTACGCAATACCCAGGCCGGAGCGGTTATCGATCTGGCCTATATTGAATTCCCGCCCATGATCAAAAAAGGGGCGCTGGTCAAAATCTTTGGTCAAAAAAATGGCCTGGAACTGACTGCCACCGGTATAGCCCGCACAGATGGCCAGGAAGGTCAGGTCATTAAAGTCAAAAACACCAGTTCGGACAAAGATATTTTTTGCCGCGTTACTGCCCCCGGACTAGTCGAGGTACAAATCTGACATGAAAAACTTTTTTTTCTTCTGCTGCCTTGCTGTGTTGTTGACATCATGCGCCAGACCTCAAGAGCAGATCGTCAATATCCCGGAACCTCTGGAAGAAATACAGACGGAGGTAAGCGGAGCGATCTCGGAAGGCTCTTTGTGGCCGGGTGAACAGCATTCTCTTTATGCTGATCACAAGGCCCGGACCACCGGCGACATTTTAACCATCACCATCGCCGAAAAAGCCAGCGCCAGTAAGATGGCCTCCACCGATTCGGATCGCAGCAGCAGCATATCTGCCTCACTACCCAATCTTTTGGGCCTTGAAAATTCTAATCTGCTGGCTCAAAATCCCAATCTTGATCTGTCGGCGCTGGTCAAGGCCGATTTTGCCAACTCTTTTGAAGGCTCCGGCAAGACAGTCCGTAAAGAGGATCTTGTTGCCTCACTCACCACCCAGGTTATTCAGGTTTATCCTAATGGTAACCTGAAGATCAGGGGGGGCAAGGAAGTCCGGGTCAACAATGAGACCCAGGTCATTTATTTGACAGGCATTGTCCGGCCGGTGGATATCATGGCCAATAATACTATTGATTCCAAACATGTTCTTAATGCCAGAATTTCCTATACCGGCAAGGGGGCGATCAGCGATAAACAACATCCCGGATGGCTTACCAGAGTCATTGATAATGTCTGGCCTTTCTAACGGCAAAGGTAACTCATGAAGTTGATAAGGTTCCTCACCATCCTGCTTTTTTTGTCAGCGCTTTTGGTCCAGACGGCCCAGGCGGCCAGAATCAAAGATATCGCCCAACTCGGTGGCGTGCGTGAAAACCAATTGATCGGTTACGGTCTTGTGACCGGTTTGACCGGCACCGGCGATGACCTCAAAAAAGTTCTTTTCACCCGCCAGGCCCTTTATAATATGATGGTTCGGCAGGGCATAACGATTAATCCAGCCGATTTTGCCAAGATTAATTCTAAAAATGTGGCCGCCGTCATGATCACGGCCGCCCTGCCTCCTTTTGCCAAACCAGGATCGACCATTGATGTCCAGGTCTCATCTATCGGCGACGCCGAAAGTCTGGCGGGCGGCAACCTGCTGATGACCGCTCTGAAAGGCCCGGACGGCAAGGTCTATGCTGTGGCCCAAGGGCCAATGACTATCGGTGCTTTCTCCTTCGGCGGCAAGGCGGCCAAGGCCCAGAAGAATCATACCACCGTAGGCCGGATCGCCAACGGCGCTATAATTGAGCAGACAGTCCCGGTGGCTCTTGGTGAAAATGGCGTCCTGTCTTATCGGCTGCGGACCTCGGATTTTACCACCGCCTCCAACATGAGCGAAGAGATCAACGCCACCTTTGGCGAAGGCACAGCCAGTCCTGTTGATTCAACAACAGTCAACGTCACCATCCCCGAAGCCTTCAAGTCCCAGCCCGTCCCCTTTATTGCCCAACTGGAAACTTTGAATGTCAAGACTGACACCAATGCCCGGGTGGTCATCAATGAACGCACCGGCACCATCGTCATGGGTGAGGATGTGAGGCTCTCAACCGTTGCAGTGTCGCATGGCAATCTGTCAATCGTCATTAGGGAAGCAGCTGATGTCTTCCAGCCTAATCCATTGGCGGCCGGCGAAACAGTTGTTGTGCCGCAAACCACCGTTGAGGTCACTGAAGATCAGAGTGAACTGGTGGTGCTGAAGGCAGGGGTCAGTATCAGTGAGGTTGCCGATGCCCTTAATGCCATTGGCGCCACTCCCCGAGATCTGATTGCCATCTTCCAGGCCATTAAAGCCGCCGGCGCCATGCACGGCGAGCTTGTCGTATTATAACCGGACAAGGACAGACCATGCCAATAACCAATATTCCGGACGCCGCTGGTGCTCCCGTTAAGAAACCGTCAGACATAGCGGCAAACAAGAATCTCCAGACATTACGCCAATCATGCCGGGATTTTGAGGCGATCTATACCCAGGAGATGTATAAGGCGATGCGTAAAACTGTTCCGGAATCCGGTCTGTTTGAAAAGGATATGGCCAGTGAACTCTACAAGGAACTGCTGGATATGGAAATGGCCAAGACAGCCGCCGCCGGCAAGGGTAATGGGATCGGCGAGGCCATGTACCAGCAGATGAAAGACAAGATGGCACCGGAGAAATGACAGATATTGTTAAATGTTTAAGTGCCGTTAATAAAATAAGCAGAACAGTATTGCTTATCAATTCCTTGCCCTGATAATGCCGTAGATAAAATAAGCAGTGCTATAAAATTATTTGGCTTGTTAATGCCGGCCACTTAAAGAAACAGCTGGTAGAGATTGCTGTTTCTTTGTTGTGGCATAAGGTGCCGTAGATAAAATAAGCAGAACAGCGTTGCTTATTTTATAACGGCACCTAAACTTTTTTTCCTCCTCTGACGATACTGTTTATAACGAGAGAGACAATTCTCTTGTGGAAGCAGTCCCACCACTATTATCTTCCTGCATGGATGCTTGGAGGACAACGCACGGAGGCGAACGGTCATGGCAAATTCTATCAGCAATCAGGCTCATATCGACCCCAAAATGCTGCGGCAGCACAATAACAAACACCTTCAGGCAGATGGCAAGATGGCGGTCACCGATAAGCCTTTGGATCATAGTACTATTATCGATCCTGTTACCATCAACCAACCGACAGAGACCGCACCTACTTACTCAAATTCTCTGATCTTGCAGACAGGTATCAAAGCAGATGGCTTTGACCTCCTGCGTGGTCTGGTCTTAAATATACTGAAGGAACAGGGCATTGATTTCAAGATTGCCACAGGCCAAAAAGACGGCTTGGACATAGACATCAGTCAACTGAGCCAGGAAGATGCTCAGGCGCTTATTGCTGATGACGGATATTTCGGTGTTGATCAAACCTCGCAGCGTATTGTAGATTTCGCTGTTGCCATGGCCGGCGGCGACCCTTCCCGGCTGGCCGATATTAAAGAAGGTGTGACCCGCGGCTTTAATGAGGCGTTGAATACCTTTGGTGGCTGGCTGCCTGAGATCTCCTACAATACCTATGATGCAGTAATGGAAAAGCTTGATAATTGGGCAGAACAAACAATCTCTGGCCAGTAATTATCAAAAAAGTTATAATAATAAAAAATACCATATGATATGGTACGAACGGCACAAGGAACCATAAAGAACGATCAGCACTCTCATGGTTTTTCTTAACGGCTCTTAACATCCAGGTGACATTATGAGTATAGAATTTTTTGGAGTTGGCGGGCTTGGCCAGATCGGCGCATTAAAAAATGCAGAGAAGTCACAGGCCGGCAAAAAAGCGGGAGAAGCACAGGGACCGGATCAGGTACAATTTTCATCCATCCTGCAGGATGTGCAAAAGGCGCAGACCAGCAGCGGCAATATTCAAGCCCAGCGCCAAGAGCGGGTCCAGGAGATCAAGGCCCAGATTGCTGATGGCTCCTATCGGCCGGACTTAAATAAGGTGGCCGCCAGTCTGATGCAGTTTATACTGGAGGATAAACAATAATGACCACTGCCAAGACCCATGACTACCTGATCCGCCTGCGCGACCTGATTATTGAAGAGAGAGAATGCGCCAAGATTATGGATTTTAATGGTATGGCCCGAGTCATGGCCGAAAAAGAAGAGCTGCTGCAGATTTTAGCCCATGTCCAGAATATCGATCAGGCCGACAAGGGCATTGCCACCCAGATCCGTCATGAAAATCGGCGTAATGCCTATTTGTTTAAGGCCACCCTCGGCTGGATCCGGGAAACCATGGAGTTTCTGGGCAAACGGAGCGTCACCTCTACCTATTCCGCCAGCGCCGGCACCATTTGCGCCCCGGTTAACGGCAGACTTCTTTCCGGAAGGATCTAAGCTGCCGGTACAATCAGACTCTCGCCAGCACCGCATATATTCTCTTCAGCCCATCCTCTATCTTACGGTTTCGCCCTTCCCTTCCGGCCAACAGAGACACCACGACGAACTTGTTCTGTTCCCATCTGTCCAGGAATAATTCCTGCGGCGGCTACTGCGTGAATCACACTGGCACATTCCTGCTCGGCAGTCGCTCTTCCTCTATCAATGTTATATGACAGTTGACCGCTTTTGGCCTTCCTACTGAAAATTAATACAATAGTCTTGTTCTTTTGTAGCGCCTCCTAAACATTCCCTCCTATTTTACCGATATAAAAACAGATCAAGCTCTTCATCATCAAATGATGGCACTTTTTTTTAACCAAGGATTATAGAATTATGGCCGGAATAGCGAGCGCACTAAATGCCGGAAAGACAGCTCTTGCCGTCAATCAGAAATCCATTGAGATTATCGGCAGCAATATTTCCAATGTCAATACCGCCGGATATTCGCGCCAAAGCGCCGTCCTGACCCCCTATCCTTCCATGAATTTCGGCGGCTTTTTCATTGGTCAGGGTGTTACCGTCACCGCGGTCCGTCGAGATTTTGACACCTTTGTCACCAATCAGCTGCAGCATAAATCCATTGAATTCGGCCTGCAGAGTGGGCAGTCAAACCCTCTGGCCGAACTGGAACGCATCTTTAATATCACCGATCAGAATCTGGCGACAGAAGTCGACCGTTTCTTTGATTCCTGGCAGGAACTGTCCGCTAATCCCAGCGGTATGGTTGAACGTGACATCGTTATTCAACGCGGTCAATTGCTGTCCGAAAATTTTCATACCATCACCAATGATCTGGACACGGTTAAACAGAATATCAACGATTCTATTATCTCCAAGGTGGATGGGGTGAATTCCAAGATCAGCGAAATCGCCGAACTCAACACACGTATCTTTACCATTGAGCTTCAGGGTCAGGTCGCCAACAGCGCCCGAGATCGTCGTGATATGCTCGCCAAAGATCTGGCCTCAAGCCTGGGCGTGCAGACCTATACTGATGCCAAAGGCATGATGGCGGTCCAGCTTCCCGGTGGCATGCCTTTGATTCAAGGGACAGAAGCCATGACCATTGAGGCGGTACAAAACGGTCAGGATCTCAAGCTGGTGCTGCGGACCGGGGGAGTCACCCGGCAGATCGGCCTGAACAACCTGGGCGGCGAATTTTATGGGCTGGTCAATATTCGTGATACTGTTATCCCCGGCTTGAATGATAAGCTCGACCAACTGGCTTATGAGATCACCCAGGCCGTCAATAACGTCCATACGACCGGAGCCGGACTTGATTCTGTAAGCGGCAGGAACTTCTTTACTCCTAACCCGGTTTCCCCGCCACCGGCAGAGCCATGGAAAGAAGCAGCCCGCAACATGATGGTAGCTCTTACGGACTCCCGTCATGTGGCGGCAGCCCAGGCCCCTGTTCCCCCGGCTACCGTGGCTCCGGGTGATAACCGGAACTCCCTGGATATTGCCGGTCTTAGCAAAACCGTCCTCATCAATGGGTCTGACAGTTTCACCACTTTTTATGGCAAGATGACATCTACCGTCGGGATCATGGCTAATCAGAACATTCTGTCATTAGGCGGTGCTGAAGATGCAATGGTACAGCTGCAAAACATGAGAGATGGTCTAGCGGGAGTCTCACTGGATGAAGAGATGATCAGCCTGATCCAGTTTCAGCGTGGCTTTGAATCTTCGGCCAAATTTCTATCGACGATAGATGAGATGATGATGTCACTTATAAATTTGAAAAGATAAAATAGTGATGATGGCACGTATTTTAGATTTTGCAACACCAGCAAGGTGATTAACGATGAAAGTAACCGAAGGCACCACCTATCGTATGCTCCAGACCAATCTGGGCAGGATCAGTTCCAGGCTCGAGAATCTGCGGTTACAGGGCGCAACCGGCATCAAGATGAACAAACCATCTGATGATCCGGCCTCAATTCGTCCAGTGCTCACCACCAGAACGCAAATCAGAAATACTGATCGCTACCTCGATACCATGGGTGTCTCCCTCGATAAGATGGAGGCCACCGACGGCCAGCTCAATCATGTGGAAAATATCATGCAACGGGTGAAGGAACTCAGCATCAATGCCATTAACGGCGCTATGTCCAGCGCCGACATGGAAGTTTTCGCTAATGAGGTAGGTCACCTGCGCCAGGAACTGCTCGATGCCGCTAACGGCATGGTGGACGGTAAATATATCTTTTCCGGTTATCAGGAAAACATCAAACCCTTTGTTCCTAATCCTAATTATAATCCCAACCCCCCTACTGATCCCCTCAATCTCAACCCTCCATATGACCCGGCGGATTCAAGCACCTGGCCTTATATTTACCAGGGTGACCCCAACCCCACCGAACTGGAAATTACTCCGGGTGAACGGTTGCAGACAAACCTGACCGGCAATGACCTGTTTATGGGCATCAGCAACAATATCATGCAGGCCGGTCCCATTCCGCCGGCCGTTGGCTATCCGTCTGATGCCGGACGAGTCGATATCTTCAGCGTTCTCACCCGTCTGGAAGAGGCCCTGCGCGCCGGCAACATTAACGATCCAGCAGGTGCCGGCGGCGGAATACAAATGCAGATGGAAAATCTGGACCTTGCAGCCGATCAGAACCGGAGGCTGCGCAGTCAGCTTGGTAATAGAGCCAACAGGGTTGAAACCGCCATGATGCACCAGCAGGATATACGCATTGATCTGCACATGATCCTGTCCCGTTACCAGGATGCTGATGCTATTGAAACCTTCGCTGAAATCAGTAAGCAGGAGACCGCTTTCCAGGCAGCGCTCAGCATTACCGCCAAGATATCAAAAATCTCTATCCTTGATTATTTATAACAGATCGCCTAAGTTTGAAATTATTTTTTATATGAATGCAAGAGGTTGGGCGAATTTATAATTTTTCACCCTTAAAGGGTCTTCATCATTTTTGTGGAGTTAAACCATGCTGGTTCTAACCAGAAAACCCGGTGAAGGATTTGTTATCGGGGATGATATCACGATTAAGATCATTGAGTTGAAAGGTGGTGGTGTTCGCATCGGTATCGAGGCTCCTCAAGATAAAAAAATCTATCGACAGGAAGTTTATGACCGTATCACCATGGAAAACCGTACTGCGGCCCAGTGGAATATGACCGATCTTGAAACCCTCAGCGACAACCTCTCAATGGGATTAAAGAAAAAATGAAAAAAATAGATACCCGCTTTGGTGAAGTTGAATATGATCCGGAAAACCTGCTCATCTTTCCCGCCGGTCTGATCGGATTTCCCACTTTGCACTCTTTCATTGTCATGCCCAATAAGAAACAGGGCCCTTTATTCTGGATTCAGAGCGTCGATGATCCCGATATCGCTTTTGTCCTCACCGATCCGACTAACTTTTTTCCCGATTATGTGGTTACACCTGACAATGCCGAAAGAAACTCCTTACAGATAAATGATGAGGAGCAATACTATATCCTGACCGTGGTCACCGTGCCGCCAGACCAGAAAATCACCTTGAATCTGATTGCGCCCATTCTTTTTGCCCCCGGTACTAACCGGGCGATCCAGGTTATATTGGAGAATACCGAATATCTGTCTAGAACGCCTCTGCCGACCTGATAGGCTGTTTTTTTTTTGCTGCTTGCAAGCCCGATTCTTGGTTGGAATCGGGCTTTTTTTATTCAAAGCGTACTGATTGTTATGGGTCTTGCTTCTTTATGTTTTGTATTGTTTTCTAGCCTTTGACATTGAGCTTGGAGATATTGTAATTTTTTTTGGGTATTTGGTAAGACGCCGCATCCAAGACAGCCGGGAAAGATG
>DIKT01000015.1:0-3225 GCA_002424635.1 Desulfobulbaceae bacterium UBA5611
GCATGACATGATCCTCCTATTTTGCCTGTCCGTGAGAGTATAGCAGGAAAAATGAGGAAATGCGAAGGGCGAATCTGAGAGCAAATCTGTTGAGCTTGTTGTAAAAGGTGTGACGGTTTTGTGAAATGTCAAAAAAGCCTGTCATCCTCAAGCAACAGCGAGCAATCAATTCTTCGGGTACTCCTCTGTTGTTTTTCTTGAATCAGATCATGCCTGTAAAATTATTTTCTTTTATGGCTGATTGTGTTAAATTTTTTAATAGAGGGGAGGGGGATTTGGCAGTTCAGAAGGCTATTGCAATTTCCACACCGGACACTCCTGATAAAAAGGCCAAATTCAGCGCTTTTTTGCGGTCTTCTGCGTCCAAGTTTCATGCAAGTGCTGCAAAATCAGTATGTTATATTATAGCTACCGCCTATGTTTGGCGAGATCTGGAAGTGCAACAGCTGTCATTCCAGGCACAGCAACTGTCATTCTAAGCACAACAACTGTCATTCCCGCGCAGGCGGGAATCTACCATGCACAATCTATGAAAATGGATTCCCGATAAAAGAACTCGGGAATGACATCGTGGTTATTTTACAAGATCCTCAATGGGTTGGATGTATAATATGTATTGAACTCCTGAAAATACTTCATTTCTGGCATGATTTCTGCTTAAATAGATGAGCAGATAAAATTCTGGTGTGATTTAGTTACATATTACAATTATGTTCTTGTATCATTTAACAAACGGGGGCGAACAATGAGAGCAAAATGGATAATAACCTGCTGTGCCTTTATCTCTTCATGCATCCTCTGGAGCTCGTTAATCTTGGCGGCGGATGTCGCTGATGGCTTGTATCTTTGTGGAATTGTTACAGAGACAAATATCGATGAGGCCTTTATCAAAGTTGATGTTCAATCCGAGAGTTGTCGTGGCCCTCAGAAGTTTAAGTTGTCCATGGCTACCGGACGGGCAACAATGATCGTAGGCGAGCGAAAATGTTTTTTTATCGACAGTAGCCGTTGCGATGAGGGCTATTTATACACCATAACGAAAATTGACTCGGAGTAAGGCCATGCGAAGACTCATCCTGATTTCCTCAATGGCATGTTGCCTGATTGCTGGGCAAGCTGATGCCGCCATGACTGATTATTGTCAGTCCCCACCTTTTCTCAGTACCTCGGCGGCTCCGAATGTTCTGTTGATGGTGGATGCCAGTGGCAGTATGGGGTGGAAGGCGTACTCCCTTGGAGATACTGACGCCGATAATGATGGTATGCTAGATGGCTATAATACCAGCAAGCTCTATGAAGGCTATTTCGACCGGAATAAAAATTATACATTAGACGCTAATAGCGTATATCAAGAAGAGACAGGAGGCACATGTAGCCAAAAATGCGGTGCTGCTGATACTTCTTGGTCATGTCCAAACAACAATAATAGTTGCTATTATTTCGAAGGCAAAGGAACGCATGGCTGCAATCATAACCAATATGCCTGTTGTTCAGAGTCAGATTTAATTGCCGTTGCTTGCACCGACGTCAATAGCGGTAACTATCTGAATTATAAAAATATGTCACGAGTTGATTTGCTTCGATGGGCGATGACTGGCGGAAAACCTGATGGTTGCAATGGTTCCATTCAGACATGTGATCCAGGGCAATACGGTCAACCAAGCTCCAGTGTGTCTTGCGATGCCACGGGATGCATCCTCAGCACCTCCAACGGAATTAAAGTGAAGGCGCGCTGGGACCGCATCACCGGTATTTCGGGTGGACTGCTCTATCAACTCAAGGAATTGCCCTTGCAGCCCCGTATTGGGAGTATGTATTTTAGTGGAACAGGGGTGAGAAGCACTGCCACTGTTTTGTTTGGTGATTTTGTCGGCTCCGCCTCTGTTGATGGTGTCAATCCTTATAAAAATACGATCACTGCGCTCAATTATGAAGCGCCTAACGGGGATACTCCCAGCGGCCCCGCATTATGGGCAGCCTATGCCTATCTTGCCCAAAACACTTCGGTTTTTGGCAGTCCTGGGCCGGCAACCGGGTCGGTTAATTGGAAGGATCCCATGTATCAATGTGTTGATGGTTCTAACGGCGGGACTCTTGACGGCAATTGCCAGGGCAATGAGCTTGTTCTTGTGCCTTGCTCCAAAAATTTTATTATCATGCTCACCGATGGCCAGTGGAACATGGGTGGGGCTTCTGGTTCAGTGGCTGCCACCTGTACGATCGAAGAAGGCTACGAAAACCCATCCGCCGATCCCGTGGTGCCCGCTTATTGGCTGCATAAGAAAGGATTTTTCAACGCTCACAGCAATGTAAACTCCTCACTGGAATCCTTGTATGGCTTAGGCCTGTGGCTGGGAGGTACCGCGGAGCAATCCTTGAAGCATGTCGCTATGTATGGCGGTTTCGATACGAGCAAGATATGGCCTGGCAATATGACGGATTATCCTAAAGTTTCCGGGTGTGTTGCAACTGATTGTAGCACAACTACTGTCAAGGGCAGTCCATGCACTCCGTTACCGACTTCCTCCACAGATTGGGACAAGGATGAAAACAATATCCCCGATACCTTCTACGGTGCGGACGATGCCCTGGGAATAAAAAATCGGATAAAGACAATCATTCTGGAAATACTTAGGAAAGCCTCCTCCGGTACGGCCGTGTCGGTATTGAGTTCCAGTGAAGGGAGCGGCGCCAATCTCATGCAGGCCCTGTTTTATCCCAACCGGTCATTTGCAAACAACACCGAGGTCTCCTGGACCAGCGATCTGATGAATTACTGGTATTACTTGGATCCGTATTTTACTTTCGCAAATATTCGCGAGGATACGATCAGGGAAGGGGCCGATGCGTTTACATTACTTGACCTCCAACAGGATTACATAACAAACTTCGCCTTTGATCCGGCCGTCAGTAAGACCTTGGCCCAACGCTGGCAGGATGCAACTGGCACAGGCACCTCACTTACAGACAAGGGGAAAGTGCCAATCGAAGAGACCGTGCCCATCTGGCGCGCTGGTTTCAACCTCTGGTGGACAGATCCAGCCGTCAGGAACATCAAAACTTCGATAGATGGTTCAAGCCTGATATCATTCGACACGACAAACAACGCCACGCTTGCTGCTTATTTGGGACAGACCGCAGGGGCAGCCGCCAATGAAACCATCAATTATGTTCGTGGCTATGATTGCGTCAATGCCACGGGCACACCCGGTGTCTGCGGCTCAA
>DIKT01000015.1:3443-5404 GCA_002424635.1 Desulfobulbaceae bacterium UBA5611
CTGATTACCAAGACCGGCAGCTTGCCTTTGTCGGCGCTAACGATGGCATGCTGCATGCCTTCAAGCTTGGCAAGCTCATGCAAAATTGGAAGGCTTGCTCTTCAAGCAAAATACTCTGCAATTCCAACGCAGATTGTACCGTAAGCGAAGAATGCACAAGCAAACTGTGGTATGAAGCAGCCAGGCAGGAAGGCGCGACCGGAGTGGGAGGGATTGGTACCGAAAGTTATGCCTTTATACCGAAAAATGTCCTTCCTTATCTGCAATACCTTCATGATGAGGATTATTGTCACATCTATATGGTAGATGGCCCGACAGCGCTAACGGATGTATCTATCAATAAACCATCGGACTGCAGCGCGGCAACTGATTACTGGGATTGTCCGAAGCTTATTACGATGAAAAAGGTATGCTCCGTAACTACAACAACGGCCTGCATTGACGATGAAGGTTGTCCCTCCACCGAAACATGTGTTGACAGTAGCGCTATAGATTTTACAAAAACAAGCTGGCGCACCACTTTGATTGGCAGCATGGGAATCGGTGGCGCCACTTGCGATGCTGCCACCGCCACCGCTAATCGAATCACTACGCCACTTTCGGGGCAGTCGTTAGGCTGGTCATCATACTTTGCCCTTGATGTGACAAACAACGTCAAGTGGTGCGCGATCAGCAAAGCGGCATGCAACACGGACAGTGATTGCCTCCCCATTAGTACCAATGGGGCATGCGTTGTTGAATCCCCCAAAATTCTCTGGGAGTTCAGCCATGCCGATCTGGGTGTTACCAATGTTGGCCCGGCGATTGTCAAGGTCGGTACCGTTGATAAAAATGGCAGGTGGTTTGCCATCCTGGCATCTGGCTCCACTGGACCCATTGTCAGCAAAGAGTTCAAAGGCACCTCGGATAAGAATCTGAGACTCTTTGTCCTTGATCTCAAAACAGGAGCGTTGTTGCGCACCATAGATACGGGCATTCCTGATGCCTTTGCAGGATCAATTTCCACCAGCGCGCTCGATCTGGAAAAGGATAGGCCCGGCGAGAGCGGCAACTATCAGGATGATGCCGTTTATATCGGCTATGTCAAACGTGATGTTGCCGCAACCACCCCTGTCTGGAATAAAGGCGGGGTGCTGCGACTCGTTATCAATGATGATGTCAATCCGGCCAATTGGACGGTCAGCAAGGTAATAGATGATATCGGGCCGGTCACCACTTCCGTGGTGAATCTTCTTGACCGAAAGAACGGAAAACTTTGGCTTTATTTCGCTGAAGGTCGCTATTTTTTCAAGCAGGATGACCTGACTATGCAACGCAAGCTGTTCGGCGTTCAAGAAAATTGCTTTACTTCGGCAAGTAACAGTATCTCTTCCACCTGCACGACGTTGGCATTGACTAATCTGAGAAATCAGACAACGCCCTCTACTACCGCATTCACGGCTGCAGAGAAAGGCTGGTATGTCAACATGAACGCAGCGGTGTCACCCATAAGTGCTGAACGTGTGATTTCAAACCCCACACCCGATACCCTGGGCGCCATTTATTTCCTCTCTTTTGCCCCGACCACGGATGTCTGCAGCTTTGGTGGCACCACATATCTCTGGGCACTGGACTACAAAACCGGCGGCCAAGTGACTTTTAAAATGCAGGGAAAAGCTCTGGTGCAGGTATCGACCGGTGAAATCAAGGAACTAGATCTTTCTCTTGCTCTTGATCAGGAAGGTTATCGTAAATCTGCCGGGTTCAAGGGGATTCCGCCAACAGGCCAGGGCCTTATGGTGATCAAAAATCCTGATCCGATAAAAAAATTCATGCATGTGCAGGAACAATGATATGAAGGCAGCGACAAGATCAACCAGCGTCCATGTCAATACGGGGGAGAAGCTTGGCGTGATGCATCGGAGCTTAGCAACGCAAGCGGGCAAAAAAATCCATATCCATTCGATGCGAGATACCATGAA
>DIKT01000080.1 GCA_002424635.1 Desulfobulbaceae bacterium UBA5611
GGGTAACTGGCTGGTCTATCTTAATTTCCTAAACAAGAAGCCCTGTCGGATCTAACCCGAGGGCTTCTTTTATGCGGCAATGTGAATCAAAACTCAAGCCGGTGGCGGACCACCGAGAAAATAAAATAACAGCATCAGGATCAGGGTCTGAATAATCCAGCCGATCGCGCAAACTGCCACAGCCCGCCAGGTACTGGTATAATCAAGGGCCTGCCGCACGGCGATGACCATAGTTATCAGCATCCAGATGGACGCCACGGCAAAAATAATGGTCCCCAGTCCCGGGATAATGCCGAATATACGAATCAAACCGGGAGAACTGGAAAAGCCGGTCGTGCGCAGTAATTGCCCAAGATCGGCTTCTGTTTGCGGTTCCGGCAGCAGTCTGGTGCCGATGATATAATTTAAATAGGCCCAGATATACCAGCCGGCCAGAGCGGCGAACATGCCGAACAAGATCCTGCCGGGGCCGATGGTGCCGACACTGCCTAAGCCGGCAGCGATACTGGACAGAACAACCACGATCATGGCCTGAGACAATGTGCTTTTATCAGCCTCTACCTCTTCATAGAGACTGGAGTCCAGTTTTGCCGCCCGCATCATCCGATTTATAAATATGGTCATCATCTCTCCTTTGATTAATTGATTCTGCCTGTAGATGCCTTGCGAGTTATCCAGCCAGGCCCTTACTGAAGAGTCCAATGAATCTTCTTTATTAAATACTGCCACTTATCTTCAATAATGTCTTTCTTTAAAGCATCGTTATTATAAATTTCTCATAAGTTTGTGACCATCGTCAAGGGAATTAGCTGTATGATGCTGTGGCTGGCCGTGCCATGCTGGTTCTTTCGGGCTGAGGCGGCATTGCTCTATATGGATAGACAGAGTAGTTAAAGATGTATATATTTTTAAAAATTTCGGATTTTAAAAAACATTTTTTTACCATTCATTGTCATATAGCGGACCCGACATTAGAGCATTTTTTATGGAAATTTTCGAGCTACAGCTCCTCTGCATCCTTGCCCTTGATCTGCTGTTCGGTGATCCCCGCTGGTTTCCCCATCCGGTCAGGATTATCGGCTGGTTCTGCCTTAAATTTGAACTATTCTTCCGCCGGCTCTTCCTCAACCAAAAGCTGGCGGGAGCGCTGACTGTGCTTGCGGTTCTAGCAGTAACTATCGGGCTGGTGTGGCAACTGTTGCAGATAGCGGCACTATTATCGCCCATGCTGACCGCCGTGCTGGCTATCTTTCTGCTCTATACCTCTATTGCCGCCAGGGACCTGATGCGTCATAGCCAGGAGGTCTTTACCGTCCTGCAGCAGCTCGGTGAGGCGGGGCTGCTGGCCGGTCGTCAGGCCGTGGGCATGATTGTCGGCCGCGATACGGCAGCACTTGATCGGGTGGGGGTAATCCGGGCCACGGTGGAAACAGTGGCCGAAAATATGGTTGATGGTGTTACAGCCCCTCTGTTCTACGCCGTTCTGGGGGCCATAATCGCTCCCTTTGTAGGGATGAGCCCGGTTGTCCTGGCGGCGCTGCTTGCCATCGGCTATAAGGCGGTGAATACCATGGATTCCATGTTCGGTTATAAAAATGAGCAATATCTGGCCTTTGGTTTTTGTGCCGCCAAGCTGGATGATATAGTCAATTTTATTCCGGCCCGATTGAGCGGTCTGCTATTGGTGGCGGCCTCTTTTCTGCATAGACTGGATGGGAACAATGCCTGGCGTATTTTTCGCCGCGATCGTTTATGTCACGCCAGCCCTAATTCCGGCCATACGGAGGCAGCAGTGGCTGGAGCACTCGGGGTACAATTGGGCGGAGAGACAGTCTATTTCGGCCAGACTGTAAGCAAGCCGACAATAGGGGCGGCAAGGCGAGAGCTGAAGGATACGGATATCCTTGTTGCCAATAAATTGATGCTGACTGGCTCTGCTTTGTTCCTAATCATACTGTTACTGCTCCGGCGGTTGCTAATCGGATAATAAATGATACCAGATAACCAGAATGCCTTGGGCAATCGCCGAATCCCGGCTTTTCTGATTGGCGGGACCACCAGTGGCTCCGGGAAGACGACTCTGACGGTAGGTATTCTGGCCGCTCTGGCCGCTCGGGGGCTGGCCGTCCAGCCCTTTAAATGCGGCCCTGATTTTATCGATCCCACCCTGCACCGAATGGTGACGGGTCGAGTCTCATCCAATCTTGATCTGCGGATGTGCGGCGAGGACTTCTGCCGTCATATCTTTCAGCAACGGCTGGCTGATCATAATGGTGAAGTAATAGGGGTGGTAGAAGGGGTGATGGGTCTTTTTGACGGTAATATCTCCAGCTCAGCATCTCTGGCCAAGGCTCTGGATCTGCCCGTTGTCCTGGTAATTGACGCCCGTTCAGCAGCCGAGAGCGTGGCGGCGGTGCTGAAAGGCTTTGAGGTATTTGATCCTGAGGTGCAGATCAAGGGTGTTATTTTTAACCGGGTGGGCTCGGCGCGCCATATCGAGTTGATTCGGGGAGCAGTGCAGCATTCCTGTCAGGCCAGGATCTTGGGCTTTTTCCCTCGGGATATCAATTTTGAGATCCCTGATCGTCATCTTGGTCTGCATATGGGAGCAGAATCACCATTAAACCGGGACCAGCTGGCCCGCTTGATTACGGCTGTTGAAGAGCATATCGAGCTGGACGCCCTCTTATCTCTTGGCCGTACAGGCAGCTTGGCGCTTGCTTCTGCTAAGATTGAGCAAGAACAACCCCGGCCAGACGAGCTTTTGTCGAACCCCCACCCATTTTCCTCTTCCGCAGCCATGTTGTCTAAGGCAGCCGGTCATTCCAGACCTCTCCTCCGACTGGCCGTGGCCCGCGATCTGCCCTTCTGCTTTTATTATGAAGACAATCTGGCCATCCTGCAACGAGCCGGTTTTGAATTGCTGCCGTTCAGTCCGCTGCACGATCAAAAACTGCCCGAGGATCTGGACGCCCTCTATCTTGGCGGCGGCTATCCGGAACTATATGCCGAGGCCCTCAGTCGCAATGAGGCAATGCGAACGGCCATTAAGGCCTGGGCCGATAGTGGGGGAGTGATTCATGCGGAATGTGGCGGCTTCATGTACCTATGTGAGGAGTTAATTGATCTTGATGGCAAGGCTCATGGCATGGCCGGGGTCTTTCCGGCAACCGTCAGAATGCAGAATCGCCTGGCCCGCCTCGGTTACCGCCAGCCCCGTCTGCGCAAGAATTGTCTGTGGGGTAAAAAAGGCGAAGTCCTGCACGGCCATGAATTTCATTATTCCGTCATAGAGCGGATGGGCGCCGGAGTGGAGACTATTTATCAGTTGGAGGATGGGCGGCCGGAAGGATACCAAGTTAACAATACGACCGGCGGCTATATTCATCTTCATTTTGGCCAGACAGAACAAAACGTTAATACTTTTTATAATTATATCCGAGACCATAAAAAGGGATAAAGATGGTAACCTTGCAGCAGATCAAACCCCTCGATATCGAGGCCGAGAGTTTTCGTATTATTGAACATGAATTTGAGACCCAAACCGGCCGTCCGGTGAGCGATTATCCTATGGATGAGTTTGCCGTCATGCGCCGGGTCATCCATGCCACCGGGGACTTTGGTTTTGCGGCCAATCTGCGCTTTCATGACCAGGCCATAGCTGCCGGCCTTGCTGCTATCCGGGCCGGCAAGAATGTGCTCACCGATGTCAATATGGCAGCTGCCGGCATCAGTCGTTCTTTTCTCGATAAATTCGGCGGTCAGGTGATCTGTCGGGTGGGAGAACCAGAGGTCGCAACAGAGGCCGGCCGCCTTGGTCTGACCCGCTCAGAAACGGCCCTGAGTCTGGCAGCCGCTGATAATGTCGGGATTATTGCCATCGGTAATGCCCCCACGGCTCTGCTTGCTGTAATGGAACTGATTGCGGCCGGCAAGATCCAGCCTGATCTGGTCGTCGGGGTACCGGTGGGTTTTGTCAATGCCGCTGAATCTAAAGAGCTTCTGTCCCACAAAAAATATCCTTATATCACCGCTCTTGGCCGTAAAGGGGGCAGCCCGGTTGCTGTCGCTATTGTCAATGCCTTGCTGCGGCTGGCCTGAAGGAGGTCTAACGAAAATATTCATGTTGAATAAACTGTTATTCAATTCCACCCTGATACTGTGGGGCTTGCTTTTTATTGTTGCCCCTGCCTGGACTGCTGAGCGCTCTCTGCTGGCTGATCATAATGAGGGCACCCTGGCCGCAGCCGGTGCCAAGGATGCCGCTCAAGCCAACAAGCTGGCACGGCTGCGAAAGCTTGCCGGTGACAAGGGCAGTGTCCGCCTAATTGTCGGCGTCCGGGCCGCCTTTGCCCCCGAAGCCAGGCTGGCTGAGATTGAAGCGGCCAGGCAGCGCCTGGATATCAGCAGGGCCCAGGCCGCGGTTCTGCAAAGATTGGCAAAGGTGCAGGGGAATAAGAAGAAGGCCAGCCGCTTTGCCACCATTCCCTTTCTGGCGCTGGAAGTAAATAGTGAAGAGTTGGACCTGCTGGTTACCGATAGCGATGTGGTGAGCATTGACGAAGATGGCTTGAGAGCAACGACCCTGGCGGAAAGCAGCCCCTTGATCGGTGCATCATCAGCCTGGTCGGCTGACTATGACGGCAGTGGCCAGACCATAGCAATCCTGGATACCGGCATTGATAAAACGCATCCCTTTCTGAGCGGCAAGGTGGTATCCGAGGCCTGTTACTCGACCAATAATATTAATTACAGCTCAAGTACTCTCTGTCCGGGAGGAGCCACCGACTCGACTGCTGCCGGCTCAGCTGTCAATTGTAATATTGGCAGTTGTGAACACGGCACACATGTGGCAGGTATCGCTGCCGGTTCCGGAAGTACTTTTTCCGGGGTGGCTCGAGGGGCCGATCTTATAGCTATGCAGGTCTTTTCCCGTTTCGAGTCAGACTATTGCGGGGGTACGCAGCCCTGTATCTTAAGCTGGGACTCCGATCAGCTCAAGGGCCTGGAGCGGGTGTACCAGTTGCGGACCAGTTATAACATTGCGGCAGTCAATATGAGCCTGGGCGGTGGTCAATATTTTGATCAGGCAACGTGCGATGCGGATAATAAGGCGATGAAAGCGGCGATTGATAATCTGCGTGGGGCTGGTATCGCCACCGTTATTTCGGCCGGTAATAGCGCCTATACAGACAGCATGGGCGCCCCCGGCTGTGTATCCAGTGCCGTCAGTGCCGGGGCCACCTGGGATGCCAGCGGCCTGCCGCTCGGCGGATCGGTCTGCAACGAGACAAGCTCTACTGTTGACACACTTACCTGTTATACCAACTCGGCATCCTTCCTCAATCTGCTGGCCCCCGGTTCGGCCATAAGATCCTCAATTCCGGGTACCGGCTATGCCGTTAAACATGGGACCTCGATGGCCGCACCGCATATAGCAGGTGCGTGGGCCGTACTTAAGCAGGCTGTACCTGACATGTCGGTAGGCAATGCCCTGAATCTGTTTGCTACCAGCGGCGTTCCCGTCACTGATAACCGGACCCTCAGTAACCAGATTATTAAACCACGTATCGATCTGCAGGCGGCGCTGGCGCTTATTTCCCCGGATGCCACCTCAACACTGACGGTGAATTCTGCAGGTGCCTCCAATGTCCTGATTAAGGCTTCTCCGACCAGCTATGCCGGGACGACCAGCTACAGCAAGACGGATATTGCCAATGGGACGACGATTGAGCTGACCGCCCCGGTGACTGTCGGCGATCAAACCTTCAGCAGCTGGGAAGGCTGTGATGCAGTGTCAGCTGTCACCTGTACCGTTTACATGAATATCTCAAAAGTTGTGACTGCCCACTTCAGCCGCAGCCGACCATTTCCCTGGTTGATATTTATGCCGGCCTTGACCACCGCCAGAGACCAATAGGCATCTGACGATTTTTTGTTCTCCAGATCAGAGTTTGGATTAATCAATTAAGGTCCTGATAATATCTTTCTTCCCGATAACTCCCACCAATGTTATCTTGTTGACGACGACAGGCAGGGTATGCACATTCTTTTCTGACATGATGGTGGCGATTTCATCAAGCGGGGTCTCTTCGGTCACGGTGACAGGGGCACTGGTCAGGATATCCTTGACTTTGATCCCGGCCATCTTCTTCATCTCCTCACCCATCTTATCCGGATTTTCCAGATAAAAGACAGAATCAAGGATGGTAATGACAGTGGGAATGTGAACTTTTTTGGTCTGAAAAATCAGATCACTTTCAGTCACCACCCCAACCAACTCGTCATTGTCATTCAAGACCGGCACGCCACTTATCTGATGCTGGGATAAAAGCTGGGCCAGCTCTTTGACCGTTGTCTCATCGGTTACAGTAATTACGTCATGGGTCATGATATCGCGGGCAGTTAACATGAAATCTCCTTGCTTATTTGAGGAACCGGCCGGAACTCTAGCTCTTAAACAGTCCTGCCGGCGTTGCTGCCGTTTTGGCAATTTATAATGGTTGCTTTACTGGGTACTACTTATCTGTTTAATGCTCCGTGGCAAGGCGTCAGCCAGTTCGGTGGCGTTGTAACCGCTGCCGGTCGTCTGCCATAACATATCACCGGCGCTGCCATGCAGATAAACAGCAGCCCGTGTGGCCTCTGGCGGCTCAAGCCCTTGACAGATCAAGGCCCCGATAATCCCGCTGAGGACGTCTCCCATGCCGCCGGTAGCCATGCCGGGGTTGCCGCTGGTATTGATCCAGGTCTTACCGTCTGAACTGACAACGGTACCAGCCCCTTTAAGGATGACGGTGCATTGACCGGCGGCCTGAGCAAAAAGCCCGCAGGCTCTGTGCGCGGCCTGAATCCTGTCTTGCTCGATGTCGGCCACCGAACTATCCAGTAGCCTGGCCATTTCCCCGGGATGGGGAGTAAAGATACGGGGGCCAGGTGCGTCTTTAAGCTCGGTTAGATATGGCGCCAGGATATTGAGCCCGTCAGCATCAATGACCATGGGCACTGTGACCGTCCGGTAAAGATGCAGAACGAGCTGGACCGTTTCGGCAGCCAGGCCCAGGCCCGGACCAATGACAATGGCTTTTTTCCCCTGCAGCTGTTGTTCAATGGTGGCGAGATCGTCAATGCTCAGCACCGATCGGGAAGTCTGGAGAGGGATAGTCATGGCCTCAGTCAGCTGCGTCTCAAAGATGGCATTAAGATCATGAGGACAGCAGAGGCTGACCAGGCCACAGCCGCTGCGCAGCGCCCCTTTAACACAAAGAATGGCTGCCCCGGTCTTGCCAATGGAGCCAGCCAGGACCAGCAGATGACCATGGCTGCCTTTATGAGCTGCTTTCGTCCGTCTTATCTGCGCCAGCAACAGGGCGGTACTGTGAGCGGTAAGGGCCTCCTGCTTAATGGCAAACTCGGCAATAGCCGCCGAAGGGATGCCGATATCAATAAGATGCAGCCGGCCGCAGCGATCCGGGCCTTGGCGGAGCAGCAGTCCCGGTTTGGCATAACCATAAGTGGCGGTATGAGCAGCCCGGATGCAGGGCCCGTGGCTGCTGCCGGTATCGGCCTGCAGGCCGGAAGGTATATCAACCGCGATTATGGGTACCTTAATGCCCATTACGGTGGAATTGAGGAGCTCGATCAGTACAGCCATGGGCCCTGTTATTGCTCTGGTCAGGCCGATACCAAAGAGGGCGTCGATGATGGCATAACAGGGTCGACCGGTGCTCAGCAAGTGGTGATAGAGCGACGGAAGAGTCCGGACGCCTTTTTCTGAATCCAGGACATGGCAAGGCAGGGCCAGCTTGCGGACAATCTGCAGATTACGGGCCGCATCGCCTTGTAATTTTTCCGGTGTCATCGGAAAGATAAAGATCGGTTCGCAGCCGCGCTGGTGCAGATGGCGTCCTATGACCAGGCCATCGCCGCCATTATTGCCTGGTCCAACCAGGATCAGCGCAAAAGTCTGGGCCGCCGGGCCAAGCTCGCGCTCCATCATCAGGACGGTGCCCAGGCCGGCATTTTCCATCAGAACTAGGCCGGCAATGCCATATTCGTCGATGGCCCGCCGCTCGAGTTCCCGCATTTCACTGGCGTAGGGAAGTTTCATCTAAGCTCGCCGCCGATGTTTGAGGAAGAAGACCGCATTATCAATGGTTTCCTGGCGTTCGCTCTCTTCGTATTTGCAGATACCGAGATAATGACCAGCTAATAAAGTCTGCGGACTGAAGAGAAAAGCTTCATGATTCATCAGAGGCCCCCTTTGCAATAATTAATCCCGTTAACAGGCTTCTTGCTATTGCCGGACTGTAGCGCTTGTTATCAGCTTATATGGCCGCAAATCTACTGTCAAGCCTGAACCAGACACTAAATGGTGCCTTGAAAAATAGTCTTTTTGCCCAAACTCGGCGTTATGTTCAAAATTTTATCCTCGGAATATCAACTATATGCCTGTGGTAAAATTTTTCATATGTTTTGATTTTGAACAAAAATCCTCATTTTTCAAGACACCCTAAAGAAACAGAATGGCGAGCCATATTACCGGTTAATTTACCTGCCATCTGTATCGGTCTCCACAAGCGCCTGGCAGATATGGCAGGGGATAAAACCGGCCTGCCGGGCTATGGCCATATTTTTGAATTCAATGGTACAATCAGGGCCGAAGTATGAGGGACAGCCAGGGACATGGCAGACCATGCTTTTGACGTTGCCATGCACGGTGCCGGCTGTCAGATGATCCGGGCCGAGAAGCTCTGCCGGGGTCCGTTCATACTGCCGTAAATTGAGCATCGGTCTGACCATGAGTTCTTTTACCGGCAGATGAATCCGGATACGGAATTGCACCCAGAGAGGAGTGAACCATCGGGCCAGCAGGGCAGAGCATTTATTGCAAATAGCAGCGGGGATAAGAGGTCTCTCATTGGCAGTCTGGCGCAGGATTAGTACCGTCAAGGCAAAAAAGATGAGATTGGGAGACCACATCGCCAGGCCAACAGGCAGAGTGCTGTCCTCGGCGAGATTTTTGCCAACAGTGAACAGCACATAATAAAGAATAAAGCAGCCCAGCCCCAGGGGGATGCCGATCGCCCCACGACCGGCCCGGGCCTGCAGGCCAAAGGGCAGGGCGAGCAGGCTCAGGATGAAACAGCCGACCGGCAGGACCAGTCGTTTATGATAATGAACCAGTTTGTCCCGTCCCTCTTTGCTGTCGCGGCCCAGTTGGGTGGCGGCCAATTGTAACTGGGTCATGGTCATGGAACTGCTGGACTGCTGGGTGACATCGGTGCCGTCAATGATGCTGGGGATGCGCAGCGGGATATTGATCTGATAGCGGTCAAAGGTGACTGTCTGGGTATAGGCGCCATCAGGACGGTTAAGGCTGCCATTCTCGAGGATGATCGTCACCTGCATTTTCTCGGTATCACCGACCATAGCCCCTGATTTGGCCATGGTAATGGAAGGCACTGCCTGGCCCCGCATATCGGAGACCCAGACGTTCTGCCATTGACCGGTTATCTTGTCGATGGATTGCACATAGACCACAACATCACCCAGGGCTTCAGTGAAGGCGTGCTCCTTGATGCCTTTGTCTATTTTTTCCTTGGCCAGCTGAAATAACAGTTGTTTCATGGCGATCTCGCCGGCCGGGATAAGCTTTATCGAGAAATAGCCGGTGATGCCGGCAATGACCAGAGAAACCATGATCACCGGCGGCAGGATGGTATAGATGCTGATGCCGTTGGCCTTAAAAGCCAGGATCTCAGCATCACTGGATAGTCGGCTGAAAGCAATAATCATCCCCATCATGGCGGCCATGGGCATGGAGTATAGAAACATATTAGGGAACAGATAGGAAAAAAGGCGGAGAAAATCAGCAAATCCAATGTTAAGTTCAAGTACTACATTAAGAAATGGGATCAGCTTAACCAGAAAGAAAACTGAATTCATGATGAGAAAACTTGCCAGAAACGGGGCCAGAATTTCAGCGGTCAGGTAGCTGTACAGCAGCAGCGGGAGAGGTGGAAAACGATTCATTGCTTGAGAAATAAAGGTTTAATGTTTACTTTAATCGGCATAAGCTTACATAAAAAACTGGCTGTTACCATAACACTTAACTCTTGAAACTTGAAACTTAAAAGTGCTGACCATATATGGACCAACCCTTTGAACTCGTCACCGCTTTTTCCGCTGCCGGCGATCAACCACAGGCCATAGAGACCCTGGTGCAGGGTCTGGCGAGTGGTGCCCGCAGCCAGTTGCTGCTGGGAGTGACCGGATCGGGCAAAACCTTTACCATGGCCAATGTGGTGGCTCAAGTGCAAAGGCCCACCCTGGTTATTGCCCCTAACAAGACCCTGGCGGCCCAGCTTTTTGCCGAGTTCAAGGAGCTTTTTCCCCATAATGCAGTGGAATATTTCGTCTCCTATTACGACTACTATCAGCCGGAGGCCTATATCCCGACCTCGGATACCTTTATCGAGAAAGACTCAGCCATTAATGACGCCATCGATATGATGCGCCATTCCGCCACCCGTTCTCTGCTGACCCGCCGGGATGTGCTGATCGTGGCCTCGGTCTCCTGTATTTATGGTCTGGGCTCGCCTGAAGAATACAAAAACATGCATCTCCTGCTGCGTTGTGCGGAGGAGTATGCCATGGAGCAGGTGCAGCGCCGTCTGGTCTTCATGCTCTATGAACGCAATGATATCTCTTTTCATCGCGGTACCTTCCGGGTGCGCGGCGATGTCATTGATATTTTTCCGGTGCACGAAGAAGAGCTGGCCATCAGGATTGAGTTTTTTGGTGATACCGTGGAGGCCATCATGGTCATTGATCCCCTGCGGGGGGTCGTTCTGCAGCGCCTGGAAGAATATACCGTCTTTCCGGCCAGCCATTTTGTCACCTCGCGTGATCGCCTGCAGGTCGCGACCCAGGCCATCAAGGAGGAGCTGAAAGAACGGCTGCACTGGTATCAGCAGAGAAATCGTCTTGTGGAACTGCAGCGTCTGGAACAGCGTACCCTCTTTGATCTGGAGATGATCCAGGAATTGGGTTACTGCAGCGGCATTGAGAATTACAGCCGTCATATGACCGGCAAGGAGCCGGGCGCGGCCCCGCCCAACCTGATTGATTATTTCCCGGAGGATTTTTTAATCTTTCTTGACGAGTCCCATATCGGTGTGCCGCAGTTAAACGGCATGTATAACGGCGATCGCTCCCGCAAAGAAACCCTGGTCGATTATGGTTTCCGTTTGCCGTCAGCCCTTGATAACCGGCCTCTACGCTTTGAGGAATTTAACGCCCGGATCAAGCAGATCATCTATGTCTCGGCCACTCCCGGCCCCTATGAAATCGAGCAGGTGGAGGGCCGGATTGTCGAACAGATCATTCGACCCACCGGCCTGCTTGATCCGCAGATTGAGGTCCGACCGGCCACAAGCCAGGTGGATGATCTGCTGGCTGAGATCCGCCTGCGAACGCCGGTCATTGATGGCTCAGTGTTGCAACCCGAGCGGGCTGAGGCGGTGCTGGTGACGACGCTGACCAAGCGCATGGCGGAAGACCTGACTGATTATTATGAGAAATTAGGGGTCAAGGTACGCTATCTTCATTCCGATATCAAGACCCTGCAGCGGGTGGAGCTGATCCGTGATCTCAGAAACGGTGACTATAATGTCCTGGTTGGGATCAATCTGTTGCGTGAAGGACTTGATATCCCGGAGGTCTCACTGGTAGCCGTGCTCGATGCCGACAAGGAGGGTTTTCTGCGTTCTGAGCGCTCTCTGACCCAGACTTGTGGCCGGGCGGCCAGAAATGCCGACGGCCTGGTCATCTTTTATGCAGATCATGTTACCGGCTCGATGCAGCGAACTATGGATGAGACCGGACGACGGCGGAAGATTCAGGAACAATATAACCAGGAACATGGTATAGTCCCCACCACTATCTGTTCCCGGGTCAAGGATGGCCTGCAGCAGCATCTGCAGGAGAGCGGCTATCAGGCCGGCTATCAGGCGGATCTGCTGCAGGCCGCAGAACAGCTGCCCGTTTATACCACTATTAAGGATTTGGAGAAAGAGATCAAAAAACTGGAAAAAGAGATGCAGGCCGCCGCCAAAGAGCTGGCCTTTGAACAGGCCGCAGCCCTGCGTGATCGGATCAAGGCCTTGCGTAAACTCGAGATCGAGATTGCCTAGGAGCCTGTCGGATAATGCCCTTTTTCCCCAGATCTGCGTTATGTCCAGAAAATCAATGCTTGCAATATCAACCATATGGCTGTGCTTGATTTCCTGAAAATGCCTTGATCTGAGAAAAAATACCTATTATCTGACAGACTCCTAGCGAACCATGGATGACAAAAAGCGTAAATGATGAAAAACGGCTTCTGGTATAATATTTCCCTGCGGGTCATTCCGTTTATCTTTGTGTGGCTGACCAGGATCTGGTTTTCGACCTGTAAGGTGGTCACCCATGGCCGGGAATATCGTCAGCAGGTCGAGCCCGGCCCGGTAGTAGGGACTTTCTGGCATTATACCATTCTCTATCTCTTTTATTATGTCCGGGCCGACAGGGCGGTGGCCATGGTCAGCGCCAGCCGCGATGGGGAATATATCAGCCGGGTGGCCCGGCAGTTTGGCCATGCCACGGTACGAGGTTCCCGGGGGAAGGGGGGCGGCCTGGCAGTCAAAAATCTGATCCGCGCCTTGCGGGCCGGTCGTAATGTCGCCCTGGTAGCTGATGGTTCTCAGGGGCCAGCCCGAGCGGCGCAGGCCGGGCCTATTGTTCTGGCCTCGCATACCGGCGTGCCTGTTTTGCCTATGCTCTGGTCATGCAGCCGCTATAAGCGCTTTGCTTCCTGGGATGGGATGGCCCTGCCATTGCCCTTTTCCCGAGTTGATTTTTTTTATGGCGAACCGCTGTTGGTGCCGGCCAAGCTGACGGATGAGCAATTGGAAGACTATCGACTGGTGCTTGAAAAAAGGTTGAATGATCTGTATACCCAGGCCTGGGCTTTACATGGCAGGATGCAGCATTGAACTTTTTTGTTTTAAAGAAAAAAACTTAATAATCATCACTGAAATAAACGTGGAAATGATGCAGACAACAGGACTGGTCATAGCCGGCCTTGCCGGTGGTTCAGGCAAAAGTGTCGTCTCAGTAGGCCTGACGGCGGCCCTGGCCCGGCAAGGTAAGAGAGTGGTACCTTTCAAAAAGGGACCGGATTATATTGACGCCGGTTGGCTGAAGCTGGCGGCAGGGGCCAATTGCTATAATCTTGATCCTTATCTGATGGATGAAGAAGTAATGCGCCGCTCCTTTCTGACTCATGCAACAGGCGCTGATCGGGTGATTGTCGAGGGCAACAGGGGTTTATATGACGGCGTCAATCCGCAAGGAGGATACTCCACCGCGGAGCTGGCTCTGTCCCTGAATATGCCCGTACTGCTGGTGGTCAACTGCACCAAGACCACGCGGACGGTGGCGGCCATGGTGCTCGGTTGTCAGAAACTGGATGAGCGGGTCGATATCAGAGGGGTGGTGTTAAACCAGATCGGCACGGAGCGCCACCGCTTGATTGTCACCCAGGCCGTAGAAACATATACCGGCCTGCCGGTGCTGGGAGCTGTCCCTCGCATGAAACGTGATATCTTTCCCATGCGCCATCTGGGCGTCACTCCCCATCAGGAATATGAGGGCAGTATGGCCGCCATGGACTATCTGGCGGCCACCATGACGGAGCATCTTGATGTGCCGCGGATTGAAGGCATCATGGCAGCGATTCCGGTCTTGTCTCCAATACCAAAAAAGCTGACACAGGAGCCGACCGGCCTGCGAATCGGGGTGCTGATGGATTCTTCCTTTCAGTTCTATTATGCGGAAAACCTGGAGGCCCTCGAACGACTGGGCGCGGAACTGATCATGATTAATGCCCTGACGGCCTCAGCCCTGCCCGTGCTTGACGGCTTATATATCGGCGGCGGCTTTCCCGAGACCAATGCCCGGCAGCTGGCCGCTAATATCAGCTTCCGTCAGTCCGTCAAGCAGGCCGCCGAGGCAGGGCTGCCCATCTATGCCGAATGCGGCGGGCTGATCTATCTGGGCGAATCGATTGTGATGGATAATCAGGAATATCCTCTGACCGGAATCTTTCCCATTCGGTTCGGGATGGCACAAAAGCCTCAGGCCCATGGCTATTCAGTATTTGAGGTCGCTGGAGCCAATCCTTTTTATCGGCAGGGCACCGAGGTCAAGGGCCATGAATTCCGCTATTCCACCATTCTTGACTGGCAGGGCCGACCGGAAGAACTTGTTTTACAGATGACCCGTGGTCAAGGGTTCATGGCAGGACGTGATGGCCTGACCATGAATAATGTCCTGGCCTTGTATACCCATGTCCATGCCTATGGAACCCCGCAGTGGGCTGCAGGATTTATGGCCAGATGCCGGGACCGGCAGGAGCGCAGATAGGATCACTTTTCATAGATAGCGGCTTTTATCGCAGAATAAAACCGGAAACAGGCAGATTTTTCCCCCAGTCTTTCCACGCCCCAGTGAGAATATGCAGGGTCCGGGTCGAGCTGTTGTATTCGGCCTCGATATTGGTCTCCAGGCTGCATTGACGATCATAGTTGGTGTGGCTGAAAGTGAGGCGGTAGAGCGGAGGCTCTGCAGCGATAAGGTCTTCAATATAGGCGACGTGGCCAGTCGGCATTTTATGTTTATTGGCGGCGAGAATAAGAACACTGCTTGGGCTGGGTATAGGAGAGGTATTGCCGCGCTGTTTTTCACAGGCGAACCAGGTTAATGGACCATTGTTCCAACCCAGGCGGCAACTGTTAATTTCACTGCGGCAACGGGCGAAGGGCAGGGATTGGGGCTCACAGCGTTGGCCTTTTATCTTTTTTTGCCGGGCACCTGTTGAGGAAAGACCATAACAGCCTTCTGACGAGCGGCCTTTGTCGATAGAACTGGAATCATCAGGTCCCGGTAGTGCCCTGCTGTTCATGGTCTGTTCTGGTTCCGGCTCTCTCAATGCTGGACTGGTCTGATCAGCTGAAGCCTTGCTGCTTTTCATGTCCGATGCCGGCAGCTGGCTGATCTTGGCCTGATGGTTATCCTGGGCGCAGCCGGAAAGGACCAGGACAAATAGTAGAAGTCCGCCTGATAACCATGGCGCATAATATTGGTGATCACAATTTGGCATCATCGGCCTCTTGTCAATTGGTGGGAGGTGTGGTTCCCAGGACCTTGGCACTGATGAGCTGTTTCTCGTCTTCGCTGGGCTCGGGCTGCACCCACTGGATAAAGGTCTCGGTTACCCGCATGAAATCACCATTGTCCGCCTTGCATTTATCGCAGATCGATTCGGCCTGATCCCGGTAGATAATTACCTTTGAGGCTGGTTCGCCGTCTTTGGCAACCGCCGCCATTTTTCGACACCCGCATTCGAGCCGTACCACAACCACACCGATCCCATCAGGGCTGCCTTCCAGGATGCCGGCAATCATTGCTTCTTCTGACTTTTCGGCTACCATTGCGGCGCTTACCTGTGCTTTTTTTGTTTTTGAGGCCATGTTTTTTCCAGGAGTGAATGTGTTAAATTTGTCGATAAGGTTGCTCTTTTGTCAACCATGGGAGCTTTAAATTGAGAATGATCACTCTAAATGGAAAACTGTTGTCTGGTCAATATAATTTACTCTTGAAGGGAAAAATGGCCGTCCTTGCTGGTAACTGTGATTGCTCCCTGTTCGGCGGTAATCAACATCCTGATCCCTAGATCCCGGCAGCGTTGGCGGACCAGCGGCGTTGGGAAATGGTTGGGGCGAAAACGGCCAGCCGAGACCACGATAATATCCGGGTTTACGGTCTTCAGAAAAGATTCGGAATTTGATGTGGATGAGCCATGATGCGGGGAGAGCAGCAAGGTCGATTGTAACGGAAGCTTATCGGCGATTAGCCGGGCCTCCATATTATGGCTGATATCGCCGGCAAACAGGCAGGAAAGCTTGTCGTGTTCAAAACGAAGAATAAGACTTTGATCGTTTGAGCTGGCCGTACTTGCTGCATCCGGACCTTTCAAGTTGACAAGCACGGCGGCACCACCCTTGCTCAGTTGTTCTCCCTGTTGCGGTATTTGGACTTCGATCTGCAGGCGGGCTGCCAGTGCCAGCATTGCTGTATAGTCGTTATTATCGCCGCGGCCTTCATTAACCCAGATGATGTCCGGTCGGAAGCGCTGTAACAGAAAGGGGATCCCGTTATAATGATCGGCATCGCCATGGGTGACAATGATGGCATCCAGTTTTTTTATCCCTTTTTGCCAGAGGAAGGGGGCAATGATGTCCTTGCCGACATTAAAGCGAGGAGATAAAGAACCGCCACCGCCATCAATCAGTATCCTTTGGCCGAAGGGAAGCTGCAGGAAAGTGGAGCTTCCCTGGCCGACATCAAGAAAGGTGATCTCGCTGGTGTTGATCCGTCTTTTCAGGAGTTCGGCCGGCGGCCAGATAAAAAAGAAGATAGTTATGAGAGCAGCAGTGGTGCCGAGGATGCCGACAGCTTTACGGACGGGATTCCCGCTTAAGGGCTTGCCGAATAAAGCCAGGAGGATGGCGGCATAAAAAAGGATAATGAGCAGGGGGGATGGTGTCGGCAGCCAGAGGGTAGAAAAGGGAAGATTACCAAACAAGCTGGTCAGTTTTAGCGAGAGCAGCAGGCCCTGGCCGCCCAGATGCAGGAGCAGGCCGGCGAGGGTGGGCAGAATAAAAATAAGCGGGCAGGCGATAAAGCCGATAGTCAGGCTCCATAAACAGATCAGAGGTTCAATTACCAGATTGGCTACGGGACCAACCAGCGAGATCCGGTTGAAATAATACAGGACAAGAGGGGCCGTGCCAATAGTCGCGGCCATTGATACGGTTAAGGCGGCCAGGATCACAGGCAGAAAACGTCGGCGCATTCTTTTAACAAGAGTCTCATCTTTGGCTGGCGTGACAATGAAGGCGGCAATGAACGGGGCCACAACGGCAATGGCGGCGACCGCCATAAAAGATAGTTGAAATGAGGCGGTAAACAGGCTGTTCGGATCCCAGATGAGGATCAAAAGAGCGGCCAGGGCCAAAGGAATAAACAGGGTTTTCCTCTTATCGGCGCAGAGGGCGGCCATGAAGACCGCCACCATGATCAGGGAGCGGATGACCGGGGTATTGGCTCCGGCCAGCAAAGAATAGATAGTCAGCGGCAGCAGGCACAGGAGACCGGCAATTTTTTTGACCGGATAATGCAGAATCAGGTTTTCAGACCGGCGCAGCAACCAGTAGAAGGTGAAGAACAGAAAGGTCGCCAGGATGGAAAGATGGGCTCCCGAAATAGAAAGGATATGCATGACACCGGAGCCCTTGAATCCTTCCAGCACCTCCTGGCTGATCCCGGAAGAGTCACCGATGAGGAGCGCTTTATAAACACTGCTGATCTCCGGGTCCACGGTCTGGTCAATAAAGGAACTGATCCGGGTGCGGAGCCTCTCCGGCAGGTAACGGACCTGATGGCGGATGGTGGGTTCTGAGGCCAGTTGGTAGATATGGAGAGGGGACCGGATCCAGCCGGTTATCCGAATATCCTGTCGGGCTAGAAAAGTAGGATAGTCGAAACTGCCAGGATTATGAAAAGTGCGGGGACGGTCCAGTTTGGCGCGGATGACGAGCTGGGCGCCTGGTAATAATTGTTTTGAAAACGGCGCCTTGAGTTTCAGTTGGACCAGGCCATCTGCGGCCATAAATTCTTTTTTTTCCTGCAGGCGTAAGGAATGGAGATTAACAACAAGAGTGCTGTTTTCGCCATTAAATACCGGCAGGCGGTCCAGGGTGCAATACAGAATGGCCTCCTGCTCCTGCTGAATCTGATTAAATATATGATCGGAAGAGGAGGGGTCCCTGGCGGCAATAGTGGCATGCACAAACCCGAGGCTGGCGACAAAAAGCAGGAGGAGCAAAAGCGTGACTCGGGGATATCTGCGCAGATGGGTGACCAGGAGACCGCCGCCAATTAGCAGGGGCAGGAGAAGAATATGGCCTTGAGGGTAATAAAGCGCCTGAGAGCTGCTGATGCCAAGGGCGAAAAAAAAGGTGGCCACCAATAACAGATGAGTGGAGAGAGCACTATATAGTCTGCTCACTGAATATCGTCTGGATCAATTGCAGATGACGTTCGACGACCCCTTGCTGTTTTTCCACATAGCCCAGAGCGGCCAGTCCGGCAGCTTTCCGCAGACTGTCATCGGCCAGCCAGGTAGCAGCGGCCTGAAACAGGCTCTCTTCGCCGCCGATCCTTTGGGCGCCCCCGGCGCTAAGAAGATCCTGGCTGACTTCGGCGAAGTCTTCCATATGTGAGCCAAAGAGTACCGGCGCGCCCATGGCTGCCGGTTCAATGGGGTTGTGTCCTCCTGCCGGCACCAGGCTGCCTCCCACAAAGGCGATGTCGGCAAAACGGTAACAGCCGGCCAGTTCCCCGATGGTATCGAGAATGAGAAGTCTCTGGTGGCCTGGCCTGCTTTCTGAGCGGCAGCTGCTGCTGATGCCCTTAGCCGCGGCCAGCTCTTGAATCTCTTGGCCCCGGCTGATATCCCGGGGCGCGATAATGAGGAAAAGTTGCGGGAATATTGCGCGCAGGCGGATAAAGGCGGAGAGGATGATCTCTTCTTCTCCTTTATGGGTTGAACCGGCGATCAGCAACCGGCTGTGGTCAGGCAATTGTAAAGGTGGAGATTGTAATGTGGAATCGGCTGTGACCAGGGGGGTGTCGAATTTGAGATTGCCCAGGGTATGGACTTGCTCTTCCGGTACTCCCAGGTCAATCATGTTGACCCGATCGGTCTCAGTCTGCATGCAGAGATGGCGGAAGGCCAGAAACAGCGGCTTGAAAAAAAAGGAAAAACGGCGGTAGGATGCCATTGATTTATGTGAGATTCTACCGTTGACCAGCATAATTGGTACTTTATGGCGCTGTAGACAGCTCAGGATATTGGGCCAGAAATCAGTTTCCACCAGGATAAAAAGATCCGGTCTGATCAGCCTGACAAAAAAGGCTGTGACTGGCAGAATATCGAGTGGAAATGGGATCAGCAGATCAGCGCGGTCAGCCATGATCTCTTGTGCCACGCCGGCCCCGGATCTGGTTGACGCCGAAAAGACCAGGAAGGCCTGCGGAAAAAGGATGCGGATGCCGGAGATAAGAGGAAGGGCCGAGGTCACTTCCCCAACAGACAGGGCATGGATCCAGATGGTCCTGCCTGTTTCTTTTTTCTGCCGGGCAACAAGGGAGCGGAGGCCAAGGCCTAGACGTTTCAAGGTGCGCAGTCGATACTTGGGAGACAGTAACACCACTAGCAATAGTAAGGGCAGGCCGATGACCAGGAGAGTGAGTTGAACAGTATTATAAAGTATGAGCATGATAATCGTCTTTTGTCAGATCATATCATAAAATAAATTAGGCCCATTTGGGTCGATGGCCGCCGGGAGCCTGACAAGATTTGGACACAAATGGCTAGCAACTCTGCCCTGGTCGTTTCTTTCATAACTGAGTATGGCCACTACACCTCATCGCTAAGAAAAAAACAGTATCACACTTTTGAGTCTCTGGATATGATAAAGGCACGGCAACAGTTTTCAGACAGGCGGGGAAAAATATTGACTGCCATCCTGTGGGTATGTAGTAACTGTTCAGTCAATTTATAAAAATGGCTTCCGGGGTTTAGTTGGACACAATTTGTCGTCTGCTGACTCCGGGAAAATATAGTATCAGCTAGTTGTCGGTTAGCGATTTATCACCTTCTCGGGATTGCAATATGAACGAAACTTTTGATTTTTGGAAATTAATTGCCGGCCTGGGCATATTCCTCTATGGCATGTATCAGCTGGAAGAGTCTGTGAAGGCTTTATCCGGCAAGGCCTTCCGACAAATCATCAGGGCTTATACTAATAGCCCGCTCCGCGCCATAACCAGCGGCATCTTTGTCACTGCTATCCTGCAAAGCAGTTCTGCCGTCTCTCTGATGGTCCTGGCTTTTATCGGCGCCGGGGTCATGAGTATGCCGAACGCCATCGGTGTGATCATGGGGGCCAACATCGGCACCACTTTCACGGCTTGGATCGTGGCAATCTTAGGGTTTAAGATAAAAATTGAAAGTTTTGCCCTACCTTTAATAGGTCTGGGTGGCGTCGGCATTGTATTTTTTAATCCCAACCAGAAAATTGCCCATTTATGCCGTTTATTAGTTGGCTTCGGTTTTCTGTTTCTGGGCCTTGATTATATGAAGGTGAGTGTTGAACATTTCGCCCAGAATTTTGATTTAACGCAGCTACCGGATCTGGGTCTGTGGGTATATCTGCTGGTGGGTCTGTTGTTGACGGCCCTGGTGCAGTCCAGTTCGGCCAGTATCGTCATTGTCCTGACAGCCTTGAACAGCCAGCTGATAACTTTTGAGATGGCGGCAGCCCTTGTTATTGGTGCTGTGATCGGAACCACTGTCACAGTACTGCTGGGCGCCATGGGCGGCATACCGGCCAAAAAAAGGGTAGCTGCCAGTCATCTCATCTTTAATCTGGTGACGGCAATAATTGCTTTTGTTGCCATGAAATGGCTCATCCTGGCTGTTTCCATGTTTATTGACGTCTCCATAAACAGTGTCATGGGTCTGGCTCTTTTTCTGACGATGTTTAAAGTAATGGGAGTTATTATTTGTTTTCCTTTTATTGGCCTTCTCACGACCGTGCTGATTCGTATTTATCCCGATAAAAAAACGTTACTGACCGTCTACCTGTCCAGTACACCTCCGGAAGAAACGGATATTGCCTTGACCGCGCTGCGTAAAGAGGTGCTTCATCTTTTACAGGAATGCCAGTTGTATAATCTTAATGTTCTCAGAATTGATGACAAATTGATTTTTGATGAAGATCCTCCCTTTAATAAACATTTGAAAAGAAAGTTAACACTGGAGGAACTCTATGAAAACATCAAGCTTCTGCATGCCGAGATTTTTTCATATTATTCCAAGGTCCATACTCATAAACTGGAAGTAGCCGATGCCAAGGAGTTAGAGCGGATCATCTATGCATCTCGTAATATTATGAATTCCATAAAAAATTTCAAGGGCATCAGATATGACCTGGATGAGTTCGATGGTTCTGATAATGAATATTTAAACAATCAATACAAGCTTTTCCGCAAAAGACTGGTTGAACTTTATCATGATATCAGCCGCATTCTGGACCTGGAAGCTCAGGAAGCGCAATATCGGAAACTGTTGCAGACGATTGTCCATGTTGAAGAATCAGATAAGAAATTTATCAGAGATACGATCAAGGCAGTAGCCGAAAATAAAATTAAAGAGATGGAGATTGCATCGCTGCTGCTGGTGAACCGGCTTTTTTCCCAGGCCTGTCGATTGCAGGTTTTTAGCATAAAAGATTTTATGCTCAACTCCGAACAGATTAAGGATTTCGACAGGGCTTTGGATATGAAAGAGGTCATGGATGAGGAAATCGCCAAATCGCAAGATTAAGGGTACTTTGAAAAATAAGGATTTTCGTGCAAAATCGAGGCATGTGAAAAATTTTACCACAGGCATATAGTTGATATTCCGCGGATAAAATTTTGAGCATAACGAAGAGTTTGGGCGAAAAGACTATTTTTCAAGGCACCCTTAAGAGTTGGCCACTGCGGTCCAGTTATGTCCGCCAGTCATCCTCTGAAACAGAGAAAATACTGCAATGACTTGAATTGTCAAAATAATGAATGATTATACATACATAAAAGGAAAAGATGCCGCCCTTGAATCATCTATTGAGCATATGCAGCAACAACTTGTGGCCTTAGGTTTCAATGTTGAAGCGGCCTCATGGTTAAATCCGGTGCCCAATGTTTACTCGATGCATATCCGTGATCAAGACTGTGAGCTCATGTTTACCAATGGGAAAGGGGCCACCGAAAAATGCTGTCTGGCGAGCGCGCTGGGTGAATATTTTGAACGATTGAGCTGCAATTATTTTTTTGCTGATTTCTACCTGGGGGAAGATTTTTCACAAGGTGAATTTGTGCATTATCCTGTCGAACGCTGGTTTCAGACCACGGATAATGAAATTCCGCAGGGTCTGCTCGATGACCGGCTCTGGCAGTTTTATGATCCGGACCATGAATTGACGGCAGCAAACTTATTTGATTTTAACTCAGATACCGGCGCACGTGGGATCTGTGCCTGCCCTTATCAGCGCCAACGGGACCAGAAGACGATCTGGTTCCCGATCAACATTGTCGATAATCTCTATGTCAGCAATGGGATGGCGGCGGGCAATACCGCTTATGAGGCGCGGGTCCAAAGCCTGTCGGAAATCTTGGAACGTTATGTTAAAAATAAAATAATCGCCGAGGGCATCTGTCTGCCGGAAGTACCTGACCATGTCCTGGCCCGTTTTCCCGGGATCATCGCGGCTATTGCTGCCCTGCGTGAGCATGGCTATTATTTGCGGATTGCCGATGCCTCATTAAATGGCTGTTATCCGGTCATCAGCGTTACCCTCATCAATTCTCATAACGCCACAGTGTTTGCGTCCTTCGGAGCCCATCCCAGTTTTGAAGTGGCCCTGGAACGCACCATGACGGAATTGCTGCAGGGCAGAGGACTCAAGCAATTGGGGGATTTTCAGGCACCCAGTTTTGATCTTGATGAGGTGGCCGACCACCATAATCTGGAAACCCACTTTATTAACTCCAGCGGTATAATGGCCTATGATTTCTTTAAGAATAAAGCTGATTATGATTTTTATGACTGGGACTTTGATGCCAGCAACGCTGATGAATTCAGCTTTTTGTCCGACCTGGTTCATGACTTGGGCTTTGATATCTATATAACGGATTTCAACCATCTCAATGTTTATGCCTGCCGCATCATTGTGCCCGGCATGTCCGACATCTACCCTGTTGATGATCTGATCTGGAATAATAAAAATGAAGGGGCCTGGTTTCGCGCAGAAATCCTTTCCTTGAAAAATATGGATCAGACCCAGTGGCAGTCTCTTTTCGATCGCCTCCATGAGGGCGGGTATAACGATTTCCAAGGTGTGGCTGAGTTTATCGGCATCGCTCCTGACCCCGGTACTACCTGGGCTGCTTTACGCATCGGCGAATTAAAGGCCATGTTATGTCTGGCCCTGCAAAACAGCGAAGCCATCGACTGGGTGAACTGGTGTCTGCACGCGGACCAGCTTGATGGCCAGGCTGCCCGCCATTATCAATGCCTGGGTGTGCTGCTGGAAATAAAAATGCACAGTGACAGACAATTTGCTGACTATGTCGGCAGTTTGCAGCTCATGTATGGTGAAAGCGTCCTGCAGAACTGCTTCGATATCATCGAAGCCAAAGAAATTTTTTCCGGCCTGCATAGCCCCGGCCTGAGCCTTGAGGGCTTTAACACCCATCAACAACTGCTCAGTTGCTATCAAAAGCTCCATCTGGCCAAACTGAATAATTGGCAATAATTTTTTTTTGATTTATTTAACTGCCCCTTTTGTGTATTTTACTTCTAATCAGGAAGGCGTCTGACTTTGTCAGGATAATAATGCCTCTATTGGCGCTCTACTTTCGCATACGGGTCTAAAAAGCACGGAGTCATTCAGGGCATTTCAAGTAGCTAACTATTTAATAAGGTCATCATCTATGTTGAAATATATTTTATTCATTACTTTGTTCTTTTTGGTAACAGCCTGTTCCCCTGATGACCAGCCAGGAAAAAAATCCAGCTCTGGTACCACCAAGACCCAGGATATAATATCAATGTCAGGGCCTGGTCCGATTCTTCCGGCGGCTGACTTTAAATTGATTTTCTTTATCAATCCTGATGGTGGTCCTTGTATTTTGCAGGGCAATATCTTAAAGGAAATGACAGACGAGCTCAGTGGTAAGGTCGGCATCCAGTATGTGCAGACTAATATTCCTGCTGATCTGAATATTTTTAATCAGTACGGGGTTCGTGGTTTACCAACTCTGGTCCTGGCCGATGCCAGCGGCAAAGAAATCAAACGCCTGGCTCCCGGAGTAAAAAACAGTGACGATATCCGTCTTTTGCTGCAAAACATTTCACAACCATAATCAGCCGTCATGCTTCCTGTAGAACTTACTGCCACTACTCTTCTGATGGTGACTTTTGCCGGGTTTGCCTCCATTGCCTCGCCCTGTGTCCTGCCCATGGTGCCTATCATCGTTACCGGGACCAATGATGATCACAAATATCGGCCCCTGCTGATCGTGTTAGGCCTCAGTCTCAGTTTTATTATGATGGGAGTTATCACCTCTCTGTTTGCCGGAGCCGTGGCCGGTTATATGCCGATAGTGGAAAAAGTGGTCGGGATAATAATCATGGCCTTCGGTCTGTCGATGCTCGCCGGCATCAATGTCTTTAAGAGATTTACTTTTTTTTACCAGGCCCAGCGCTTGGAAAGCAAAGGCAAGTGGTCAGGCCTGCTGCTGGGTTTAATTCTTGGTATCGTCTGGATTCCCTGTGTGGGCCCGATGCTCTCCGGCGTCTTGGCCCTGGTGGCCACGCAGGGGCAGCTGAGTTCAGGTTTGATCCTGCTCACCTTTTATTCTCTCGGTTTTTCTATCCCCATGCTGCTGGCCGGTTATGCTTCTCAATCCTTTCGTCATAAGATTCGTGTTATCAATGAGCATCCGACGGCGGTGCGCCTGATCAGTGGCCTGCTGCTCATTGCTTTGGGCTATTATATTTTCACCGCAGGGATGCTGGTCCTCGGCAGTTATTTCTAAAGCCAACCACACGGCCTCAGCCTGATGGTTAGATGCCTTGATTCTTTTATAGAGTCTGCAAAAAGCCATCAGGAGCCAGGCTGGTGGCCAGCATTACCATATTGATGGCGCTATGCTCCTGCCAGCTATCGCCCGCTCTGTTCGCCTCCTCCAGCCAGAATTGCTCGATTTGTATTCCTACCTCCTGAAAAACCAGCAGCTTCTCGATCCGTGAATAAAGGGTTTCTCTGTCTTTAAAGGCCTCAGGGTCCTTCTCAATCAATCTCTGCATTCTTTTAACGGCATGCAGGCCAATAGACAGTCCGAACTCCCTGAAGGCCAGCCGGTACCGGGCAGGCAGCAGCAAGTTATGGAGACAGGATGCCAGGCCGAGCAGGGAAGAATCAAGCATGGCCAGCAGCAGCTTATCCTGCCCGGACCTGTCGTTTATCATCAGCTGGGCCAGCTGGAGGGCATTACACAACAGGCCGCCGAGCCCCAGCGGGTCTTCGGTGGTCCAGCTCCTGTCCCTGCAGATATCAGCCAACTCTTTAATTTCAGTGGAGAGATCCGGCGTTGACCATTGCTGCGGCTCCTCGCTTTTATTATGTGACTGGAGATGACTGTAAGTGATGAATCCTTCCAGAGGGTCATGCTGGCCCATTGATGGCACTAAAGGACGGGAGAGATCAACGCTCATCTTCCAGTGCAGATATTGGCGCCCGTCAAAAGGCGAGGTAAAGATGAAGCCGGCATGTACCCGCTTGGCAAGCTCTCTTGCCCATCGGTGGTACTTTTCCTCAGATATGATCGTGGCCACGCAGTGCAGGGCATGCATCCATTTGGTCAGGTAATGATAATACTGACCGTCACGCTCCCATTCCATTTCCTCGTCCAAGGGGTCGCTCGGGCCTCGTTCGTTCATCTTCTTGCCGATGCGCAGACCACCAGCTGTAGGATGGAGCTTTCCTTCCTCCTCGTCCATACCGCTGAGCCAGCCGCTTCGGGAATCATCAGGCCGATAGCGCCCCAGGGTCTCATGGACCTGATCGACCAGGGCAAGGGCCAGGGCTTTAAAGCTGGCATCACCGGTCTGGCGATAAAGCTCCAGGAAGTTGCACACGGCAAAGGCATCGGTCCACAAATAACGCTGGGGCCGACTCCTTACCGGTGATAGTCCGGTCTGCTCGGCAAAATCACTCATGATATTACGGACCAAATCTACAGGCAGCTGCTTTTCCATTATTCCTCCTTTTTTTGTCAGAGGTTGCGATCAAGCTTTAACGGATCTTCCTGCTGGGCCTAACTTAGTGTTTTTCCGCAGTCATCACTGACGTAGTCTTTTTAGTGGCAGTCAAAAGCTGCAGAATCTCGTCTCTGTTATTTTGCGCCTGATTGAGAAAAATAACAAAAGGCGCATCCTGCTGATGGGGGATATAGCCGGCATAACAATAAACCCCGGCAAGCGTGCCTGACTTCAGTGGGATGCCTTTTTTCAGAGGCAGTAATTCTTTGTATGGAGCAAATTTATGTAGGATCGTAATCATCGCTTTAGGAGTTATCTGATTTTTGCGGGAGAGGCCGGAACCCTCCACCATTAGCAACTCCTCTTCTGACAGGCCCAGATTTTCTCTAATATATAATTGTAGCGCATTTCGGGCCTTATCCCAAGTAGCGGGACCACCGAAATGGGCCATACCGCAGGCCAGAAAAAGTTGATTGGCCACAAAATTATTGGAATACTTCAAGCATTGCCGGATCATATCGCGCACAGATTTCTGCGACCGGTAAGTTAATATGGGAGTGGCCGCAGTTGGTGTCGTTCCGGTCATAATTATACCCCGCACCTCGATCTGCTGCCGGCGCAGCAGTGACATGAAGAGCTCGCCGCTATAGCGCATGGTATTGGAGAGCTGGCCGATCTGTTTAAAGGCATTGACATTAACGCGATGATGGCCGACCGGCAGAGTGGCACCGATGACCTGCATGATGGGAAGAAGCGGCATTTTGGGATCATCAGCGCCAATTTTTCGATCAGCTCCGATCCGGATCGCAATGGTATTAAAATTAACAGCCAGGCCGCTGTTCCAGGCATTATAGGGGTTGGTGGTGTTGTCGGATCCGTCCGCCGGAGCATCAAGCTGGTAGAGGCTCTCGTCCATTATCAAATTATTGAGCTGCCGAATACCTGCTTCTTGCAGCCTCTGGACAATAGTGATGATATTTTCGGTCAGCAGAAAAGGATCGCCACCGCCCTGAATGTAGAGATTGTTATGTTGATCAATAGTCAGTCGGGTGGCGAACCGATGATCCGGTCCCAGGATCTTCAGAGCCGCCAGGCTGGTAAGAATCTTCAGAGTGGAGGCCGGAATAAAGGGAATATCGCTATTGGCCGTCATCGAAATATGGTCTTTCGGTGCCAGGGTGTAGCCTCCCTGGTGAATGAAATTTTTGATCAAGGCATCCTGGTCTGCATGGAGGAGACCGGGATGGCATGTGAAACTACAGCACAGGCAGGCAGCCAGAAAAGCAACTGTTCTTGAGGCCAGTGATGCCATCAAATCTGCGGCAGCCGGGCCAGGGATTTGGCAATCTCTTCTTCAGGGTAATCGTAATTGAACAGGTCCCCGGCAAAATAGCGGTCATAGGAGGCCATATCAATCAGGCCATGGCCGGAGAAGTTGAAAAGGATAGTCTTGGGTTCATTCTTGTCGCGTGTGGCTTCAATGATTGCTCCTCGAATGGCATGACAGGTTTCAGGGGCCGGGATGATGCCTTCGGTCCGGGCGAAAAGGACGCCGGCTTCAAAACATTCGAGCTGATGCACCTTGATCGGATCAATAATTTTTTCCCGGACCATGGCTGAGACAATGGGAGCCATGCCATGGTAGCGCAGACCGCCGGCATGGATCCCGGGAGGGATAAAATCATGTCCAAGGGTGTACATATAAAGCAGCGGTGTGGTCTGGGCGACATCACCAAAATCATAGGCCAGTTTGCCCATGGTAAGCGAGGGGCAGGAAGCGGGCTCGACGCCGACGAATTTGATCTTCCGGCCATCCAGGTAGTCTGGAAGATAAGGCACGGCCAGGCCGGCGAAGTTGGAACCACCACCACAGCACCCGACAATAACATCCGGATAATCGCCGGCCAGCTCCATCTGTTTTTTGGCCTCAAGGCCGATGATGGATTGATGGAGAACGACATGGTTGAGTACGGAACCAAGGGCATATTTAGTATCTTCCCGGGAGAAGGCATCCTCGATGGCCTCTGAAATAGCAATGCCGAGCGAGCCGGCGGTATCCGGGTATTCGGCCCTGATCTGGCGGCCGATTCTAGTGTCGGCGCTGGGGCTGGAGACGATATCGGCGCCAAAGGTCTGCATCATGGATTTACGATATGGTTTTTGATCAAAGGAGACCCTTACCATATAAACCTTGCACTCCAGGCCGAATTTGCCGGCGGCAAAGGCCATGGCGCTGCCCCATTGTCCGGCGCCGGTTTCGGTGGCCAACCGTTTGACCCCTTCTTTGGCATTATAATAGGCTTGAGCCACCGCGCTGTTAGGCTTATGCGAACCAACCGGCGAGACCCCTTCATTTTTGAAATAGATCTTTGCCTTGGTGCCGATGGCCTGTTCCAGGCTGTAGGCTCGAACCAGAGGCGCGGGCCGCCAAATCTTCAGAACATCCATAACCTCAGCCGGGATGTCGATGAACCGCTCGGTGGACATTTCCTGTTCCAGAAGGCCCATGGGGAAAATCGCGCTCAGTTTGTCAGGACCCATGGGCTCTTTCGTGACGGGATCAAGCGGCGGCAGCAGTCCGTTCGGAATATCGGGCACAACATTGTACCACTGGCTGGGCATTTCATCATCACGAAGGACTATCTTTTTAATCATGATTTCTCCTGTTAGTTAGTTAATATCACTGGTGTCCCAACGTTTGAGACAGAACATCATATAACTTAGCGTAAATTAAAACAAAACAAGACGAAATGTCATTTAACGACTTGAAAATTTTTCCAAAGATCAGTCATCTTCGCGCAACCATGCGAGGAGGCCTGAACTATGTACACTGGAAAACTTATTTTCTCTCAAGTGATGGAGCATCTTCCGCTTCATGTCTTTCATCAATGCGTCAATCGTTATCACGGCAATTTCAAGGTCAAGGAATTTACCTGTCTCGACCAGTATACCTGTGCATGGCTTTTGCTCAACTCACCTATCGCGAAAGCCTTCGAGATATCGAGGCCTGTCTTCATGCCCAGAAAAACAAGCTCTACCACATGGGTATCCGCGCGCCCATTTCTCGCAATACTCTGGCCAATGCCAACAAGATTCGCGATTGGCACATTTACGCCGATCTTGCCCAATCTCTTATTCCGACCGCCAGAAAACTTTATGTGAACGACGACTTCTCCCTGGAACTGGAAAACACGGTCTATGCACTGGATGCCACTACTATCGACCTGTGCCTCTCCATGTTTCCGTGGGCCAACTTCCGCAAGAGCAAAGGGGCCATCAAGCTCTACACCTTACTGGATCTACGGGGCAATATTCCAACTTTCATCCACATCTCCGACGGCAAGCTTCACGAGGTCAACACCCTCGATATCCTGCCAATGGAAGCTGGGGCCTTTTATGTCATGGATCGAGGGTATCTGGATTTTTCCCGACTGCACTCAATCTCACAGCACAGCGCTTTTTTCGTGATTCGTGGCAAATCCAACCTCAAGTTCCGGCGGATTTATTCGCACCAGATAGACCGAACTACGGGACTGATCTGCGACCAGTCGATCATGCTCACCGGATTCTATCAAAAGAAAGATTATCCCGACAAACTGCGCCGGGTAAAATATTACGATGCCAAAAACGACAGAACGTTCGTGTTTCTGAGCAACAATTTTTCTCTGCCTGCCATAACTATTGCTGAATTGTACAAGCAACGCTGGCAAGTTGAGCTATTTTTCAAATGGATCAAACAGAACCTGCGCATCAAAACTTTTTACGGCACATCGGAAAATGCGGTTAAAGCCCAAATCTGGATTGCCGTTTCAGTCTATCTGCTTGTAGCCATCATGAAAAAACGGCTCAAAATTGAGGCCAGCCTCTACACAATTTTACAGGTCTTGAGCGTGACCATCTTTGAACGAATGCCATTATTACAAGCACTTACAAAAGACGATTACAAAAACAAAGTCGAGCCTAAGGGTAAACAGTTGTTATTGTTTGATTAAACGTTGGGACACTAGTGAGTTAATATTTAACAATTATTTAGCTGAATCGTTTCTCTGCTCCCAGAGAGCCAGTTCAAGAACTTCAGGTAGAGAAAGGCTTATTTCTTGCCGACTCCGAAAAGAGCAGTGAGGAAAACTCCCGATTCGTAAAGCCCGAACAAGGGAATAGCAAGCATAGCCGTAGCCATGAAGTCGCCGGCGGTCAGAAGAAAGGCCAGGACGACGATGGCGATATAAAAAGAGAATCTTTTTTTACGGAAATAGCCGGCCTTGATCAGTCCTGCCTTGCCGGACATGACCATCAGAAAAGGAATCTCGAAAGAAAGTCCGAAGGTCAGCATGGTGCGGGCCACAAAGGTCAGGTATGCTCCGAACTTGGGGAGAGGTTGCAGATTGGGACTGGCATAACTCATAAAGTAATGGAGCATTTTCGGTAAGACGACCACAAGGGCAAAAGCGGCCCCTGCAGCGAACAGGAGTGTAGCCCACAAGACCACCGTAGTGGTGAATTTCTTTTCGCTGCTTTTCAGGCCGGGAGCGATAAAGCGCCAGATTTGATAGATGATGACCGGAAAAGATGCCACCAAACCAACGAGCAGAGAGAGCTTGATGTAAGCTAAAAAAGCTTCCGGCAGATTGGTGTACACCAGTTTATCTATCAGCGGGCTGGCTTGAAAGAGGGGAGCTAGAAAGATCCGGGCGATATGTTCAGAAAAACCGTAGGCAAGAGCCGTAAAGACAATAATTGTCAGGAAGATCTTAATTAATCTTTGACGCAGTTCTTGATGATGCGGGGCAAAGAGCTCAAGGCTGCGGGAGAGCATCATTCCTTGATCGGCTGAGATTCTTTCTCAGAGTCTGAATGTGCCGGTGTTGGTTGGCTTTCATCAACGGCAGAACCTTCAGCAGAAATTGATGGGTCTTCGTCGACTTCTGTGAGTTCGGCCTCAATGATAGTATCTACCGGAGTGGCATCATCAGGGGCGGGGTTGACGCCTTCACCTGGGGTTTTGGTTTCCCACTGTGATGATTCAAGCAGATTGGTGATCTCAGGTTTAAGAGAGTCCAGGGTGCCGTCTTCCGTCAGATTCTTTTTGAGTGCTTCGGCAGTTTTTTTTAACTCCATCACTCCTTTGGCCACCGAGCGGGCGAGATCAGGCAGTTTATCCGGTCCGACCACAATGAGGGCAAGGGCCAGGATCAAAATCATTTCAGGAAGACCGATACCAAACATTGAGGGTCCTTAGGTGAGAATCACAGGAGAATCATTTCTTTTTTAATCCATTAAGCTGTGGCGATTGGATTGGAATAAATAAAAGTACGATATTTGCCTGAGGGTGTCAACGTAAGATGACTGTTGTTCCTTTCCTCGCCTTTCTTATTAAGGGTGGCCAATAGAGAGAACCTGCTGGTAGAAGTGGCGGAAGGTTTCCGGTTGGACCTGGCTCTGCCAGTGACCGGTCAATCTGGCCAGCAGCCAGAAGACCAGAAATGAGCCGATGATAAGGGCTGGTAGCACCAGTGGCGCTACAGAAATTTTTCTGGGCAGGGTGAGTTGAAGACATTGTTGTTGCGGACAGACAGGAAGGCATTCCAGGCAGCCGATACATTCACAGTGGCGGACGGTGTTGCCGGCCGTAATTTTGATCGATGCCGGACAGACTGCTTCGCATTTTTTGCAGTCAATGCATATTAAATGGTCGCGCTTAATCTGAAAAGGGCTGAAGATGGCCAGTAAGCCAAGCAAACCGCCGTAAGGACATAAATAACGGCACCAGATATTTTTGACAATAAATGACAGGGCCACCAGGCCGAGCATGATTGAACCGGCAAGCATGCTTGGTTCCAGAAAAAAATGGAGCATCTTGGCATCGGAGATCATGTTGTAGGGTGAAAAGTGAAAAGCCGTAAGTTCCTGCAGATTCATTTTCCAGAGGATGAGCCAGGCAAAAAAGCCAAGTAGTATATATTTTATCGACAGTAGCGGCAGGTTGATCCACAAGGGGATATGCCGGATCAGGATATGCAGTTTTTTGCCTATCCTTTCAGCTATATTTGAGGCAAAGCCAATGGGGCAGATCCAGCCGCAGAAACCCTTTCGTAAAAAAAGGCCCAGAAAAAGGGCCGCCAGAAAGATAGTAAGACCAGCCGGATGGATAGTATCATATTCTCCAGAGAGGATCAGCCGCTTCAGGCTGACTAAGGCGCCAATTGGCAAGAAGGCCTCTACTGCGGCAGGACGCTGTAGTGCCGGCCCGGAACCACTAATTGCCCACAGGTAAAAATAATAGAATTGCAGACCTACGATCATACAGAAAGATGCAAAGATAGTCTGGCTGATCAGGCGCAGGCGGGCGATTTTGTTGGGAGAAAATATAGAAGAAATCATAGGAAAATATACAGAAGTTGTGATAGGTTTTATCTTGAAAATCATATTTTAAAAAATATATACCATGAAATAAAAAAAAACTTTGATGTAAATCAAAATTAGCGAGTCAAGACTTATAATTCTGTTTAAGACCTTTCATTGGCAATGATTGACTTTATTATGCCAATTGACTATATTAATTAGGTTGTTCTTTTTACGAAATAGAATTTTGTCGCATGTTTTTAATACTTTAGGTTGCTCTTGTCGAGATTGACAAGCAGATTCAGGAGAAGATATGGCTAGCGTGGTGGTAATAGGAACCCAGTGGGGAGATGAGGGTAAAGGCAAGATAGTTGATATTCTTACTCGCTATGCTGATTACATAGTCCGATTTCAAGGTGGCAATAATGCCGGCCACACATTGGTCGTCGAAGGCAAAAAATTTGTCTTTCATATCATTCCCTCCGGCATCCTCTATGAAGAAAAGGTCTGTATGATCGGCAATGGTGTGATCATTGATCCGGCCGTACTGCTGACTGAAATGGATGAACTGCAGGATAAAGGTTTGCAGGTCACCCCGCGAAGACTGATGATCAGTGAAAACGCCCATCTGATTATGCCTTATCATCAGAGTCTTGATCAGGCTAAGGAGGCGGCCCTGGCAACAGGGAAAAAGATTGGTACCACCGGACGCGGCATTGGTCCCTGTTATATGGATAAGGTCGGAAGGATAGGGATCAAGGCCGGAGATCTTTTAGATGATTCCTTGTTCCGCGAAAGACTGCAGGAAAATATCGACGAAAAAAACTTTCTACTTATTAACAAATACAATAGTGAGCCCGTGTCTTTTGACAAGATTTACGCGGCTTTTCAAAAGTTTGCCGAAAGGCTGACCCCGTTTATCGGTAATGTCTCAGTGGAGCTTGACCGGGCACGCAAGAGCGGCCAGAATATTTTATTTGAAGGCGCTCAAGGCACTCAGCTCGACATCGATCATGGCACCTATCCCTTTGTTACTTCCTCCAATACTATTGCCGGTAATGCCTGTAATGGTTCTGGATTTGGTCCGGCCCATATCGATGCAGTGATCGGTATCATGAAGGCCTATACCACGCGGGTCGGTGAGGGTCCTTTTCCGACTGAACTCTTCGATGGTATCGGTGACGAATTACAGCGAAAAGGAGGCGAGTTTGGCGCCACTACCGGCCGGAAACGTCGTTGCGGTTGGCTGGACGGAGTAGTAGCCGCCGATGCAGTACGACTTAATGGCTTGACCGGGCTGGCTTTGACCAAACTGGATGTCCTGAGCGGGCAACCGGTTCTGAAGATGGCAACCGAATATCAACTGAACGGCAAACGATTATCGGCTATGCCGTCCAATATCAGACAGGCAGCCGCCGTTGAGCCCGTTTATGAAGAGCTGGCCGGTTGGCAGGAGGATATCACCGGAGTACGTGATATCAATGATCTGCCGGTCAAGGCCAGGGATTATATTAAACGTATTGAAGATTACACCGGAGTTGAGGCGATGCTGATCTCGGTTGGTCCTGATCGGGAAGAAACCATGCTATTGAAAAATCCTTTTGAGAAAAAATAAGTATTTCTACGACCATCAAAAAGATTAAAAGCGCAAAGTGTGTCAAAAAATTTAATATTAAATACAAGAGGTTACTCGATATGGCAAGAATTACCGTTGAAGATTGTCTGGAACAGATTGGTGATGACAACCGGTTTAATCTGGTTCATCTTACCGTTGAACGGATTAAACAACACCGACATGGCGAACCCTTTCTGGTAGCAGGAAATAATAAAGAGATCGTCATGACACTGCGAGAAATAGCAGCCGCCAAGGTCACCTTTGGTAATATCAAAGAGCTGACGGATCGCTCTCATAAGGAAAATCCGGATGTCGGTGTCACAGAGCAGGATGTAATAGCGTAACTTTTATTGTATGAGTCAGGAAAATGCCAAGAGATTATTACGATGTGCTGTCTGTAAGCCGGACCGCCAGCAGTGGCGAGATCAAAAAGGCTTATCGGACACTTGCCATGCAACATCATCCCGATCGCAAACCGGATGATAAAGAGGCGGAATCCCTTTTTAAAGAGTGTGCTGAGGCCTATGAGGTGCTCAGTGATGTCCAGAAAAGAAAAATCTACGATACTTATGGCCATGAAGGTCTGAAAAGCAGCGGTTATCAGGGGCCGGGCAATTCTGAAGATATCTTCTCCGGTTTTGGTGATCTCTTCGGTGATCTTTTCGGCAGGCGAGCTGGTGCGCAAACGCGGAGAAATGGCCCGATTCCCGGCAATGATCTGCGCTATGATCTGACCATCTCATTCATGGAAGCCGTACATGGTACCGCTAAAGAGGTTGAGCTGACCAGGCGTGACACCTGCTGGACCTGCGAAGGCTCAGGATCTCGTCCCGGCCATAAAAGAGAGACCTGTCCGACTTGCCATGGACGAGGTCAGGTGATCCGTTCCCAGGGATTTTTTCAGGTCAGCTCCACCTGTCCTCAATGTCATGGCGAAGGCGAGATTGTCACGGATCCTTGTCAGGATTGTAAGGGCTCGGGGTTAGTCAATAAAAGCAAAATGGTATCGATCAAGATACCGGCCGGGGTTGATCATGGCGCTCAGATGCGTCTTCGTGGCGAAGGTGAAGGTGGCCGTCGTGGTGGGGCTACCGGTGATCTCTATGTGGTGATCCATGTAGAAGAGCATGAATTTTTTAAACGGGAAGGCGATACCATTTACTGTCGGTTCCCGGTATCCATGGCTCAGGCCGCCCTTGGCTGTAAGATTGAGGTTCCAACTGTCCATGGCAAGAAGAATCTGAAAATCCCGGCCGGTAGTCAATCAGGCGCTCTGTTTACCTTGCGCCATGAAGGTGTTCCCAGCTTGCGTGGTAATAGCCGCGGGGATATGATTGTTGAGCTTCAGGTGCAGACACCGGTAAATTTGTGCGATGAACAGAAGGAAATATTACAGAAATTCGATGATCTCTGCCGAGAGCATGGACAGCATAAAGAGCAGGAAGGATTTTTTAGTCGACTTTTTAATGAAGTGCTGGGCAAAAAGAGCAAAGAGGAAAAATAGCCTTATGAGCCAGGTTGATAAAGACTCAGTTTTTACCCATTTTGATGGTGAAGGTAATGCCAGAATGGTTGATGTCAGCCACAAGAGCGAGACCAAAAGAGAGGCTTTGGCCGCCGGTAATATCTCCATGTCTGCTCAAGCTTATGCCCTGGTAAAAAGTGGTTCCATGGCTAAAGGTGATGTTCTTGGTGTGGCCCGCTTGGCTGGGATTATGGGGGCTAAAAAAGTTGCTGAACTCATTCCCCTGGCGCATCCCTTGATGATTACCAAGACCAATATAATTTTTATATTTCATGATGAGGATAACTCTATCGAAATACAGGCCACAGTCGGAATCTCCGGCAAAACCGGTGTAGAGATGGAAGCCCTGACTGCTGTGTCACTGGCAGCATTGACCATTTATGATATGTGTAAAGCGGTTGATAAATCAATGGTGATCAGTAATATTCGTCTATTGAAAAAGACTGGTGGTAAAAGCGGAACATTTGTCAGATAATACAAATTATTTTCGTTTTATCTTTTGTTGTTTATGAACCCTGTGAGGGTTATTGGTTGAATTGGGGGTGATTATATGGATCAGAAAGAATTGGACAGGTTCAGAAAACTGCTGGAGGATAAACGTGAGGAAATCCTGAGTGAAGCGGAAAGGACCTTGACTGAATTAACCGGGCAAACGGGCAATATCCCGGATCCTAATGATCGGGCCAGTGCAGAGGCGGATCGTAGTTTTGAACTTCGAATCCGTGATCGCGAACGTAAGTTATTGCCGAAGATTGAGTCTGCCCTTGAACGCATTTTTGATGGCACCTTTGGCCAATGTGAGGGCTGTGGTGAAGAGATCGGCATGAAGCGCCTGGAAGCAAGACCGGTAACTTCGCTCTGTATCGACTGCAAAACCATGCAGGAAAAGAATGAAAAAGGGCATGGAATAGAATAACCATGCCTGAGTTACGAAAAGATCCTGTCCTCGGTCGTTGGATTATCATTGCCCAGGAACGTGCCAAGCGGCCCACTGATTTTATTATCGCTGAGGCCCCTGCCACTGGAGGGTTTTGCCCTCTTTGCCCTGGTAATGAAAATACTACGCCCCCTGAAGTACTCGCATATGGTCGTCCATATGGGGCGCCTGCCAATACCCCTGGCTGGCAGGTGCGGGTGGTGCCCAATAAATATCCAGCCCTTGTCATCGAAGGTGAGATAGACCGTCAGGGCGAGGGTCTTTATGACAAGATGAACGGCATCGGTGCTCATGAAGTTGTAATCGAGAGCCCGCGCCATGACGATATCTTTGCCAGGATGGATCTTGATCATATGATTCTGGTCTTTCAGGCCTTTCGGGCCAGGATTCTTGATCTGGCGCGTGACCCTCGATTTCGTTATGTCCTGGTGTTTAAAAATTATGGCCGTGCTGCCGGTGCATCGCTGGAACATTCCCATTCACAACTGGTCGCTCTGCCGATTCTGCCCCGCATGATTGTTTCAGAACTGCAGGGCACCTTGGAATATTATAATTACAAAGAACGTTGTATCTATTGTGATATTATCCGCCAAGAGATCCAGCAGCAGGTTCGGGTCGTCTGTCAGAATGAGTTTTTTATCACTATGACTCCCTTTGCCCCGCGGACTCCTTTTGAGATGTGGATTCTTCCCAAAAGACATGAATCCGGTTATCATAATCAAGATGACCAGCAGCTTGCGGCCCTGGCTGCAATTTTTTCAGAGACCCTCAATCGTCTCGATGCCTGTATCCCGGGGGTGCCTTATAATTTTGTGCTGCATACCCAGCCCTTGCATTCTGAAAACATGAAACATTTCCATTGGCATTTTGAGATTGTGCCCAAGCTGACATCTATTGCCGGATTTGAATGGGGTTCCGGATTCTATATTAATCCCATGTCTCCCGAGGAGGCTGCTCAGTATCTGCGTGAATCACTTGTAAAAGGACCACAGGAGGCCAGGCCATGAAAAAAATCTTACTGGTTGATGATGAAGAAGGGATTCAGCTTTTATATCAGGAGGAGTTTCAGGATGAGGGTTATGAGGTGATTTCAGCTTTTAACGGCGAAGAGGCCCTGGAAAAGTTCAGGTCTGAAATCCCGGATCTGGTCATTCTTGATATCCAGATGCCCGGGATGAACGGCATTGAAGTCTTGAGACAGATGAAAATGATTGCCCCGCAGCTGCCAATTATTCTCAGTACCGCTTTTCATGAATATAAGCAGGATCTCAGTGCCTGGGCCTCGGATGAATTTATTGTCAAATCTGCTGACCTCGAGAGTTTGAAAGAGGCTGTGCGTAAACATCTGGGATAAGCCTGTTAACCAGGCCTTCAGAACAATAACTTTTGGTTAGAGGAAAACGGCTCTTTGACTCTTCCTGTCTCTTTATTTGAGTGAATGAGCTGCATATGAAAGATATACAGAGCGAGCTTGACCACAGACGCATCAATATCAAAAAGGTCGGTGTCAAGACCATCTCCTATCCTATCACAGTGCTGGATAAAGCGAGAACTCGTCAGCATACTGTGGCGACGGTTAATATGTATGTGAACCTGCCCCATCGGTTCAAGGGTACGCATATGAGCCGCTTTATCGAGATTCTCAATCGCTTTCATGGCCAGATCGACCTCGGTGGTTTTCATCATATCCTGGAAGAGATGAAAGAGCGATTGGAGGCTGAGGCGGCCCATGTGGAAATGGCATTTACCTATTTTATGCCCAGAACGCAGAATCCGAAGAGCTTGAATTCCTGTCGCTATGAATGCCGGATGCATGGTTCGCTGGAGCTTGTTGATGATTTCGAGTTCCAGTTCATTGTTCCTGTTTCCTTACCATTGAAAGAAATGACGATTTCTGGATTACCCAGGTCTCTTGGCCATTGGGGTCATGCCGTTGTGGCCGTCAGGTTTCGTCATTTCGTCTGGATAGAAGATATCATCAGCTTGGTTGAGCTGGCTATTGATCAGGTTATTGGGCAAGAGCAAGAGCACAGCCGCCAGGATCTGCAGGGATCATTATCAGTAGAATCACTTACCCGGCATGTCGGTGCCCGGCTTGCCGAATTATCTGCCTTAAAATGGTTTTCGGTAACGGTAGAGAATCTTTTTGAAGGATACTCGACCTCTGCCACCACTACTTATTCTTCTTAAAATAAATTTATATATTATTATGGCCGATCTTCTTTTTGAAATAGGTACTGAAGAACTTCCTGCCGGTTTTATCCTGCCGGCTCTTGACCAATTGCTGCAGAATTTTACCAGCAAGGCGGAGGAATTGCAGCTGGCATTTTCCCAGGCAAAAGTGGTGGGTACTCCCAGACGTCTTGCTTTAATGGCGCAGGACCTTGTTGAACAGCAACCCGATCGCCTGGAAGAACTTATGGGTCCATCGATCAAGGCCGGACTTGATGCCGATGGCGGTTTCAGCAAAGCAGCCCAAGGCTTTGCTCGGTCAAAAGGGGCAGAAGTATCTGATTTACGAAGGGTAGAGACGGCCAAGGGTGAATATCTGGTCCTGGTTAGAGAGGTGCCTGGCATTAATACTGTTGACCTTCTGCCTGACCTCCTTCGTAATCTTCTTGCTGCTTTTACATTTCCCAAATCAATGAAGTGGGGCTGTAACAGCAATACCTTTGCCCGTCCAGTGCAATGGCTGCTGGCGCTTTATGGCCCGGATATAATCCCGATTTCACTTGATGGGATCGTCTCTTCGCATAGCAGTCGTGGGCATCGGTTCATGGCCCCTGATTTACTGGCAATTAAAGGTGCTTCTTCTTACGAACAGCAACTGGAGGCAGCCGGTGTCCTGGTGGATCCTGCCCGTCGTCGTCAAATGTTGTTGACAGAGATTAAGCAGGCAGTGGATGAGACCTGCGGCCATAGCGGCTCCCATGTGGCCATTGATGAAGCCCTTGTTGAGATAGTTACCAATTTAGTGGAGTTTCCTTTTGGGGTTTGCGGATCATTTGATGAGCGATTTCTAGAATTGCCCAAGGAAGTATTGATCACTTCCATGCGTGAGCATCAGAAATATTTTCCGGTAGTGGATAGCCAGGAGAACCTGCTGCCCTTTTTTGTGGCGGTCAATAATACCAAGGTTACAGACATAGCCTTGACTAGAAAAGGGCATGAGAGGGTATTAAGGGCCAGACTTGAAGATGCCCTGTTCTTCTTCAGGACTGATCGGGAGAGAAGGCTTGAAGATCGTTATGCCGATCTGACTGGTATTATCTTTCAGGCTCGTCTCGGCACCATGCTGGAGAAGAGCGAGCGCTTAATTAAACTGGCGGCGATGCTGGCTGAGAAGATTGCCCCTGACAATATTGATGCTGCCCGCCGGGCGGCAAGACTCTGCAAAATAGATCTGCTGACTAACATGGTCGGTGAATTTCCTACTTTGCAGGGAGATATGGGGGCGGCCTATGCCCTGAGCGATGGTGAGTCAGCATCGGTTGCCCTGGCCATTCGGGAGCACTATCTACCCAGGAGAGCTCATTCTGCGCTGCCTACATCTACTCTTGGCGCCATTATTGGTCTAGCTGATCGTTTTGATACTTTGGCCGGGAGCTTCGGCATTGGTCAGCAACCAACCGGTACCACCGATTCTTTCGGACTGCGCAGACAGGCTTTGGCTTTATTGAATATTGTCAGTGATAAAGGTTACCATCTGTCACTTCGGGAAATGATTTATAAGTCCCTGGCCTTGTACGGTGATAAGGTTGACGGCAGTGCTGAGACCGTCGATGCACTGGTGGCCTTTCTCAAGGGACGTTTTATCAACGATGCCGTGGCTATGGGTTTTGATCAACAGGCGGTAGAGGCGGTGACTTCCCTTGGCTTTGATGATGTCAATGATTGTAAAAAGAAAATTGAAGCCCTTGCAGCCATTCGTGATGATGAGTCTTTTGCTGTCCTTGCGGCAACCTTTAAGAGAATTAGAAATATCATTAAAGAACATCAGGGTGGTGAGATTATTACTACGCTGTTGGTAGATGAGTCGGAACGCAAGCTTGCGGATCTCTACACAGATATTGCCGAATCAACACAACCCTTTCTAGCCGGCAAAGAGTATGGTCAAGCCCTTACCGGCATGCTGGCGTTAAAAGAGCCGCTGGATCTCTTTTTTGATTCGGTTATGGTTATGGCCGATGATGAGAAAATCCGGGCTAACCGGTTGAATCTCCTGACCGCCATTGCCCAGCTTTTTCTGCAGATAGGGGATATCTCCAAGATGACTGCTAACTAGGCACCCTGCAGTTTCGTCAGTTATATTTGGTAAAAAAAAGGCCGTCTTTTTTCAAAGACGGCCTTTTTGGCATAAGCTAAAACTTAATTAATTTTTTATTTGTGGCACTCAGTACATTTGGTAGGACCAGCCTTCTTCTCTTTATGACATCCGATACAGTTTGTATGGGCCGCATCCTTGAAGGTTGCAATCTTTTTGTCCATGCCGGCCGCTTTGTTATGGCATGATTCACATTTTTCAATCTTCTGGCCCTCTACATAGGCAGCCTGTTTGCCATCAGCACCTTTGGAGTGATGACACTCGCCACAAGCCATTTTTTCCTGATGTTTGGCATGTGGAAAAGTAGCTGGTTTTGGTTTGGCAGCAGCATCAACAGTGGCCTGCAGAATCAAATCGGCAGGTCCTTTATCCTCAGCCATTAAATTACCGGTAAGGCCCAGGCCAAGTGTTAAAGCAAAAGCTGCGGCGTACATTACGGTTTTTTTCATAATATTCCCCCCTATTTTAGTTTTGAACAGCGTAAATGAGTGATTATTCACTCACGTATATTTCATGAAACTATTTAAGAATACCTTCTTCCTGATTCATTGTCAAGAAATCAGCCAGTGATTTATCTCTATACTTTCTAGAAATAACAGCAGTTTGTCCTGTTTGGTCGGAGTAATTGTTTGTATGAATTTACCTTAGTTTGCTCCGTAACTATGAAGCCCGGAAAGAAGGAAATTTACGCCATAATAAGTAAATATTACGGAAATAAAACCCAAAATTGCCAGCCAGGCTATGCGTGTGCCACCCCAGCCTCTGGTGTAGCGGGCATGCAGGGTAATGGCATAGACGAACCAGGTAATTAATGACCAGGTTTCTTTAGGGTCCCAACTCCAGTAGGTGCCCCAGGCAGAATTGGCCCAGATGGCACCAGTTATAATCCCTATGGACAGCCAGAGAAAACCGAAAACCATAGTCTTATGGGTGATATCATCAATAACTTTTAAGGGTGGCAAGGAACCCAGCAGGGTACTATCGTTGGTTGACTGGCGAGTTTCGCTGGTATTTTTGATCAGGTACATGATCCCCAGTCCGGCGGCAATGGCAAAGGCTGCATAGCCGATAAAACAGGTGACAACATGGGCGATCAGCCAGTTAGACTGCAGAGCAGGAATCAGAGGGGAAATTTCCTTGCTGATACCTGATGCAAAAGAGCCATAAGCCATGGCCAGAAAGGCAAAAGGAACGGCAAAGACCCCAATGATTCTGGTCTTGAATTTCCATTCAATAACTAAATATATCAGAATAATAGTCCAGGCAAAAAAGACCACTGATTCATACATATTAGTCAATGGCGCGCGACCTATTCCCATTTGATAGGATTCCAGCCATCTAAGCCCGATGCCGGCAGTTTGAATCAGAAAAGCGATGATCGTAAAGATGGTGGCAACAGTCTCCAGGCGCTTTGTCTTAAAGATAAAGATAATGGCATAAAGAATGGTAGAAAAAAGATAGGTAAAGGTAGTGATGCCGATAAGCTGTGAACTATCCATAAAGTAACCTCGTTGCGGTGAAGTTGTAAGTTTTTTCAGCTAAACTTAAGTTTTAATTATAATAATAATTAAATAGTATTTATTTGTTGTGCCAGAAGCTGCATTTTTTTCTCAAAATCAGCTTTATTTTTATTGGCATTACCCGTCATCAGGATAGAGCTTTTGTTGTCTGTGTCCTCACGAATATAAAGCCATATGCGCCGATGAGACATAAAAAAAGCCACGATCAGACCGATAATCATTAAAAAACACCCGGTATATACTACCCATACCCCTGGGTCTTTGGCCACCTGCAAGCCGGTGGCATACATCTGTTTGGCTGAGATGGTATAATTGCTGGTTGACCGTTCCACGGTGGCTTGCTCGCCATTATCAAGCCAGAAGACGGAGGGCTCACCATTATCATCGTTAAACCAGATCTTCATTCTGGTCACAGACTGGCCTTGTCCTTCCGCATTGATAATACCTAACCGGATACCACTTTCCGGCATATTTTGTTGTTGTTGATAAGGAATAATGGCGGATTCGCTCACTCCGGTTTTTTTATTAACAATGGTAATGAGAAACTCCTGGTAAGCTTGATAACTTGATTGATAAAAAGTGATCCCCTTATAAGTGAGCGGGTCGTTGACCACAATGGCTTTTTCTTTTACTACTTTACCATTTTCGAGAATAGCAAGTTGTGAGCGGTAGGACTTGGGCATGCCGTTAGCATAAAATTCCATATTAAAAAGATCACACCGAACTTCAAAGCCAAGGTCAATAGGGGTTTGAGTGTCAAAGGCATAAATCTTGTCGGTTGATCTGGTCTCAGGAAGCATGACACTGCCTTTGAAACCAAGGAACGAGCCAATCAGTGCCCCGGCAAATATTACCAGAATAGATGTGTGAACAATGTAGACTCCGGTACGGGTCATGGCCCCTTGCTGGGCGAAGAGCAGTATGCCATCATCAACTTTACGTTCTTCAGCCTGCCAGCCATTGGTATTGAGGGCTTGTTTGAGGGAACTGGCAACAGACTCCGGCCCGCTTGGTGACTGCCACTGGTGTTGCGGCGTCATTTTTTCAAGGCGAGTAACAGGGGTATTAAGATTATCGGCTTTTATCTGGCGCCAGACTCCAGGGAATCTTTCCAGGCTGCAGACGATGAGATTTAAGCAGAGCAGTCCCAGAAGAAAGAGAAACCATGCCGAGCTGTACATGTCAGGAGTAAACGAGAGGATTTGAAAGAGGTTGGCGGTCGATTCTCCAAATTTATCAATGTACCACTGAGCTGACTCTTTCTGAGGAATAACCGTCCCGATGATTGAGGTTATAGAGAGGATGAACAGAGTAAAAAGGGCGAGTTTGACTGATGCGAAAAAGTCCCAGATTGGATTATTATTCTTCATATAGTCCTGTGAGAGAAGTGTTATTTGTCTACCATTTCTGGCGGTTAAGGATAAAAATTTTCTCTTATTTCTGAATGCAAATATAAATAACATGAATTGAATAAATTATGATACTGAAAAGTTCTTTTTAATTCATTAATTTTATCTGAGCAAATAGCATAGACTTTGTGCAAGTATTATTTTTTCTCATTAAATAGCTAATAGTTGTTTTTGTATCTGATGTTTTTGTTTTCCTTTCGTCTATTTTTTAAAGGAAAAAATCTTGCTATTTAATCAGACAATGAGTATAAATTTCCTGGTAATTTGGGACATGTTATACATAATCTAATATGCTTAGTTGTTATTTTTCTATTTAAGTAATAAAAGGCAGATACGTAAAGGCAAGGAGAGAGTGATGGCAAAGATTTGTGAGATTTGTGGAAAAGGGCCTGTTACCGGGAATAATGTTTCCCATGCCAATAATAAAACCCGTCGGCGCTGGCTGCCAAATTTGAAAAAAGTTCATATGGTTGCCTCGAGCGGCAATGCGGTGAGAGCAAGGGTCTGTACGCGCTGTATACGGTCTGGGTCTGTGGTTAAGCCTGCTGTTTGAGTTTAATCAATATAATTAGAAAAGGCGAGTGGCATAGTCCATCTCGCCTTTTTCCGTTTCGAGGTCTGTAATGTCTGAGAATGAAATTAAATTTCTTTCTTTTCAGGAAGCGGCCAAGTTGGTCGCGGCTATTCAGGAAGAAGAGAATGTCCATGATCAGGATCGACGTATTCTAACGGTCTATAATCATGATGAGCGTGAGCTCTGCTGGTTTGACTTTGAGGAGGTCTTGCAGGAGGTCGGACCCGGAGGTAAGCAGGAGCAGCAGGCCGCAGTACAGAATTATATCCTTCATCATATCCCAGAGTGGGTGTTGGACCTGTAGAGAAAATCAGCGCCGAGCCATTGACTGTGCTGGCCGGTAAATAAACTTTTATCTCTAGGAGAGTGCCATGTTTGCTATGCATAACCAGCGGCTTAAAGTTTTATTTCTGTCCTGTCCTCTCCTTATCTTTCTGGTTTCCGGCTGTGCTCCTTCTATTCAAGACGGAACAGCTGCCTCGGCAAATATCCAGGATAATGTCAGTACCGTAAAAGGGAAGGTGCAGAAAATCATGCCTGAAGAGGGTATTTTGATTGTAGCTTCCTCAAAGGGTGATCATCTTACCCTGAAGTTTACGGAACAGACACCGATAAAGGGTGGGACAAGCAATGATCTAGTCAGGTCTAATCCTGTCAGGGTGAGTTATATTATAGAAGGTGAGCAGAACAGGGTTGTCTCTATTGAAATCCTGCCCCAAGGGTCATGTCACTAGATGGTGCCATGAAAAATGGTCTTTTCGCCTCACTCGGCGTTATGCGCAAATTTTATGCGGGACTTTCTAAACCAGAATTCCCGTCGGCATATCCGGTGTCTGGTCCCCGCCTAAAAAATATCCTCCATCCATACGCACGATACTGCCGGTTAAAAAAGTAGCCTCAGCTAATAGATAGAAAATAGCGTCAGCCACTTCTTCCGGGGTGCCGGTACGTTGCAGCAGGGTATGAGCCAGCAGTTGCTGTTTTTGCTCCTCTTTCATAATTGCCCAACCTTTAGTCTCCTCGCCGTGCCGATGCTGGATCAGGCCGAGCATCAGTTCGTTTACCCTAATGGTCGGGGCTGCCTCTCTGGCCCAGGTTTCAGTAAAAGAAGAAATAGCCCTGTTGGCTGCGCTGTAGGCATCATTGAAAAGAAGAGCAGCCGGCCCCCCTCTTCCCATCAGAGCAGAGATTGAGGAGATATTGACGACAGCACCAGCGCCTGATTGTCTCATTAGCGGCAGACAATGATGGAATAAAAGCCACTTGGCCTTGAGTGTGGTATTAACTTCCAGGTCCCATTGCTCATGATTGGGAGTTAGGTCATAAGAGCCATGGACAATAGGCATACCGCCCCGTTCTATATTGTTGACCAGAAAATGAAGGGTCCCAAAATGGTTCCTGATAGTTGTCACCATCTCCTGCACCTGCTGCTGCTCTCTTAAATCAACTGGCAGGATCAGGATCTCAACCTCTGACTGCTTGAACTCCTCCTTCATTTCCTGGATGGAATCGGGCCAATCAAAGATGGGCAGGATCAGATTGACCCCTCTCTCCGCCAGTTTTCTGGCAATGGCCCGACCAATTGCCCTTGACGCGCCGGGAATCAAAGCGGTTTTTCCTCTTAACGGCATGAACAGTCTCCTTTTAATCTTATCGTGATCTGGGATTATGATTATAATTTTTGACCGGACTGCTACCTCTATGGCTCGAATCCTGCTGAACGATTTCTGTTCTTGTAAATAATCAACCAGGATATAGAATAACTGTCATTTTACAATTTTATTAAAATTCTAACTTCCATGAATCTGTCCTGCAAGGTGTAATAATGAAATGGCTCAATATGTACTTCTTTTTAGCTCTTGTCCTGCTCTTTTCTAGTCAAGCGGCCGTATCTGGCGAGTCAGCAATCAATGACAACCAGGAACAACGCTGCCTGAACGCAGCCTGGGCTCATGAGAAGAGTGATCTTAGCCCAGATCCTGCTGTGATCTTTGGTCGGCTGGACAATGGTTTTCGCTATGTTCTGTTGAAAAATCAGGAGCCGAAGGGGCGGGTCGGTATTCATTTGAATGTCCAGGCGGGATCATTGCATGAGACGGAAAAGCAGCGGGGCATAGCTCATTTTCTTGAACATATGGTTTTTAATGGCTCAACCCATTTTCCGCCGGGCTCCTTGGTTGATTATTTTCAGTCCATTGGCATGAGCTTTGGTGGCGATACCAATGCCCATACCAGTTTTGATGAGACTGTCTATAAAATCTTGTTGCCCAGCGCCAAACGTGAAGAAATGGAGAAGGGACTGCTGGTCATGGCTGATTATGCGCGTGGTGCTATGTTGACAGAGCAGGAGATTGAGCGGGAGCGTGGTGTTATTCTGTCGGAAAAACGGGCTCGTGATTCGGTAGGTTATCGTAGCCATGAGGCTGGGCTGGCTTTTACTTTACGCGGGACCATAATTCCTGAACGTATGCCCATTGGTATTTTTGAAACCCTGCACAAAGCCGATCGTGGGATCATGAAGACCTTTTATGATGCGTGGTATAGACCGGAAAAGATGATCCTGGTGGTGGTAGGTGATTTTGATACGGCCCTGGCGGAGTCCCTGATTCAGGAGCGTTTTCAAGGGTTGCGAGGTGAAGGAGCAGCGCCTGTTTGTCCCGATTTTGGCCAAGTAAGCCATGCACCAACCGAGTTTTTTTATCATCAGGAACCGGAAATGGGCTCCACCGAAATAACCATTGAAACAGTATGGAATGAACTGGAGGCTAATGATTCTCTGGCCCTGCAGACCCGTAATATACATGAGTCGGCAGCAAGTCGTATTATTCAGCATCGCCTGGAACAACTTCGGGAGCAGACAAATGCTTCTTTTATTGAAGGTCAATCGCAAAGCGGCATCTTTCTCGGTCGTATTGGCTATGGTGCCATCAGTGTCAAAACCAATCCGGAAAAGTGGCAGTCAGCTCTGGAATTGATCGAACAAGTTCTGCGCCAGGCCTTGGTCTATGGCTTTACCGACCAGGAAGTGCAACGGGTGCAAAAGGAGATGTTGACAGAACTTGAGTCGGCCGCGCTCACGTCGGTAACCCGTGATAGTCAAGAGTTGGCTTCGTATGTGATACAAAGACTTAACCGCAATAAGGTTATAATGTCACCGCAACAAGAGAAGAAAGTGTTGTCTCCTGTAATTGAAAAAATGGCAGCAACAGAAATCCATAATAGCCTGCAAAAGATTTGGAGTAATGACACACGGTTGATTCAGGTGGTCGGCAATGCCATTATTGCCGAAAAAGATCCTGAGCTCCAGATCAAAAAGGTCTATGAGTTGGCCACGACCAAAAAGGTGAGCCCGCCGCAATCAGGGGCTGATCTGGTTTTTCCATACCACAGGTTTACTGCCGATAAGAGTCCAGCCCGGCAGCAGCTTCTCTCCGCGGTCGATGGAGAGCGCCTTGTTTTTGCTAATGGCGTGGTTGTAAATCTGAAGCAGACAAAATTTCAGGATAATGAAGTCCAGCTTTCGGCTGATTTCGGTCATGGTAAGCAGGGGGAGCCTCGTCCTGGTCTCGCTGTGCTTGCGGAACAGGTCATCAACGATTCCGGAACAAGCAAGCTCACAAGATCAGAGCTTGAGCGGGTGCTGGCCGGCAGTACGGTTAAGCTTGATTTTAAGATCAATGAGGCCAGTTTTTCCTGGAAGGGCTCGGCGGTCAATAAAGATCTGGAGCTTCTTTTTCAGATGTTGCAAGCGCGCCTGGCCGATCCGGTTGTGCGTGAGGACGTTTATAAAATGGCGATGCAGGGCTTTGAACAGATGTATGGCCAGATGGCCCGTGATGTGAACGGGGTCATGCAATTATCAGGAGAATCCTTTCTGGCCGGTGGTCATAGCTCCTTTGGTCTGCCGCCTTGGCAAGAATTTGCCGCCCTGACAGTTGATCATGTTCACTCCTGGGTCAAACCTGCCAGTCTGTCAGGGGAGCTGGAGATCTCACTGGTTGGAGACTTTGATCTGCAACCAGTGCGGGAGCTGGCCAGGACCTATCTGGCACCGCTGGCCAAAAGGGAACAGAGTAAGCTGATCGCGGAGCAGCTGCATTTTCCGGCCGGTAAAACCCTGCAGTTGACAGTAGACTCATCAATTGATAAGGCCATGCTGGTGGTGGCCTGGCCCACAGCCGATTTTTGGAATATTGAAAGAACCAGGCGTCTTTATCTGTTAACCAATATTTTTTCAGACAGGTTACGCAAAGTTATCCGCGAGAAATTGGGAGCGACTTATTCTCCGCAGGTTTTTAATCATCCCAGCAGGATTTATCCCGGCTATGGTGTCTTGCGGGCGCAGTTGATTGTTGATCCAGCTCAGATTGATCTCCTGAGCCGTGAAGTGATGCAGGTGGCCGGCGATCTATGGAAATCAGGAGTGACGGCCGAGGAACTGGAGCGGGCCAAGGCCCCCATGCTTACTGCTCTGAAGGATATGGTACGGACCAATGGCTACTGGCTGAATTCGGTTTTTTCTCTATCCTCACGTTACCCGCAGCAACTTGAGTGGCCGGCCACCATTCTCTCAGGTTTCGAAGCGGTGACCAGCGAACAGTTGGCCACCTTAGCTCGTGAATACCTGGATCCGGCCAAAGTGGCCATGGTGATGATTGTGCCGGAGAAGCAGGAAGCAAAAACTAAGAAATAGCTCTTGTTTATAGCTGTCAGCCGACGACCCAGAGAGTGATGTCCTGGCCTTTGTTGATGGTGCGCTCGGAGACGCCGCCCAGGATGCCCTTGGCCGTCCCGTCGCCCCGTCTGCCAATGACGATTGTTCCACACTGATATTTATCCGCCTGACGGAGAATACCAGAGGCCGCTCCTATATCGGCCGTCTCTGGTAGAATGATAATATTATTCTCCGGGATGCCGGCCTCGATCAGCAGCTGGGTTGGGCCGCGAAAGAGATGGTCGTCTTCCGTTAAATAGGTATCGCACCATTCTTGGTCCCAGAGATGATAGAAGGACTCAGGGTGGGCAGCAATTGTTTTCCCCAGAAAACGACGACAGTGGAAAAGAAAAATGGTGATATCCTTTCGTCCTGCCATGATATGGGCCAAGTGGTCAATGGCCATTAAGGAGGGAAGAGAGCCATCCACCGGCGCCAGGAAATTTTTGTTTGTCACTTCGCCATCAAGGATCCACAACGGTATCTGGTGGCAGTTGTTGAGCATGGTTGCCGACACCGATCCCAGAAGCATTTTACTGACAGCATTTAAGCCCCGGCGACCAATCAGGATACTATCCATCAGCAGTTGTTCGGCCTGACGTTGAATAGTGTTTCCAATATCATGATTGGTTATAGCTACTGATGAATTTATGCGTTGAGGCGGAATCTGCAGACTGACCAGTTTAGCAGTGGCATTCTCAAGCAATTGTTCAGCTGTCAGTCTTTTCCTCTCAATGCCGGACGCTTCCGGGAGTAAGGAATTTTTGCTGTCTACAGCAGGAGCAATAACGCTCTGATTTGCACTTATACAAGTCAGGAGATGAAAGTTGATGTCATAGTCTTCGGCAAAAAGAAAGGCTACATATTCCAGAGACTGGCTGGAATAGATGGAGCCATCAACGGCAATCAGTAGATGTTTTTTCATAATTTTTGTGGTCAGGAAAGACTAATTCAGCCACCTGCCGCAAAAGCAGGATAGAGGGCCATGCCGCCATCAACCAGCAGGCTGGTGCCATGTATATAATCAGACTCATCGGAGGCAAGCCACAGTGCCGCCCGGGCTATCTCCGCCGGTTCGCCAATCCGTTTATAAGGAATCAGGTTTAGCAGTTCTCTTTCGGCGTCAGGGCTTTGCCGGACGGAGCGATTGATTGGGGTGTTAATGGCTCCCGGGGCAATACTGTTGATCCGTATTTTTTGCGGTCCCAATTCCTGGGCAATGCTCTTCATGAACAACATAAGCCCGCCTTTGGAGGCTGCATAATTGACATGTCCGGCCCAGGGGATGATTTCATGGACGGAACTTATAAAGATAATTTTACCTAAGGCCCGGGAACGCTCCGGGATCATGCCGCGTCGGATAAACTCGCGGACCGCTTCCTGGGCGCATAAAAAAGCAGCAGTCAGGTTGATGTCCATTACCCGGTGCCATTGCTCAAGAGTCATATCGAGAAAGGCGGCATCCTGTTGCACTCCGGCATTGTTGATCAGGATGTCAATAGTCCCAAAAGTCTTGATAGTCAACTGGAACATGTCGGCAACATCCTCTTTGTTGCTGACATCAGCCTTAATGGCAATGGCTTGGCCGCCAGCCCTGGTGATCTGAGCGACGACTTTATTTGCGTCATCTCTGTTGCCGAAATAGTTAACTGTCACGTTGGCCCCGGCACTGCCGAGCTCCCTGGCAATGGCGGAGCCGATACCGGAACTGGCCCCGGTCACGACAGCCGTCTGGCCGGTTAGACTTTGTTTATTGTCGGCACGCATCCGCAACAGGCTCCTTTGTCATCAAAAAGGCAAATAAACCAAGATAAAACCTGAGCTAGCCCGCTTCTTCTCTTAAAATCAACTGATTGAAATAGCTCCGGAAGGACATTCGTCCATGGCTTTTTGTACTTTATCTTCCCGGTTCGGCGGCACCTGTCCGACTTTTACCTGGGATTTGCCATCTTTGAGCTCAAAAATATCCGGAGCGATAGCGGCACAATTTCCGGAACCGATGCATACTTCCTGATCAACTATTACTTTCATTGTTTCTCCTCCTGAGTTATGTTTATTCAGAAAATTTTCATGAATCAGGTTTGTGGTTTCCTTAGTCCTGATTGTTACCTGCAGCCAAGCTCAGCCGATAGATAACCCCTGCTTTATCATCAGAGATATAGATGAGTCCCCGAGGCTTTATGCTGATGTCTACCGGCCGGCCGATGGCGCTTTTCTTATCATCTGTCAGCCAGCCGCTCATGAAATCATGCTGATTGACTAATTCTCCCTGGTCATTAAAACGAAAGAGGACAATTTTATAACCGGTGGGTATGGTTCGATTCCAGGAACCATGATAGGCCACCAGCATCGTATTCCGGTAGTGTGCCGGCCAGCCTGACGCAGGGAAAAAATCAAGACCAAGCGGGGCTGAATGGGCCTGAATATCAATAAAAGAAGGTATTTTATCTGCACAGTTTCTAGAAAAATTATCTGCTGCGGCATACTCCTTGTCAAGGACATTTTTGCCATAACAATAAGGCCAGCCATAATCATTGCTGCGTTTTATTATATTAATCTCATCCGGTGGCAGATCGTCGCCAAGATAATCACGGCCCATTTCAGTAGCCCATATGTCCGTTGTTGTGGGATGGGCCCGCATAAAAACAGCGTTACGCAATCCGGAGGCAAATGTTTGGAGGGGGCCGCCGTTTTTATTGACGACCAGAATTTTTGCTCGTCGCCAGTCTTTTTCCAGGCAGGCATTGCATGAAGAACCTACTGAAATGAGGAGGTTGTCTTCATCGGGCGGCGGCATAAACAGAAGAGTCCGGCTGGAATGGCCGCCACTACCCGGGAGATCAGCGATTTTTGCAGCATTAGTTGCCTGCCGCTGTGCAGGGTTGTAATCATAGGCACTGACCTTGTCTTGTTCTGCAATATAAAGCCGGCGTCCGGCATTGCCGGCAAAAGCCAGACCATGTGGACGATTCAGGCCGCTGATGACCTCGATAATTTTATCGGCTCGGCCGTCGCTGTCGCTGTCAGGAAGAGCAACGACCTTACCCTGGGAAGGTATACTGACCAGCATGGTATCCTGCGCATCAAAAGTAATGACCCGGCAGCCTGGTAGACCATCCATAAAAACAGTCAATTTAAATTCTGCCGGATATGATAATGGTGAATTCTCTTGACGGACCAGGGCGGCAGCATCCGAAGAGGCCTTGAAAACAGCCGGTGCAATTCCTCGAAGGTTTGCCCGATAAAACAAAACAGCCCATACAGCACCAATTCCTAGCATAATGAGCAGTAGGGCTGGCAGCAAAGGTTTCTTCATAAAATTTCCCCTTAAAAAATTATAGCATGGATAAAAAGGAGTGACCAATTTTATCCATGCCATAATTATAGTCTTCTTGTTTAAGGCTAAAATTTGAAGTGAATGGTTTCTAGCTTTTCGAAAAATGGAGATAGGATGGTATTATTTGGTGGTGATTGTCCAAAGGGGATGTTTGCAAGGAGAGTTTTTTATAGAGGCAGCTGTGACTATTTAATTTACAAATTGAACTCCCATGCTGAAAGGCATGTTGCTATCTTCCATATCTCGATTAAGCCAGACAGGACGAGCCAGGAGAGTCATTATTTCTTCATCAGTATCTTCCTTCGGCCTGAAAACTATATTTAAAAATATAGTATCTGAATCAAGTGCTGCATAAAAAAGATGGTTGCCATCAATCAGCACTTGAGAACATTTTAAGCCGGCCCCCTGCTTGGACAGATTTACTAGCAAGGCAGGCACTCCCGCTGTCAGTTGCGCTTTGTTGCTCTTGTCATAAAGAAACAGGTCAACATCTTGCTGATGGGAACTTCTGCGGTTTTTTCTTCTGCTTTCCATTTATTTATTTATTTATCAATATAATTTTTTTTTAAAAAAACGATGATCATTTCATTATTTAAGCAGGCTTTAATTAAAATAGATAAAGAAATCTACAATTCATTTATCTAAATATGAATTTTTTTATTATTTTGATTTTTTTTATAATTATTTCCGGCTCAGAGACAGCGGGGTGGATGAATAATAGCGCTGATCCTGGTTATTTCCATATGGCGGCTCGTAGTGTATTGTGAACTTGAGCGACCGAACCATGATATAGTGTAATACTTTTCTGTCTACAGTTATTAATGCTTCATTTCTTTCCACAATAATTTACTGTCCATGCAATTTATTCATACCGCCGATATTCATCTGGGCAAAACCTATCGTAATTCTGCCGGAGCAGAAGAGCGGTACCAGGATTTTTTTCAATGTCTGAAGGGCATTGTCGGAGATGCAGTCCAGGAAGCAGTTGATTTTGTCCTGATCGGCGGGGATCTTTTTCATACCGGCCAGATCCTGCCCAAGACCTTTGCTAAAACTATTGAGATCCTGCAGCCCCTGAAGGATGCCGCAATACCCTGCATTGCCATTGAAGGCAATCATGACTGGATTCACCGCCGCAACAATATCTCATGGATGGAGGCCCTGTCCGAAATGGGCTATATCCGTCTGCTCCGACCTTCTCGTAATGAAGATGGTGGCTATCGTTTTGAACCTTTTAATGCTGAGAGCGGGGAGGGCGGCCATATCAAGATCGGCGGCCTGCATATATACGGTCTTGGCTATATCGGCGCCCAGGCCGGCAGTCATGTTGAACGTATATGTGAGGCGGTGACCACTGACCACAATCTGCTTATTTTCCATGTTGGTATCTGGAAGTATTCGCCGGTTGAGATTGGTAATATGAAAATCGAAGAGGCTCATCCGCTGGCTGACAAGTTCGGCTATGTCGCCCTTGGCCATGGCCATAAACCATATATGATCGAGACACCGACAGGCAGGCCCTATGCTTATAATCCCGGTGCTCCGGAACGGGTCAACTTCGGTGAAGAAAAATATGATAAAGGCTATTATCTGGTAGGCGTTGAGGAGGGCAGGTTTACTCCGCAATTCAGACCCACCAATCCGCGGCCCATGCTGGTTGAGGTTATCAATCTCGACGGTGCCGCCGATGCAGACAGTGCCTTGGATCTATGTGAGAAACAAATTACGGCCAGACTGGCCGATCTCGTCGATAAGCGGCCGCCTTTACTGGAAGTAAAACTAAGCGGCCGGGTCGGATTTCATCCCTTTGAACTGGGCCGTGAACGGTTGCGGCTGGTTATTAACCAGCTGATTGCGCCAGTGCATATAGAAATAAAAAATCATCTTTCACAACTGACGCGATCCGGAGGCAGCGAGGTTGTTAAAAAATCGTTGGCCGACATCGAACATGATGTCCTGCAGGAGTTGATCGGCAGCCACAGCCTCTATCAGGGCCGCGAAGAGGAGTTGGCCCGGTTATCTTTGGCTATCCGCGATCTGGTTATCAAGGGAGTGGTCGAAGACGACGAGTTGCTCGGCCTGTTCGGGCAGCAGGGCTAAGCTATGCAGATTATTTCTATCTCACTGAAGAATATCAAGTCCCACCGGGACCAGGAGTTACATTTTGTCAGCGGCATCAATGTCCTTTCCGGGATTAACGGGGTCGGCAAAAGCACAATCTTTGAAGCCATTGGCTATGCCCTGTTCGGTGTTGATGCCCGCGACTTCGTTGGTAATATCGAACGTTTTATCAGCATCGGCGCGAAAAAAGGTGAAGTAGAAGTCACCTTCGCTCCGGGAGATGGCGACACCTATCGGGTTTTTCGCAGTGTCGGGGCCGGTTCTAAATGGCTGCTGGCCCGGGAAATCAGCGGCAGGTTTGAAGTTGAGGATCATGCCGGCATGGGAGAAACGGAGTCCCGGCTCAAAGAGCTGCTTGGTCTTGATAACGGCCGGCCCCTGGCTGATCAATTCAAACTGGTCATCGGCCCTTTTCAGCATGATTTTTTGGGGCCTTTTGTCCTTAAGCAGCCGGCCAAACGGCAGGAGGCCTTTGACGAGATCCTCGGCATTGATGCCTGGCGCAAGACCTACAAAGGGACCAGTACCCTGCTTAAGGCCGTTACCGCCAAAATTGACATTATGAATGCGGCAATCAAGGGTAAAGAGGAGCAGATTATTGCCCTGCCGGACAAGAGCAAAGAGCTGACGGCTCTGCTAGCAGAGCTGGCAAGCCAACACAGTTTTTTGGCAGATAAGGACAAGGTATTAGGGGTAACCGAGGCGAAACTGGTAAATTTGGATGGCCAGGAAAAGAAAACGCAGGCCATCAAGGCCAATATCCAAATCCTGGAGAATCGGATTCGTGATGGCGAAAGCAAGATAATCGACAGCCGGCAAAGGTTGACAGAAGCCGAGCAGGCCGTAGAAATCATTAAAAAGAGCTGGCCGGGCAAGGAAGCATTTGCGGCAGCTGAGATGCGTCTGCAGTCTTTACGTATCCTGGAAAAAGAGAGACGAGCGGTAGAACAGGCAATAACTGCTCTTGACCAAGAAAGTGCCCGCCTGTCCCAGGCTTACACATACGAAAAGCAAGAAGTTGAGAAAATTGATAAGGAGCTGACGGCAGAAGAACTCCTGCTCATTACAGAGCAGCAGGGACTGGTCGCCGGTGCCGATGTCATCGCGACAGCGGTCCTTCTGCCGGAACTGAAGAAAGAGGCGGAAGCTTTGCGCCTTGCTCAAGGACTTCTGAAAGGACAGCTGGCCGGCCTGCAGGATGGCAAGGATAAGCTGGCGGAAGGGGTCTGCCCTTTTTTTAAGGAAGAGTGCCGCAACATTGCCGACCAGGCTTCATCTGACGTCTTCAGTGTCAGGATAGACCAACTGAACAAGGAAGGTCTGGTGTTGGCGCAGCGCCTGGCAGGAACGGACCTGAAAATTGCGGCAGCTGAGAAAGCCAGGCAGGAGGTAGACAGTCTTACTGTGCGGGCTCAGGAGTTGGTCAAACGGCTCAGCGCCCTGACCAGGCGGCGTGATGAGCATACGAAGCGAAAGAAAAACCTTGATGAGGCTAAAAAACTACAGGAACAGGCGGAGCAGCAGTGCCGGATTCGGAAAGAAGATCTGAAGAGATACATCAATCTCGATGGTGACATAGCTACGATTGAAAAATTACGTACCGCACATCAGCCTGCCAGGGATGCCTTCATGGCCCATGAAAAAGAGGCCCTTGATGTTCCTGCCCGCGCCAATTCTCTGGCCCGGATGCAAGTGCTTCTAGCAGAGTTGCGAGATGGTTTGGCAGCCCAAGCCCAAGAGCTTGCCACCTTGGCCCAGGATTACGATCCTAAACGTCATATAGAGGTCCGTGTGCTCAAAGAACAGCTGGTGGCCGATTTGGCCACCTGTAGACAAAAAATTGCTGATCTCAGTAAAGATCAACTGCGTCTCGGTGTTGAGCTACAGAACATGCAGCAAATCAGGGAAGAGATTAAAGATCTTGTGGTCCAGCGGAAAGGTCTTGCCGATAAAGAAGAGCTGGTCAAGTTTTTACGGAACCAGGTCTTCAATAATGTCTCATCCCGGCTCTCGGAGCGTTTTCGTGAAGAAATAAGCCTGCGGGCCGATCTGATCTACCGCACCATAGCCGAAACTGATGAAGAGTTGTCCTGGAATGATAAATACCAGATCGAGCTGCGGGATATGGAGCATGGAGAGCTCAGGGTCCGCAGTGATGACCAGCTCTCCGGCGGCCAGACTATGAGCGCCGTGGTCGCCCTGCGTCTGGCCCTGTTGCAGACGATCGGCGCACGGATTGCTTTTTTTGATGAACCGACATCCAATTTAGATGCGGCACGCCGCGCTAATCTGGCCCAGGCCTTCCGGGCTATTGATAATGGTCGGGAAGAAATAACCGAGCACTGGTACGATCAGCTTTTTCTCATCAGCCATGATGTCGCTTTCACGGAAATCACTGATCAGATTATTGCTCTTGAATAACAATGACCTTTACGGTCGAACTGCGCGGACATTACCCGCATTTTTGGTAAAATATCGTCGTGCCGGATCACATTGTTCAGACATTTCCCAGGAACCGGCCATTCCTTCCCCTTCTTCTCCTTGGGACCAGTAATTGCCTTTACGGTCAAAAACACAAGTGCCATTCAAGTGCAGATCAAACAGATTGTTCAGTTCGTATAATTCCTGGACAGTAGGCAGACGCCAATCATTGTATCCGCCAAGATTCAGTTTCTTGACATAAAGTTGGGCTTCTTCATATGTTTTAAATGTTTCACTTTTCTCGATTTGCCACATTTGGCCGGATACTTTATCCTGGCAAATGCCGTCAGCAAGATCTTGGAAGCGTACTGCTTGCGGGTTTTTAAGACTACAGCCTGGTGCCAACAAGAGAAGAGCAAGTAGTAATGGAAGGTAAATATTTTTCAATTTCATGGTCAATCTCCTTTGAATTTTTCGATAATATAGAGAGTCTGAGGCAAGACTTTTTTGCTGTCAGACGATTTTACCGGTAAAATAGGCGTTTATTTTTTTACCCAGCAAGTTAGCTTCTTGAATCTTTCCAGGTTGTTGAGAGAGATCAGGGGTGTTTTCGGCAGTGATTTTTTGTCCAGGTCTCAACAGAATTGATACCGCTCCGGCAGAGCAGTTCTCTCCATGGCCACAAGTAAAGCATGACGCCGCGCCTTGAGCTGTCACTGTACCGACATGCTTAATCTGATAATAAGGGAGCATAGCTTCTATTGCTTTTCCCGGCATTTCAGGACTAAGGCCGCCGATGCTGACAATCGCTGCCAATTTGCCGGCCAAGGCTGATCCTGATCGGTGTCGAAATTGGCAGAATCTTTCCAAAAAGCAGTGAGTCAAGCTGTTCAAGGTTGAAAAATAATTGGGAGCACCAAAAACATAGGCATCTGCTGTCAGGATTTTATCGCGTAGCCAGGCCATATCGTCATTTATTTTACAGACATTATCTGCAACACAAGCCAGGCAGGCGCTGCATGGCGCAATTTTCTTCCCAGCCAGAGAGATGAATTCGGTATCACCATTGGTAGCGCTAAGTACCTCTTTGACCAACTGTTCAGTGGTTTTGCCTCTGCGAGGACTTCCTGATATGCCAAGAACTTTCATGTTTATCCCTTCGTATTGCTATTAAGTACAACCTTAAGTTCTTTACCTAAAAGAATTTTTATAACTGTCAAAAAATCGAGCAGATCTTGTTTGCGCTTACTGACCCGTGATATCATTATTGCTCCCTCCACTGTGGCAACCACGGTTTTGGCCAGCAGCTCCGGTGGCATTGCCGCCTTGAGGATCCCAGTTTTTAAAGCTTCGAGGAGGAGATTATT
>DIKT01000038.1 GCA_002424635.1 Desulfobulbaceae bacterium UBA5611
GGGTAATGGCGGAACAGGCGGTGATAACGACTCGTCTTTTCATGTGGCCTGTAGCTCAGTGGCTCAGCTGAGATGGGTAGTTTGGATAGCTTCGATATAATTGAGAATATCGTTGATCGTCCTGATAGACATCGCCTGTTCTTTTTCGGCTCTGGTCAACTGAAAACCGAGCATGGTTTCTATCTTGGCCAGTAATTCGATAGCATCAATGCTGTCAAAGCCATGATCATCACGCAGATTGTCGGACAGCCCCGGCTTGGCAAACTCAAAATCATCTTCCAGAATCGTTATTATTTTTTGTTGCAGTTCGTCTCTTGTCATTGGGCCGGGCCGGGGGAAAAGATTGGGAGATAATGTCACTACTTAGCAATATAACTGATGACAGTACACAGTTTCTGGGCAAAATGAAAATGAATTATGACTGGTGACTGCCGGAAATCTCACTCGATAAAACGATCGAAATGATACCATTCACTGGGATGGGCCCGCAGTTGTTGTTCTAACAGATCGGCATATTGCTGGGCTGCGGCCTGAATAATCGTCTCTCTTTCCGCTCGGTCGCCGTGAGTCAGGTAGATGGGATCGGAGAGCATAAACTCATAGCTGTTTTTGCCGGTGCGAAAAGGGAAGAACACAAATATCGGCGCTCCCGACACCAGGGCAAAAATATAAGGCGCCTCCGGGACCAGGGCCTCGCCGCCCAGAAACCTGACCCGTCTCGTGCGTTGATCGGCGCGCCAGACAATATCGCCGGTCATCGAGACCAAGCCGCCGTCACCCAGAAAACGGATGCCCTCGACCGCATCAAAGGGTGAGCCGCCATCTTTGGCCACCCCTATGATCGTGACCCCCGACTGCTGCAACTGTTCTTTCTGCAGACCTTCGACATATTCCTGGTCTTTAACACCCATATACAGAAGGAGCTTCAGGCTGCTCTGCTGTTTTTTGAGCAGATGGGCGGCGATCTCCCAATTACCCAGGTGAGACATGAGCAGGATCGCTCCTTTCTGCCGGACTACCGCGTCCAGTTTCTCCCAGCCGTACGAGATAAAGGTGGTGTCCTGCTGATGGGCGGCGAGAAAACGATCAAGATGAATAGTGGTAAAATTCTGATACTGCTGAAAACTGCACCACCGGTGATACCAGGCCCCTCTGTCCGGATAGAGCAAGGCATAAAAACGATGGCTTTCCTTAACCTTGGAGGAACCAAGAAAATAACCGGTGGCAATGATCCTGGAGATGACCACAAAAATCCAGGAGCCGCCTCTTCTGGTCAGGGTCAGCACGGCCTGATAAAGCCAATCCTTCACGGCTTGTTGCTCCCTGGGATTATTCGTTCCAGGATCAGGCGACTGAAGGTGGCACCATTGCGAAAAAAATCCCGCCACGGCTGAAAATGAGAGATCCGCTCCGCGCCCTGCTGATAGACCACCTGGACCGGGGCCTCAATAACAGGCAGGCCCTGCCTGTTGGCCTTGACCAGGATCTCCACTTCAAACTGGAAACGCCGGGCCCGCACGTCAAGATCAAGGGCCTCGGGCAAAGGATAAAGCCGGAAGCCGGACTGGGAGTCATGCACCAGCGGCCCGCCCGCCATCCAGACCCAGAAATTGGAAAACCGGCGGCCAAAGCGGCTGGTCCACGGCACATTCTCACCATGCATGCCCTGGCGATTGCCGATCACAATGGGGCGCAGGGTCTCCGGTACCGCCCGGAGAAGATTTACTGCATCCTCTGGCTGGTGCTGACCATCACCATCAAGGGTGATGGCCCAGTCACAGGAATGGCGGGCCGCCCTGAAGCCGGTGAGCAGGGCCGCCCCTTTGCCCAGGTTTTCCGGGTGACGGAGCACGGTGATATCGGGGATGCGGTTGAGGATGTCAGGGGTGCTGTCGGTGGAGCCGTCATCAACGACGATGACGGGCCACCCCAGTTTCAGAACCTCCCGGATCACCTCGGCAATCCGTTGCTCGTGATTATAGACCGGAATAACAACGGCCACCTTCATCTTGTCTGCCCTCCCGCCCAAGCCAAGGCCCAAGTCCCCGGCCCCATGTGGACGCCGGAGGTCAGCGACAAGGGCGCCAGCAGGATCTCGGCCTGCGGCGCTACCTGACGCACCTCCGGCTCTACCTTTTCCATTACCCATTGTTCATTATCGGAGTATTGGAGCATGATCACCGGGGCCACGCCGGGCATCCCCTTTCGCAGCTTCTCCAGGGCCAGCGCGAGCTGACCCTTGCGGCTGGACACGACGCCTGCCTTGCGGACCTCGTTGCCCACCGGACTGATCACCGGTTTCATATGGAGCAGATCAGCAAAAAAGCCCTTGGTCCGGGTAACCCGGCCGCCGGCTACCAGGTATCGCAACTGGTCAATAAAGACATATTCCTGGCAGTCGGTCATGGTTTTATAGACAAAGGCGATAACATCTTCAACACAGGTGGCGTGTTCGGCGTAGCGGGCGGCAAGCAGGGCAATGAGCCCCAGCCGTCCCGAAGCCGAGCCGGTGTCGACGATATCCAGCAGGTTGGTCGGATCGTTGCCTTCTTTCCAGC
>DIKT01000089.1:0-379 GCA_002424635.1 Desulfobulbaceae bacterium UBA5611
GTCTGCATAACCGCAAACAGCCGGGCTATCATTTCTCCACCAGTGATCTGAGCGCCATTGAGCTTCTGCCCCAACTGCTCAAGGCCGGGGTCATGAGCTTCAAGATTGAAGGGAGGATGAAGAGCGCCGAGTATGTGGCCCGGGTGGTGGTGGCCTATCGCCTGATGCTTGATGCCCCTTCAGCACAGCGCAAGAACGCCCTCCTTGAGGCCGCCGAACATCTGGAACTCTCTTTCGGCCGTCAGGCCACCAAGGGTTTTCTCACCGGTTTTGTGCCCACCGGCATTGCCGATTCAAGCCAGCATGGAACCCTGGGGCGTCCTCTGGGCGAGGTGGTATCGCTTCGCGGCGGCATGATCGGTTTTACAGCCAAGGAACG
>DIKT01000089.1:498-6755 GCA_002424635.1 Desulfobulbaceae bacterium UBA5611
GAAAAGGGATTTTTCCGGGTAGGGGATGCGGTGCTCAAGGTGGGCGGCAGGCCGCTCTTCACCCTGAGCCCGGATGCCTGTCTGGAGCGGCTGGCCAAGGTGGTTTTGTCTCCCCGGACTGAGGAGGAAGTGAAGCTTCGGGAGGCCTCTGCCGCCCAAGCCCTGGCCGCTCTTTTGCCGAAGATCACGATGGAACCGACAGCGATGGTGGAACTCACGGTCCGGGGCCGGGAGGTTCAGGATATCGGACTGCTCGATGACCAGCAAGAGGTGGCGGGCCTGGAGCTGCCGCTGACCTCCCGGAACCTTGCCGCCCTCAAGGGGGCCGAGCGGCAGTTGGCCCAGAAGAAAGAGCGGCTGATCTGGGAGCTCCCGGCCATGCTCTTTGGCCCCGATTGGATAGAATACCGGCGGGCTGTGCAGATGCTCCATGCTTCAGGATACCGGAGATTCAGGATTAACAATCTGGGTCATATCCCATTGTTTACCGGGCTTGCCGATGTGATCCTGCTTGGCGGTTTCCGCTGCTATACCCTGAACAGCCAGGCGGCGCTGGCCTGGCAGGAGCTGGGCCTTACCGAGCTGACCCTGAGCCTGGAAGATGAGCAGAAAAATATCAGCGACCTCTGTCATCGACCGCTGCCGATTCCTCTGACCCTGACGGTGTATAGTGCTGTCACCCTGCTCCTGTCGCGGATCCCCCTCAAGGGGTTGCGTTCCGGCAATGTGCTCCATTCCGACAAGGAGGAAGAGTACCGTGTCATCACCGACAGCGGGCTTACCGAGGTCATGAGTGGCCAGGATTTTTCGCTGGTGGGTCGTCTGCGGGAGCTGCGGGGGATGGGGTGCGACCGGATCAGTGTCGATCTCAGCCATTGCGGCGCGGCCTCCGCAAAAGGGCGACAGGTCCTGGCAGCCCTGGCCGCAGATCAGCCTCTGCCGGATACCTTCACCTTTAATTATTTACAGGGGCTTTCCTGATATCTGGGAATAAATAACATAGCGGGGCAATCATTATGATATTACCAAATCAAATTTGTCATAATTAGGCTTACTGAGGAAATATGTACAAGATCACTGATGATAAAGTAAGACGTGCTATCAAATTTCTGAAGAAAGATATTTATGATGATTGGTACTGTGATCTCCAGAACTACTCAGATATTTTTAGAGATGTATCGAAGATCGCACAACTTGTAAACCAAAAGATCGAATTGGGTAGGGGCGTCTATATTGCACAGAAGTCAGTTTTACTGAACATCCCCAAAGGGAATGGTGGATTCAGGTATACCCTCGAATTGAGTCCAATCGATCGAATTGCATTTCATGTTTTTGGAATTGAGCTCATTGAGCTGCTTGATAAAGCTTTACCCTTCAATATTCTTAGCCACAGACGAAGCCTTGATGATGATACACTCTTTAAGCCTCCAATCGAGCAGTGGAATAAGTTTGAGAATTATACGAGAGTTACTGCTCAGAATAAATTCATTATAGAGACTGACCTTTCAAACTATTTTGACAACATAGACATTGAAAAACTCAGAAATGAACTGGTTGCTGCCTCTGCCCAAGCAGGGTTGACATCAGAAGAGTTTTTACGGTGCATGTATCTTATTGAATCTGTCATCTCGATACTTAAAGTCATTTCATTTGATGGAAAGAAGGGGCTACCCCAGAATCGGGATATTTCTTACTTTCTTGCCAATATCTATATGCGCCACCTGGATGCTAAACTAAAGGGCCAAACCTACTTTCGTTACGTTGATGATATACGGTTAATTGCAGAAACCCGTCCGGACGCAAACAGACTGATGTTGATGCTTGTGGAGACTCTGAGAGAATACGGACTATCAATAAATAGCAGTAAAACCAAGATACTTGCGCCAGATACAAAAGAGCACAACCAATTCATCAACAACTTCGATTTTGAGGCGAAGAAGATCGATGCAATGCTTAACAGCGGCAAACGAAAGTATGTGCATGAATCATTTTTGAAGATCTATCAAGGGACATATGATTTACTAGAGCAGAATAAAATCCATGAAAGGAGGTTCAGGTTCTACGCTAACCGTCTCATTACTTTTTTTAATGCAAAAGACGTCAGTGTGCCAAAGAAATACAAAGAGGAAATTGCGGTGTCTTTAGTGGGAGGCATTGATGGTCAGCCTGATTGCGCAGATCAGATATGTGTAATAGCCCAAGCTATAGGGCCAAGTAGAAAACTCCAGATGAACCTGGTTAAATGGGCGACTGATACGAACAACATTACATTTGAATGGGCTGTCTACTCCGTGATAAAAACTCTTGCCAAACAAGGTTGTCGTAGCACAGTAATGCAGAGGTATTGCTGGGATCGGTTGAAAGATCCAACATCATCCGATCCAATAAAAGGCATCTCCGCAGTCTTTCTTAATAGAAAGGCGGCTAGGTTCATTGAAAGTCAATTGGCGCGATCAAATTCGCACTTTCTTCAACGACATCTCCTGATCGCGATTGCGCATGAGCCCCCAGAATCGCTTAAAAGAAAGAAAACTAGTGAAAGGATACTTCCTGATTTTGCCGGAATTCACTTCCAACTACATAAGACAACAAAGTCGGCTGACTTTTCATTGATAAGGCATTCAGATCGACTTTCTCAGCGCGTGTTAATAAAAGAGCTTAGAAGTTATGCATAACGTCGCATTGTATTTTGACAACAACATAGATCAAATTCCATTTGTTTTGGTGAAACAAAACGGTGTATCACGAATTTACCGTGACTTTCGGAAGTTTCGACTCTTACCGGATACCATTACGCTAGGTTTTGGCGACGCGATTGATTCCTTGCGAAGACTCCAGGTCAAACGACAGGTTGACCAGAAGCGAATTGAAATCGTTTTTGCATTGAACATAGGTTACTCCAAAGGTGATCAAACCAAGAAATGGCAGTTCAGGAAGCAGGACATAATTGGCTCAAAACTTTCTAAAGAGTTAACCGCAAGTATAAAGAAATACGACAACAGCGAAATTGGCTGGGAGGAGTTTTCGCCAGTTTTGTTTGCAGCAAAAAATGAACTTTTGGACTCAGTTGAAACAGTCTATTCAGAATTGGTCATCGCGTATTCCTCAGTAAATGCCTATCGTCAATCGTGGCTGGATATGGAACACAAGATTGACTCTTATTTTATGCAGAATCAGTTCGATGGGATTGAAGTCGACAGACAAAAAATAGAAAAACTTCTTAAGGATCTCAACTTTCAAAAGTATTCCGCTCTCCTGTACTTGGAGCAGAACCATAATCTGGACATTTCAAGTGCCTACTTGTCAGATGAGTACATAAGCAGCCTTGTTCTCCAAGACGTAAAAGAATTGGAAAGGACTGAAGAACTAGGCGACCTAATACAGGTTCTTGATGGGGACGACAAACGAATCGATGCTATCAGTAAAGTCAGGGAATGCAAGATCGACTTCGCAAACTTGATAAAGCACTATTCTCTTGATGGGAGTCAGTGCATTTATCCGCAATATGACACCATCGCGAGCAGTAGTGGACGTATATTCATATCGAGCCCAGGCACACAGTACCTCAAAAAGTCCATGCGGGATATTTTCGTGACAAGGCCAGGTTTTCGTCTGTGTTACTTCGATTTTAGGAACTACGAACCTGGAATAACGGCGGGACTTTCTGGCGATCAGCTCTTTATCGAGTACTACAGCTCAGGTGACATGTATTTAAAAATCGCAACAGAGCTATATCGCAACCCTAGTTTTCGCAAGCAGGTGAAGTTTGCAATACTCGCAAGCCTATATGGAATGTCACCCGAATCATTGGCCCAGCATTTTGTCCGTCAAAGAGATTTTGATCCCCACGAAGTTGTTGGTCTTCTTGAATCATTCAACATTTTTCAAATGTGGAAAAAGGCGATAATTGATTCAGCAGTGACTCAGAAAGAAGTCATAGAACTCATTTATACAAGAAAGTTTACTCCAGAAAGGATATGGAAGGCTAAGACCTCTGCTCTGAATCATGTCATTCAGTCCACAGGTTCTAGGATACTGAAGAAGTGTATTAACGACGTTAGTCAACTACCAGGTGTCCGTGTCTTGATTCCTATGCATGACGCGTTACTGTGTGAACTTTCTCTCGATAACTATGCAGAAATAGAAGATCAAATCGTTTCACTGATGGAATCGGTCTTTCGCTCTGAAGTAATCAACGTCACGTCTAAGGTTGTGGTTGGAAACTTTTGTGAGTGAAGCTTAAGTTTGTCCTTTGAAGCAATCCGAGATCGGCCCAAGCTAACAACCTGATATTAAATAAAAATTCTGCGAATGCCACAACAGTCTTGTCTGCCATTATCACCATCGTTCTTGCCGATTATCTCCTGGAAAGGGGGCTCAGCTTTCTTAACTGCCGGAGTATTTCCACGCAGCTGCCAGATGAGGTGAAGGGGATTTACAGCGAGGAGAAGTATCAACGGTCCCATGAGTACAAGCGGGCCAACTGCCGGTTTGAGTTGGCCACCGCCAGCCTGCAGGTTGTGATCATCTTAGCCCTGCTCATGGGTGGCGGCTTTGCCTTTGTCGACGGGCTTGTCCGGGGCAGGGTGCAGGGGGAATTGCTGGTCTCCCTGCTCTTCTTTGCCCTGCTTTTTTTTGCCTCGGAAATTCTCTTTCTGCCCTTTGCCCTCTATCACACCTTTGTCCTTGAGGAACGCTTTGCCTTTAACAAGACCACCATGGCCACCTTTATCACCGACAAGCTCAAGGGCTGGTTCCTTATCGTCTTTCTGGGCGGGCTGTTGCTTGCAGCGGTGATCTGGTTTTATCAGGTCACGCAGGGTTATTTCTGGATTTATACCTGGCTGCTCTCGTGCCCCTCTTTAACAAGCAGACACCGCTGGAGCAGGGTGAGCTGCGGGATGCAATCGAGGCCTTCAGCGCCAAGGCCGGCTTTCAGCTTGATAATGTCTTTGTCATTGACGGCTCCCGCCGCTCCACCAAGGCCAACGCCTATTTCGCAGGCCTGGGCGCCAAAAAACGCATCGTCCTCTATGACACCCTGGTTAAAGACCTGGAGGTGGAGGAACTGGTGGCGGTGCTGGCCCATGAGATCGGCCATTATAAGAAAAAGCACACAATCAAGGGGATTATCGCCGCGCTCTGTCAGACCGGCATCATGCTCTCTGTCCTGTCCTTGTTTATTGCCAACCCGTTGCTGTCTGCGGCACTCGGCGCGGGTATCCACAGCTTCCATCTGGCCCTGATCAGTTTTGCTCTTCTCTACTCACCGCTGTCCACTCTCATGGGGCTTGGCATGAACAGTTTCTCCCGCAAGAATGAGTATGAGGCGGACCGTTTTGCCGCCCACCATTTTAACGCTGCCCCCCTGGGATCGGCCCTGAAAAAGCTGTCTGTCAACAATCTCAGCAATTTGAGCCCGCACCCGGCCTATGTGTTTTTTCACTACTCGCATCCACCCCTCTTGCAGAGGTTGCGAGCCATGACCACGATCTGAGCAGCTTTCGGTTGATGGGATGATAAACGGGGAACTGCCTGAGAGATCAGGCATAAGAGGGCGGGAAGGGAGTGAACATGGATCAGATAGCGATTGCGTTAACCGGTGCCACGGCTATCTGGTTGAGCCAGGATGAACGGTCAGAATGGCGAAAATGGGCCTGTATTTTTGGTTTGTCCCCGAATGTCCGTAAAACTCCTCTCACACCGTCTTGACAGGATTTTTACAATATGTGCTACTGGGAGCGCCGTCAACATAGATGCCTTCCAGATAGGAGAGTTTTCTTGGCAGCTGTTGCACCGTGCCCCTGGTAATCAGGAATGTTGCCTGCCGCCCGACAGTGAGTACTCCCAGCTTCTTCATGCCGAAGAATCCGGCTCCATTTTCCGAGGCGCAGCGGATGGTCTCCGCCAGTGAATAGCCGGCCTTGATGAACAATTTCATCTCCTCGACCATCGATTCGCCATGGAGGATGCCAACACTGCCGGCACCGGTGCCCACTGCCGTTTTCACCCCCAATTCTCTGGCCAGACGCAGTTGCGTCAGTTGTTCGGCAAGCATCTTTTTCCAGAAGGCCTCCGCGCCGGGGCTCGGCTTTCCCGGCGCCACATAGCGCTGGGAGAAACGGCAGCACACATCGCCGCTTGCGCCCGCAGCGTCCACACCATTCTTGGCCCGCAGGAGGCTGGGAATCCACAGCACATCCTGCTCCGCCATTTTCCGAAGATTGTCCTTGCCCATAGCGTATCCCTGTTCGATG
>DIKT01000089.1:6897-7533 GCA_002424635.1 Desulfobulbaceae bacterium UBA5611
AATAAGCGAGTTTAAGAAAATCTCCAACTGCCGGCTTACCGGCGTCCCATTCCTGGTTGCCCAGGCAGAGACCGCCGGAGCTGCGAATGTGAATGATGCTCTCCGGCGCCATCCCCTTTTGATACCGTTCCACCAGGTCGGCCAGATCATCGCTGACAGCCAGCCCCAGCACCCCGTAGGCATGGCAGTAGCTGATATGCCGCTCCACCATGGCCGCCTTTTCCGTAAGGTCGGCCTCTTCGGCGGCCAGTCGGACCAGCCGGTCCACGGAGGGGGAGCGCGTAAGCGAAACGCTGCAGTCAACCAGCACCGGCAATATGACACAGTGCGAGAAGTCATCGACTGGAGCCCCGTCATGGCGGGGAAGATCTGCCGCAGAGCCAATGGCGGTAATAATAGTGTTTGTAACTTTCAGAAAGACATTCTTGCGCACCTCGGCGCCGCTGCCGTCGATAAATCGTCCCGCCACTATGAATCGCGTGCCATCCATGATGATTTTGTTTCCTTCTCTATGCTGTCGTGCCTGTAACGAGCTTTGATGAAGTGATAAATGGTGCTGAGAAAAAGATATTAATCGTGTGAAAACAATATTTTACCAGAAGCAGATTATGTAAAAACGAAAGATACCAGACGGAT
>DIKT01000091.1:0-6191 GCA_002424635.1 Desulfobulbaceae bacterium UBA5611
TGCGACGGACGCCCTTGGGCAGACTGACCACCCCGGATGATGTCGCCGATATCGCCTTATTCCTCTGCTCCCGTCTGTCTGCAATGATTCAGGGTCAGGTTATTACGGTTGATGGCGGTTATGCAATCAGGGGTTAAAATATGAGGAATGGTCTTGAAGAGATGAATTTACGACCAATCTATCGAACTCGGAAACCTTTAATCCTGGCATCTGCCTCACCAAGAAGACAATATTACTTCCAGGATCTAGGCCTGGATTATCGTGTCCATGTAGCTTATATTGATGAATATATCTTGCCGGAAGAAACGCCGCTGAGTTTTGTCCGGCGGATGGCCCTGGAAAAAGCCAGTGCGGTGATGGATCTTTATCCTGATCATTGGATTGTGGCAGCCGATACAGTCGTCAGTCTTGCTGATGCCGTGCTGGGCAAACCAAGAGACCATGCTGCCGCCGTGTCAATGCTGATGCAATTATCAGGCAAGGAGCATCGTGTGCTGACAGGTATTTGTCTCGCCTGTCGGCAGGCTGGGATTACTGCTGTCCGCTCGGTGGCGACCGCTGTTGTGTTCAGCCATTTTTCCGAGAATGTGGCTCAGGCATATGTTGCGACTGAAGAGCCCATGGATAAGGCAGGTGCTTATGGGATTCAGGGCCAGGGAGCATTTCTGGTCAAAGAGATTAAGGGCTCCTATTCAAATGTGGTCGGTCTACCATTGTGTGAGTTACTGGCCATGCTTGAGGAGTATGGTGTCATTACCGTGGCAACGTAAACTGGACCGATATGGGCTGGTTTACCCAATTTCAATTCTGAATCCTTGACGTCTTTAATAGTGTAGTAACATAAATTTCTTAGTGTCTGAACAAGGCCTACAAGGTATTTTTATGGCAAGCATTGATCAGCAACAGCATGGTTTAGAGGTCTTAAAATCCATTAACAAGGCTGTCACCAATCTCCGCCTTTATCCTGAGCAGAGTGTGCAGGTTCTAAAAGCGGTAGAGAATGCTTATGCAGAATTGAAGATTTTTATCCGGCAGCATGGCAGCTTTCACTTTGGTCTGCACCATGGTGGGCCCACCATTAATGATTTCAGGTTGGATAAAAAAGCTCGAGAGCAATTAAGTGCCCTGACTTTGGTTGATGTTCTGGATAAGGCCGGGTTTACGATTATGGCCCTGGCGCCAGGGATTGATCGCAAACAATTTAAGCAGGTCTTGTCTTTTTTTACTGCAACTCCTGAACAGCTTCAAAGATCAGGAGGGAGTCTTGCTTTTGTCCAACAGGCCGGTCTGGCTAATATCTTCCGACAAGCAGTTAGTGACAATAAAGGGCTGGCAGGTGGCCGTGATTTTGCTGATTTCTGGCAGCAATCAGTAGTCAATGGTCTCCGCCAGGAAGAGATCCTCCTTTTTCTTCAGGCTGCACGAGACAGCCGGCCAAGCGAGAAGATCCAGCAAGATCTGGCTGAGTTAGACAAGGGTGCCCATATTCTGGCGGCCTCAGTCTGCTATCTGCTGCACCCTCTGCAACAACGAACAAGTGCCTATCAAAAATCTGCTGATTTTGCTCAATTCCTGAAGAATATCAGCATCAGTCTTAAGGATGAAGATATTGACAAAATTGCCGTCCTGACAGCTGCCTTACTGGTTGCCAAGCTCAATAAAGAATCCCTGTCCCAGCTTTTTTGCCAGATAACTGAGACCCGTTTCGGTAAGACTTTGTTTGATAGACTTGTTACGGCGCTTGATAAAGAACTCTTTCAGTCTCTCATTGACTTTTTGCAACAGGAAAGTGAACGGCTTGTCGGCTCACGAGATGCAGAGTCGAGAATGTTAATGGATACCCGCCAGCATCTGATGGCCACGGTAAGAGGGCGGCAACTGCAGGCTGTTGTAAACATGGGCTTGCAAGAAAAAGAACGGCAGGATAAGCGCGTACAGACAGGTATCAGCATCTTGGCCCAAGGCAATATCGAGGGCCTAAGAAATAAAGAGATCCTGCAGTGTGTAGCGGACATTTCTGAACGGCTTATACAGAACAAAAAGGAAAATGTTGTAACTGCTATTATTCAGACCCTGGTCGGTGGTCTCAAGCAGAACGATAAAGAATTACGTGACCGTTCAGGACAGGGGCTTAGTTTGATCGGCAATAAGCTTGTGGCTCTGGGTTATTGGGGGTGGCTGGAGAAGTTAACACCGACCTTTCTCTTTTTGCTCAGAAAAACTGAAGAGATCGATGAATCTTGTGTCAGGTTGGTGACAATTTTACAGCATATTTTGACCAATGCCCAGCAGACAGGAAAGGAGAATCTAGTTGATAATATCCTTCCCCTCTTTTATGCCATACGGTCCGGAGCCTTAAAGGAGCAATCAGGAATTAGAGAGCTGGTGGCTCAGGTGCAGGACAAGGCTGTAGACCTCAATGTTCTTCAATCATACCTTAAGCTTTGTTTGGAAAAACCGGCCGCGCAGATGCATTGTCAAAAAATTGTCATGCATGGTCCTGTCGGCATCAAGTTGTTGCTGGATACGTTGTTGGTAAACCAAAACAAAGTCGAGCGCATCAGAATTTTAAAAATTCTGGTCGGCATAGGTGCAATGTTGTCACCAATATTATTAGAGCGCTTACAGGAACCCATGCCTTGGTATGGCAAACGTAATTTAATAAAGTTGCTTGGTGACACGGGAGTGGAAAGAGATGTCAGCGCAGTGCAGAGCTATCTTTCCCATGATGACCTGCGAGTTCAAAGTGAGGCCCTGTCCTGCATCTATAAAATCAGTGCCCAAAACAAGAAACAGTATCTTCTTGATGCCCTGGTCCGGGTCAGTGAGAAATTAAAGTTTCGGGTAGTGCTGGCCTTAGCTTCAGTCATTGATGCAGAAGTCGTTGGTGTATTAATTGAAATGTTGCAAGATATAAAATATTTTTCACCCGATATTAAAAATACGCTCCTGGCCAGTATTTGTCGAACTCTAGGGCGTAGCGGCTCTGATCAGGCACAACAAGCCTTGCAGTTGTTAGTAGGAGGAGAAAGTACATGTCCAAAAAATATGGATATAGCGGTCTGGCAGGCAGCTCAGCGAGGATTAATATTGCTGGACACGAATCGCCGACAGCAGCAACCAAGGCAGGCAGAGGTGCAGCAAGACTCAGAGAAGGACGACCTGCCGGCCACTGCCGTACATCCCCAATCAGCAGATGTCGCCTATACCGAGATAACAAATCTGGAGGAGGAACGGGAAGTTTATCTGTTGCTGCAGCAGCATAAAAAGGTAGCCGCTAAAGAATTGCTGCTGGAACTGATCTCCACTCTGGCTGCCCTGCATCATTTGGAGGAGGCGGCTTTGCTTTGCCGTCGTTTGGCCGAGATCGATCCCCTGGCTTTAGATGATATTATTAGGGCACAGGAGATCGTGGAAGAGCAAAAAATAGCCGGCAGCAGTCAGGGCCAGTCTTTGGGTTGGGCCGAAGTCTATGATTTTCTGAGCACCGATGAATTTAATGCCTTCTATGCGGCCATCGAACATGTGCAGTATGCACCGGATGAAAATATCATAATGCAGGGTGATCTTCGACAACGGCTGTTTTTTATTAATAAAGGCAGTGTTAAAATGTTTTGCCGGGATCCTCATGGCAATGATATTCTTCTTAAAAAAGTAAGGTCCGGTGAAATTTTTGGGGTAGATTCTTTTTTTAAAGAATCGGTCTGGACGGTTAATGTGGCAAGCATTGGTGCGGTTGATGCCTTTATCCTGCCTCGGGAAGCGTTACGGAAATGGCAGCATTCCTTTCCTGATCTGGAGTCAAAGCTGAAGAATTTCTGTCTTCACTTTATAGAACACGACTTACCGCGAATAAAGACTATTGATCGCCGGTCGACAGAGCGATTGAATTATGCCGGAACAATGGCTGTAGCCATTCTTGATGATCATGGCCAGGCAACAGGCACAGTCTTACAGGGTGATAAGGGTGATGTCTCAGTGGGTGGCGTGGCCACCAGCATTCATATTGGACACAAAAGAAGCGTTCGTCTGCTTTTAGGACGCAAAGTAGCTGTCACTCTGCACGATGAACTGTCAGGCAAACCTGTGATATCGGGGGCGACTGGTCTGATCGTGGCCATTTATGAGCAGAATGCGATCAACCAAATGACGGCTGCTCATATGGATTATTCCTTACATATTCAGTTTGATCATCAGCTGCAGGCAACGCAACTGGCTTTAGTCGTCAGTAATCATTGATCTTTCTTTATAAGCATAAAAATTTTCTTGCTCTCGCCCTTTAATCCTGTGGCCTGCCAGCCACATTTATCCATAAATAAGAAAATACTGTACCTCAACCTCAACCTGTCGAAACCCTTGTTTACAGGTTTATCCTGCCAGCTATCATCCGGCGTCAGTCTGATCATAACTCCCCCTGTTACTTCGAAATTCCTTTTTTGGCTGCCGTATGCTACGATATGGCCCTGATAAGGATAGGGGCTGGTTGGTAAAAAAAAAGGTAAGTAGAGCAGTTTAATAATTATGTGCCACACGGGAGGCAGAGATGGGGATTCGTACCAAGTTTATTACCATTATGACCGTATTGAGCTTGCTGGCAACGGTTGCTATTGGCTATGCCAGTTATGTGCTGAGTCGTCAAAATGCTCTGGCTAATGCCAAGAGTAAGGGAGATATGCTTTTTAATTATATTGAGGCTAGCGGGGCCTTTTTTGGCCAATATCAGAAGCCTTTAATTGATGAACTGGTGACCGATAAAGAAAGATTTATTCCTGAACTCATGTCACGTTTTGTTGTAAAACGTATGGAATATGACATTTTTGCTGAGACCCAAAAAGGTTATCAGTTCAAACAGGCGACTATTGATCCGCTCTGGCCGGATAATAAAGCTGATTCTGAAGAGTTGAAAATTATTGCCTATTTTGCAGCTAATCCGGAGGTCATGGTTAAGGAAGGAATTGTGGAGAAGGATGGCGATCAGTTTTTTTATGCGGCTAAACCAGTTAGGGTCGATAAGGAATTCTGTCTGAAGTGTCATAGCGATCCGGCAATAGCCCCTTTAGAACAAAGGGAAATCTATGGAATTAAAAATGGCTATAATTGGCAAATGAATGATACGGTTGGCGCCTCCATGATCTATATCTCTGTTTCAGAGGCCCTGGCCAATGCTCAAGCTTCGGCCTTGAAGATTTTTTTCATCGGTATTGGTTGTTTGTTAATTACTATCGCCTGCATCTGGCTCTTTCTGGATCGAGCGGTAGTTGCCCCGATTGTCCGTCTTTCGGAAACGGCTAGAGATATAAGCATTGGCAAAAATCTCTGTGATAGTGCCCACTCTGATGCCAAAGATGAGATTGGGGTGTTGGCTAATTCAATTGAGCGGATGCGGATCAGTGTCAATAAATTGTTGAAACGCAGTTGTCCGGAGCGCAGCCAAGAGCAAAAGTAACAATGGGGCGGTTGGTCCAGGATGAAGTAACAGGCCTGGCCGTTTAAACGGCCAGGCCTGTTACTTGTTATATGTTATGGTGACGCTGCCATTCAGCTAATGCCTGTAAGGCCGTGCTGGCCCGCATCTCACCACGAAGTTGTTTGCCGATCTTGGGGATTTTGTGATTTGGTTTTAGCTCCTGCTGTGGCTCCCATGCCGGAAAAAGTCCAAAATTAACATTAGAAGGTTGAAAATGCTGGGGATCCGACTGCGTAAGATGGCTGATAAGGGCGCCCAAGGCTGTTTCCGGTGGCGGAACAAGCAGATCAATGCCAGCCAGCATTCGGCTGGCATTGATTCCGGCCAGCAGGCCCATGGCAGTGGATTCTACATAGCCTTCCACCCCGGAAAGTTGTCCGGCCAGAAACAGGTCCGGCCTTGTTTTAAGTTGCAGGGTTGGCTCCAGGAGGGCCGGAGCACAGACAAAGGTATTACGGTGAATAGATCCCAGACGGGCGAAATCGGCCTGAGCCAAACCTGGAATCATGCGAAATATGCGTGTCTGTTCGGCATAGGTCAGTTTAGTTTGGAAGCCTACCAGGTTATAGAGACTGCCCTGCCTGTTCTCCTTTCGTAATTGCACCACGGCATAGGGCCATCTGCCGGTTCGCGGGTCATCGAGGCCTACCGGTTTCATTGGACCAAAACGCAGGGTATTATCACCCCGGGCCACCATGACCTCGATGGGCAGGCAGCCTTCAAA
>DIKT01000091.1:6258-6542 GCA_002424635.1 Desulfobulbaceae bacterium UBA5611
CAGTTCAGGTAATCACCCGGGCCCTCATCATAGCGTGACTTCAGATAGACAATGTCCATCTCCAGTGATTCGACATGGACGATGGGGGCGATGGCATCATAAAAGGCCAGACGCTCACGGCCGGTCAGTTGCACCAGGGAGTCGGTCATGGCCTCCGAGGTGAGCGGTCCGGTGGCCAGAATAATAGGAACTTGGGAAGGTGCAGGGATGTCCGTCAGTTCCTGGCGTATGATCTCCACTAACGGATGTCGGTCGAGATGATGGGTGATGCTTTCAGAAAACAG
>DIKT01000091.1:6592-7885 GCA_002424635.1 Desulfobulbaceae bacterium UBA5611
AGACGGCGCATCTCTTCTTTTAACAGGCCGACCGCTGAGTGCCGGGCATCAGAGCGTAAGGAGTTACTGCAGACCATCTCGGCTAATAAAGGAGAATGGTGGGCCGGGCTGAATTTATGTGGTTTCATATCATAAAGACGAACGGCACAACCGCGGTTTGCCGCTTGCCAGGCGGCCTCGCAACCGGCCAGACCACCGCCGATGATCTGGAGCTGTTTTTTTGTCATATTCTGTCTTTTGTGTCGGTAACCGCCCACGTTGTTAATATTTGTCTTGTTCCCACATCTCGGGATTAAAGCGGACCACCCTGTTTCTGCCTTCGTTCTTGGCTCGGTAGAGCGCCACATCGGCAAATTTGATGGCCTCCCAAAAACCCTCGGTATCGCCGGGAAATTCGCTGACACCAATGCTCAGGGTTTTTTGCAGGGTGCCGTCAGGGACATTGATGATGGCAAGCTCCATAGTGGAACGGATTTTTTCAGCCACGTCCAGGATGTCCTGGCTGGTCTTCACATCAATGAGCAGCACGACAAACTCTTCACCGCCATAACGAATAACTATGTCTGAGGCCCGGACACAATTTTTCAGGACCTCTGCTGTTTTGATCAGGACTACATCGCCGGTTTCATGGCCGTAGTTGTCATTGACTTCTTTGAAATAATCCATGTCGCACATAAGAATGCCAACTCGGCTGGCCCGCCGCAAGGTGCTGGCGACCAGGGTATTGGAATAGGTTTCCAGAAATCGTCTATTGTAGAGATCGGTCATGGGATCACGCAGGGCAGTCTCCTGCAGGGCCGATGAAAACCGCTTGGCCTCAATAACCGGTGTTGATTCCCTTATATAGCGCGATCCCCTGGTGACTAGATGATCAAACTCTTCCTGCTCGGTAATGGTGCTCCCTGTTTTGTGGAGAATCTGGACAACGCCTACTACCTTACCATTAGCCATCATGGGAATACAATGATGCTCAAAGATATCTTTATGGGGAAAATGCTTGCAGATATCAGGAAACTCCAGAGAGGAAATGGCGTGGCCGGTCCGTTTTGCCCGGCAGAAATTGGCGTCATCAAAAATTTCGGCGCTGCAGACATTCTCGAAATTCGAGGCATAGCCTACAGACATATTATTTTTGGTACCGGTAATTTCGTAAATATAAAGATTATCCAGATGATAGCGGTCACGCAGCAGATGGGCCAGGCGTTGAATAACCTCCGTGGTGGATTCTTCCTCCTCAATGATGGCCTTGAAGTTATTGAGACTAAAGGTGTTGTCGACCATTATATTTAACTG
>DIKT01000091.1:8091-8794 GCA_002424635.1 Desulfobulbaceae bacterium UBA5611
AATTGATCCGTGTGCTGGGTATTGCTGGTGACGGCCATAGAAATAACAAGACTGTATAAGTTGTCAAGAGAGCTGGTCAGATCCGTAGTCAGTATTTCTTTTTGCTCAGGCGAGCATTGATTGATCAGGCATTCAGTCAGGCTGTGGAATTTCTGGTTGAGGAGCTCTGATTCTTGGGCCAGAGAGGCAATCAGCGTGTTCATTTGCGGATTATCTGATTTTTGGAGTGTGAACACATCCAGAGTTTTATTGGCAACTTTAGCTACATCCAGTACTGGCCCGCCGTATTGCAGGGAGTTGACCAGGGTCTTTAAATCAGTCAGCCGGCTTTTATTGGCCACGATATTGCGATTGTCTTCCTGGATTTGTGCAGCGTTAAGTGTGTGAATTAATGAGATCTTGAAGCCATTGATGCTGCGTAAAATATATTGGCTGACCTTATATTGAGGAATAGCGATATCTTTGATGATATGGTTACGATCGGCAACTCTTTGCAAGGCGATCATATTAAATGTTATCAGCAGGGCGAAGCCAAGCAGAGATACCACCAGCATGCCTATTAATTTTCCGGTGATACCGGTGTCCAGACATTTTTTAAGGAAGGTTCCAGGAAAGGTATCTGCAGAGCAGGTAGCGCCAAACAATAAAAAGGTTTTGTGTCCGGATGTACTGGGTTTAAGAGACATAAGGCAGCCTGATTGGT
>DIKT01000018.1:0-36302 GCA_002424635.1 Desulfobulbaceae bacterium UBA5611
GCCGGGGCCATTGAGGCCCAGGCCGCCATTACCCAGGAAGTTGTAGGCAATATCGCTGAGGCTTCCTCGGGAGTTAATGACGCCAACGAACAGGTAGCCCAGACAGCGACCGTCTCGGCAGAGATCGCCCGAGAGATTGCCGACATCAATATGGCTGTCAGTCAAATCCGTCAGGGCGAACAACAAGTGCGGAGCAACGCTGCCCAACTGGCACAATTAGCCGAGGAGCTGAAGGATCTGGTGGGCCATTTCAAAGTTTAATCTTATTAATCCTTACTAAAGTCCGATCAGCCTGAGGTCGGATTTTAGAAGGATTTCTTCTTTGTATTCTGATAATTATCAGGCATCCAGCTGGTCACAGCAACTGGTCCTCCTTGCTCCGTAATAGCAGGTTCTGCTCAAACCGAGGAATCGTCCCGCATCGGCAATTTTAACCCTTGAATTCTAATATAGACTAATGATAGAATTTATCTGGGTTCTATTATTCAAGCGATCCATTTTCTTTTAAAGATTAAAAATATAGATGACTTTACCAAGCAAGACGCCAACAACAGCCATGCCGACATCAGATCTTGGTGCCTTCACCCAGGCTTTTGACAGTTATATTTTTGTTTGTTCTCAGGATCATCGCATCCAGTACATGAATGACAAACTGCAGCAACGTATTGGTTTTGATGCTACCGGCGAACTCTGCCATAAAATTCTACATGATTGCGAAGAGCTCTGTCCCTGGTGCAATAATGATCAATTTTACCGTGAGCAAAAAACCATCCGCCGGCAATTTAAAAGTCCCAAGGATGAGCTTTGGTACGATATGATCAATAGTCCGATCAATAATACTGATGGCACCATCCATCTCTAGACAGTCTCTGCTCATGGATATTAGCGAAAACCAGCTTGCCGGGGAAGATCTATCTTTATATCATACCCTTATCAATCAAAGCAACGATGCCATCTTCCTCATTGATGCCGATACCAGCGCCTTCCTCTACGTCAACGACCAGGCCTGCTCCATCCTGGGCTACAGCAGGGCTGAGCTCCTGGCCCTTCAGGTCATCGATATCTCGATGGTTGATATCAATATGCCCGGCTGGCACCGTCGGGTGGCCAGCCTCCGTAAACAAAGCCGTCTCTTTGAAACTGTCCAGATTCGTAAGGATGGCACTTTCATCCCTGTTGAAGTGAATGCCAGCTTTTTTGCACGCCCGGAGAAAAATTATATTATCTCGGTGGCGCGCGATATCAGTGACCGCCAGGCTCAAGGCCGGGCTCTTCTGGAGGAAAGAAACAAGCTTGAGTCTTTATTTGCGACCTTATCAGACGGGATCACCGTCCAGGATACTAATTTCAAGATTCTGTATCAAAACAAGGTCCACATAGAAACACAGGGCCTGCACACCGGTGAATACTGCTATCAGGCTTATCGACAGCGGACCGCCATATGTGAGGGCTGCCTGCTTGTCAAAGCATTTGCCGATGGCAAGGTTCATCGACGCCAGACCACAGCCCCTGGGAAAAAGGGGCCACTCCACCTGGAGATCATTGCCAGTCCGATGAAAGATGCTGCCGGCACTATTATCGCCGGTATGGAAAGCGTCCGCGATATCAGTGTCCAGAAAAAATTGGAAGAACAGCTGGTTGAAGCCCAGAGAATGGAGGCTATCGGCACGCTGGCTGGTGGCATTGCCCATGATTTCAATAATATTTTAACACCCATTCTGGGCTATAGCGAACTGGCCCTGACCAGGATTACCCCCGACCATCCGCTGGGCTCAGATTTACAACAGATTATCAAGGCTGCCCTGCGGGCCAAAGATATGATTCAGCAGATCCTGGCCTTCAGTCACCAGACTCCTCAGGAGCCAAAGCCATTACAGCCCCATCTGATGATTAAAGAGGCCCTTAAATTGCTCCGGGCCTCCTTACCAGCCACCATTGAAATCAGGGAAGAGATATCAACAAAAGGCGGCGCCATAATGGCCGATCCGACTCAGCTCCATCAAATTGTCATGAACCTGTGTACCAATGCCTACCATGCCATGCGAGAGAGCGGCGGCCGGCTGGGAGTCCGCCTTTATCAAACAAATATCAGCAAGAAAGACTGTAAGATCGGCAATGTTAAGCTGGTACCCGGCAAATATTTTCATCTGGAGATCAGCGATACAGGCCCTGGTATAGAGCGCAAAAACCTGTCTCGCATTTTCGAGCCTTATTTTACCACCAAAGGCAAAGGAGAAGGCACCGGCCTGGGACTGTTCATTGTCCATGGCATTGTCAAAAGTTTTAAGGGCCAGATAACCGTTGTCAGCCAGCCAGGAGAAGGCACCTGTTTCCACATTTATCTGCCGATGATTGCCCAACAGCTGACCCTGGAAGATTTTTTATTGAAATCTCCCTTGCCTACCGGGGCGGAAAAGGTGCTGGTGGTCGATGATGAGGAGACCATCACGGCCATGCTCAAGAGCATTCTCAGCCATCTGGGCTATGAGGTTATTGTCACCAATAGCAGTGAAGAGGCACTACAGCTTCTTAGTACCAGCCAGGCAGCCTTTGATCTGCTGATCACCGACATGACCATGCCCAATCTGACCGGCCTTGAGCTCATTGCCAAAGCCCTGGACATCCACCCCGATCTACCGGTCATTCTCTGTACCGGTTACAGTGAACTGGTCAGCGAAGAACAGGCCCGTGCCCTGGGTATCCATCATTATCTGATGAAGCCCTTGTCGGTTTATGAATTGACGATGATGGTGCGTAAGGCCCTGGATGAAAAAATGAGCTCCAGCAATTCAAGCTCACCCAATATTTACTCACAGCAAATTTCTTTAACCAGGCAGTAGGCACACTGCCCGAAACTGGTCACCACTGCATTCCACCAAAAAATAAAATCGCTTATTTTCTGCGGGCAATAAAACAGGTACTGGCATAGGTTACCGGCACGCCGCCAGCCACACCAAACCGGGACCGATATTCATGGTCAAAATGACGAAGAGCAGATCTGGTCCAGCGATACGTCTGGACCCCGCCGACACCGGTCGCCCGTAAATGATGGAGCACATCTCTCGGGGTAGGCAGCAACAAACGGTTGTGGTCGGTTACCATCTGCTCCACCATAAAATCTTTGGCCAGCAAACCGGCAATCTGTTCAGGACTCCGGTAGTCAAGACCAACTCCAGTCAGTTCGGTAAATTCCTGGAGGGTACCGGGGCCAAAAATGGAAAAAGCCAGAACACCTTCCTCTTCCAGGGCCTGAGCCAGACGATGCAGCAAGCCCGGCAGATCAGACAGCCATTGAAAGGTGGAGCTTGATATTATCAGGCTGAGCCTGTCAGGAAGGGGTAGCGTTTCGATATCGCCAAACAATGGCAAAATAGCAGGCCTCCTGTCCTCGGCAATCCTGTTTCTGACCGGCTCGGCAAAATCAGCAACCAGATCATTGAGAAACAGGGTGGCAACCGGCTGTTGCTGACAGAGCATCCGGGTCAACATTCCCGTACAGCAGCCGATCTCCAGCACTCGTTTATAGCTGATGGCCGGCATTCGCCCGATAAGCGTCAGCAACCGGCGGCTCACCTGTTTTTGCACTATCGCCTGCTCATCATAGGTGGCTTGAGCCTGGCGGAAGCAGGAGGCGATTTTGTCTTTGTGCAGGATCATGGCCATTGTTATCTGCTAGTCACTATTGTGCTCATCAGCGCAGGCCAGCAATTCATCCCAGCTCTGCCAGTTATAAAAGAGAAAGTGGGAGCCTGGCATCCGGCAGACCTTATGCCCTTGCCAAAAGGTGAGCTGGTTGGCGGTAGGTATGACCAGATCATGACTGGCAATAAAAACTTGGGCATAGATCGCCTCCCCGGCATCTTGACAACTCACATGTCCCTGCAGGCTCGCCAGCTCAAGGCTTTGACTCTCAACCGATCTCTGCGGCTGATTATCGAGAAAGGTCTCCAGGCTCTGCTGTCGACACATACGCCGATAAAACTTCAGACGGGTGCTGATACTGAACTGCTCTAAAGTGGCCATATAAAGTTGGACCGGAATGCCTAACTGATCATGGATAGGACAAAGAGTACCATTAATCGCAATGGTCCGCTGGAAGAGATGCGACCAGGACCGGAAGAGCTGCTGGCCAACCCACACTCCCATGGACCAGGAAACCAGGACCATACAAGGATAGTGCCGGGCAAGGATCTCCATATCAAAATCCAGGTCCGGATCGCTGTAGTCAAAGAGCATCAACACATCAAATTGCTTGGCACTCAGTGGTCGAAACGGGTTGGCATCCATACCCCAGCCACTACAGAAAATAATCAAGCGCTCCTGATGGTGCTGATGCAGCCATGCGCTCTTCATCTTTGTTGGCCACTATTTATCAGCTCGTTCCTGCTGACAGCATCGGGCAGCGATGCCCCGAGCTCGCGCGCCAGCATCTCCGGCAATACCTGCAGATCCTGCCAGGTTATATCAGCAGTCAGCGAGAGCCGGAAACGGGCAGTACCTTCCGGCACGGCCGGCGGCCGAACCGGCAAGATCAGAAAGCCATCTTCCTGTAATTTCCCGGCAATTCGTACGGCCTCCTGATCATCGCCGATAATAATGGGAATAATATTGGTAGTACCGGTGGCGGCCAGATGGTAGTGCTGCAAGGATTGCCGCAGTTGCCGGGACAGATTGGCCAGATGGCGCCGCTGTTCCGCCATGCTCTGCTGCTGCTGGAAGATGAAGCAGTTCCAGTTGAGCACAACCGGCGGTAAGGCCGTGGTAAAGATCAGCGACCGGCTACGGTTGATCAGATAAGCACGGATATCCTGACTGCAGATGACAAAGGCCCCGACCGAGGCCAAAGCCTTGCCGAACGTGCCCACCAGCAGATCTATATCAGCCACCACTCCCTGCTCTTCGGCCTGGCCCAGGCCACCGGCCCCATAAAGACCAACAGCATGAGCCTCGTCCAGATAAAGCAGGGCGTCAAACTCTTTTTTCAATTGCACCAGACGGACCAGATCGGCCACATCGCCATCCATACTGAAGACCGATTCGGAGACGATCACCACCCGTTCATAGCGATGGCGGATGTCGACCAGCAGGCGCTCAAGCTGGTCATAATCACAGTGCTGAAAACGTTTATGTGAAGCCCGGCACAGCCGCAGTCCATCATGGATTGAGGCATGATTCAGCTTATCCGAGAGAATCAGGTCGTTTTTGCCCAGCAGGGCGGGCAGGATGCCTATATTGGCATGATAGCCGGAATTAAAGAGCAGGGCGGCAGAGGTGGCGGACGGGCTATAAGCCATCACCAGTTGCTGTTCCAGACGATGGGCCAGATCGGTATCACCTGTCAACAGCCGGGAAGAGGCCGCTCCGAGGCCATATTCATCAAGCAGGCGCTCAGAGCAGTCCAAACCCTCATAAAAACGCCTGAGCAGCTGGGGATCGCCGGCGAGCCCCAGATAATCATTGGAAGTCAGATTCAGCAGTTGGCTGCCCTGATATTGGACATGGCAGCCCTGACGACCAGCCAGGGGCTTGAGCTGCCGCAGCCGCCCGCACTGCTGGAGTCTTAGCAGCTCTTCTTTATAATCAATACTCATGGTTTTGTTGTGCCAGCCACCACCTGGACAATGGCCTCCGTGAGGATTTGCAGATCAGCATCTGCTATACAATACGGCGGCATGACATAAATCAGGCGACCAAAGGGCCGTACCCAGACTCCTTGCTCCACAAAGGCCGCCTGGATCTCCTTCATCCGGACCGGTTCCTTCATCTCCACCACCCCGATGGCGCCCAGCACCCTGACCTCCTGGACCTCCGGCAGTTGCCGGCAGGGGGCCAACCCCTGTGTCAACAGCTGCTCCAGCCGGCGGACCTGCCGGCGCCAGTCCGAGTCAAGCAATAGCCTGATTGAGGCACAGGCCACATGACAGGCCAGAGGATTGCCCATGAAAGTAGGACCATGCATGAAGACACCGGGCGCCTGCCGGGAAATACCCATGGCCACCTCGGCAGTAGTCAAAACGGCCGCCAGGGTCATGGTACCGCCGGTCAACGCCTTACCCAGACACATGATATCCGGGCTGATGCCGGCATGATCACAGGCAAAGAGCGCGCCGCTGCGGCCAAAGCCAGTGGCAATCTCATCGGCAATCAGCAGGACGCCAAAGGTATCACAAAGCAGACGGACCTGGCGCAGATACTCGGGATGATAAAAACGCATGCCGCCGGCGCCCTGGACAATGGGTTCCAGGATCACCGCGCATAAATCCTGATGGTGCTGCTCGATCAGCAGGGCAAACGAGGCCAGATCGCGGTCATCCCAATCCTGGGAAAATGAACACTCTGGTCGGTCGGCAAAATAGTATTGCGGCAGGCTGCCGGCAAAGATCTGATGCATTCCTGCTTGCGGATCACAGACCGACATGGCGTGCCAGGTATCGCCATGATAGCCCGATCGAATGGTGAGAAAGCGGCAGCGCCTGGCCTGACCGGCCGCATGCTGATACTGGATAGCCATCTTCATGGCCACCTCTACTGCCACCGAACCCGAGTCACAGAGAAAGACCTTGTCCAGACCTGCCGGGGTCATTTCCACCAGCAACCGGGCCAGCTCCACGGCCGGGGCATGGGTGAGACCGCCGAACATCACATGGGACAGACGGGCGGCCTGTTCCTGCAGGGCCTGAATCAGCACCGGATGGCTGTACCCATGGATTGCCGACCACCAGGAGGCCATGCCGTCAATAAGTTCACGCCCATCCATAAGCCGGATCCGTACTCCTGATGCGGACTCAACCGGATAGACCGGTAGAGGATCCTGCATGGAGGTATAAGGATGCCAGAGATGCTCTCGGTCGTAATCAAGAAGGGTTTGGCTATTCATGAAAGTAAAAAATTTGACGTCTTAGTGAAATCGTTGTGATGAGTAGAAAACGAGAGATTATCGCTTAAAAGTTAAAACCCATTTGGCCAATGGCCTGCAGATCCTGGGCGAGGCCATTACCGGCCGTGGTCAGATAGTTGCCGACAATAGCCCCATTGGCACCGGCCGCAAAACATTGATACTGCTCCGTGCCGAATTGATTGCGGCCGCCAGCCAGACGAATTATCGCCTGCGGATTAATGAAGCGAAACATGGCAATGGTCCGCAGGACCTCGGTAAAGGCAATGGGCTCCAGGCCGGCCATCGGAGTGCCGGCAATGGGCGTCAGGATATTGATAGGAATGGAGGTGACCTCAAGCTCCCGCAGTTCAAAGGCCAGCTGCACACGATGTTCCAGAGTCTCGCCCATGCCGATGATGCCGCCGGAACATATCTCCATGCCGGCTCTTCTGGCAACATGAATGGTCTCTACCTTTTCGGCCCAGCTATGGGTGGTACAGACTTGCGGGAAATAGTCCCGGCAGCTCTCAAGATTACAGTGATAGCGCCGCACCCCAAAGGCCATCAGCCGTTCTGCCTTCTCGCGGGTCAGCAGCCCCATGGAGGCACAGAAAGACAGTCCTGTTTTCCGGCCAAGCTCTGCATATAACAGCCCCAGACTCTCAAGCTGCTCGCGACCGATAGAGCGGCCAGCCGTGACCAGCGACAGGCGAGGCACCCCGTGCTGCTCATTATCCCTGGCCTGGGCCAAGGCCGCCGCTGTCTCAATCTGGTCGTAACTGTCAATGACCACGGCATAATGAGCCGACTGGGCACAGTAGCGACAGTCCTCCGAACAGCGACCGGAACGGGCATTGATTATGGAACAGAGATCAAAAGAGTCGGCATGAAAAAAACGCCGCAACCCATCCGCCGCCCGGCATAATGCGACCAGGTCTGAATCCAGCGCCAAGGCCAGCGCCTGCTCATAGCTGAGGGCCCTGCCATTATGAATCTGCTGAAGACAGCTTTCAATACTCATGAACGGAAATTAAGAACCATACGTGCGTTGCTGACCAATCAGCCCTACTTCACACTGCCAAAGGCAAACTTGCTGATCAGCGATTCCAGATCAACTGCTGACTCGGTGTCAGTCAGCACGTCCTCATCAGCAAAGAGCTGGTCATCACCACCCAGGGTCAATAGGATATATTTATCACCAATAATACCCTGTGATTTGACCGAAGCCATGGAATCAACAGGAACCCGCACCCCGTTATTAATCTGCAGGGCTACATGAGCAAGCTCATCCTCACCAAGCCAGATATGTTTGACCTGCCCGACGACCACGCCGGCAACCTGAATAGCCCCGCCTTTTTTCAGCCCGGAGATATTGTCAAACTCGGCATTAATCACATAGGTCTTTCGCGCCGAGAGAATCGGCAGCTCGCCAAGCTGCAAGGCCAGATAACCAAAGGCCAGAAAACCAGCTATCACAAAAAGACCAACAAATAATTCAAGACCGTTCTGTTTCATTATTCCACCAGATGACTTTGATAAATTTTACCCATGGTATTCTCCACAAAATCAACAATATGCGGCTCCCGCGACCATTGCATGGCTTCAGGGCTGTCAAAAATATCAATTTTGCCATTATTTAACACAATAACCTGATCGGCCAGATTAAAGACTTTGGGAATGTCGTGACTGACAATCACCGCTGTATAACCGACCTGCTCCTGGGTCCTGGCAAACAGGTCATAGATCTCCTGGGTCATGACCGGATCAAGGCCGGTGGTTGGTTCATCAAAAAGCATAATTTCAGGTTTCAACTGCATGGCCCGGGCCAGCCCTACCCTTTTGCGCATGCCGCCACTCAATTGGGCGGGAAACTTCTCCTCATGGCCATTCAATTCCAGCTGGGCCAAACTGGCCATGACCTGCTCCCGAATCTCTGCTTCCGATTTGGTGCTGCGCTCGCGCAGCGGCAAGGCTACATTTTCATAGACCGTCAAGGAATCAAAAAGAGCCGAGCCCTGAAACAACACGCCAAAGCGGATGCGCAAACGTTCAAGCTGGCGGCCGCGGACCCCGGTCACATCTTCGCCTGCCACCAGAATCCGGCCGCTGTCGACCGGCATCAGGCCTAATATCAACTTCAGCAGGACACTTTTTCCCTGGCCGCTACCGCCGGCAATGACGGTCGTCTTTCCCACAGGAATGGTGAAACTGACATGATCCAGAACGATCTGCCGGCCCCCATCTTGTTTCGCAAAGGACTTGACTACATCTCTGAATTCTATGGCAACGGCTTCCATTATGCGGTGATCCGAATAGTTATCATAGTTAATATCATAGCAGCAGACGCCGCCTTGACCAGCCTGCAATATTGAGATGAGACAGTGATGGCGGCATAATTCATAACAAAATTGCGGTCAACAGATAGTCGAAGACCAGCACTGAAATAGACGAAAAAACCACGGCCTGAGTCGTCACCCGACTGACACTCTGGGCTCCGAAGCCGGCACCACGAATCTGATAGACAAAATAGCCGCGGCCGGTGGAAATCCAGACCACCAGCAGGGCAAAGACAAAAGATTTGACCGTTCCCAACCAGATGTCATGATTAGTGACACTCGATTTCATCCCCTCCAGATAACTGCCGGGATTGACCCCCATGAGATGGACCCCGGCCACATAACCGCCGGCAATGCCAACCACATCAAAAAGGGCGGTTAACAGAGGAATAGAGACCAAGGCCGCCAGAAATTTGGGGGTAATCAGATAACGAAAAGGATCAACGGCCATGCACTCAAGGGCATCGATCTGCTCTGAGATGCGCATGATACCAAGCTCGGCGCACATCGCCGAACCAGCCCGTCCGGCCACCATAATGGCGGTCAACACCGGTCCGAGCTCCATGATCAGGGTCAGGGCCACCGCCGAGCCCAGCATGCCTTCGGCCCCGAACTTATTCAGTGAATAATAACCTTGTAAACCCAGGACCATGCCCGTGGAGGCCGCGGTAAAAAAAATTACCATGACCGAGCCGGAGCCGATAAAATGCATCTGCCGCATAAATTCGGCAAAACGGAAGGGACGACTGAAGGCTCCTTTGCACGCCAGCCATAAATACAAACCCATCCGCCCGATATCCTGGACAATATACAGAACGGTCTCGCCTAATTTTGCCACGCGGTTTCTTTGCATATTTTCCTTCATCCTACAGCCAACATGATCCAGCGTAACCAGCGATCTTTACCCAGTGAGCTACCAGCAGCAGTCTGCGACGGATAAGTTCTTCAATATTTACGTGATAATAAAACAAGGCGGACGTTTGTCAAACATTTTCAATTTTGCCAGCAGTGATGATACCTTACATCAAGGCAGTTCGCACTCATCATTTCTCTGCATCCAGTTAAACCGGTCAACATATAACTGCATGGATGCACAATCAAGATTATAGCTTACGTAGAAAGAAATCTCCTGATATAGCTGTTTTTTTTGCTGATTGACAAACAAAACATCCCTGTGGTACATACAAACGCATGCCTGGATGGTGGAACTGGTAGACACCCGAGACTTAAAATCTCGTGGGCCTTGTGCCCGTGCGGGTTCGACTCCCGCTCTAGGCACCATGTAGATAAGGGGTTTCAGCAATTGCTGAAACCCCTTTCTTTTATCTATGAGACTATTTGTGACCACCTTTTTCATGAACTAAGCTACAACAGCGTATAAATAGGGTCGAATTAAAATCTCATTTATTACCAAATATCTAAATCGACCCTGACCCTATTTAACTCCTAATTTTTCTTTCCTGATAGGAAAAAGGTTTCTGTCGTTTGTATTTTGTACGGTCTAATTGTATGACTTTGCTTGTCGTCCCAAATCCTGCACATAGAAAGTGGTAGCAATTTACGTTCATCGCTTGAATCAAAAGTAAAAAGTGTTTTTGTCGTTTTTCTTATAATTGTTGTCCAGTGCTCATAGTAGTCATCATTTGGGGCATTTTTACAATAAGCATAACCGATTATAGCGACCGCTTTGCTATTGTTGGCAAAATGTTCATCAAGAGCATCTTTGAAGTCTCCCAATGACACTGCCGCATTAGACCAAAATGGCCTGTGAATATCAACGGGATGTCCCTTGTCAATCAACACTTTCACAACATGGGCAAGCACTTCATTTAGCTTGTTACGATAAAGCCCTTTAATGAAATGAACCGGCTGTCCATTCTCGATATAATGTTTTTTAATTTCATTAAAGATTTCATCAACTGGTAAATTGGGACATAAGATCGAAAGAGCATTTCCTATGGCATAAAATCCACATGCTCCATCTTGAGACCCTTGTTTTTGAGGCTTCAAATTCATTTTTTTGTCCTCTTTTTTACTGTGACAAGTATAAACTTCTTTCATTAATTGCCTGAAGTAGTTAAGAGGTTTTTCGCATTTTTAAATTTAACTTCAAATTCCTGGGGCTTAGCCCTTTCAAATACTCGTATTTGGTAATCATTGTCATCTGTGATAAGGAAAACATCGGTCGTATATAGTGTTCTGCTTTTTCCTCCACCATATTCATGTGATATTTTTGTCTGTCCTTTTACATCTGCAATTGCAGAAAGTGGTAAGATTTTTTTAAACAGCAAAAACCGGTAATACGAAATCTGGTCATTGTTATAGTCAAAATAAATCTTGGAAAAAGGTTGCACGTTCAACAGATAAAAAAGAACGGATGAGCTGAGAGCTATAAGAACATATGCCTCCAGCGTTGATTGATTCTTATATTCAGCCAGATTGATATTGAAATAGAATATAGCCATCAGCACTGAAAAACCAATGACACTTCCAAGGCGTTGGAGTGTTGTACTTCGATCCATTACGAGCATATTGCTCTCCATAGGAAACGGGGTTATTTAAATAAGCCACTATTGGGCGTGGAATAAATCGAGTTTGAAAATTTTATCCACAGCATCAATAGCATCTGCTTCAAATTTATTGTAAAAATCCTCATGTTTCATTTTTTTATCATTATCTATTGCAGTAAAACAAACAATTCCATCCTCTTCTTCTGTATCCATATCGGGATAGATTTTTTTCAACTCATCAACTAATTGACAAGTTTCATTTGCTGATTTTTTATTTCCATATAAATATCCGCAACAATCTGTATCTTGAAATGTAAAACCTATCAATGCATATATCTTATTCTTTTTATCAAACCAAATTTGTCCTTCGACATGTGCGTACTCTACGCCATTTGATTGAGAAGGCTTGAAGTTATCAAATGATTTATTGGTCGAATTATCAATAAATTTCTCATTTATTTTTTTTGCTAATTTTACCATAAATTTTTTGTTTTTTATGCGCAAATCATGATCAAATCCCTTTGTTTGCTTGCTATCTTCATGATCATCAACAGCCGTTATGGAAGCAATCTCCAGGGCTTTATTGATATGATTCTTCAGGTCATCTTCGCACGCATCCCTAAGTACGTTTAGAATTTCTATAATATTAAAGGCCCGTGCTTTCAGATAGGTGTCTTTTTGACAGATGAGGAAGAGTACCTTTTCCCATAATTCATCAGTGTATATGTTATCATTACGTACCACTGAAAGATCTTCTATATCATGTTGCTTTGCTAACCTTTCATTCCATGAAAGAAAATCAGGGTTTTTGTTGAGAAGACGGAAAATGCTGGGATAGGAAATCTGTATACCGAGAAGGGCAAACAGGCAAAAATCAACCAGAGGTTCTTTTCCCGCATCAGAAAGTTGGGATATTTTTGTCAGAAGGGAATAAGTGTTGATATATCTTTTTATGCTGCGTGGGTTGCCACCAACGGTTAAATTGACTAATTTCAGGTAGTTCTTGTCAAGCTCGTCATCAATACAAATGGTCAAGTTGAGTTCTTGAAATTTTTTCTTCAGCAATTTATCAATGTTATATGCGCCTACCGGCATCGTGAAGGGCACTTGGATAATTTTATCAAAAAATGATCGGAACTCTCGTTCATTTTTATCTGTTTTTACGCCAAATTTCTTTTCCAGCCCCTTGATAACCACGTCATAATCGATGGCTAAAACAAAAATGCAGTTTGGAATATCAAATACATTTTTCAGTGCTTCTAATATTTCTACAGCGGAAGGAGGGTCAATTCGGTCAAGATCGTCCAGGAAGAATACAACTTTCTTGAACTTGTTTTTTGGGTCATCAATAAGTTTCTGAATGATTTCACTTATTTCTTTTTTTACATATGCGATATCGGTATAGGTAGTCGAATTACTTTCACCGTCAGTGGTAGCTTTTTTTATGTCAACGCCTGTCTGGTTCTTTATTGCTTGATTTGCCAAACTGCTTAAAAATGATGATACCCTTTTAGCTTTTTCTGTAATGTCGCTGGAGAGCGTCCATTGATCACCACAGGATTCCTTGAGTTTTTCCAGCATCCCTCTTAAAACTGCAGGTGTTGTTTCCCCACTTTGTTTAAAAAGAGAATATTCCCAAGTATTTACCCAAGAAGAAGCTATTTCATGACCTGCTAAATTTTCCCGAATTAGGTTCATCAAGCTGGTTTTACCCGTTCCCCACTCACCCTGGATGCCTACTGTTAAGGGGGTAGCGCTGTGTAAGATGAAATCGCTCAGCGCTTTTGCATAATTTTCTATTCCTAAAAGATTTTCCTGACTACAACTGATGGGCACGTCAGTAATTGAATTAAATTGTGACATTGCATTTATCCTTCTATTGTTTTTTGTTAATGTTTTTTTGAGATCAAAAGGTCGAAATACACCTAATATATGGGGACACACAATACCTAATTAAATTTTAAATAAATTGTGTCCCAGAATTTACTTTGATTGCCATATTTCCTTACAGATTCTTGTTTTTTTGTATTCTTATGGGAAATGGGGACATCATTTACATTTAAAGTTTTGTGATGTCCCCCAACATCTTTGCCGGATCTCTCTCCGCAGCCAGAAACGTCTCGCCTCTTTTTGCCGCCTGGGACACCGCTGCCGACCTATAGCCTAGCGTGGCGGCGACATCCAGCCCTTTGAGCGCTCAAAGTAGCTGGCGCGATCTGCAGATAGGTGGCCACTCGTTGCACCAGTTCGGCGAGCGGCATACGATGATTGTTCTGCACGGTGCTGAACGTGTTCAGCACTTGCTCGACAAAATGCCCTCCTATTCATGCCGTAAGGCTTCAATAGGATCAAGACGCGCCGCTTTTCTGGCTGGAAAGAAACCGAAAATCACGCCGACTGCGGCTGAGAAAAGAAAAGAGATCACAATAATCCCGGGATTCAGGATAAAAGGTACCTTCAACAAATTAGCAAGCCCTATGGAACCACTAATGGCGATGATTACGCCGATAAAACCTCCGAGAGAAGAGAGCGCCACGGCCTCCACCAGAAATTGCAGCAGGACTTCCCGCTCCATGGCGCCGATGGCCAGACGAATGCCGATTTCCCTGGTCCGTTCCGTGACCGAGACCAGCATGATATTCATGATGCCGATGCCGCCTACCAGCAAACTCACGGCCGCCACCGCTCCCAGCAGGGCGGTCAGGATCTGGGTGGTGCCGGTCAGCATCCGGGTAATCTCCTTCATATCCATCACCTGAAAATTATCGCCTTCAGTTTCGGAAATATGCCGGCGCTGCCGTAATAATTCCTCAATCTCACTCTTGGCCTGATCGGTCGAACCGCCTTCCACCACCGACACCTGAATCAGGCTGATATCCTGATTACCGGCAATCCGCCGTTGCAGAGTCCGCAGGGGCAATAATACCAGATCATCCTGATCGCTGCCAAAGGTGGATTGTCCCTTGGCCTCCAGCACGCCAATCACCTGACAGGAGAAGGTGCCTATCCGCATCTGGCTGCCGATTGGATCCTGGTTACCGAAAAGCTCACTGCGCACCGTTTGTCCTAACAGACAGACCGCTTTGCCGGAACGCAGTTCGCTTTCCAGAAATTGGCGGCCATCCTCAATCGTCCAGTTGCGGACTTTGAAAAATTCGTTATCAACGCCGGTGGCCAGGGTCGACCAGTTCTTATTACCATAGACAACCACCAGCCGTTGTGAGGCCGAGGGGGCCATCGCCGTGATGGTCGGCACCTCCCGATAAATGGCCTCGGCATCAGCCAGATTAAACGGGGGGGCCGGTACTGCCGCTCCTCCGCCCATCCGCTGGCCGACCCGGACCATGAGCAGATTACTGCCCAGACTGGAGATCTGCTCGCTCACCTGGGCCGTGGCGCCGCCGCCGATGGTCACCATGATGATGACGGCCGCCACGCCGATAACAATGCCCAGGATGGTCAAAAAAGAACGCATCACATTGCGTCTGATCTCCCGCAGGGCCAGCAGCAGACTATTAACAAACATCAACCATCCTCCCCATTCCGGTCATCAGTGGCAATCAGACCATCTCGAAAGTGGATTACCCGCCGGGCAAAATGGACCATTTCAGCCTCGTGGGTCACCATAATGATGGTGACCCCCATCTCCTGGTTAAAAGTAGTCAGCAGTTCCATAATTTCCATACTGCGGGCGGTATCCAGATTACCGGTCGGTTCATCAGCCAGCAATACCGCCGGCTGACTGACAATAGCCCGGGCAATGGCGACCCGTTGCTGCTGCCCACCGGAAAGCTCACCGGGCGTATGCCGCTCCCAGCCTGACAAGCCGACTGCTGCCAGGGCCTGTCGGGCCAGTTGATGCCGTTCCGCCGCCTTGATCCCCCGATAGATCAGGGGCAATTCAACATTTTCCAGGGCCGAGGTCCGTTTGAGCAGATTAAAACCTTGAAAGACAAAACCCAGATGCTCACGGCGCAGCAAGGCCCTTTGATTTCTGTTCATCGAGCCGACCGGGGCATTGTTAAAGAGATATTGTCCGGCCGTGGGGGTATCAAGGCAGCCGATAATATTCATGACCGTGGATTTACCGGAACCGCTGGGCCCCATTACAGCAACAAATTCACCTTTCTTAATCTCCATATCAATACCGCGCAGAGCCGGCATGGCCGCCCCGCCCCGGCCATAAACCTTGGTAACGCCCTGCAGCTTAATCAACGACAAAGGCTCTTTCTGGGCTGCGGTCATGTTATAGCCGCCTCTTGCTTTTCTTGTCGCTGACTGTGTCGACAATAAGCTCCGTACCAGCGCTGATCTCACCAGAGATGATCTCGGTCATGAGGCCATTGGTATCACCGATGGTGACCGGCACAGCCACGGGTTGCTGGTCACGCAGGAGCCAAACCTGCTGCTGATCTTTGCCGGCCGTAATGCGGGATGCCGATCTTGGCGCCGGGGATCGGCGGGGAAAAAGTTTGCTGACCAGACTGCCGCCGGAAACGGTAGTTTCTTTGGCCTCCTGCCGGGGTGGGATGAAGCGCAAGGCCACATTCGGCACCAGCAGGGCCTCCTCGATCTGTTTGACCTTGATATCGGCCGTGGCAGTCATCCCTGGCCGTAAGGCCAGATCAGCATTATCAACATTTAAAATAGTCAGATAGGTCACGACCCCGGCATCAACCTGGGAGCCATAACGAACCTGCGAGATAACGGCCGGAAAAATTCGCTCCGGATAGGCATCAACCGTAAAGGTCGCCGTTTGTCCTGATTCTACCTGACCGACATCGGCCTCATCCACTTTTACCTGCAGTTCCATCAGCATCAGATTTTCAGCCAGCGTGAAGAGTTCCGGCGATTGAAAAGAGGCCGCCACCGTCTGGCCGGGTTCAGCGCTGCGTTTAAGCACCACGCCATCAATGGGTGACACAACCTTTGATTTCTCCAGATCAATCCTGTCAATCTGCAGTGTGGCCTGGGCTTCAGCGATACTGGCCTCAGCCAGGGACTTATCCGCCTCGGCCCGTTTCAAGGCGGCCTCGGCGGCATCAAGATCCTGGGTCGACGGCAGGCGACCATTACTGGCCTGCCGGATGAGCCGCAGCCGCTCCATTATTTGGCTGGCCTCAAGCAAGCCGGCTTTGGCCTGCAGCAGCCTGGCCTTGGCCGACTCATGGGCAGCTTCTGATTGCAGGATCCGCGCCTCAAGTTTACTCGTATCAAGCCGGGCCAGCACCTGACCGGCCTTCACAAAATCATTGTGATCCACCGCTACCGATTTGATCGTCCCGGACACCTCTATACCCACCAGGATCTGATTAGTAGGTTCCAGATTACCAGTGGCGGTGACCAGCACGGTCAAGTCACCCATCTGGGCCGGTTCCGTTTTATATTGGACGTCCTGACTGCTTTGTCCCGCCTTCCAGCGCCAGACAACCAGCAGCATCAGGAGCACTAGACCAAGAAGCAGCCACAACCACCAGAATTTCCGGCTATCCCGGCGCGGCAGATCTTTTGCCGTCATCTCATGAGCAGCGGCAGTCCCCGTTTGATTCATTTGGTTATCATTATTCGCCATAAAATTTACTTGAAAAACAATATTGTTAATATTCAATGCTCCAGGCGGCAAGCACGAGGCAAGCACAGCAGGATATCTGAAAAAATATTTAAGCCAGAACCGGAAACAAGCCCTTGATCCCGTTAGCAATAAATTCCACCGCAATAGCGGCCAGGATCAGACCCATCACCCGTGAAAAGATATTGATGCGTATCTGGTTGGTATGCCTGGAGATCCAGGGAATAGCCAGAAAAGCAAGCCAGAGCACTCCGACGAGAATTAAGATTTCCAGCACCATGAACATATAGTGCAGAGGCTCATGGCTTTTATGAGTAGAGAGAATGATGGTACTGATGGCCCCGGGACCAGCCAGCAGAGGCATGGAGATGGGGATAACCGCTGTAGATTCCCGACCGCCGTTACTGGCCTCTTCCTTGCTGTAAGTGATCGCACTCTGCCGGGCATGCAGCATGGACAGGGCCATGAGCAGCAGCAGGATGCCGCCGGCCACCCGGAAGGAATTAACGCTGATCCCAAAGAATTTAAGGATAAACTCGCCCGTTAATAAGGCAGCGAGCAGAATCACCAGAACAGATATCACTGTGATTCTGGTCGTCCGCTTAAATTCTTCTTCTGAGGCATCAGCCGTCAGAGCTATGACAATGGGGATCGCACCGATGGGATTAACGATGGCCAGCAAGGCAATAAAAATCTTGGTATATTCTGTAAAATCGAGCAAGACATCATCCTCGCAAAAGAATAAACCTACTCTTAGCCACCAACCGCGACTGAACCGGATTATTCTGCGGTCAGCCTGCGCAGTGCTTCCTGGTAGCGGGCTTGCGTTTTCTCGATAATCTCCAGCGGCAAGCTGGGCGGCGGCGGCGTTTTATCCCAGTCCAGAGATGACAGATAATCGCGCAGAAACTGCTTATCAAAACTGGCCTGACTACGACCGGGCTGATAGGTATCCACCGGCCAGAAACGGGAGGAGTCAGGGGTCAGTACTTCATCAATGAGGATCAGTTTATTGTCCAGCAGGCCAAGTTCGAACTTGGTGTCGGCAATAATGATCCCTTTGGTCCTGGCATAATCAGCGGCCCGGCTGTAAAGCCTGATGCTGATATCGGCGATCTCATGGGCCCGTTCTTGACCGAGCATGCTTTCCATCGCCGTAAGCGAAATATTCTCGTCATGAGCACCCAGCGCCGCTTTGGTGGAGGGGGTAAACAGAGGTTGAGGAAACTGCGCGGATTCCAGCATGCCGACGGGCAGGGCAAAGCCGCAGACCGTCGGGTTTTGCTGATAGGCACTCCAGAACGAACCGGACAGATAACCCCGGACAATGCATTCAATGGTCAGGGGCTGGGTTTTGCGTACCAGCATGGAGCGGCCGTGCAACTGCTCGGCATAGGGTTGGCACAGAGCCGGATATTTACTGACATCAGCGGTGAGCAGATGGTTGTCAACAATATCGCCGAGTAAATCAAACCAGAACAGGGAAATCTCGGTCAGGATCCGCCCCTTACCCGGCACCGGGTCATTCATGACCACATCATAGGCCGAGATCCGGTCGGTGGCCACCATCAACAGCTTATCGTCATGGCCGGGAATGGCGTACATATCCCTGACCTTGCCCAGATGCACCAGGTTCAGGCCGGTGAAATCAGTGGTTACGATTGTCTGAGTCATTGTCACTGCTCCAGGCTTAAAGTTAAAACGGAGGCTGACCGCTTATGACGGTGCAGCCTCTCAGGCGAAATCTTGACAGATTACAGATTCAGTTTAGCCTTTACAGCATTGATGACATCATCGCTGGAGGTGGCAGGCACGCTCATCAACAGGCCTTTCTCCCGATAAAAACCGATCAGAGGGGCGGTTTTCTCGTTATAAGTCTCAAGCCGATGGGTGATGGCCGCCTCGGTCTCGTCCTCACGCTGCACTGCCCGCGCCCCGCATTTGTCACAAATTCCTTCCACCTTGGGCGGATTGGATTTGACATTATAGATAGCCTGACATTTTGGATTCTCGCAGGTCCGGCGAGTACAGAGACGATCAAGGATGATATCACGGGGCACATCGATATCAACGGCCATATCGAGTTTAATATTGAGTTTATCAAGCAGCTGGGTCAATTCCTCGGCCTGAGGAATGGTGCGAGGAAAACCGTCCAGCAAAAAGCCCTTGGCGCAGTCAGGCTCCTGCAATCTTTTCTCCATGATGCCCATAATCAGGGAGTCAGGCACCAGATCGCCCCGCTTCATAAAACCTTCGGCCTCAAGGCCCAGTTCGGTTTTGGCCTGAACAGCTCCGCGGAGAATATCGCCCGTGGAAATCTGCACTGAGCCATCGAGGGCGGTCAACAACTTGGCAACGGTACCTTTGCCGGCACCGGGGGCGCCCAATAAAATTAATTTCATTATATTCTCCTTTGTTTTTTAGAATAAGATTTTCATGCAGATATTGCAAATTTCATAGTTGGAATGCTGTTTACCAGAACAAAAAACGCTAGTATAAACACTATTCCCTTCAATGTCAGCTAAATATGATGATTGCATTCTCAGCAAGGGGAAGATGGGTAAAAGCGTGACGGGTTGGCTGGCTACCGCCGCTCCGTGGACCTTTGATGGTTACTTTAACTTTACTGGTATGTTGTGCCATCATACTTTAACCAACCAGCTATATGATGGCCGTCAGGATCATGATGTGTCCAATGGATAACTCCGCCCTCAACATTCCACTCATATTCTCCATAAAATTCTACAGTACTATCTATCTCTAAGTCTGGAACTCTCTCTGCAATATCAATGTTATGAGCCATGAGCAGTGTCTGCTTAGGACTTATGCGCACTATAAACCTCTGATGACGTGGAATAACGAGATCGTCAGCCAAAAGTCTGGTCACAACACCTTCTCCTTGAATTTGGATATTACTCTGTTGATTTTCATATGCATGCTGCAGAATCGTCACAAAATCTTGAGCGGGCTCTTGATTCTGTGGAGCAATTCCAGACATAATCGCCACGACGAAGAATAAAATACTACTTTTCATATTTTCCTCTATGATACGGTTTTTATAGGCACTCGGCTCATCCTTTATCGGTCAGTAGGGCCAGCCAGGTAGCGGCAAAGAGGGTGAGACTGATCACGCCGTTCAGCAAAAAGAAAGAACCTTGAATCTGCGACAGATCGCGGGGATTGACTACCAGATGCTGATAGAAGAGGACGGCGGCAGTGAGCATCAGGCCGATATAGTACCAGAAATTGAGATGGCCCTGGCTGCCGGTCAGGGTAAAGAAGATAAAGGCCAGGACATGAAAAGCAACAGCCAGCCGGAAGGCGTTTTCCCGACCCAGCCGGGATGGCAGCGAGTGCAGACCGCTATCCCGGTCAAAATCAGCGTCCAGACAGGCATAGATAGCATCAAAGCCGGCCACCCAGAACAAAACGCCGGCCGAGAGCGCCCAGGGAAATCCTGCCAGGCTGCCTGCCACTGCGACCCAGCCGCCAAGAGGCGAAAAGGCCAGAGCCAGACCCAGCACCAGATGACATAACGAGGTGAAGCGCTTGGTCAGGGAATAAATGAGGGTCAGCCCCAAAGCCAGAGGGGCCAGTTTGAGGGTCAGCTCATTGAGATTATAGCAGGCGAAGAAAAAAAGCACAGCGGCCAGAATGACCAGGAGCCAGGCCTCAATCAGCCGGACTTCACCGGCCGGAATCGCCCGGCCGGCGGTTCGGGGATTGGCGCGATCAAAATGGCGATCCACAATACGGTTAAAGCCCATGGCACAGGTACGGGCCCCGACCATGGCGAGGACCACCCAGAGAAAGACCATTCCTTCCGGCGCTCCGCGACCGGCGAGAAAAGCCCCCATCAGGGCAAAAGGCATGGCGAAGACCGTGAGCTTGAACTTGACCATCTCCAGCAGAACAGCAATCTTTCTCAGCATTATCAGATCTCTGTCCCCCACCGCTGCCGACCCGGGATATCAAGGCCGATCTGATCGGCAAGCCGCCAGGAAAAGGTGTCAGCGGCCTCTTCCAGGGTAGCAGGCTGCAGATAAAAGCCGGGCAGCGGCGGACAGATAATGGCCCCGGCATCATGAGCCGCGAGCATATTATTCAGATGGGTCCGGTTGAGAGGTGTTTCTCGCACCACCAGCACCAGATCCTTGCGTTCCTTCAGCATCACATCAGCACAGCGCTGAATCAGATTAGCGGAAATGCCGGCGGCAATAGCGGCCAGCGTCCCCATGCTGCAGGGCAGGACCAGCATGGCATCGTAACCGCTGGAGCCTGAGGCCGGCGGCGAGGCAAAATCCCGGCAGTCAAACCAGACGCTGACCGCCGGTAAATCCTGCGGCCTCAGCCCTTTTTCCAGCGCCAGTACCTTGTGTCCGGCCTCAGAACAGATGCCATGTACCACCAGATTGAGATCCTGAATGACTCGCAAAAAGGACTGAAGATAAAGCATGCCCGAGGCGCCGGTTACTGCCACCAGGATTTTTTGTGGTCTCCGTCTGTGCTCCATGCCCTGCTCACTCCTGTTAACCTTTTTTAATGGCTATCTTGAACAATTAAGATTTTGTTCACTATCAAGGCATGAGAACAATTTTATCACAGGCCTATAGTTGATATTACGAGGATAATTTTTTTTTCAACAACGCCGAGCTTGGCTAAAAAAAACAATTTTTTCAAGGTACCCTTATATCAATTGGCCATTTTGACATACAATCTTCAATGGTAAAGCCTGGGCCGATCCTTCGCCTCGGGCAATCAGATAATTGAAAAACCGCTCCAGGGCCAACTGTTTCTCCGGTCCCAGATCATACTCGATGGCCCGCAGATAGACATAACACTCGTCCGGATGCATGGGAATCCTCGGGGCCGCCACCTGACAGATGGCCTCCAGGTTCTGCCGTCCTTCCCGGGCGCAACGAACGAATTCCTGATGAATCAAAGCCAGGGCCTCCGGCTCTCTTTGGCAGAAGTCCTCCCGCACCGCGCAGACCGCAAAGACAAAAGGCAGCCCTGTATGGCGCCGCCATATTGCCCCCAGATCGAGTTGGTAGGGAAAACGAGGATCACCCACCAGACGCAGAGCCTGATCGCCTATAGCCAGCAGGGCCTGCGTTTTTTCGGTGATCTCCCGGTCCACATCGCCAATATTATACTGCGGTCTGACCCCGTAAAATTCCTCAAGCAGGATCTGCACCAGAAAGACCGAGGTCTGGGACTGCCGGCTGAGCAGGACAGCGCAGCCATCCAGTTGACCGGGATCAATCCGGGAGAAGAGAAATACCGAGCCCACCGAGCCATTAGCGCTGATCGACAGATCAGCCATAATCCGATAAAGCTCCGGCCGCCGGCAGTACTCATGAGAAGAGACGAAACCAAGATCAAGCTCACCGGCCGCCAGCATGCGGTTGAGGGTGGAAGGTGGTGCCTCAATCAGATGCCAGGCAGCGGGATGGTCCCTATTCTTCCAGCTCTCATAGATCGGCGCGGTATTGATATAATTGACCATACCGATCCTGGCCATGGCTGACGGTTGCCTGTCCTTCTTTTCATTTACCATCAAGATGTTAACCTTATTCTCCCAGCCACTGCTTTTTCCATCACGATCAGCAGAAAGACGGTGGCGGCAAGCAGTATGAAAAGCAGCATAAAATAAATACCCGGCTCCAGAGAGTGATCAGGAATGAAATACTTATACAGCGTATCCATGGGTGCCTGCAAGATAAAGAGTCCATAACTCATTTCTCCCCATAGTGCAAACTTCGGCCACGATAATAAGTTCAAAAGCGGATTAGAAGCACAAGTCAAATGCCAAAGAATAAGCAGCATAACAGGCGCATAAAGACTCGCCGCAAATGGCAGTTTAAGCCCCAGCAGTTGCACTAGTTGCGGTTGCCATTGCACAAGCAAAGCCACGGCACCAAAGAGGGCCAATGTCGTCAGCAGCGACCACATCCCGCCCTGCTTAACTTTGTAAGAGCTGGTCTGCAGATAATAAGCCCCGCAAATCCCGATGAAAAAGCTGCAGAAATGGGACAGCGGAAAATAATAGATCAGATCATGAGACCAGGACGGATAACCGGTATAAAAGCCGGAGTTGAGGAGCCTGATCAACACCAACTGGGTGATCAGCCAAAGCAAGAGACTGACCGCAACCATCAGCCGGCCATCCGGCCGTTTTTGCTGCAGAAAAATAAGGATCGGCGGAAAGAGGCAATAGCAGAAGAGCAGGACCGAGACAAACCAGCTGGCAAAATTAATGGCAAGCGGTCCGGGCAACCAGGACTGGAGGCAGAAGAGATTGAGGAGAAAATCGGCAGCAGTCAAGTGACCGGCCAGACCCGAGAACCAGGCTGACAACAGCAAGGCCAGCAGATAGAGCGGCAGGATTTTTATCGCCCGCCTGGTCCAATACTGCCGCCAATGCAGGGCCCGCTGATGATATCCGAGCAGAAGAACAAAGCCGGACAGAACAAAGAAAAATGTCACCATCAGGGAACCGGCCTTGAATACCGCGGGGACCTGAGGATAAATTTCAACTTTCTGGCCGAAGTGAAAAAAGATCACAATGCAGGCCGCAACAAAGCGAAAAAACGGCAGCGCTGCGGTATTGATGGCGGGCATCTTCATGTGTTCGAAAAAAAAATTAAAATCAGGGAGCTAACGGCATTCAGGAACCAATCTCTGCTGTTTCCTCAATCCAGCCAATGCTCTCCGGACGGCCGCTGCCGGTAAGGATATCCAGCAGCTGTCCTCCATCCTGTGCTTCCTGCAGGGCCGGACTGTCAACATTGAGCAGCATGGCCTTGCGGCCGGGGGCCAGGGTGCCGAAATCATGATCCCGGCCGATAGCCTGCGCCCCACCGATGGTGGCCATGCTCAGGATCAGGGCCGCTGACACCTGGGAGTGATCCTCATGCAGAATCTGCATTTCCCGCCACAAATCAAGCTCAACATTGGATGCGGCAGAATCGGTACCGATGGCTGGCAACAGGCCATGGCGCAGCATCAGCTCGACCGGGGCTATGCCGCTGCCGAGGAAACGGTTGCTGCCCGGACAGAGACAGACTTTACAATTGTGCGCCGCCAGCAACTGCACCTCTTTTTCGCTCACATGGACACAGTGGACACAGAGCAGGTTAGCCGCCAGCAGCCCCAGATGATCCAGATACTCTACCGTACCGGGGCTCTCCAGGGTCGGCACCGGAAAACGATGATCCCAGGCGTCCCGTTCTTCGAGAAATGCTCGAAAGCAGCCGTGACCGCTGCCTAGAAGTTCAATTTCATCGGCTGATTCCGCCACATGCAGGGAAAAGACATGGCCCAGACGGTCCGCTCTGTGCTTTAAGGCGGTCATGATCCCGGCAGTAGTTGAATAAGGGGCATGGGCCGTGGCGGCCACCGTATCCGGCAGGGCCGCCAACCGGGCCAGCACCTGCTCTTCAGCTTTGCCAGTCGGGCCAAGCAGTTCCAGCAGAAAGGTAACAAGGGAAGCAGAAGTAGAGGGCAAAACATTGCCGATATCCAGCAGGAGGCCGACACCCGTTGCATGCTGCTGCTGGAGCGTCTCACCGGCCACGCGGGCCAGCTCAGCCGGTTCAAGGTGGCCTTGCTGACGCACCTGCAGCAGTGAACGAATCCAGTCACAGAAGCTTTGTCCGGAGGCGGGTGGCGCAATATCAGTAAAAGCCGACAGCTCAAGATGGATATGGGCATTAACCAGACCGGGCAGCAATACCCCCTGATAATTCTTGATCTCAGCATTGACAAACTGCGCCTGCAGCAGGCAGTTGCGGCCGACGGCAAGAATCCTGCCATTGCTGACTGCGACCGCGCCATCCTTGATCACCGGGGAACAGACCGGCACCACCCAGGGAGCCCGATAAAGAGTGACGATGGAAGAAGCGGCGCTTGTTATGGAAGGTAAGGAAGACACAGAAAATTACCAGGATAACCTACTTATGCAGCCGATAATCCATTAAACGCTGCCGTGGTTCAAAACCGGCATCCACCACCAGCCGTCGGATCTCCTGCTCGGACAAGCGAAAACTGACTCCGGCCGCCGCCACCACATTTTCTTCAAGCATGGTACTGCCGAAGTCATTAGCCCCAAAAAAGAGGGACAGCTGGGCAATCTTCGGACCTTGGGTCACCCAGGAGGCCTGGACATTGGCAAAATTATCAAGATAGATCCGAGAGAGGGCCAGCATGCGCAGATAGCCCATACCGGTCGTCTTTTCGATGTCCATCTGCTGGGACAGAGCGGTATTATCGGGCTGAAACGGCCAGGGGATAAAGGCGGTAAAACCACCGGTCCGATCCTGCAGTTCCCGCAGCCGGCGCAAATGCTCGAGCCGCTCGGCCACAGTTTCGATATGACCGAACATCATGGTCGCGGTGGTACGCAGCCCCTGATTATGGGCCTCGGCCATGACCTCAATCCACTGATCTGCGGAACACTTGCGCGGGGCTGTGGCCTGCCGCACCCGATCACAGAGGATCTCAGCCCCGCCGCCGGGGATGGAATCGAGACCGGCAGCGATCAGCCGTTGCAGTACTTCCCGGATGGACAGGCCGGACAAGTTAGCGAAATGACAGACCTCGGGCGGTGAAAAACCATGGACATGAATACCGGTACCCTTCATGAACCGCAGCATCTCTTCATAATAGGTCAGGGGTTTGTCGGGATGGAGTCCGCCCTGCAGCAGGATCTGGGTGCCGCCCAGCTCCTGGGTCTCCCGGATCTTCTGTTCCAGCTGGTCAAAGGTGAGCAGATAGCCGGTTTGATCCTCAGGGGCCTTGAAAAAAGCACAGAATTTACAGGCGGAGATACAGATATCGGTATAGTTGACATTGCGATCAACCACATAGGTGACCTGGCCCTCAGGATGCAGGCGTCGTCTGATGCCATCGGCTAAGAAGCCAAGCTGGTAAAGATCGGCCTCACGCTCCAGCACCAGAAATTCCTCATCGCTGATCCGGCCCCCCGCCATGACCTTGCTCGTAATGCTCGCCATCAGCCCTTCCGGTAATTCCTTCATCGACGTCATCAGTCGTGTACCTTGATCACGTTATAGAGCGTATCCCGTTCGACCGGCACGCGGCCCGCCTCTTTGATCAGCCGCACCAGGGTATTGCTGCCGATGGCCTGATCGGTATCGGCTCCGGCCATATGGGTGATTACCTCTTCCTTGACGGTGCCGTCCATATCATCGGCGCCAAAGGACAGAGCCACCTGGGCCATTTTGGGACCGATCATCACCCAGTAGGCCTTGATATGGGGAAAGTTATCGAGAAACAGGCGAGCGACAGCGATATTTTTGAGATCATCAATGCCGGTGGTGCGCGACAAAGTGCTCATCTCAGTGTTTTTGGGATGAAAAGAGAGCGGGATGAAGGCCAGAAAGCCATTGGTCTCATCCTGGGCGGTACGCAGGGCATCAAGATGTTCCAGTCTTTCCTCCATGGTCTCGATATGACCATAGAGCATGGTCGCATTGGTGTGCAGACCCTGGCGATGAGCGGTCTTGGCCACCTCCAGCCAGTGTTCGCCGGAGAGTTTTTTGTCACAGGTAATCGCCCGGATGCGGGGTGAAAAGACCTCCGCGCCGCCACCGGGTATTGAGCCCAGTCCGGCGTCACGCAGTATATCAAGGGTGTCGGCCACCGATTTACCGACTAAGCCCGCCAAGTGGGCAATCTCCACACAGGTAAAGGCCTGGATATGCACATCAGGCCTGACCTCCTTGATGCCGCGCAGCAGCTCCAGATAATAAGCAAAGGGCAGATCCGGATGAATGCCGCCGACCATATGGATCTCGGTAATAGGCTCATCCAATCTTGCCCTCACCTTTTCCTTGACCTGGGCCAGATCCATCTCGTAGGCCAGAGCGGAACTCTTGTCCTTGCCAAAGGCGCAGAACTTACAGAGGTTAGTGCAGATATTGGAATAATTGATATGCTGGTTGTAAATGAAATAGGCCTTGTCGCCGTTCATTCTATTGCGGACCAGATTGGCCATATAGCCCAGGGCCAGAATCTCTTTACTGTTATAGAGGGTGAGCCCATCCTGCAGGTTCAGCCTTACACCGGCCTCGACTTTTTCCAGAATATGGCCAAGTCCGGCCTGTTGCACGAAAGATTTCATAATATAAAAAAAAAGCCGGAACTAAGTCCGGCTTTTCCCTGAGATTAAAGGGTACCTTGAAAAATAGTCTTTTCGCCCAAACTCTTCGTTATGCTCAAAATTTTATCCGCGGAATATCAACTATATGCCTGTGGTAAAATTTTTCACATGCCTCGATTTTGAACGAAAATCCTTATTTTTCAAAGTACCCTGAAGTTTAAATCCTAATCCAGAAAATATTTAAGTTGATCACGTCTGCTGGAATGACGCAACCGGTTCAAGGCCTTTTTTTCAATCTGGCGAATGCGCTCACGCGAGACATTAAACCTTTTGCCGATCTCTTCCAAGGTATATTCGGCCTTTTCGCCGATACCAAACCGCAGCCGGATAATCTTTTCTTCCCTCTCACTCAAGGTCGACAGAATCTCGGTGACCCGGCCGGCCAGCTCTCTGGTCTGGACCATATCATAGGGCGACTGAGACTCGTTATTTTCGAGGAAATCGCCCAGAGTCGAATCGTCATCACCAACCGGGGTCTCCAGGGAGATGGGTTCACGTGACGCCTCGAGAATGGCCAGGATCTTCTCCATCGGCAGCTCCGTACTCTTGGAGATCTCCAGGGGCGTTGGCTCCCGGCCCAATTCTTTGAACAGTGCATAAAAGGCCTTGAAAAACTGGCTGCGCAATTCGAGGAAATGCACCGGCAGGCGAATGGTCCGGGTTTTATCGAGAATGGCCCGGGTGATGGCCTGCCTGATCCACCAGCTGGCGTAGGTGGAAAACTTATTACCCTTGGTATAATCAAAACGGAAGACCGCCCGCATCAGCCCCAGATTGCCTTCCTGGATCAGATCGGCCAAGGTCAAGCCCTGATGCATATAACGCTTGGCAATGGATACCACCAGCCGCAGATTGGCGCGAATCATCGCATCCTTGGCAATCTCAATGGAGCGGCTATAGGCCTCAATCTTGGCCTGCAGCTCATGCAGTTCCCGCTTGTCGGAATATTTCTTAGCGGCGCTGATCACGCTGTAGCGCATGAAGTTGAGCTGCTGCTTTTTGGGTTTGAGAGTAGGGTCACGTCGTTCCCACAGATCAATGCGGGCACAAAGCAATGCCACCTCACCAACCTCGGAAATATCGTCCCGTATGGCCTGGATGATAGCATCAAAACCTTGGCGAATGCACTTGGAGTACTTGGCCTCTTCATCAGGGGTCAACAGATCAAACTGCCCCATTTCCCGCAGATAAGTGGTCGTTGTCTCTTCGGCTTCATGACCGGCTTCATTGGCAGCTGAGATCGACAGATCGGACAGATCATCATCATCGTCGAGTTCGCTTTTATCTTGATCCCAGACTTCTCCGGCCAAGGTTCTTTTTTCACCGCTTTTTTCCACAGTGACAATCTGGATATTATTGTCCCCCAGAAAATCAAAGATATTTTCTATGGCATTGGGATCTTTGATCTCATCCGGCAGCAATTCATTCAAATCGCTAAAGCTGAGGCATCCTTCATTCTGGCCGGCCTTCAATAAATTTTCTTTTAGTTCAGAGAGCACGGGGGCAGACTCCATCATTTAAGTTTTAAACAACTCATCTGTTTACAAACAGTTACAATTACAGTAAAAAATATATCTGATCAGAAAATTTAAATCTTTATGATAAAAAAAAGAACGACATATCAATATCTTCATATAAACTTTTCTAAAACTTTATATGCTACAATGCCTGATCATAAAAAACAAACAAATAAGACTGAAGTTAATTAATTTCGCATAATAATTTTCTGGACAAAGGATTTTCGTTTTAGGTAAACTAAGTATGATTACCTAAACAAGCAAGAGAGTCAATACTTTTATTATCGGATAGGTTCGGTAAGTTTTAAAAACCTCCAGCCACCATTCACTTATGAAACCTGCACTCTCTTTACGACGCGGCAGCGGTATTCTGGCCCATATCACTTCTCTCCCTTCGCCTTACGGCATAGGTGATCTCGGGTTCTCCAGCTATGCCTTTCTGGAATTTCTGGCGCGCGCCGGCCAAGGGCACTGGCAGTTTCTGCCCACCGGGCCAGGCAATTCTCTTTTTGATAATTCGCCTTATATGAGCACCTCGGCTTTTGCCGGTTCGCCGCTGCTGATCTCACCTGATCTGTTATTTGAAGAACAATTGATCCAGGAAATATCTCTGACCAATACACCTGCCTTTTCGGAATATAAGGTCGAGTTCTCCAAAGTCGAAGCCTTTAAAGGCCAACTTCTGCAGGAGGCCTTCAGTAACTTTTCCCTGAAGTCACAACCATTTATTAATTTTAAAAAAAATACGCCATGGCTTGCCGATTATACCCTGTTCATGGCCTTAAAAGAGGAATTTCCTGATCAAGGATGGTTTGACTGGCCTGTCGACATCGCCACCCGCCAGCCCAAAGCTATGAAGGCCCTGCGCACCAAACATCAAGCGCGCATAGAATATTATGCCTTTGAACAGTTTGAATTCTTCCGCCAATGGGGGCTTCTACATAATAAAGCCAAAAAAGAAAATATCAAGCTGATCGGCGACATCCCGATCTATGTCGGCTGGGACAGTGTCGATGTCTGGGCCAATCAGGAGATATTCACCCTTGACCCGCAAAGCCACCGCCCCACCCATGTTGCCGGGGTGCCACCCGACTATTTCAGCGCCACCGGTCAACGATGGGGCAATCCTCTCTACCGCTGGCAAACCACCGATCAACAAATCCAGAAAAAATTAACCGACTGGTGGATAAAACGATTCCGGGCCGTCCTACAGATGGTGGATACGACCAGAGTCGACCACTTTCGCGGTTTTGAGTCCTACTGGTCTATTCCGGAGGCAGAAGAAACGGCGATACAGGGTGAATGGCTGAAAGGGCCGGGCAAGCTTTTTTTTGATAAAATCACCACTGCTCTGGGTGACCTTGATATCATCGCCGAAGATCTGGGTCTGGTGACGCCCGAAGTTCTTGACCTGCGCCGCTCGCTCGGCTTGCCCGGCATGAAGGTCTTATTGTTTGCCTTTGATGATAACGAGGATAATCACTATCTGCCGCACAATTATACCAGCCAGAACTATGTGGTCTATACCGGCACTCATGACAATGACACCATTGTCGGCTGGTATCTCAGCGATGATTTAAGCCCTGGGCAGAGGCAACGGGTCAAAAAAATCGCCAACCAGACCAATGATAACCCGTCAACCATCCATCAGGATCTTATCTATCTGGCCATGGCCTCAATTGGCCGCCTGACTATTTTCCCTCTCCAGGACATCCTCGGGTTTGGTAATGACTGCAGGATGAACAGCCCCGGAACCAGCAATGGCAATTGGGTCTGGCGCTGTGCCCCGCGTTTTTTAACCGATGCCGTGAGCTCCTGGCTGCACGAACAAACCGCTCTCTTTGGTCGTTGCCCGACATCCGGGATTGACCCAGCTACATAATATAAACTTATGCATACCCTCATTCTCCTGGGCAGCCCCCGCAAAAACGGTAACAGCGACATTCTGGCCCGCAGCGTGGCCAGCGGCATCGAACAACATCCTGATGCCACTGTTGAATTCATTCGCCTCAATGACCTGCACATCTCTCCCTGTCAGGGCTGCGGCGGCTGCAACAAGACTGCTGTCTGTGTCATTAATGATGACATGAGCGCCCTCTACGAAAAGGTTGATCAGTGCGATCATTTGATTATGGTAAGCCCCATCTATTTTTATGGCCTTTCCGCCCAATGCAAGGCCTTCGTCGACCGCTGTCAGGCGCGCTGGGCCAGGAAATATCTTTTAGGAATCCGCTTCAGACAGGACGAACAACGGCAAGGTACTCTTCTCGCCACGGCCGCGACCAAAGGAAAAAAAATATTCGATGGCGCCTTATTGACCGCTTATACCTTTTTTGATGCCCTTGATCTGGAAAACGGAGAACCCTTACTGGTCAGGGGCGTTGATGAACGCGGCGCTATCCTGAATCAGCCAGACACCCTGGAGCAGGCCGTGGCCCTGGGGCGCACAATTGCCAGTCGTAAGAATTGAACAGCCGATCCCAGTGCCCGGTGCTCACCATTTTACTCGAACAAATCCTTGACAAGGTAATCTGATTCCTGTAAATAGGGAGGACCTTCAGGCCCCATCGTCTATCGGTTAGGACAGCGGCCTCTCACGCCGTAAAGAGGGGTTCGATTCCCCTTGGGGTCACCATAAATTCAGCCACTTAGAACTTATTCTAAGTGGCTTTTTTTTATTTAACCTCCAAAAACCTTCAGCAAATCAATATACTACATCTACATTCCCTTATATCATCAAGGTTGGGTTAGCGCCAACATAACCCAACAACACATCAGATTAAAAATAACGCCGGACAATGCTGGCCGAAAGCACTCCGTGAATCAACATCCCCTCAATTCGCTATCGGCTAATTTCCCCAACATCGCAAAATGATACGATCATTTTGCATATTCATAAGCAAATTGACACGATTAGCACAATGCCAACAAATCATTGGCTATGGCAACACCGCAGCTGGCCTGCATTTTCATATGATGCCGGTGCATTTGAATGAAATGCCCATTTTATCAAGATGACCCCCCGACTTGACCCCCAAAAATCAAACACCATTTACACTGAGCAACCAATCACGGGCAGCAATGATTGTTACACCTTCGGGAATATCGAATAAGGCAGGCTGATCCAGCACAACCAGGAGCAGATCAGCACGCGGAAAGTCTGCTGTGGCATCTTGCAATGCCCTGACCTCTCTGGCAAGAGTAGCCGGCTGATCGATACTGGCACAGACCTGAATCAATTCTTCCCGGCCTTCAATGTAGCGCGCATGAAAATCGACCTCAAAGCCATTGGCGGTATGCACATATGCCACCTCGGCGCCGCGTCTCTTCAGCTCAAGGAACACGGCGGTTTCAAGGGCATGGCCAAGGTTTGCTTTGCCCGATCGATCAAAAATCGGAATCAGTCCGGAATCTATGGGGTAGACTTTACGGGGATTCACCCGCCGACGCCGTTCGGAGTCGGTGGCGATAGTGATGCTACGCAGCAGAAATGCATCCTCAAGATAGCCAAGGTAGGTGTGCAACGTATCTTTACCCACAGCAATACCTTGCGATTTCAGATCAACATGAAATTTATTAATACTGAAAGTGCAAGCCGCATTACCCAATAGCTGGCGAACCATCCAACGCAACACAAGCGGCTGGGAAATTCCATGACGCTCCACGATATCGCGGAGCAGCACGACATCCACATACCCACTCAGCAAGGTAACACGATTACGCATATCCAGACCCTGCGCCTCAGGAAAACCACCTTGCTCCAGATAGATAAGAAGACGCTTATCCAGCAAGGAGCGTTCGGCTTTAGGCTGATATTCCGGTAACTTGACCGGCTCGTCACCTGCATGGCGCAAACTCTCACGAAAACTGAATGGCAGCACGACGGCCTCCATGGCACGGCCCCGCATACTGGTGGCCACTTCACGCGAGAGCATCCGTGCGGAAGAACCAGAAAGAAAAAGATCGACCTTTTCGCTGTCCAGAAGTCGTCGGGCAAATACCTCCCAGCCGGGGACGAGCTGGATTTCATCAAAAAAGAAGGTGGCCCGCCGCTGATCCCGCCATTCGGGATACAGACGATAGTATTCCTCCACCAGCATATTGAGATCTTTCGCCTGCAGGCCCGCCAGCCGCTCATCCTCAAAGCTGAAATAGAGCAAACCTTCACGCGGAGTTCCCTGAGCAAAACGATCAGCCAGAATTTGCCACAGCAAACTGGTTTTACCTGCCCGTCGCATCCCAATAACGGCAACAGCCTTGTTCGGTATCAACGGCAACCAGACATCACGACGTGTCAATTCCGGAATGGGCACTGCGAGCGCGTCCACTATTTTTTGTCGAATAATTTGACGATATTGAGCTTCCATAAAGGATAACATACAGCTTATTTAACCTTACGGGAAGGATAGATAAGCTGTCCACCATTTATTATTGTTAGGTCGACTTTCGAATATCTTCCAAGCACTCTGATCGGCTTGCATAAGGAATTTAGTGTCTTAAGGCAAATGATGAGCGAGTAAGCCAATAGAAAGTTGAGAGTTCACAGCGGTTATGATGTGATCTTCAGATGCCGACGGAAGATATCGGCCAGTAGCGGGGCTACTGAATAGACATCGAGCAGTTCATCGCTCTGGACTCCGGGTACGGTATCCGCACCCATCACCCGTGAGATCGGACTGGCCTGAAAGCGGGTCCGGGCATCACCCGCCAGCACCAGATGGGTGGCCATAACCGCTATCTGTTTCGCCCCTGCCTCCAGACAACGCTCGGCCGTCTGGATGATGGAGCCGCCGGTGCGGATCATGTCGTCACAGATGATCGCCGTCCGGCCCTTGACCACACTGGAAATCTGGCCGACAATGGTCTTGTCGGTATCGTAACGATCCTTGTCGGCGGCGATATGGGGACAATCAAGCATACTGGCCATGCGGGCAATGCGCTTGGAGAAGCCATAATCAGGGGAGACCAGCACATAATCGCTCAGGCCGCTGGCCTTGATTTTCCTGATCACCAGTTCATCGGTCCACACGTGCTCGGTGCGGATCTCTCCGGCATGGGCATGGAGCACCGCCTCGGAATGCAGATCGACAAAGGCCACGAAATTGGGCCGCGCCCGGAAGATCTGCCGGGTCCTGGTTACTCCTTTGGGGATTTCATAGGAATTGGGCTTGGCCCGCTCCATGGTGGAGTAGCCCAGATAGGGAATGGCCACATTGATGGTGGCGGCATTCCAGTACCTGCCTCCCTGGATCAGATCGAGCAGCTCCTGATGCGAGCTGTCCGTATGGGTGGCGCCAATGATGATCAGATCCTTCCCGGCCACATCGACCGGAAAGGCATGATAAGTTTCGCCATCGGCAAAACGCTTACGGGTCATCTCGGAAAAAGGCAGCCCGAGGGCCGCCGCCACCTTCCGCCCCAGCTCCGTTGAGGCCTCATTAGACACCACCATACATTCCTGCGTACACTTCAAGCTTTCACCTCAATTCGGCAACAATGGCATCACCCATGGCTGCGGTATTGACCACTCTGGTCTTATCAATGGCAATATCGGCGGTATGGATGCCGGCATCCAGCACTTTTTCCACCGCCTGATCAATAGCCGCCGCCGCCTCGTCCAGACCAAAGCTGTAGCGCAGCATCATTGAAGCCGACAGGATCTGGGCAATGGGATTAGCGATACCCTTACCGGCGATATCGGGAGCTGAACCGCCGGCCGGCTCATACATGCCGAATTTCTCGGCATTGAGACTGGCTGAGGCCAGCAGCCCCATGGAACCGGTGAGCATGGCGGCCTCATCGGAGATAATATCACCGAACATATTGCCGCAGAGCATAACGTCAAACTGATGGGGATCACGAACCAGCTGCATGGTGGCATTATCGACATAGATATGGTTCAGGGCCACATCCGGATATTCTCGGGCGATCTCAATCACCACCTCCCGCCACAAGACCATAGTCGTAAGGACATTGGCCTTATCAACAGAGGTCACCTTTTTGCGGCGCAGCCGGGCGGCCTCAAAGGCCATGCGGGCAATGCGCTCGATCTCGAAACGGGTATAGGCCATGGTGTCAAAGGCCCGTTCATCAGGACCGGAACCCTCGCGGCCTTTGGGCACGCCGAAATAGATATCGGAGGTCAGCTCCCGCACGCAGAGGATATCAAAGCCGTCACGGACGATATCGGCGCGCAGAGGACAGGCCGCCGTCAGCGATTTGAAGATCCTGGCCGGCCGTAGATTGCAGAAGAGATCGAAGTGCTTACGCAGCGGCAGCAGCGCCGCCCGCTCTGGTTGCTGGGCCGGTGGCAGCGACTCCCATTTGGGACCGCCCACCGAGCCAAAGAGAATGGCCTCACTGTTTTCACAGATGGCAAGAGTCGCGGCCGGCAAGGCCTCCCCGTAATTATCAATAGCAAGTCCGCCGACATCGGTGTACTGATAGCTCAGCTCAAAAGCAAACTTCTTCTGCACTGCATCCAACACCTTGATAGCCTCTGCCATCACTTCCGGGCCGATGCCATCACCGGCTAATACTGCAATTTTTTTCATTGTCATTCCCTTATTTTTTCTTATAGCTGTCTGCTGCCAGTTTATAGTTAACGCTTAAGGCCAATACCAATGGCCAACGAATTTCACTTTTAGCAAATTAAGTTACTTTAAACCAGCATTTAGGAGCTGTTCAACTGAAATCAGCTATTTTTATCTACTTTGACGCTGGCCGCCTTCATCAATTTTCATCAAAAAATTTGACTTTAAGTCCCTAAAAATGCGACAAAGAATTGTAAGCGATGAGATTCATGGGACGAAAATACTCTTTTCAGTATGTTTGAAAAATGAGGATTTTCTTTAAAGATCAGTATTCTCACTCTCAACCGGAAGCTTAACAATATAAGGAGGACCAATTATGGCTCCAACAGAATCGGACATTGCTATCGAACCCAGTATTGTTACGACAAATGAACGCAGCCGCTGGTCTGATATGTGGAACAAGGAGGATTACCTTGCCATCTGGCTGGGTTTCCTAATCATTACCATAAGTCTTATTGCTTATTTCAGCTTTGGTCCCAAGGAGGAGTTTGCTGCCAAAATCGATACTACCAATAAGATCCAAGCGGTTGAAACTGCCAAAGCTCCCTTCAAGACCATTGCCTGGCATAGAGCGGAGGACGACAAGAAAAAATTGAAAGGATCAAGTTCCGCATTCGGTAAATTCATTACCTACTGGACCAAAACCCCCGGCGCATGGAAAGAAAATCCTGGTCATTCTTTTATCCGGACCGATAGCCAGGCCAAGGCTTTAAA
>DIKT01000018.1:36326-73877 GCA_002424635.1 Desulfobulbaceae bacterium UBA5611
TTGGCAGCGCAACAGGCTGAAGATGCGGCTGCAATGGCGGGATTTAATGATCAGGCGTTAAATGAAACGGCCGCCGCGCAGATCAAGGTATGGCGGGATGCCGAAAAGAAAGCCGAGTCCGCTGGAACCAAAACTGTGCAGAAACCCTACAATTATATTCCAAGCTTGATCGCCTTGTGTGTCTTCTTCATCGTCATGTTAGGTGCCGGAATTGTACTCATGGGCAAAAGCTTTTCGGAATTTGCCAAGGGCTTTGTCATTGTTTTTCTGATCGCCACCCTGGCCTATATGTTTGGCGGCCAGGCCATTTCCCGGCAGTATGGTTTTGGTGCAGAGGCCTGGGGCATTCTGCTCGGCATGTTGATCGCCAATACCGTCGGTACCCCTAAATGGGTGCTGCCGGCCTGCCAGGTGGAATTTTTTATCAAGACCGGTCTGGTTCTGCTGGGAGCGGAGGTCCTGTTCGGTAAGATCCTGGCTATAGGTATTCCCGGCATTTTTGTGGCCTGGGTGGTCACTCCCATCGTGCTGGTCTGTACTTATATCTTTGGTCAGAAGATTCTGAAAATACCATCTAAATCCCTGAATATAGTAATCTCCGCTGATATGTCGGTGTGCGGCACGTCCGCTGCCATTGCCGTGGCCGCAGCCAGCCGTGCCAAAAAAGAGGAGTTAACCCTGGCCATCGGGTTGTCATTGGTCTTTACCGCCATCATGATGATTGCCCTGCCGGCTTTTATCAAAGCGGTTGGTATACCGGAGATACTGGGCGGCGCCTGGATGGGAGGAACAATCGATTCCACCGGTGCTGTTGCTGCAGCCGGTGCTTTTTTAGGCCAAAAAGCCATGTATGTGGCGGCCACGATTAAAATGATCCAGAATGTCATGATCGGCGTTACTGCCTTTTGTGTTGCCGTGTACTGGTGCCTGCGAGTGGATTGCACGGCCGGCAGAACTGTAGGGGCCGGTGAGATATGGCTTCGTTTTCCCAAATTCGTACTCGGTTTTCTGGCCGCGTCCATTCTTTTTTCTTTGCTCGATAGTAACCTGAGCCCAGGGATGGCCGATGCCATTCTGGATCAGGGTGTGGTACGGGGTGGAACCAAACTGCTGCGTGACTGGTTCTTCGCACTTTCTTTTGCAGCCATCGGCCTGTCCACCAATTTCAGAGCGCTGACCCAGTACTTCAAGGGTGGCAAACCGCTTATTCTCTACGCCTGCGGACAGAGCTTAAATTTATTACTGACGCTGGGCATGGCCTACATCATGTTCTATCTGGTCTTTCCGGAAATCACCGCTAAGATTTAATACAAATTGGTTAAAATGAAATCAGGCGGGAGTTATTTTTCCGCCTGATTAACAAGGAGGAGCCAATGAAGAAAGAAACGAGCATGCTGCAGAATATCTGCAATCTTATGGTATCATTCAGTTTTTGCCTGATCTTTGTCTATATTTTTCTGCCATATGTGACCGCGTCGGTGGACATTCTCAACCGGATGTCACAGCAGCTGGAGAGTAAGGATATCGATCCGACCCGTTATATCTCCACCGATGTCGCCCAGGTCAAGGAGGCCGAGGATTATTTTAAGACGGTGTTCGAGGATAACCGACAGGCCCGGCAATGATCCCCATTCTGGCATGCCTCTATGAAAACCATCGACCTTAACGAAAAAAAGCAGCTGATTCTCGCCAATGAAACAGCTGTGAGCCGGCGCCTGGCAAGGTATGTGCTTGACAAACCGCTGCCGCAGATCTGGATGATTTTTATTCCTATCTTTTTTGTCTTTTATTTCTCCAAACTGAAACAATATGAGAGCGATCTGCATGATTTTAGCGAACATTACCTTCTTCTTCGATGCCGAGTATTGGACGCCGTCTTTAATGCCGAAGAAAGCCGGCGACCAGTTGCTATCGACTTACTGGTAAATCAGATCGTTGATATAGAAGAGAGAACGCGACCACTGTGTGTTAAATGGCTGACTGTCCTGGCCGAACATTTTCGGTTGCTGCTGGCTGCTCATGGTCAAAGTTACCCGGATCTGGTACGTTACGGATATCGTAGTAAAATAAAATATAAGGCCTATCTCCACCAGCTCAGCCAGGATGAGACAGCTTTCAACAGGTCGTTGCTGCCGACCATAAGCGGCAATAACTCGGAACTGAGCCAGATCACTAAAAAAATGGCCGAGGGCATAAAATATTTACAAAACAAGGAAGTGGAAGCAATTTTTTCTTTCGACTATACCAGTGAACCTTCATCTAATTGCGTCAAAGCTTAGCTCTTATTCTCAAGGGTGCCTTGAAAAATGGTCTTTTTGCCCAAACTCGGCGTTATGCTCAAAATTTTATCCTCGGAATATCAACTATATGCCTGCGGTAAAATTTTTCACATGCCTTGATTTTGAACAAAAATCCTCATTTTTCAAGATATCCTCAACAGTAAATTACCTTCCCTGATAGCCTCCAAACCGCTCCCTACCGCACGGCAAAGTGGGCCGGAGCTCACCTTGATGTGTCCTCATAGTTCCAGTCAATAATAGTTGTTACTATTGATTAGGCCATGTATACTTTAGCGCTATGGTAGACCACTGGTAGGAATATCAATTATGCCTGCGGTAAAATTTTCACAAGATACCCTTCATCAAATGTGACAATATTATGAAAAAAATTCTAATAATTAAACTCGTGATCGGCTCGCTGCTGGCACCCTTGGCATGGTGGGCCACTGACAGCCACGCCGGAGATATCGGCGTCAGTTTTCATCTGGGGCTGCCTATTCCATCAGCCATCATTGTCCCGCAACCTGTCTATCGGCGTCCACCCCCTGCTTTCGCTTTTAGAGAAACTCCGGAGTTTATCTACTCGCCATCCCTCAATTTTTATGTGGGCGTTAATTCGCCCTACGACCTCTTTTATCATAACAACAGTTACTTTATCTTTGATCAGGGCTACTGGCATAGATCGCCCCAGCTGCATGGTCCCTGGCAAATTGTAGAGTACCATATTCTGCCGCCTGGTTTTCGCAGACACAAGATTGAGCAGATGAGAAGATATCGTGATGCCGACTTCAAAGCCTCTCGCCGTCATAGTCGTGACAGACGTTACACGCCGGCCAGGGATTACCGCGAGGAACGACACTATCGGGATGAGAGCAGGTCCGGTTATGATCGGGATCGCCGGAATTATCGCGACGACCGAAGGCCTCGGGAATTTGACAGGGACCGCCGCTGAGCAGCTGCAAATTACTGGAATAATCAGCAGGAAAAGGTCAGCAAGGCCCGACTGGCGTTGGAGAAAGGCAGTTCCCGTTCATAAGTCAGGACATGGCGGAGGGCAGGAGCAGGCGTCAGTTGTTGCATGGCCTGTAATTCCTCCCGCCATTTCGGGCCTTTCATGCAGATCACCGTGGTCTGCTGATCGCACAAGCGGCTGACCATCGCCAGAAACTCGGCAATATCAGAAACGGCCCGACTGGTGATATGAGTAAAGACGGGCTGGGAGGGCAGCAGGCTCTCATCCTCGACCCGGGCTACCAGGACGTTGACCGCACTGAGGTTCAAGGTCCTGATGACATGCCGGAGAAAAGAAACCCGTTTCAGCCGGGGTTCGAGCAAAGTGACGGTGATTTCAGGCCGGGCCGCCTTGCAGACCAGTCCCGGCAGTCCGGCCCCGCTGCCGACATCAAGCAGATGAGGCATGTCACAAGTGCTTAACAGGGGCAGCAGCGTCAAGGAATCGAGAAAATGGTTCTCAAGGATCTCGGCGTCCGCTGTCCCTTTGGCGATGAGATTGATCTTCTTGTTCCACCGCGTCAACTCCGTAAAATAAACAAACAACCGCTCCACCGCCTCCGCGTCCAGGACAATATCCAAGGCCCGGCACCCTTGCTGCAGCTGCTCCCGAAAGTCAAAGCCCGATCCTGTCACTTTTTTTCCGGCTCCAGTCCCTGCAAGCGCTCAGTGACCGAAGCGGCATGGGCGGTCAGACCTTCGAGGGTGGCCAGCAGCCGGATATGATCCGCATCTTCTCGTAAGGCCTGCTCCGAATAACTGATAATAGAGCTCTTCTTCAAAAAAGTCTCCACGCCGAGAGCGGAAGAAAAACGGGCCGTGCCCATGGTCGGCAGGACATGGTTGGGGCCGGCCAGATAGTCTCCGGCGGCCTCGGGGGTATGATGACCCAAAAAGATGGCTCCGGCATGACGGATCCTTGGCACCTGAGCCCAGGGATCGCCGATCATCAGCTCCAGATGCTCAACAGCGATGTCATTGGCCAGCTCAATGGCCGTCTCAAGGCTATCGGCAATCAGGATCACGCCGCGGTCGGTCAGGGACTTACGGGCAATCTCCTGCCGCGCCAGGTTGGCCAGCTGGCGTTCCAGTTCCACCAGTATTTCTCCGGCCAGGGCCTCTTCCGTGGTGACCACCATCGCCAGGGCCATAGGATCATGTTCCGCCTGGGCCAGCATATCGGCGGCCACATGACTGGCCTTGGCGCCGGCGTCGGCCACGATCAGCACTTCCGAAGGACCGGCGATCATGTCAATACGGACCTGACCCGAGACCTGGGCCTTGGCCTCGGTGACAAACTGGTTGCCCGGCCCGACAATGACATCTACTGCCGGAATGGTTTCGGTGCCATAGGCCAGGGCCGCAATGCCCCAGGCTGATCCGGCCTTGAAGATCTCGGTGATGCCGATTTCCTGGGCCGCCACCAATAGATGCGGGCTGATCTTGCCCTGACGGTTGGGCGGGGTCAGCATGATCCTGCGGCCGACCCCGGCAATGCCGGCCGGGATACCGCTCATCAGCACTGATGACACCAACGGGGTGGAGCCGCCCTGCCCGCCGGGGACATACAGACCGGCCGCATCAACGGGCCGGACCAGCCGGCCGACAATGGTGCCGTTCTCCCTGGTCTGCATCCAGGAATCTTCCATCTCCCGTTCATGGAAACCCTGAATCCGTTCAATGGCCAGAGCCAGGGTCTCCAGAAAGGCGTCATCAACCAGCTCATAGGCCTCCAGCATCTCCGCCAGAGAAACCTGCATATCGCTTAAGACCAGATCCGGGGCGTCAAATTTTCTGGTATACGCCAGCACAGCCGCATCCCCTTGCTTGCGGACCGCAGCCAGGATATCGGTGACAAGGGCCCGACAGGAATCATTGGCCGGCTGGAAACGCTGAAGAAGGGAGGCTATCACCAGACGGCCGGCCTCGCTATTGATATGTACAGGATTTATAAGCATTTTTTTCACTAAATTATGGTTAACATAAGCTGCCCTTTCTGCCAGGCAGCAATCAGCTGGGCGACTGTTCTACTCCTGCTTTCGTCCCCAGTGGACCGCAATGGTTCCCAGCATGAACCGTTGATAGCCGACCTCCTGAAAACCGGCCGCCGTAAAGACAGCGGCCAGGGCATCAGCACTATAAAAATCCATAGTCGAGCCGGTCAGGTAGGCGTAAGCAGACTCATCTTTAGCAATAAAACGACCAAGAAAAGGAATACCAAAACGAAAATAAAAGCGGACCAGAGGATACCACAGATTTTTGCGCGGCGGCGTGGTATCAAGACAGACCACCCGGCCGCCCGGCTTCAAGACCCGATGCACTTCTTTAAGTACCGCCCCGGCATCATCAACATTGCGCAGCAGATAACCAAAGCTCACCGAGGCAAAGCTGTTATCGGCATAAGGCAGAAAATTGGCATCACAGGCCTGCCAGGAAATATCTAAAGGGGCAAATCTTTTTCTCGCCTCCTTCAGCATATTCTGGGCAAAATCAGCACCAATGACCCGGCTGGCCGGACAGGTCTTGCGGGTCAGGGCCGCGATATCGCCGGTGCCGGTGGCCAGATCAAGGGCCCAACCAGATCCCGGATCCTGAGCCTTATAGACCACAAAACGCCGCCAGCGCTGGTCCTGGCCGAGAGTCATCACCCGGTTCATCAGATCATACGACCCGGCAATGGCATCAAACATCCTTTGGACACCAGGACCCTTACTCACAGTATATCTCCACATTGACAGCAAGACGCCTCGGCATCTTTGTTACATAACAAGTGCATAACCGGCAATCTCAGCAGGGGGCAAAACCGGGGGTGCGCGGGAAGGGTATCACCTCACGAATATTGGCCATGCCGGTGACAAACTGCACCAGCCGCTCAAAACCAAGGCCAAAACCGGCATGGGGCACGGTGCCGTAGCGCCGGAGATCAAGATACCATTGATAACCGTCCGTTTCAATGCCGGCAGCCTGCATCCGGGCCAGCAGCAGGTCATAACGTTCCTCCCGCTGACTGCCGCCAATGATCTCACCAATGCCGGGCACCAGGATATCCATCGCCGCGACTGTTTGGCCGTCGTCATTAACCCGCATATAGAACGGCTTGATCGCAGCTGGATAGTCGGTGACAATCAGCGGTCTTTGGTAAATCGTCTCCGTCAGATAGCGCTCATGCTCGGATTGCAGGTCAACACCCCACTGCACCGGATAGGTAAAAGACTGTTGGGCCTGCAACAGCTGTTCGATGGCCTCGCTGTAGGTAATATGAGCAAAATCCTGGTCAACGACCTGCTGCAACCGGGCCAGCAGGCCCCTGGCAATAAAGCGGTCAAAGAGGGCCAGGTCTTCGCGGCACTCGGCTAAAACCAAGCGCAGCAGATACTTCAGCATCTCTTCCGCCACCTGTTTATTTCCCTCCAGGTCGCAAAAAGCCATCTCCGGTTCCACCATCCAGAACTCAGCCAGATGGCGGCTGGTATTGGAATTTTCGGCCCTGAAGGTCGGGCCGAAGGTGTAGACGTTGCCCAGGGCCTGGGCATAGACTTCGGCCTGGAGCTGACCACTGACGGTCAAACCGGCAGGGCGGCCGAAGAACTCACCGCCGGCTTCTCCGGCCGAGGCCGAGGGAGTAACGACCTGAAACATCTCACCGGCCCCTTCGCAGTCACTGGTGGTGATAATCGGCGTATGCACCTGCACAAAGCCCCGCTCCTGAAAAAAAGTATGCACCCCATAGGACAAGCGCGAACGTACTCTGGCCACCGCTCCCAGGGCATTGGTCCGGGGCCGCAGCTGACTGATGGTGCGGAGAAATTCAAAGGAATGGTTTTTTTTCTGCAGGGGATAGGACTCCGGATCAGCCCAGCCCAGGACCTGGACCCCGGTGGCCAGCAGCTCAACCGCCTGACCCTTGGCCGGAGATTCCTGCAGGCTGCCGCTAATGATAACGCTGCAACCGGCACTCAATTTTTTAATCTCCTCACCATAATTGCCAAGGCCCTGATTAGCAATAACCTGCAGGTTGGCCAGGCAGGAGCCGTCATTTACTTCCAGAAAAGAAAAACCGCTGGCATCCCGCCTGGTTCTTATCCAGCCGGCAATCTGCAGCTCTTCGCCGACCTGGGGAGCAGCCAGAATCTGTGCGATACGTTTTCTCAGCATAATTTCACCTTTAATGATACCTGGCCGCAGTCAGCATTAGAAAACTTTTGATTACCTTGATCAATATTCATTATAGCAAACTTTTACCGTCAACCAGCACCATTTCTCCCTGCCCGGGCAAAGTCGCTGGATCTTGACCGCTTAAACCGGCCAGATGAGTTCCGACGACTGAACACTTGACGGTCAGAAGAAAAAAGATATCAGCCGCGATCTCAGCGACTGCTTCCGATAAGGTTTCAAAATTGCCCTGCCCTTTGGACAGAATCAGATCAGCCCCGTAAAAGGCCTCCAGAAATTCGCGCGAACAACTCGTAAGAGGAGTTCCTGGGCAGGCGGTGCCATTGCTGATAATCCGGGCATAACGATCAAGACCGCAGGCTATGGCATCAGCGATCAGGGCGTCATTAATAATCGGTCCTGCTTTCACCGCTACTGTGACATCCAGCCCTAAATCGGCCAGACAGCGGAGAACCAGCAGGTCATAGACGATTTCACCGCAGTTATCAGCCAGATAGAGAACCCGTGCCCCTGCCGGCAAGCAACAGGCCTGGTCGCAGAGTTGCCGGCTGTCATCAATCACCAAGGGCGTCATCCGGGCGCGCTGCAGGGCGGCATCGACATCAAAACTATGCATTGCCCCATAATCAATGATATTGCCGGCAATAGCCAACCGGAGGGCCGCCAACAAAGGCCGCTTACTCTGTTCTACTTCCCGCATGAGATCAGGCAGGAGGGCCAGGGCCTGCTCGTTTGATAGCTGTTTGATGGCCAGATAGGGATCAGCGCAACCAGTGATACCGGCAATGGTCGCATAGAGGGCCACAGCATTTTCAGGCGGCGTCAAAGACATATCCATCTGCGGCAGCAGAGCCGCAGCAGCACGGGCCGCTGCCAGATGCACCATCTCATCCGTTGAACTGATCCGCGCCACCCGCAGGGCCTGCTCCATAAAACAGCCGAGACAGTCAACAGAGCTTCTCATAACAGATATCCCTCCCGCACATTGGCCATGGCGGCAAAGATCGAGGCCTTGATGGCGGGATCCTGAGCATACATGTTCTGCAGCAGCCGGCGGACATGTTCGCGCCGGGTAGTACCGGCCAGAGGGCAAAAATTGTCCACCGGGACTATACCAAGTTTTTCGGCTATCGCCTTGATCTCATGTTTTTCAACATAAGCCAGGGGCCGGATCAGGGCCAGCCTGCCGTCAAATAGCTTCTGTTTGGGCACCATGGTGGAGAGATTGCCGCTATAGAACATATTCAGGAAAAGGGTCTCAATCAGATCGTCCTTATGATGGCCGAAGGCAATCTTATTACAGCCGTAATCACGGGCCAACTCAAAGAGCTGATGCCGACGCTGCCGGGCACAGAGAAAACAAGTCTGCTCTGATCGTCCTTGCCCCGGATCCATTGCTGCCGACGCCGGTGCCAACTCAGCTGCCGTCTTTCCGGCCGGTGCCACCAACAGCGGAATGCCGAAGCGGTGCAGTTGACGGCTGATCTCGTCCACCGGATTGGCGTCATCCTCCGCTCCGCGAAAGCCCATATCAATATTGACGACTCGCAGGCTGTAGCTGATGGGGGCCTTCCTTAACCACATCTGCAGCAGCCAGGCCAGCACCAGACTGTCGACCCCGCCAGAGACGGCCACCAGCACACAGTCACCATGACTGAGCATGGCATAGTTCTGCATGGCCTGGCCGATGCGCCTGTTGACCTGCACGGGAATAATCCTCTCTACTCTCATCAGTGACCGTTAAGCAGACCTGTTATCTTCCAAATCTTTAAACTCCGCAGCCGGAGCTTGGCTGTTCAGAAGCTAAGAGCGTGTCCGAACATAAAATTTCCCAAGTTTGACAGCAAACTGCAACCTGGCAATAAAAAAATGCCTGCTGAATTGGTTTCACGCAATCCAGCAGGCAAGAACAAACAGAAACACTGGTAGTCTGCTTATTTCTGCAGATAAGGACATTCAGCCAGACGTTCCTTTAATCCTTCACGGACCATCTCTTCGACTGTAATCCATTTAAAACCGCGGTTTTTCACCTTGCCGAAAGCCAACAGATTGCTTGTTAAGGCCTCTTGGGTTTCATCAAAAGAGGCATCCCACAGCACTTTACCATTTTCGACATGAGTGAGAACCATGGTAAAGGCAGCAGAGGCAGGAGAGTTTACGGAGAGATCACTGCCATCCCGTTCATGAAAACGGGTAACGGTGACTTCCAGAACCGCGTTGGAACCCATTTTGGCCCCCAGGGCCTTCATCTGCGAGAGACGATCACCAGCCGCATCAGTCAACAAGGCGTCCAGTTGACCATCTGAAATAATATGAACCTGATCATTGGTAGCCAGTGCCTCATAAATAACGCCATCAACAAATTGCGCCACACCGTCTCGGGTTGTGTCTCCTGGCGGCCTTGTGCCCAATGCCTCTTGGCCGATAACTACCGGCATCATCACGATACCTGTCAAGGGCTGAAGGGTTGCTGGTTTATCTTCAGCCTGATCAGCTATTTTGCCCGAACAGGCTGCAAGAAACAGAACACCAAACAGCAGCACAATAAAAAAACCGGTTATTTTTTTCACAAATGACCTCACTTAAAATTTATAGGGACATCCAACTTTCTGGAAACAACGCGATTACAGTAACCCCTTGGAAGACAGGGTACCAGTCACTAAATGATTTACGCTGGTAGCCTGATCCGTAGCCCGAGCCAGTCCTTTAAAGATTGCCTCTATAATATGATGACTATTCTCACCATGGAGCAGATCAATATGCAGAGTCATCCCGGAATGCTGAGCAAACGCCCTCATAAACTCGAGGACCAGGGCAGTATCAAAAGTTCCGACCTTCTGATCAGGCACGGGGGCGACATAATGCAGACAAGGGCGATTGGAGACATCGACCACAACACGAACCAGGGTCTCATCCATAGGCAGATAGCTCAGGCCATAACGGCTGATCCCGCTTTTATCACCCAGGGCCTGGCCAAAAGCCTGGCCCAGACAAATACCTATATCCTCTACTGTATGATGATCGTCAATCTCAATATCACCTGTTGCCTTCACGTCGAGATCAAAAAAACCATGCACGGCAAACAGGGTCAGCATATGATCCAGGAAAGGAACGGCGGTATCAATGGCAGCCACACCGGTTCCGTCCAGCAACAAGCTTAGCTGAATATCCGTTTCCCGGGTCACCCGATTAACCCGACCATAGCGCTGTTCAATAGCATCCATAAAATTTTCCTTAAAAATAGGTTTCTAACCGGATTTCAAGCAGCAATTGTTATTCTTTCTTTTACAAATTGACTCAAACCATATAAAATTACACTGTTTATATCATATATGCTTTAAAGAGGGCCATCTCTTTTTTTATCCCAGCCTTTTTTTACAATTACGAAAACAAAATATAACTATTTGTTATTGACAAAGGAGTTACAGGTTTGTTAAAGTGGCTTCGTTCTAGCTTATGGATATTGAGCGGGAGTAACTCAGTGGTAGAGTGCAACCTTGCCAAGGTTGAAGTCGNNGTTCGAATCTCGTTTCCCGCTCCACATTATAGACTCGAAAAGGTTCGACACAGTTCGGACCTTTTTTTATTCATTGTATTAATCTGCATCTTGAGGAACACCATGAAAACCTATCTGGCTCCGGTCAACGAGATCGAAAAGAAATGGTATGTCGTCAATGCCGAAAACAAAATTCTCGGCCGTCTGGCAACTGAAGTCGCTTCCCGTTTACGCGGCAAACACAAACCAACCTTTTCCACCTTTATCGACAACGGTGATTTCATTATTATTACCAATGCCGAAAAAATTCAGCTGACTGGAAAAAAATGGGACGACAAGAAATATTATCGTCACACCGGATACATCGGTGGTATTAAAGAACGTAATGCCAAGAAATTATTAGAAGTACACCCAACAGATCTTCTCATGAAGGCCATCAAGGGAATGCTGCCTAAAAATAAACTGGGCAATCAACAATTAAAGAAACTTAAAATTTATGTTGGTAACGAGCATCCACATGCAGCTCAATTACCTGCTGAATTAAATATTTAACTTCCGGAGAAACCATGGCTCAAAATCGTTTTTATGCCACAGGGAAAAGAAAAACAGCAGTTGCCAGAGTATGGATTACCCCCGGCACCGGCAAGGTTACTGTGAATACCATGGCTGCGGATGACTACTTTGGTAACACATTCCAGACCTACAAGATCGCTAAACCTTTTCAGGTAACCGATAACGCTGAAGGCTATGATGTGATCGCCACGCTTAAAGGCGGTGGTAAATCGGCCCAGGTTGAAGCGCTCAGTCATGGCATCTCCAGAGCTCTTCTCCATGTTAACCCTGAAAACAGATTACCTTTAAAGAAATCCGGTCTGCTGACCCGTGATCCTCGCATGAAGGAACGGAAAAAATATGGGCAGAAAGGCGCCCGGGCCAAATTTCAGTTCTCTAAACGTTAATTTCTTGCTCGCTGCCTGAATCCTTTGTGTTAGTGTGAAAACTGACATTATGTATTTCAAGCCTCAAGGACTCTAACGGACAGACAATAGTTCTATCAGAGGGAATAACAGAAATTCTGTTATTCCCTCTTTTTTTATTTTTTTTCAGGTATCCCATCATGGTAAACGTCGCAATTATCGGGGCCTCCGGCTACACAGGTGTGGAGCTGGCCAGAATCCTCTGCAACCACCCGCATGTCAGGCTGACCGCAGCTACGTCACGTCAATATGCCGGCCAGCCCCTGGCCCAGGTTTTTCCTAATCTGCGTAAAAAAACCGACCTGATCTGCGAAAATCTCAGCACTCAGGAATTATGCGCCAGGGCTGATCTTTTTTTTACCGCCGTGCCTCACAAAACGGCCATGGACATTGTCCCCGATTTGCTGGCGGCCGGCAAAAAAGTAGTGGATCTGTCCGCCGATTTTCGGCTCCGTGATGTTGCGGTCTATGAACAATGGTATCAAAAGCATTCAGCTGCCGACCTACTCCAAGAGGCAATCTACGGCCTGCCGGAACTGTACCGGGAACTGATCAGAAACAGCAGACTCACCGCCAATCCCGGCTGCTATCCCACCTCCATCATTCTGGCGCTGGCTCCCCTCTTAAAGGCTGGTGCCATTGACCCTCGTTCTATTATTGCTGATTCCAAATCCGGAACATCCGGGGCCGGCCGCGCAGCCCAGGTAGGTTCACTTTTCTGCGAGGTAAATGATGGTTTCCGGGCCTATAAGGTCGGCGGCACCCATCGTCATCTTCCCGAAATTGAGCAGGAGATCAACACCTTTCTGCCGGAACCGGTCCGGATCTCTTTCACCCCGCATCTGCTGCCGATCTCACGCGGCATCCTGAGCACTATCTATGCCCAGCTGCAGCCGGAATTTCAGCAAGCCGATGTCAGCCTGCTTTATGAACAGATGTATGCGCCAGAGCCCTTTATCCGGCTCCTGGCCGACAACAACTTTCCGGCCACTCAATATGTACGGGGATCTAACTTTTGTGATATTGGCTTTAAGATCGATTCTCGCACCGGGCGCATCATCATCATGTCCGCCATTGATAATATTGTCAAAGGTGCTACCGGCCAGGCTGTACAGAATATGAACCTGATGTGCGGCTTTACTGAAACCGCCGGACTTGAAACTGCGCCTTTTTTCCCATAAGTCTTGAACGAGAATTTGAGGTTAAAAGCTCCGGAATGACAGTTGTGCATTTTTTCTGACAGGTCGACTCAGCTGGTAGCAATTGCGGCAATTCCTCTTTTGCAAGTTCATCTTTCCCCCGGCATGCGTAACATAAAACTCACTATTGCCTTTGATGGCACCGCCTATAGTGGCTGGCAGCGACAAACAAACTGCCCTACTATTCAGGGAGAAATCGAGAAACGGCTGCAGCTTATAACAACCAACAGGTCAATATCTCTTTGTGGTGCCGGCCGTACTGATGCCGGAGTGCATGCCAGAGGGATGATTGCCAATTTTCATACAGACAATACCATCTCCTGCCCGATCTTACTGCGCGGTTTGAACGGTTTGTTACCAGCCGCCATCAGAATCCTTGAGGTCTGTGAAGTTACTCCTGACTTTCATGCCCGCTTCTCGGCCAAATCCAAAACATATACCTATTCTCTGTGTACCGGCGCCATACAACTCCCTTTACATCGTCTTTATGCCGTACATGTTCCACATCTTACCCACCCGAAAACAATCCAGGCCTGCCTGGAAACAATCAAGGGAACCCATGATTTTAGCAGTTTTGAGGCCACCGGTTCCCGCGACCTTCTGAAGCCAATTGGACGCGGCGCGATTCGTACCATGCATGAGGCCACTTTTACCCAATCAGGTCCGGAAGCATACCAGTTCAAGTTCAGCGCTGATGGTTTCCTGCGTCACATGGTCCGCAATCTGGTGGGCACGTTGCTGGAGGCCGGCAAAGGCCGGCTAACCTCCCTGGAATTCGCACAAATACTGAAGGCCGGCAAGAGAAGTGCGGCCGGACCGACAGCACCTGCTCATGGTCTGCTGCTGGAACAAATATTCTATTAAACAGCACGGTCTGCTTTGCTCTTTTCCTGTTGCTAAAAGACGATGAAACAGGTAGAGAATTGACAATAAATCTTCAGCAATGCTTATCTACTTATTCGTAATAAAATAGAATTACAGCCATTAACAAGGATACTGACATGAGTGCTCCAATCATCACGCTGGCGGATAGAGTTATCAATATCAAACCCTCGCCGACCCTTGCCGTGAACGCCAAGGCCAAGGCATTGAAAGCTGCCGGTGCGGACATCCTCAACTTCAGTGTTGGTGAACCTGATTTTGACACTCCGCCCCATATCTGTGAGGCCGGCAAAAAAGCAATCGATGATGGTTTTACCCGCTATACAGCTGTTCCCGGCATGCCGGAATTACGGGAGGCCATCTGCCAGCGTCTGCAGCAAGATAAAGGACTCTCTTACTCAATGGATGAGATCCAGGTGGCCTGTGGCGGCAAGCATGGCCTTTATAATATGTTCCAGGCGGTGCTCAATCCCGGAGATGAGGTACTGATCCCTACTCCCTACTGGGTGTCCTACCCTCCTATGGTCCAGCTGGCAGGCGGTATCCCGGTTCTGCTGCCGCTGCTGGAACAGGATGACTTTGATCTCAACCCGGCGATTCTTCAACAATATGCGACCGGCAAAACCAGGGCCATCATTCTCAACTCGCCTTCCAATCCTACCGGCTCAACCTTCTCTGTTGAAGCCCTGCAATCGATTGCCCGACAGGCCCGAGAGCACGGCTGGCTGATTATCACCGATGACATTTATGATACCATCAGCTATATGGATACAGAGCTGCCACATATCCTCGATATTGACCGGGGCTTAAAGGAGCAAACCCTGATCCTGAACGGGGTCTCTAAATCCTTTGCCATGACAGGTTGGCGGATAGGCTGGACGGCCGGACCGAAACATATCATTGCGGCCATGAATAAAATCCAGGGCCAATCGACCTCTAATCCTTCTTCCATTTCGCAGAAAGCGGCCCTCGCTGCCGTCAGCGGCCCCCAGGATTTTCCAAAAATCATGCAGCAGGCTTTCCTGCCCAGACGGGACTTTTTTGTAGCAGCGCTACGCGCCATCGAAGGAGTAAGCTGTGTTAAGCCCAAAGGGGCCTTTTACGTCTTTCCCAATTTCTCTGCCTATTTTGGCAAGTCATTTAATGGCAAAGTCATTAATAACTCTGTGGATCTGGCCGATTATTTCCTGGATGAGGCCCAGGTAGCTTCCGTACCTGGTGCTGCCTTTGGAGCCGACGATTTTGTCCGCTTTTCTTTTGCCACTTCCATGGAGATCATCAAAGACGGCATGAGCAGAATCAAGAAGGCTTTGGCCAATCTGGAAGGATAAAATAAAAAAATCGGATACAGGTTAACTATATCCGATTTTCTATAACTTAATCCTGTGCTGTCGGCTGCCGGCAGCAGCCCTTTGCCCATGCTTACTTTTTCAAGATCAGGCCCTGCTTGGTCAGCAGGGATTGTTTGGCCAATAAGGATTGCAGCTTCCATGGTGAAGACAGGCAGGCCCTGCTGGCGCTGCAAGTGGACATCACATCACAGAAGGCCAGAAATTCAGCCAGGGCATCACTCATGACATGGCCTTTCCGGGAAATGATCTGCAACTGTCGGTGCATATCAAGGCCTTCGACCTTCAGGCTTTTCAACCAGCCATGCTCCACTTCCCGACATACCGTCAATGACGACAGACAGGCAATACCTGCTCCTGATTCCACCGCCCTTTTAATGGCTTCGGGATGCCCCATCTCCATGATCACATGGATCTGATCAAGATAGGCCTTCATCTTCTCCCGAAAAATAGCAACCGTCCCCGACCCTTCTTCGCGCATGATCCAGCGGGTATTCTTAAAATCGGTCTTGACATTAAAAATTTCATTGCCGGCCAGCGCATCGTTCGGACCAACCAGAATCACCAGTTCGTCCTTAAACCAGGGACGGATAATGGTATCAGGATGTTTGACCGGACCTTCGACAAAAGCGACATCGGCCTTGCCTTCCCGAATAAGAGTCTCGGCGTAGCGGGTATGATGGACCAGCATGTTGATACCGACATGGGCATGCATCCGTTTAAAGGCGCCGATCAAATAGGGCAGGAGATAGTCACCAATGGTCGTGCTGGCCACGATATTAATATGTCCGCTCAACTCATCATTTTTCTCGGACATGATACTCTCGACATTACTGACCTGGCAGACTATCTCTTTGGCAAGAGGTAAAAGATAGCGACCCCGCTCATTTAAGAGCAGGCTGCGACCATGACGATCAAACAGGGGGCCGGCCAGTTGGTTTTCCAGTTCCGCCAGGGCCATACTTACGGCCGACTGGGTCACGAATAATTTTTTACTGGCCTTGGTAACTTGGGCTGTCTCAGCTACGGCAATAAATATTTCTAATTGTCTCAGGGTGATAGACATTTTTTCTTCCTTCTTCAATATTACTTATAAAAAATATCTTTTTTTTAGATTAGTGTTGCTGCACTTTATCACGTATATACAATTTCTCAATAGCTTTCATGAATGTAATTTAAACAATATGATTTCTCATAAAAATTGAATAAATAATAGCCTTTACAGCAATGAATGATCATTCATTATTAGATTGACAAGCCCTGATTCCTTCATTATAAAGATTGCCATTAGTGAAGAATTGATCGTTTATTTACCTTCAGGAGTGTGATTATGGAGCTTCAATTTTCAGACTTTCTCTACCGCGACAATGTGCTCTGGATCGCAGCTTTCACTTTGGGCGGCCTCGCCTTTGCTTTGGGGCCTATTCTCATTGTTTATCTCCTCATGCCTCGCGGTACCCGCCAATTCGAAAACAGAAACAAACAATTCATTGAATGCGGCATGGTTCCCATAGGTGACAGCTGGGTACGCTATGGAACGGTTTTTTTCCTGTATGCCCTTATCTTTTTGGCTTTTGATGTGGATATCCTTTTTCTTTTCCCGGTCGCCCTTGCATACAATAATGAAATGTTTGCCTATAGGGATTTTGTCGAAATTGTTCTCTTTGTCGGAATTTTATCACTCGCAATCGTATACGCATGGATCAAGGGAGTATTCAAGTGGGAACGCAAAACGTACCTTCACCGTTAGAAGCAGTACCATCATCACTGGTTCAATTTGCCATCTCTGATAAGCTGATCAATCTGGGCCGGGCCAATTCTTTATGGCCTTTGACCTTCGGTCTGGCCTGCTGTGCCATTGAAATGATGGCTACCGGCTGTGCGCGCTTTGATATGTCCCGCTTTGGCGCTGAGGTTTTTCGGCCCTCGCCGCGCCAAAGTGATGTGATGATTGTCGCCGGCACTATTTCTAAAAAAATGCAACCCGGCATTAAAACCCTGTATGATCAGATGCCTGAGCCTAAATGGGTTATCGCCCTGGGCAACTGCGCGATCTCAGGCGGTCCGTTTGCCTTCGAGGGGCAGTATGGCATTGTCCTGGGGGCTGACCAGTTTTTACCGGTTGATGTCTATATCCCCGGCTGTCCGCCCCGGCCTGAGGCCTTACTGCAGGGCATCATCGAACTGGAACATAAAATATCGGGCTGGAAAAGATGGAAAGATCCTGAAGCTGCCTAAGTAAATATTACTGCCCTGCCCAGGTCACCTTTGCCTACTATTCAACCATTTATTTGAGCTGCTTCACATTTTTGGGACACAGGATATGATACTAGAAACAACAGAGCAAGCATTGCAAGCGCTTCTGGCCGGTCCTATGCCGGCAAGTGCTGCTGACCAGGCCGACGTCAGAGCCAATGGTGTTATGATCACTGACTACAAAAGTCATGGCTATCATCTGGATGCCAAGGTCAGCGCTGAGCAACTGGTGGCCGCCGTCACAATCGTCGATGAGAACGGCTTTTTTCTGGAAAGCATCACCGGTGTCGACTGGATCAAAGAAAATCAACTGGAGGTGATCTATGATTTTTCCCGTTATGATTTTGATACCTGCCGCGTAGTAATTCGGACCAGAATCCCTCGTGAGCAACCGGTAGTCCCCACCATTACAGCTATCTATGCCGGAGCAAACTGGCACGAGCGAGAGACTCACGATTTCTTCGGCATTAAATTTGCCGGTCATCCCCATCTTGTCCCCCTGCTCCTTCCTGAAGATGCAGATTTTCACCCTCTCTTAAAGGATTTCAAGGCATGAGCGCTCCAATTCAACTCCGACCGGATGAAACATTTATCCTCAATGTCGGGCCCCAGCATCCGGCAACCCATGGTGTCCTCCGGGTTAAAATGGAAATGGACGGTGAATATATTGTCAAGGCGGAAACCGTCCTTGGATATGTCCACCGCATGCATGAGAAAATGGGAGAGAACCGGACTTATGCCCAATATCTGCCCAACCTGAGTCGTCTCGATTACCTTGGCGCTCTGGGCTATACCCATGGCCATGTCCTGAGCATAGAACGGGCGGCCGGTATCGAGGTGCCGGAACGGGCCGAGTATATCCGGGCTATTACGGTGGAGCTTAACCGGGTGGCCTCCCACCTTTTCTGGTTCGGCGCCTTTGTTATGGATCTGGGCGGTTTCAGCCCTCTCATGTATGCTATCCAGGATCGTGAACATATCCTTGACATTCTGGAAGGAGTCACCGGCTCGAGGTTGACCTACTGTTACTATCGTTTTGGCGGTCTCTACAATGATGTCGACGATGAATTCATTGAGGCCACCAAACGTTTTATTCCCAATATGCGCAAATCGCTCAAGAAATATGCCGCCCTGGTAACCGGCAATATCATCTTTCATAAACGGCTGGAAGGTATCGCCCCGGTGTCTGCGGAGACGTGCCGTAAATACGGGGCCACGGGGCCGGTGGCCAGAGGGTCAGGCATCAACTTTGATGTCCGGAAGAATGAGCCTTATTCCGTTTATTCTGATTTTGATTTTGATGTTCCGGTTTATCAGGAAGGTGATTCATTAGCCCGTTATAAAGTACGCATGGATGAAATTGAGCAGTCTCTGCGGATCATCGAACAAGGTCTGGCCAAATTGCCGGCTGGACCGATCATGACCGAGAAGAAACCAAAAAATATCAAATTGCCCGTCGGCGATTTCTATCAGGCAGTGGAGACGGCACGGGGCAGTTTCGGGATCAGAATTGTCAGTGATGGCGACAAGAATGCCTACCGGCTCAAGCTGCGGTCGCCGACATATTCGAACATGCACCTTTTTGATGAGACCTGTGAGGGTATGCTGATCATGGATGCCCTGGCATTTATGGGCAGCCTCGATCTGGTAATACCGGAAATGGACAGGTAAGAATAGAAGTCTCATTACGGATTCCTCAATCCAAAATGAACAAGGCGGGCCTGGCGTCAAAGATAGCTCAGCCGCAGCGCAGGATCGATCCACAGGTTAATGCTTGATTGAGTGGAATAAGGGAGAAGTGCCATGAGTTTAACATTATTAAATGTCATAGTAGCCGTGGTGATCGCCATCGCCTTTGCCGCTGCCAATGCCGCCTATCTGGTATGGGCCGAGCGTCGGGGCGCGGCTCGTATCCAGCGGCGACCAGGGCCGAATATTAATGGTCCTTTTGGATTATTGCAGCCCCCTATTGACGGCATCAAGCTGATGACCAAACAGCTGATGATCCCAGGGGGAGCTGATAAGATTCTTTTTATGGTGGCCCCGGTACTGGCTATGGCCCCGGCGATCATGAGTTTTGTCACCATTCCCTTCAGCGAAAACATTGTGGCCCGCAATATGGATATCGGGGTCCTGATGATTTTTGCCTTTGCCTCGATGGGAGCCATGGCTATCCTGTTAGCCGGCTGGGGCTCACGCAACAAATATTCGGTTATGGCCTCGGTACGGGCGGTCTCGCAAAATGTATCTTATGAGATCCCCATGCTGATCACAGCTATCACAGTAATCATGGTTAATGGCTCTATGGATCTCAAGGCCATCAATCTGGCCCAGGCAGGTGGTTTCTGGCATTGGAATATCTTTCCCTCCCTGCAGAGCCCCTTGATGCCTGTTTCCTTTATCATCTTCTTTATCTGTTCTCTGGCCGAAACGAATCGCGCCCCTTTTGATCTCGGCGAGGCTGAGAGTGAGCTGGTGGCCGGCTTTCACACCGAATACGGCAGTATGGGTTTTGGTCTCTTCTTTATGGCCGAATATGCCAATATTGTCATTGGCGCCAGCCTGACCACCCTTCTTTTTTTAGGAGGCTGGGGCTGCCCCTTTGGTCTATTCCCCGGGGTCTGGTGGTTCCTGCTTAAAATCTACCTCCTGATAGCCACCTTTATCTGGATTCGCTGGACCTTTCCCCGAACAACCATCTATGGACTGCTTAATCTGTCCTGGAAAATACTTATTCCTATATCCCTGTTCAACCTGCTTTTAACTGCAGGATTCATGAAGGTATTCTAATATGGGCGGTTATTTTAGCGATATATTCTATGGCGGCAAAAGCCTGCTTGTCGGCCTGAGCATCACTTTTCGGGAATTTTTCAAACCGACTGTCACGGTCCAGTACCCTTATCAGACCATCAAAATGTCGGCCCGATTTCGGGGCCATATTGAGCTTCTGGCCGATGACACCGGCAGCCCTAAATGTGTGGCCTGCGGGATGTGCCAGCGGGCCTGCCCTTCCAGTTGTATCAGCCTGGACTCCGTCTCGGTTGACATTGAAGTTGATGGCAAGGTTAAAAAGAAAAAAGTGTTAAGCCGATATGACCTCAATTTTACGACCTGCTCATTATGTGGACAATGTGTGGAAAATTGCAATTTTGGGGCCATAGATTTTTCAAAAGAATATAATCTTGCATCTACTCGCAAGGAAGATTTTCACTTTGATCTTCTTGACCGATTGAAGCGATTGGAGGAGAAAAAAGCATGAACCCTTCCATGGCCATAACGGAAGCTCCCGGCCTGTTCACTGCAGATGGCTTGACTGGCCTTATTTTTCTCATCATGATGGCCGTGACGGTTATTGGTGGGCTCATTGCCTGTTGTGCCGAACGTCTGGTACGAGCCATTGCCGGCCTGATCGTCTGTTTTATCGGCGTGGCGGCCCTCTATTATTTTCTCAACTCGCCCTTTGTGGCCATGTTGCAGATCCTTATCTATGTCGGGGCCATCTGTATCACCATCGCCTTTGCCATCATGCTCGCCGCCCCGGAGGAAAGCCGCAAGCATGGCCCGGCCGGACCACTCTCCGGGCCTCTCGGCTTTATCAGCGCCAGCCTTGTCGCCATTGGCTTGATTGCTATGGCCATGAGAACTGTTTTTACCTCTTATCCCAAGATCAACAAAGGCACCGTTGAAGAAATAGGAATTGAGTTTCTGACTACTTACGCCATGGTCTTTGAACTTATATCGATTGTGCTGCTGATTGCCATCATCGGGGCGCTGGTTATCGCTCGCGCCGGGAGGAGCAAATAATGTCCGTACTTACTCTGTATAACAACCTCAATACTTTTTTGTATCTGGCCGCCCTGTTGTTTGGCATGGGAGTTTATGGCCTTCTTACTCATCGTACGCTCATCGGCATGCTTATCTCTTCCGAACTGATCCTGGTGGCGTCCTCTATTAACTTCATGGCCTTTAACAGGTTTACAGCGCCGGATCCAACCACCGGCCAGATCTTTACTTTGTTCATCATGGCCATTGCCGCCGCCGAGGCAGCCATTGGTCTCAGTATTGTCATTGCCGTATATCGAAATTACAAATCAGTCGACACTGAAGATCTGGTCGACCTTAAAGGTTAGGAAAGGGACATCTGTCATGGATATAACAACGGTCAGTTCCGCAAAGCTTCTCATAGCTCTTCTTGTCCCCCTGCTTGGCACTCTCGGTGTCATGTTCATGGGCAAAAACGAGAATATCAGGGAAGGTATTTCATCACTTGCCTCCATCATCCTGTTTCTGCTTGTCGCTTCCATGATTCCGGCAGTATTGTCAGGCACAACCCTGACCTTTCATATGTTCACCATCCTGCCCGGTGTCACGGTTACCCTGCGGGCTGATGCCATGTCCATGATCTTTGCCCTGGTGGCTTCGTCATTGTGGACCATTGCGGTCTTCTACTCCATGGGCTATATGCGGGCGCATAAGGAACATGCCCAGACCCGCTTCAATGCCTGTTTCGCTTTGGCCATCTTTGGTGCTATCGGGGTCGCCTTCTCTGATAATCTTTTTACCCTTTATCTCTTTTATGAGATCGTCTCCATCTGTACTTATCCCCTGGTGGCTCATCATCAGGATGCCGAAGGCTATAACGGCGCCCGCAAATATATTATCTATCTGACCACGACAGCCAAGGCCTTCCTGCTGCCGGCCCTGATCCTCATTTATGTGCTGACCGGCACCCTTGATTTTGCCCCCAATATCTCTACGGGTATCTTTCCACCGGATGTCAATAAATCCCTGGTGATCATGCTCTATATTTTCTGTCTGTTCGGTTTTGCCAAAAACGGGATCATGCCCTTTCATCACTGGCTGCCGGGCGCCATGGTCGCCCCTACCCCGGTTTCCGCCCTGCTCCATGCCGTGGCCGTAGTCAAGGTCGGGGTCTTCTGTACCACCAGGGTCATGCTCTATGTCTTCGGGGTTGACACTATGCATGCCTTGAATCTCGGGATCCCGACCGCTTACTTTGTCGGCTTTACCGTTATCATGGCCTCGGTGCTGGCCCTGTCCAAAAACAATCTCAAAGAGCGACTGGCCTATTCGACCATCAGTCAGCTCTCCTATATCATCATGGGAGTGGCCCTTCTGACTCCGGCAGGTATTGATGGCGGTCTGATCCATATTGTCAATCATGCCTTCGCCAAGATCACCCTCTTCTTCTGCGCCGGGGCCATTTATATCGCCGCTCACAAGAAAGATATCTCGGACATGGGCGGACTCGGCAAGACCATGCCCTTTACTTTCGGGGCCTTTGCCATTGCTTCCCTGTCCATGATCGGCGCCCCGCCGGTTGCCGGCTTTGTCACCAAATGGAGCCTGCTGGTAGGATCAATCCAGGCCCATCAGATGGGGATACTGCTGATTCTTATCGCCAGTACCATGCTCAATGTCGGCTATTTCGCCCCCATTACCATTAAGGCCTTTTTCGGCAACCGACCGGAAGGTGAAACATATCAAGGTATCAAAGAGGCACCCTTGTCCATGCTGATTCCCATTCTCATTGCCTGTACGATCTCGGTCCTGCTTGGTATCTTCCCTAACTTTATGATGCAATTTGTCAAGGCGGTGACAGGATGATTGTCAATCTTATCGATTATCTACGAGACCGTCTGGCGACGGTTAAATATTGCTGCTATGGCGGTATCGCCATCATAGTTATCTGGAGTCTGACGGTCGACACCAGCCATGCCCATACCTGGGCTGAAAAGATGATACCAGGCTTCTGGTCTCTGTTTGGCCTTGGCTCCTGTGCCGTCGTTATTTTGATGGCAAGAGTGCTGGGCAAAAGCGGGATCATGACCCGGGAGGATTATTATGACAACTAGTTTTTTCCATCCGGCCCTCATCATGATCATCGGGGCGCTGCTGCTGCCTCTGGTCAGAGGACCGTTCAGGAAGCCCTATCTCTTTCTGATTCCGGTCTTGACTTTCATCAACGTGCTGTATCTGAGCCAGCATCCCGGCACCTATGGTGTAGTCCAGTTTCTCGATTGGGAGCTGACCTTCGGCCGGATTGACCGTCTGTCCATGATCTTTGCCTTTATCATGTCCCTGATGGCTATTATCGGCACCATCTACTCCATGCATGTGGAAGATGAGTGGCAGCATATCGCGGCCTGGTTTTATGTGGCCGGTTCGCTCGGCGTCATTTACTGTGGCGACTTTCTGGTTCTTTTTCTGTTCTGGGAGATGATGGCCTTTGCCTCGACTTTTCTGATCTGGTTCAAAAAAGATCCGGAATCACTGGCGGCCGGCTATCGCTATATCCTGGTCCATACCTTTGGCGGGGTCATGCTGCTGTTGGGTTTTGTCCTCAGATACCAGGCCACTGGTGACCTCTCTTTTATGCAGCTGAATGTTCAGAGTCCGGAGCTTTACACCTGGCTGATCATGATTGGCCTGATGCTCAATGCCGCTGTGCCGCCATTACACTCCTGGCTACCGGATGCCTACAGTAAAGCGACAATCACCGGTTCCGTCTTCCTGTGCGCTTTTACCACCAAGACGGCGATCTATACCCTGGCTCGCAGTTGTGCCGGCTTTGACGTCCTCATCGTTCTCGGGGTAGTCATGGCCATTTATGGTATTATTTACGCCATCATGGAAAATGATGTCCGTAAACTCCTGGGCTGGGAGATTGTCTCTCAGGTCGGTTATATGGTGACGGGCGTTGGTATTGGCACCGCTCTGGCCATTAACGGCACCTGTGCCCATGCCTTTGCCCACATCCTTTATAAAAGTCTGCTCTTCATGGCAGCAGGGGCGGTCATCCATGCCACCGGTAAATCCAAGTTTACCGAGCTTGGCGGCCTGTACAAGAAGATGCCCGCCTCCTTTGTCTTTCTGCTGATCGGTGGTCTGTCGGTATCAGCCTTCCCCCTGCTTTCCGGTTTTGTCAGCAAATCAATGATCATCACGGCCAGCTTTGACGCCCATCTTCTCTGGGCTGGATTTCTGCTGACCATGGTCTCAGCCGGCACCTTTTTGGTGGCCGGTCTCAGACTGCCGTATCTGCTCTTTTTTAATGACAATAAATGCTCGCCGGAAACATGGGACAAGGCTGCTGATCCTTCGTGGAATATGCAGCTGGCCATGGTGATTGCCGCCTTTTTCTGCCTTCTCATCGGTACTTATCTGCCCTTTCTCTATACTATGCTGCCCAATACCGAGGTGGCCTATCAACCTTATAGCTCCTATCATCTCAGTGAAACCCTGCAGATTTTGGCCCTGACGGCCCTGGGATTCTTTCTGCTGCGTAAACACATCAAGGCCAGAGAAACTATCAGCCTTGATCTCGACTGGTTCTACCGCAAGGGTGGTCAGGGCTTTCTGTGGACGGTCACCAATCCCTTACAGTGGTTTGATACCGCTTTCGGTAAGGCCTATAGAGTTGTGGGCCTGAGCACTCTGATGACCACTGCCCATTTCTGGTCATGGTTTGACTGGCATGGAATTGACGGTGTCGTTGATGGCACAGCCCGTTGCGTACGCGCTATTGGCGGGCGCATCAGTCTGGTGCTCCAACGCGGTCAGATTCAGCAGACAATATTTTATACGGTAACATTTGCAGCCGTTATTCTTGTAGCTTACATCTGGCTATAAATCACTGATTTCGAGGACCACCGGGAATGGATCAACTACTTATAAATCCAGATTATCCACATATTCTGAGCACCCTTATTTTTCTGCCGCTGGCCGGCACCCTGCTGCTGCTCTTTATTAACAATGATGCCTTTGCCCGTTACTGGACCCTGGGGATCACCACTGTTACCGCCATACTCTCTATTCCTGTGGTCATGGCCTTTGACACAACGACTGCCAATTTTCAGTTCGTTGAACAGTACAGCTGGATACAATCACTCAACATCCAGTATGTGATCGGGGTCGACGGGATCTCCATTCTGCTGGTGATGCTGACGACCTTGATCATGCCTCTTTGTGTGCTGGCCTCCTGGAACTATATTAAAACCCGGGTCCCGGCCTTCATGATCTGTCTGCTGATCATGGAATCCGCCATGCTCGGAGTCTTCATGGCCCTGGATATTGTCCTCTTTTATATCCTCTGGGAGGCCATGCTGATTCCAATGTACCTGCTGATCGGGATCTGGGGCGGGCCGCGCAAGATCTATGCCTCCATAAAATTTTTCCTCTACACTCTGGCCGGTTCGATCATGCTGCTGGTGGCTATTATCTGGCTGTATCAAACCAATAACTATTCCTTTTTTATCCCGGATATGATGTGGCAGGATTATTCACTGACTGCCCAGACCTACCTCTTTCTTGCTTTCTTTCTGGCCTTTGCCATCAAGGTGCCCATGTTTCCTTTCCATACATGGTTGCCAGCCGCCCATGTTGAGGCCCCCACTGCCGGTTCAGTAATCCTGGCCTCTGTCCTTCTGAAAATGGGCACTTACGGATTCCTGCGCTTTGCTCTGCCCATAACCCCGGAGGCCACTACCCTGTTTATGCCTTATGTGCTCTGGTTGTCAATTGCCGGCATCATCTATGGAGGTTTTACCGCTCTAGCCCAGCAGGATATGAAAAAGCTGATTGCCTATTCCTCAGTTGGTCATATGGGCTTTGTCACCCTCGGTATCTTTGTTCTTAATATTCAAGGAGTAGAAGGTGCTATTCTCCAGATGATCAATCACGGCATCACTACCGGCGCCCTGTTTCTCTGTGTAGGGATGATCTATGAACGGACCCATAGCCGTGAACTTCGTTCCGCCACCGGTGTTGGTAAATACATGCCTATCTATGTCACTTTTCTCACCTTTTTTGCCCTCTCTTCTTTTGGTTTTCCAGGAACCAACAGTTTTGTCGGCGAATTTATGATTCTGGCCGGCACCTTCAAACACAGCATTGTCCTGGCCCTGGCCGCCATTCCCGGTGCCGTTCTCGCCGCTGCCTACATGCTGCGTATGCTGCAGAAGATTGTCTGGGGCGGAACTGATAATCCTGATCAATCCTGGCTGCAGGATCTCAATGTGCGTGAGATTATAATCTTATGTCCCTTCCTCTTTTTTGTCTTCTGGATCGGTTTGGGACCCCAGCCTTTTATCGATCTTATGCATATCAGCGTCACCAACCTTCTTGCACAGTTTCATGCCCATCAGGGCCAGGCAGTTGCTGCGGTAGAATTAATTTTTCATTAATCGAATTTAATATTACGACCTAGGGTATCCACATGCAATTTCTACCTGAGTTAACACTGTTAGGAGCAGGTCTTGTCATTTTCCTGCTCAGTCTTGGTAAAACCGACATCGACAAAATGAAAACGTTTGCCATTATCCTGGGCACCATAACATTTGGCGCGACGCTGTTGAGTTGGGACCAGGAAGGAACACTCTTTTTTGGCTCTTACCAGGTTGACCTCTACTCTCAGGTTTTTAAAATTTTAATTGCCGGAGCCATGCTTGTTGTCCTTATCCTTGGCCGCCAACTGAAAGATATAAAGAAATCAGTCCATCCGGAATACTATCTGTTTTTATTTATCAGCGTCCTGGGCTTGATGATGCTGGTGTCAAGCATTGAACTGCTGGCTATTTTTGTGGCCCTTGAGCTCTCATCTTTTGCTGTTTATATCATGGTGGCCATGCGCAACGACTCCGGCAGTTCCCGGTTTCAGATGGAAGCCGGCATCAAATATCTGTTATTTGGTGTCACCGCTACCGGTTTCATGCTCTTTGGCATGAGTTATATGTTCGGCCTGACCGGTTCAACTCAGCTGTCAGTAGTAATGAGCAAACTGTCCTATATGTATGCTCAACCGGCTGCTATCGTTGCCATTTTGATGGTGCTGGCTGGATTTTTTTACAAACTTGCCATCTTCCCTTTCCATTTCTGGGTACCGGATGTCTATGAAGGGGCCGCCAACGAGACAACAGCCTTTATTGCCTCAGTACCGAAACTGGCGGCAGTGGCACTGCTGATCAGGATTATCAGCATGGTCAATGGCGAGGGTCAGGTCATAGTCAATGTGCTGATGGCTTGCGCTATTCTGTCGATGTTTTACGGCAATCTATCGGCCCTGATACAGACCGATCTCAAACGTCTGCTCGGTTTTTCCGGTATCGCCCATGCCGGGTTTGTTCTCCTCGGGATATTGACCTTTCAGCTCAGCGGTTATGCGAACGCCATTTACTATATCAGTGGCTACGTAGTCATGAATCTTGCCTGTTTTCTGGTCATCTGTTCGATTACCAGCCATGGAGAGAACGTACAGATTAATGATTTAAGCGGTCTGCATAAACGATCGCCATTGTTGGCTCTGACCTTGGCGGTGGCCCTTTTTGCCCTCGCCGGTATCCCGCCATTTGTCGGTTTTATGGGTAAATTCATGATCCTCACCGGTGCCTTGAAACAAGGTTTTCTGATCATGGTGATTCTGGCAGCTCTCAATACGGCAATTGCTATTTTTTATTATCTGTCAGTGATTCGGGTGACTTACTGCAGTGATCCTAATAATCATGGCCGGATTAACAGTAATTTATTTACCAAGACGGCTTCTATTGTTCTCATGCTCATAATTATAATCATGGGCGTCATTCCGCAGCCATTTCTTAATTTTGCCACCTCGACAGTACAAGCAATTATGTAATCTTCTGTAATATATCTTAACTTATGGAAAAAAGATCAGCAGGAACAAAAGCCTGGATTATTAAGAAAGGCTGCGGCAAGACTAAGGAAAAATGTCCAAAAAAAAAAGCTCCTGTTCATGACATGAACAGGAGCTTTTTTTTGGACATGTGAAAACTATTTATTTTTTACCTTTTCCAGATGCTCTCTTCGCAGCCTTCAAAGGGTTAACACGAATTGTCACTACATTGATCTCCGGCTTGGCATGCGTTGCAAAATTACAAATTCCAATACGCCATTTAGATTCTGGTGACATAAATGTTTTACAGAACTGGACCCCTGATTCTTCCACAATCCGTTCACAACCAGTACATTTATCAATCACAGACTTAAAATTTCTTTCGCTATAACTTTTCGCATCTTGTTTTTGCATCTTATCCTCCTGATTTCTCAAACGACTTAACAATCATGTCATGCTTTTTAGAGCGAAAGCTCACCTATTTCATTAACCTGAAATCAAGCCATGATTCATATAGAAAAGTTTTAAATAATAACAAAACATGCGACTTTTCTCAAGTAAAAAAATATAATAGTGCTTTAGCTTGGAGCTAGCCATTTTTTTAAATAAATAGTAAATTTGACCATCCTTAACTAAAAAACCATAAAAAAAAACAATCTGTTATCTCTACTTGCTTGTATTAGCCGACTTCATAAGATAGAATAAATTTATCTTTGGAAAAAGTTTCCAATTATTTAAATTTACACGCATTATATTATGAACATGAAAAAGGAAACAGGCCATGCCAGTTTTTATATGGAAAGGTGTCAATTCACAGGGTGTCAAACGTAAAGGAGAAGTAGAATCTTCTGACCAGGCTGCGGCCTTAGCCCATGTAAAAAGACTTCGAATCCAGAATATCATTATCAAGGAAAAGCCTAAAGACCTCTTTGAGAATATTGCCTTCTTCAAACCCAAAGTAACCGGTAAGGACCTGGTAATCTTTACTCGGCAACTATCCACCATGATTGATGCCGGACTTCCACTCATTCAAAGTCTGGAGATATTAGCGAAACAGCAGGATAACGCAACTTTCAAAACTGTTCTTACTGCTATCAAAAGAGATGTGGAGACCGGCACCACCATTGCCGATGCCATGCGGAAACATCCAGCAGTTTTTGATAGTCTGTTTTCTAATATGATTGAAGCAGGTGAGACCGGCGGTATCCTCGACACTATCCTTGGCCGGCTTGCGGTGTTCAAGGAAAAATCCATGGCCCTGCAAAAAAAAATAAAAGGGGCCATGACTTATCCTGTTATCTGTCTGGCCATTTCCTTTCTAATCCTGGGAGTCATCCTCATCTTTGTTATTCCCGTATTTGAGGAGATGTTTTCCAGCATGGGGGCCGCCCTGCCGATCCCGACACAAATTGTTGTTGAGATGAGCAATTTCATGAAATCGAATTTCCTGTATATCATCATGGGAATTTTCGCCTTTATATTTGTCATCAAAAAATTATATAATACCGAAAAAGGCAGACTGAAAATGGATGCCATGATGTTACGAGCACCCGTTGTTGGTCCTTTGATCAGAAAAGTGGCCGTGGCCAAATTTACCAGAACCCTGAGCACCATGCTGCAAAGTGGTGTCCCCATTCTTGATGCTCTGCAGGTGGTAGCCAAAACCTCCGGAAACAAGGTTATTGAAGGAGCCGTGGTCAGAGTTGCAGAAAGTATCAGTGAGGGGCGGCCCATAGCCGAACCCCTGGAAGAAAGTGGTGTTTTTCCTAATATGGTCGTGCAGATGATTAATGTCGGTGAATCCGTCGGCGCCCTCGATACCATGCTGACCAAGATTGCCGATTTTTATGACGATGAGGTAGATCAAGCTGTAAGCAATCTCACCGCTATGATTGAACCCTTAATGATGGTCGTCTTAGGAGGAATGATCGGCGGTATTGTCGTTGCCATGTACCTGCCGATCTTCTCAATGGCTTCCGTCGTCGGTGGTTAATGTTCAACAACCAACACTTATTTTTTTTCGTCCTTATCCTTAACACTTAATCGGGATTTATATAAAAAATTATTCTTATTCATGGAGATTAACATGACGCTAACAAAGGCAGAATTAGTGCAGCAAGTATACAAAACGCATCCCTCATTGAGCAAAACTCAGGCCACGGAATCAGTCGAGGCCTTTCTGCGGATCTCGAAGAACACCCTGATTAATGGCTCCGACCTGTTGCTGAGCGGCTTTGGCAAGTTTAACGTAAAAGACAAAAATTCCAGAAGAGGCCGTAATCCGCAAACTGGAGATGAATTGACGCTTGATGCACGAAGAGTGATCACTTTCAAGCCCTCCGGGATTTTGCGTGATAAAATAAATAATCTGTAGGGTGTCTTGAAAAATGAGGATTTTCGTTCAAAATCAAGGCATGTGATAAATTTTACCGCAGGCATATAGTTGATATTCCGAGGATAAAATTTTGAGCATAACGCCGAGTTTGGGCGAAAAAACCATTTTGCAAGGCACCCTGTAGACTTCTCCCGCATCAGTACAACCTCTTCCTTCTTTGTCTCAGCGATTGACTCATATTGGCGTTATTTAGTCTGAGATGAATCGCTGGCAAAGAATTGAGAATTTTATCTGATATCGCTTGAATGGGCTCGCATTCACTGCTGAGAGCCTTCTACTCTTTTTTGCCTCTAACACTTGATCCTTCATGTTCAGCCATCCCCAATTTAAGTATGTTTCTGTAGCTGCAATTAATACCAGCCCCAGCTGGACTCTTCATCCTTTCCTGGATATTGCACCGGTGCCGGCACTCCAACAATCTTTTGAAGAGTCAGGTATTTTGCATCCTCCTATTGTGCAGCAGACAGATAATGGCAGCTTTAATCTTATCTGTGGCCACAGACGTCTGTACGCGGTCAGACATTATTTCAGGCAGGCCAGCCTTCCCTGCCTGGTTATCCAGTCAGCACTGCCGCCATCTGCTTTTTTCCTCTTTATTTTAACAGATCAACAAACCAATGGTCTTCTTAGTCCTATGGAAGCTGCCTTTTTTCTGCACTATTGTCTGGATAAGATGGAAGAAAAACAGGTAGCAGAGCTATTTCTTCCTCGCCTGGGCTATAAAAAACAGACCGCCCTTATCCACAAGCTAACCCGTCTCACCACTCTGGAAAAGTTAATTCAGCAACAAATTCATGCTGGCCTCATCAGTGATAAGACGGCCTTTGAACTCTTGACTTTAGCACCGGAGGACAGATTATGCCTGGCCCTGCTTTTTGACTATCTACAACTAGGATCAGGAAAACAGAACCGGATATTAATGCTTAGCCGTGATATGGCCTTACGCTCTCACACAACTATCTCTTCCTTGTTTAAACAACAGGAATTCTTAGAAATACTGACCCATCAAGAGATGAATGTGCCGCAGAAATCGCACTTAATCCTGGAATTGCTGCAAAAACAGGTCTATTGTCGAAGCATTGATGCTGAACAGGACTTTAAAGAGAAAGTGAAAAAACTTAAATTACCCGGCAACTATGAGATCACTCATAGTCTTAATTTTGAGAAAGATGAGGTCTACCTGACAGAGACTTTTCCAGATTGGGAAAGTTGTAAAAAACACGTTGCTACCAAACAGCAGTAAATAATCAAGGATACAGGATATCACCTTCCACCATGATATCCTGGCCGAGTCGGCTATAATGGACATTTTGCAGCCGGATAGCCTCCCCATAACTTTTAACATTCAGCCCTGCAACGACTGCTGTGCCGGAACTGCCGGCAAAGATGGGGGCAATAAACAGATTTATATGATCCACCAGTTGCTGTGTTAAAAAAGCACCATGAATGGTTGCTCCCCCCTCCACCAGCAGCGACAATACCCCCTCCCGAGCCAGAATTTGCAACATCTGCACAAGATCGACCCGGCCATCACTGCCGCAATCCACCTGATGGATCACAACTTTATCCGTTCTGCTTAGCCGTTTTATTTTTTCAAGGCTCACGTCCTTGCTGCAAAAAATCCAGGTAGGTGCAAGAGAAGTTAGTGAAAGCAGCCGAGCCGATGGTGGAATATGCAGATGGGTATCCATGATAACACGGATAGGATCTCTGCCCCTGCCATGCGGCAGACGAGTAGTAAGAGAGGGGTCATCCACCATGACGGTCACATTGCCGACCAAAATCGCATCCAGACGATTACGGAGATGATGGCCCCTGTGCAGAGAAGCCGGTCCGGTGATGGGACCGCCCTGTTGCGGCTGATAACTGATGCGGCCATCAAGACTGATCGCCGCTTTCATTACCACCCAGGGCAAGCCCCGGGTGATATATTTAATAAAGGGGCGATTAAGAGCGCGACATTCGGCTTCCAGAATACCACTGGTCAGCTCAAGCCCCTGATCCTGCAGATAAGCGTTGCCTCTGCCCTCAACCAGAGGGTTAGGATCTTCCATGCCGACAACCACCCGACGGATCCCCGCAGCAACAATGGCCCTAGTGCATGGCGGGGTACGGCCGAAATGATTACAGGGTTCCAGTGTTACATAAAGAGTAGCACCGCGAGCGGATTCACCAGCCTGGCGCAGGGCATGTATTTCGGCATGGGGCGTCCCCGCCTGTTGGTGATATCCCGTGGCAATGACCTTCTGATCACGGACCACAACGGCCCCCACACAGGGATTAGGAGAAGTCCGTCCTATTCCTTTACGCGCCTCTTTCAAGGCCAGCCGCATAAAAGATTGATCGCTACCCGCAACTGTCAGCATTTCAGCTCTTGACATCTCTGGCGTCCACCAGGGCCTGCAACTCATCGACGAACTCGCTGACATCTTTAAATTGCCGATAAACCGAAGCAAACCGAACATAGGCGACCTCGTCAAGATCAGGCAGATTAGCCATCACCAATTCACCAATCACTTGAGAAGAAACTTCCTTGGCCCCAATATCCTGCAATTTTTTTTCGATCTCATCAACAAAGGCATCGATCTCATCACAGCTTACCGGTCTTTTCTCACAGGCCTTGTCCAGACCGACCACCATTTTCTGTCGATCCCAGGACTCCCGGCGCCCGTCTTTTTTTACTAATACCGGCATCATCACTTCCAGGCGTTCATAAGTGGTAAAACGCTGGTTGCAAGTCAGACAAGAACGCCGTCGTCTGGTAATGGTACTCTCCTTATTCAAACGGGAGTCAATAACCTTGTTATCAAGATGACCACAATAGGGACATTTCATATCTTAAACTGGATCAACAATGGCAGACAATGGAAATCTGGCACAAAGATCACGCACTTCCTGGCGTACTTTGGCGATTGTCTGCTGATCACGATTGCTGATAATACGCTCAATCCAGTCGGCAATTAAGGCCATCTCGGCCACTTGCAAGCCTCGAGTCGTCACCGTTGGTGTGCCGATCCGCACACCGCTGGTCACAAACCGGGGCTTGGAATCAAAGGGAATGGCGTTTTTATTGACCGTCAGTCCGCCCTGCTCAAGAAGCTCCTCCGCCTCTTTTCCGGTGATATCTTTGTTGCTCAGATCCACCAGGAAAAGATGATTATCAGTACCCCCGGAGACCAGCCTGAAATTTTTGGCAGTCAACCCTGCGGCCAAGGCCTTGGCATTTGCCACCACCTGCTTTTGATCAGTCTTGAAGGCCTCACTCATGGCCTCCTTGAAGGCTACCGCCTTGGCTGCGATAACATGCATCAATGGCCCGCCCTGAATCCCTGGGAAAATATGACTATTAAGCACTTTACCCCACTTTTCTCGTGCCAGGATCAAACCGCCCCTGGGACCACGCAAGGTCTTATGGGTCGTGGTGGTAACGAAATCGGCATATGGAACAGGGGAGGGATGCACGCCAGCCGCTACCAGACCGGCGATATGGGCCATATCTACCATAAATAAAGCGCCGACCTCATCGGCAATTCTCCTGAAGCCGGCAAAATCGATAAAACGTGAATAAGCACTGGCACCAGCCACAATCATCTTGGGTTTGTTTTCGAAGGCTAGCTGTTCAACTTTTTCCATATTGATCTGTTCAGTATCCCGCTCAACACCATAAGAAATAAAATCAAATAACTGGCCGGAAAAATTGACGCCACTGCCATGGGTCAGATGACCACCATGGGCCAGATCCATCCCCAGGACTTTGTCCCCTGGTTTGAGAGTGGCAAAGTAGACGGCCATATTGGCCTGCGAACCGGAATGAGGCTGGACATTAGCATACTCGGCCCCGAAAATTTCCAGGGCTCTGGTGATAGCCAGGGTCTCCACCTGATCGGCAAAATCACAACCGCCATAATATCGTTTCTGCGGATAACCTTCAGCGTACTTATTAGTAAAAATTGAGCCCTGGGCATCCAGAACTGCCTGGGACACAATATTTTCCGAGGCAATCAGCTCCAACTGATTATTTTGGCGGTCATATTCAAGTTTGATACTGTTATAGACTTCAGGATCTGTTTTTTGTAATGCAATCATAGCATAATTACCTTTTGCTTTTCCAGTTGACCCGCAACTGGATTTCTTTTCATAGACAAGCCTGCGCCGTCGTTCAAAACTGATTCTATAAAAACTGAAAAAAAAACCGGCATCTCAAATTAGCAATGCCGGTCCTTAAACAGTTATTAGCCGAACTTGGCATTAACATTTACTGTACAGGTCAATGCGATCCTGGTGACGGCCGCCGCTAAACTCCACCGCCAGCCAAGTACGAACAATATCCTCAGCAACGCCTGAGCCGATAACTCTTTCCCCCAGGCAAAGCACATTGGCATTATTATGCTCACGGCTCATGCGGGCGGTATAGTGATCATGGCAAAGCGCCGCCCGTACATGGTCATATCTGTTAGCCGCCATCGACATACCAAGACCGGTCCCACAGATCAGGATGCCACGATCGACAGTACCGTTCTCTACTTTCTCGCAGACCAGTCTGGTCAGATCCGGATAATTAACCGGGGCGGTTGAATAACAACCCATATCCTGAACTTCATGCCTCAACTCACCTGCCACTAATAAGCGGAGCAGCTCTTTCAAGTGAAAACCACCATGATCCGCACCAATTGCTATTTTCACATCAAACTCCGGCTAGAAAGATTCTGATCGGTTTTTCAATCATTGTAGCGCTGCATGACAATTACCCCATTGGTCCCGCCAAAACCGAAGGAATTGGATACTGCTGCCCGAATCTCCATTTTTCTGGCCCGATTAGGTACATAATCAAGATCACATTCGGGGCTTGCTTCCTGCAGATTCATCGTCGGCGGGGCTATCTGGTCCTTAATCGTCAGGGCCGTAAAAGCGGCTTCAATCCCACCGGCCGCACCCAGCATATGTCCGGTCATCGACTTAGTAGAACTGATGGCCAGCCTTTTGGCATGCTCGCCAAAAACCGTTTTAATGGCCTGGGTTTCACAGCGATCGTTTAGCGGCGTCGAAGTCCCATGGGCATTGATGTAATCAATATCTTCAGGCTTAAGGCCGGCATCCTGCAGGGCCATCCGCAGACAGCGGGCTGCTCCTTCACCGTCTTCAGGTGGGGCGGCGATATGATAGGCATCACTGCTGGCACCATAGCCGGTTATTTCCGCATAGATCCTGGCACCACGCTTGCGGGCATGCTCCAATTCTTCAATAATGAGCATCCCGGAGCCTTCGGACATGATAAAGCCATCCCGATCTTTATCAAAAGGTCTTGAGGCCTGTTCCGGTGCCTCATTACGGGTCGACAGCGCCTTCATGGCACTGAAACCACCGATCCCAAGAGGACAGATCACGGCCTCGGAACCACCGGTAATGACCATATCAGAGATGCCGTAGACAATGGAGCGATAAGCCTCACCAACGGCATGGGTGCCGGCGGCACAGGCAGTTGACAGAGCAAGATTAGGCCCCTTCGCCCCCAGCTGCATGGAGATATGGCCGGAAGGCATATTAGGAATGGCCATCGGAATAAAAAACGGTGAGATTCTCTTGGCACCACGCTCCAGCAAACTCAGATGAGTTTGCTCAATAATGGGCAACCCTCCCATACCGCAGCCGGTAATGACGCCTACTCGCTCACAATTAGCCTCATTGATGATTGCCCCACTGTCGTCAAATGCCATCCTGGCAGCCGCAATGGCATATTGCACAAAGAGGTCAAGATGCTTGGCCAGCTTTTTCTCAATAAAATCTTCGGCCTGAAAGTCCTTTACCTCTGCGGCAATCTTTACCGCATAATCACTGGTATCAAAACGGGTGATAAGGCCGACCCCGCTGGTGCCGGCACAAATATTACCCCAAGTTTTTTGGGTGCCAGTGCCAAGTGGTGTTACCAGACCAACTCCTGTAACGACAACTCTACGCCTTGCCATGTAAACTCCCTCAGGCCAACAGATTCTTTTCTACAAATTCATGCAGGTGCTCGTCTTTGACGAAAACCATTTTTAGCTATCCCGGACTATTTGAGCTTATTGATATAATCAATGGCATTTTGGACGGTATTGATCTTCTCGGCATCTTCATCCGGGATTTCAACATCGAATTCCTCTTCCATGGCCATAATCAACTCCACAAGATCCAGAGAGTCAGCACCAAGGTCATCTACAAAAGAAGCATTGGGTACTACTTTCTCTTTTTCCACACTCAACTGTTCAACAATAATATCGACCATCTGTTGATCTATAGCCATTTTTTTCTCCAATTTTTTTTATATGTTAATAAAACAAAAAAACACAACCCAGCAATAAATCAAAATTCAGGGCAACTTTACCCTGATCTACATATACATTCCACCATTCACATGCAAGACCTGGCCTGTTACATAGCGGCCATCATCACCCAGCAGATAAGCCACAGCTCCTGCCACATCTTCGGGAGTTCCCAAGGCAGCCAGAGGGATTTCCCCTTTGATCTTGTCTTGAATTTCCTCAGACAGTGAGCTGGTCATGTCCGTCACAATATAGCCGGGAGCCACGCCGTTCACTGTAATGTTCCGGGAGGCAAACTCCCGGGCCATTGACTTGGTCAGTCCCACCAGGCCAGCCTTGGCGGCGGCATAATTGACCTGCCCGGCATTGCCGGCAAAACCGATGACGGAAGTGATATTGACAATCCGCCCCCATCTATTTTTCACCATCGCTTTCGCAGCCGCCTTGGCGCAGAGAAAGGCGCCTTTGAGATTGGTATTGATGACCAGGTCCCAATCAGACTCCTTCATTCTCGCCATCAGGCCATCGCGGGTAATGCCTGCATTATTGACGAGCACATCAAGCGATCCTGCCTCAGCAATTATCTG
>DIKT01000018.1:73933-100456 GCA_002424635.1 Desulfobulbaceae bacterium UBA5611
GTTTCCTCAGCCGCGGCAGGGTTCGCCACATAATTAATATAGACATGACCACCCATACTGCTGATACGCCGGCATATAGCCCGCCCTATCCCCCGGCTGCCGCCGGTGACTAAGGCTATCTTTCCGTTCAGGCTCATGACTTACGCCGCTCCTCAATCTGTTGAAGAAGTTTGGGTACGATCTCATAGAGATCACCCACCAGACCAAAATCAGCAACATCAAAAATAGAAGCATCCTTATCCCGGTTAATGGCAACAATAGTCTCGGCTGACTGCATACCGGCCACATGTTGCACGGCCCCGGAAATACCGCAGGCAATGTACAGTTTTGGCGCCACGGTCTTACCGGTCTGCCCGACTTGATGGGGATAACCGATCCAGCCGGCATCGACGGCGGCTCGCGTGGCGGCCACTGCTCCTCCTAGAGAAGAAGCGAGCTCTCGCATCAGAGTAAATCCCTTGGCGTTATCCAGGCCGCGACCACCGGCCACCAGGATATCCGCTTCCTGGATATTAACATTATCCTGTTCTGAGATCACTGATTCAATAACCCGCACTCGGGCGGACAGCTGTGCAGGCTCTGCTGGCACTTCCACAATAGTACCCTGCCGCTCATGATCAAAGGCCAAGGCCTGCATGACTTTAGGGCGGACGGTAGACATCTGTGGTCTTGAGTTCGGACAGACAATGGTGGCCATGATATTGCCGCCAAAGGCCGGCCGTGTCTGCAGCAAGGCGCCATCCTCCTCGCGAATGGCAAGCTGGGTGCAGTCAGCAGTAAGGCCAGCGCCTAAGGTGGTGGCTACGCCCGGAATAAAAGAACGGCCAATGGCGGTGGCCCCAGCCAGCACGATCTCTGGTTTATGCGCCCTGATAAGAGCGGTCATGATGGCGCCGTAGGCCTCATCGGTAAAGTAGGCAAGCGCCGGATCATCAATCCGGTAGACCGTATCAGCCCCGTGACCTATGAGGCGCTGTGCCGTGTCTCCGGTTTCCGCACCAATCAGGACAGCGGACAGGGGCACCTTACGACTATCAGCCAGTCTGCGGCCTATGCCCAACAACTCCAAAGAAACCGGCGCCAGAGCTCCTGCCCTGAATTCAGCATAAACCCAGACCCCGGTCCAGCCGGCCAGATCAAGAGAAACACTTGCTTCTGCCCCTTCAATCTTCAAGGCCCCGGGATCACAATTATCAACACACGTTCCGCAGAGAGTACAGCTGTCATTAACCTCGGCACAGCCAGCGGCCACGGTAATGGCACCAAAGGGACAGCTGCTCTCACAGATACCGCAACCGATACACAGCTTTTTATCTATAATCAACATTTTTTTCTCCGGCTTGTATTATAGATATGGTTGCAGACTGTCAACAAGCTGTCCGATCTGGGTATCAAGATCGCCAGTAAAAACAGCCCGTTTACATCGGGCCTCGGGTGGAAAGACCTTGACCACCTGGGTAGGAGAGCCGGGCAGACCGATACAGGCCGGATCAGCACCGATATCGGCCGCGCTCAATCTTCTGATCTCCACTTTTTTGGCCCGCATTTTCCCTTTTAAAGAAGGCACCCTTGGCTCATTAATATCTTTCACCACGGTCAGCAAGGCCGGAAACTCAACCTCAACGACATCATAGCCATCATCCATCATCCTTTCTAAAACTAATCCGGAAGCCGTGGCCTGACGGACCTTCTGCACACAGGTGACATAGGGGATATCCAGACGCATGGCGAGTCCCGGGCCGACCTGGGCCGTATCACCGTCAATTGCCTGTTTGCCGCACAAAAGAAGATCAAAGACACCAATCACGTTAACGGCCTTAGCCAAGGTATAGGAAGTGGCCCAGGTATCGGCACCGGCAAAGGCCCGATCAGAGACCAGGACCGCATGGTCTGCCCCACAGGAGATCGCCTGCCTGAGCACTTCTTCAGCCTGGGGTGGTCCCATACTCAAGACTGTGACTTCGCCGCCCAGCAGTTCCTTGAGCCGTACTGCCTCTTCCACCGCATGCTGATCATATGGATTCATGATCGACTGCACACCTTCCCGGGCCAGAGTATTGGTCTTGGGATCCAGCCGCACATCCTTGGCATCAGGCACCTGTTTAATACAGACAATGATTTTCATAACATCCAGTTAGCCGACCATTCAGGCCCGAGCATATTCCTTGTTGAGTTCCTGGCCTACTACATTGCGCTGAATCTGATTGGTACCTTCATAAATCTGCAGGATCTTGGCATCCCGCATCATCTTCTCAACCGGATATTCACGCATATAGCCATAACCACCCATGACCTGTACGGCATCAGTAGCCACCTTCATGGCCATATCGGTCGCAAAAACTTTACACATGGATGACACCTTGGACATGTCATTGGGATGGGCATCGATATGTCTGGCCGCACCATAAACCAGAGCCCGCGCGGCCTCAAGCTGAATGGCCATATCAGCCAGCATATGCTGGACCGCCTGAAAGGCCATGATCGGCTTGCCGAACTGAATGCGCTGTTTGGCGTAAACGGCAGCCTCATCAAGTGCGCCCTGCGCCAACCCCAGACCCAAAGCGGCAATTCCCGGTCTGGAGGAATCAAGGGTTTTCATGACAGTAATAAAGCCGGTACCTTTACGGCCAATCAATCTGTCTTGTGGAATGCGGCAATCTTTAAAAATAAGCTCGGTAGTGGATGATGATCTGATCCCCATCTTTTTCTCTTTCGGGCCACAGCTGAAACCAGGATCACCCTCTTCAACCACCAGCATGGATGCCCCGCGCGCCCCTTTGCTCCGGTCGGTAATGGCGACCACCGTATAGATCTGGGCCTCTCCGCCATTAGTAATCCACTGTTTGGTACCATTCAAGACCCACTCATCACCATCGAGTACCGCTGTTGTCTGGATGCCAGAGGCATCAGAACCGGCATTGGCCTCGGTCAGTCCAAAGGCGGCAAATTTTCTGCCGGTAGCCACATCAGAGAGATATTTCTCGCGCATCTCTTGAGAGCCGGCGATAAGAATGGGATATATGCCCAGTGAGCTGGCGGCAAAAGCAGTGCCGACCCCGATACAGCCACGACCCAATTGTTCCAGGGCCAGGACGATATCAAGGCATCCTCCTCCGAAACCACCGAACTCTTCAGGAATAGGGATACCAAAGAGATCAGCCTTCGCCATCTCATTTAAGATAGCCCGCGGAAAGGCATCATTCTCGTCAAGTTCAGCCCGCTGCGGAATAATACGCTCGTCGGTAATCTGCCGGGCGATCTCCACTATCATCTCTTGCTCTTCAGTTAAAAAATAGTCCAATCTTGTCTCCTCGTTGGAAGCCTTGGAAGCCTTTAATGCTAATTATGTAACCGCAGCCAATTGCCAGGTAAAATCAAAGATAATAATGATATATTGTTACCACCTGATCAGAGCTGCACCCCAGGTAAAACCACCTCCAAAGGAACAAAGCAAAATAATATCACCAGCTTTTATCCTGGAGGCCCGACTGGCCTCATCAAGAGCAATAGGGATGGATGCAGCCGATGTATTACCATATTTTTGCACATTTATAAAAACTTTTTCCGCCCCGATACCCAGACGTTCAACCAACTTATTCAAAATACGAACATTGGCCTGGTGGGGAACAACAAGACTGATGGCATCAATGGCAACCTGTTCCTGGGCCAGAAGAGCCAAAACCGCCTCTTCCATGGCCTTGACCGCATACTTGAAGACTTCACGGCCTTCCATAACGATATGAGCACCTGGACTTGCGGCTTGTAACAGCTCAGGATTACAACTGGGAGCAGTATGCATATGCAACAGACTCCAGAGGTTGCCATCGGAAAACAACTTGGCACCGATCAACCCCCGCTCTCCTTCGACATGCCCCAGGACCACAGCACCGGCGCCATCACCAAATAGAATGCAGGTATTGCGATCTTCCCAGTTGGTACGACTGGAAAGAGTCTCGGCCCCGATCACCAGAATTTTTTTGCTGGGGTCGGCCTGAATATATTTATCAGCCAGATCAAAAGCATACAGGAATCCGGAACAGGCAGCATTGATATCATAAGCAAAGGCCCTGCCGGCGCCGATCTCTTTTTGGACAAAACAGGCAGTGGAAGGCATAAGCATGTGCGAAGAAATGGTCGCCACAATTATAAGATCGATCTCCGCCGCAGAAATCTCAGCCTTCTGTAAAGCCGCCATCGCCGCCTTGGCCGCCAGCATGTAGGTCTCGTCGCCTTGACCGCCGATACACCGCGTCCGGATGCCGGTTCTGGTCTGGATCCACTCATCACTGGTATCGACGATTTTTTCCAGATCAAGATTGGTCATAATCTGCTCCGGCAGATATGACCCTGTGCCAAGAATTGCCGTACCCATCAGCTGACAGTCTCCTCATCCTGCGCATTGGCAGCAAGGCCTGCAGTTATTTTCTGATTCACTCTCTTCTCTACCATCTTGGAAGCTTCCAGGATTGCATTCTTAATAGCCTCAGCACTGGATTTGCCATGACAGATTATCCCAATGCCATTCACACCGAGAAGAGGAGCCCCGCCATATTCAGCATAATCCACCCGCTTGGCAAAGGCACGGAAAGCAGGACGGGCCAGAAAATAACCAATCTTGGCGGCAGTTGATTTCATGATCTCATCTTTCAACATCTGCATGGCAGCCTCGGCCAGACCCTCACTAAGTTTCAGACAGATATTACCGACAAAACCATCACAGACGATCACATCAACATTGCCTTGAAAGACATCACGCCCTTCAACATTGCCGACAAAGTTCAAGGAACTGGCGGCTAAGCGGGCATAAGTCTCTTTGACCAGAGTATTACCTTTCCCCACTTCTTCACCAATGCTGAGAAGACCAATACGGGGACGATTTATATCAAATATATGAGAGAAGGCAGAGGCCATAACTGCAAATTGAAAAAGATGCTGGGGACGACAATCGACATTGGCCCCAACATCCATCATGACCACCGGTTTTTTCAAGGTAGGAAAGATACTGGCAATGCCCGGCCGGGAGACATGTTCCATCCGGCCAAGCTTTCGCACTGCAGCAGCCATCGTTGCCCCTGAATTGCCCGCGCTGACAGCAGCATCAGCTAAACCTTGACGCACGAGATCAAAAGCAACTACAACCGAGGAATTTTTTTTTCTACGGATAGCTTCAACTGGTGATTCACCCATCTCCACCACCTCTGCGGCATGCACAATCTTGATCTGCGACAATCCCTTATCGCCACCTCTTAAACGATCAAGATGGGCCTGCAGAATATGCTGGTTTCCAACCAAGGTGACTTGCAGATTGGCTTGCCTTACCGCCAGTAATGCCCCGCCAATCAATTCCTCGGGACCATGGTCTCCGCCCATGGCATCCAGGGCAATCTGCACTATGACACCTATTCTACATCAACATCAAGGCTCACAACCGTACGACCCTTGTATTTTCCACAACTTGGGCAAAGACGATGCGGCTGTTTAGGCGCTCCACATTCGGCACAGGTAGACATCCCTGGCGCGCTTAAGGCGTCATGCGATCTTCTTTTACGGGTACGAGAGTGAGAATGTCGTCTCTTGGGTAAAGCCATAATATCCTCCAATAAAAAACATAACTTGTTTTTCAGGGTTAATTTGAATTAACATACACTTATATGAACTAACAACCTGCTGATCAACCGCACAAATCGGTATACTCAGAGATTTTCTACAAGCATCACAGCAGATTTCTTTTTACAGACAACAGAAAAATCTAGCCCCGATAAACGGGATAAGTGCCTTTCGCAGATTATTCTCTTGCAAAAAAACAAGAAAATAATCTGTAAGGCACTAAACAAAATAGATGAGTAAACAAAAAAAGTGAAAATAAACAATTTTCACAAGAATGGCCAGCAAAAAAAACAAGATCAAGAAAATTGTCGTATTAATCCTGCTCAATCCAAATAACACAAATACTTGAATTGGTAATCAAACAATCTTCTTACAATACTTTAGTCAGGCGCTCAGCAGTCTTCTCCAAACGGAGGCTGCTGACCTGCAGCAATCGTTTCAACAGTTTAATAACAAGCTGCGGCTCAGTATGCTCCAAGGCTGCTATATCCTGCCGTTTCAAACAGAAAAGCTGCGCGTCCTCGATACTCCTGACGCTTGTTTTATGGATATGACCAACCAAGAGACCGGCCTCACCGACCATAGCACCAGGCTCGAGGATTGCTACTATCTGCATCTTGCGATGAAAGCCGGTTTTTTTGAGGACCGATAATCTTCCTTGGGCCAGAAAGAATACCTCAGCTGCCTGAGCACCAACCTCAAAAAGAAAAGCACCCTGGGCAAGCGCTACTTCTGAGACCACAGATGCAAGTCGCTTCTGCTCTTCGGCGTCCAGAAAAGCAAAAACCTCGGCATATCCCATGGATTCAGTATTATTCAAAAGTGCTGTTTTTTTCCTCCAGCAGCTTGACCAAGCCGTCAAACTTGTCACGACGAAGTATGGATTTGAACTGTTCCATATAATTACGAACCAGACTCATGCCTTCAATATTGATATCATAAACCATCCACTGCTCTGCTTTTTTGATCATGATATAATCAACCGGGAGCCACTGGCCATTATTTTCAATCTGGGTAGAGACAATGGCCCGGTTATCTTTAATCCGTTCACCGATAAATTGAATTTCTTCTCCGGAATAAGTCTCTATTTTACCGATATAGGCATTTTCCAGAAGTTTGGTAAATAATACCTGAAATCGATCCTGCTTTTCTGGGGGCAAATCTTTCCATTCCCTACCGATGACCCGCTGTGACATCTCCCGAAAATCAAACTTCTGGGTTACATAGCCCATAATCTTGGTTCGTCTTGCGGCTTTCTGTTTTTCTCCCTTCAAGGCAGGATCCAGCAAGATTTCTATCAAAGTATCCAGGGTCGGTTTTAATTGCTCGGTTGGCCCGGAAACCGCTTGGGCTGCCGCCGGAAACCAACAACAACATACGGCTAATAACAATAATAACTTTTTATAGTTCATAAATTTACTCTTTTATTTTTTATCAATATTCTTTAACTTAAGTATCTCTTAAATAACAGATACTTAATAAAGATTTATCATCATTTTTCTTGATCATAGCTCGTTAATCATCACATTGCTCCTTACCGGCCGATCCAGTAATTTATTGCGCCGATAATCAAGATAAAACTGACGCATGGAGATATAAGGATCCAGAGAATACCGTTTCATATCTTCATAAAGATCGGGGTGTAAAGATATCATGTTCACCTTATCAGCTGAATAATAAGCAGCCCTGTCCACTGGATTACTAAAAACATATGTCCCGGGATGAAGCAAAGCATCTCCGGCAAAACCAGCTGAATCACGAACGGTCAATGGCCCGAGGAGCGGTAAACACAGATATGGCCCCTCACCTAAGCCCCAGATCCCTAAGGTCTGGCCGAAATCTTCGGGTCTGGGTTCAAGCCCGAAGGTAATCAAGGCAGGATCGCCAAAACCGAGAACACCAGCCGTTGAGTTAATTAAAAATCTTGACAGATCAATGCCGGCACCGGCAAACTTGCCCTGCAGCAGATTATTTACCACCCGTACCGGGGCGGCCACATTATCAAAAAAATTATCAAAACATTGTCGAAAATCTTTAGGAACAACAGTGCGGTAAGCGGTACTGACCGGTTTCAAGATCCAGAAATATAACTTATCATTCACTTGGAAAAAAACCCGGTTCATCGGCTCAAAAGGATCGGAGATGTCTTCAGCGTCAAAGAAGATATCAAGATCTTTATTACGGTCATCACGAGGCAAGGCCACTGTGCCTTCTGCCTCATCGGCCTGAATAACCCAGACCGGCCCAAGCATGAAGGCCAGGACCAGGAAGAACAGAAAAACTTTTTTTGATATCATTATTGTTTATACTCCTGAGATAATCAATTGACGCCCATATGTTCAAGACATTGAGCCAGACTAGCAGGGCTGTCAAACTGCAGGGCCTGATAGGCATAACCTTTGGGAACTATCTTGCGCAACATTCCTTTCAGCACAGCCTTAGGGCCAACTTCAATAAAGGTATCAACGCCCTGTCCGATCATAGCTTGAATAATCTCAAGCCATCGCACCCTGGAGGCGATCTGCCGGGCCATGATTTCTCTTATGATGGCCGGCTCTTCGGCTACTGTTGCCAAAACATTAAAATAGACCGGTGTCAGGGGGCGTTTAAACTCTACACCAGCCATAAAGGCTGTAAAATCAGGAACGGCCTCAGCTACCAGTGGACTATGGTTGGCCACACTGACAGCCAAAGGAATAATCTTTGCACCCCGCTCCGCTGCCATAAGGCCCACGGCATCCAGTGCCGTAACTTCCCCGGAAATGACAATCTGCTGCTCGGTGTTATGATTGGCGACGGTGGCTACCCCGTCATCTACACAGTGAGCGATAATCTCCTCCACCTCCGAGACAGTCAGCCCAAGCACGGCCCGCATGGTTCCTGGATGTTTCTGTCCTTCCCGTTCCATCAGCAGGCCGCGCCTGGTCACCAGACGCATGGTATCCTCGATACTGAGCACCCCGGCAGCACAGAGGGCTGAATATTCCCCGAGGCTGTGTCCGGCAAAACAACTGGCCCCAACCCGCCCTGCCCAGGCCTTCTGCAGCGCCTGCCAGCAGATAAGATTGGTCACCGTTATGGCCGGTTGCAGATGCGCGGCCCTGACCAGTTCCTCCATAGGCCCTTCCGTACAGAGCCTGGTAAGAGGTATGCCACAGACTTTCTCGGCCTGCTCCATAATAGCGGCGCACTCAGAATCGGTTTCTATAAATTCCCGGCCCATGCCCAGAAACTGGGAACCCTGTCCCGGAAAAAGAACTGCTGCTTTCATTTTACCACCTTTACTATTGCAATCTTAATAGTAATTACATTCTTAGCTTTCATTCTTCAATTTACCCTTAGCTTCCAGGATACTGGCCACTAAAAATAAAGTCACCCCTACACAAATTGCTGAATCAGCCACATTAAAAGCCGGCCAATGATAGGTACCAATATAAACATCAAGAAAATCAACTACCGCTCCATATCTGACCCGATCTATCAAGTTGCCGATAGCTCCTCCCCCGATAAGGGGCAGACTGACTGCATAAAGCCAGTGAATGTGCTGTATCCGACACCAGGCCATTACAATCACTACCAAGGCTGCAAGTCCCAATACCAGAAATAAATAATGGCGCCAGACCCCTGTCTGGTCGGCGAGAAATCCAAATGCGGCGCCCTTGTTTGTCAGATAGGTCAGACTAAAAAAACCGGGGATAACCTCCCGCGAATCATACAGGGCAAAAGATTTAAGAATCCACAGCTTGGTCAATTGGTCGAAAAACACCACGGCGGCAACTATTACCAAAAAACGTCTCATCTAGGCTGATGCCTCCGAACTCATGTCAAGCACCACGGAAGCACAGCGACCGCACAGTGGTGGATGTTCCTGACTCTGCCCCACAGTGAGTGAACGAATCCAGCAGCGTTCACATTTTTCTCCCTGCGCCGGTCGGACCGCGACCGACACCCCCGGCAGTTCCTTACTGATAAGAGGAATAAGTCCCAGAGAGGCAAAATCCTCACAAGGGGTCAACTCCGAGATAATGCAGATATTCTTGACAGTCAGCCATTCTTTATTAATAAATTCCGTCCATTCACCACTGACCTGAAGCAATACCTCTGCCTCAAGCGGATGACCGATCACTTTTTCCTGGCGCGCTCCCTCCAAGGCCTTGGTAATTTCTGAACGGACCATCACCAATTTATCCCACCGCTCTTCCAGCTTGCTGTCGCGTCTGTCCTGACTCAAGGGTGGAAAGTCGACAAAAAAGATACTTTGCTCCAAGGGCGCCTCCGGGGCCAGACCATATAATGATTCCCAGGATTCCGCCGCGGTAAAACTGAGCACCGGGGTCATGAGACGAAGCAGACCATCGAGAATCTCATGCAGCACCGTCTGGGCCGCCCGGCGCAGGGGTGAACCCTTGCCGGAACAGTAAAGTCTGTCCTTGAGAATATCGAGATAAAAGGCGCTCATGGTCATGCCGCAGAAGAAATTGAAGCCCTGGTAGATCGAATGAAATTCATAGCGTTCATAGGCAGCCGTCACCCGTTCTTTCAGGTCCTCAAAACGGGCCAGAGCCCAGCGATCAATCTCCGGTAGCTCAGTATAGGCAATGCCATCCTGGGCCGGATCAAAATCGGAGAGATTCCCCAGCATATAGCGGATGGTATTGCGGATCTTGCGATATGCATCGGCCACCTGTTTCAGGATCTCATCGGAGACCTTGATGTCAACCCGGTAATCCTCACTCGCCACCCAGAGACGCAGGATCTCGGCGCCAAACTTATCTATAACCTCCTGAGGAGCTACCACATTGCCAATGGACTTGGACATCTTCTTGCCCTTGCCGTCGACCACATAGCCATGGGTCAGCACACCCTTGAATGGCGCTCGCCCGCGGGTTCCCACCGAGGTGAGCAGTGAGGACTGAAACCAGCCGCGATGCTGATCACTGCCTTCCAGATAAAGATCGGCAGGGGAGCGCAGCTCTTCGCGCGCTTCACAGACTGCCGCATGGCTGACGCCGGAGTCAAACCAGACATCAAGGATATCCTCTTCCTTGGCAAAGTTAGTGGAACCGCACTGGGCACAACAGGTGCCAGGCTGAAGAAAGTCTTCCACTCCGTGACGGAACCAGGCATCCGCTCCCTCTTGTCTGAAGAGTAAATCAATCCGGGCAACCAACTCCTCGCTTTTGAGAACCTCACCACACTCTGCACAGCTGAACACTGTAATGGGCACACCCCAGGTGCGCTGCCGGGACAGACACCAGTCCGGCCTGTTCTCAACCATGGACTGGATCCGTTGCATCCCCCAGGCCGGAGTCCACTCCACTTTTTCAATCTCGACCAGGGCCTTGGCACGCAGATCATTCTGTTCCAGGGAGATAAACCACTGCGGTGTGGCCCGGTACATCACCGGTTTCTTACAGCGCCAGCAATGGGGATAACTATGGGTGATCGCGCTCTCATGGAGCAAGACCCCGGCCGCCTGCATATCAGCATTGATGACTTTATTGACCGCCGGCACCTGCTGGCCTTGATACGGTCCTGCCTCGGCGGTATAATAGCCCTCACTGTCCACCGGAGAGAGAATCTCGAGGCCATAGCGCAGCCCGGTCAGATAATCGTCGGCGCCATGGCCCGGGGCCGTATGGACACAACCGGTACCGGCCTCAGCGGTAACATAATTGGCCAGGACCATCAGCGAATTGCGCTCGAGAAAGGGATGGCGACAATTTCTGTGCTCAAGCTGACGGGCCGAAAAAGTAGCGGTAACGGCATAAGCGGTAATGCCCATCTCAGCCATGACCTTGGCCACCAGCTCTTGGGCCAGGATCAGCAGCTCGTCGTCAACTCTGACCGCAGCGTAGACAAAATCCGGATGAAAAGCCACCGCCAGATTGGCCGGCAGGGTCCAGGGCGTAGTGGTCCAGATGACAACCGAGACCTTGGCCGCAGCCAAGGCCGGATCAATATCCGTGAGGTCATCCGCCACTGGAAATTTCACATATATTGAAGGCGAGGTATGATCATAATATTCTACCTCGGCCTCAGCTAAAGCTGTAGTGCAGGTGGAACACCAGAAGACCGGCTTTTTGTTGCGGATCACCGCCCCGGAGAGCAGAAAACGGTTAAACTCGCGGGCAATCACCGCTTCATAGTCGTAATTCATGGTCAGATAAGGCTTATCCCAATCACCAAGGACGCCCAGGCGTTTAAACTCAGCCTTCTGGATCTTGACCCACTTTTCGGCATATTTACGACAGGCGCCCCGTTTGGACAACTTGGGGATCTCTTTTTTCTTGTCGCCTAGTTCCTGATCCACATTATGCTCGATGGGCAGGCCATGACAATCCCAACCGGGAACATAAGGGGCCTGAAAGCCGGCCATACGCCGCGATTTCAGAATAATATCCTTTAAAATTTTATTAAAAGCAGTTCCCAGATGGATATGACCATTGGCATAGGGCGGGCCGTCATGCAGTATATATAGAGGCTTCTTTTGCCCTTGTTCCTGTAACTTTCCGTAAAGATCTTCCTTTTCCCACCGTTTTAACAATAAAGGCTCTTTCTGGGACAGATTGGCCTTCATGTTAAAATTGGTCTGGGGCAGATTCAGGGTATCCCTGTAATCCATAATATTCTCCTTTTTCAGCAAGGCACGGCTCGTGAACAAATTTAAATTTAACTAAAATTAAGCATTCGAAATAAAAGATTCATTTCAGGCAATATACTCACAGCCGCCTTCTTTTCCTATAAAAACCAACTGTGTATTAAGTTGCAAGAAGAAAGTAAGCCCTTACAATGAAAAGATATCCTTAAAAAACTGACCCCACCGGCAGCAGTCAGGCAACAGCAGAGAGTACCGGGCTGTTATTATAGCCACAGGAATCAACAACGCAATAACACCTTTAATTTGACATAGAGGGTGGCCTTCATTATAAGAAAGGTTATAAATAGCTAACGTTCAATAAGCATGAAGCTGAACAATGGCTAGCAGCATCATGCACATTAATCCAAAAAAAATGACCCAACTGAGATAGATAATGACCAAAGTAATCGCCATGGCCGGTAAAGGTGGAACCGGTAAAACCACCACATCAGCCCTGTTGACCAGATATCTCCTGCAGAAAAAGATGACCCCGCTCCTGCTGGTTGATGCTGACGCCAACGCCAACCTCAACGAGCTGCTCGGCATGGAAGTGATCATGACCCTGGGCAAGATCAGAAAAGAACTGAAAGGCGAACTGCCGGTGGGCATGAGCCGTGATCAATTCATGGAGATGAAAATCCATCAGGCCCTGATCGAGGATATCGGTTTTGACCTTCTGGTCATGGGCCAGCCGGATGGCCCCGGCTGTTATTGCGCCGCCAATCAGTATTTGGCCATGACCATGGATAAGCTGGCGGAGAACTATCGTTATATCATCGTCGACAATGAGGCCGGCATGGAACACTTAAGCCGGATGAACCTCCGAACCATTGACTATCTGTTTATCACCTCCGATCCTTCCGCCCGTGGTATTCTGACGGCCAAGCGCATATCCGATATCACCATTCCACTAGGTCTGGATGTGAAGCATCAGTATCTGCTGATCAATCGCGCTCCGCAACCTGTGCCCGACTTACTGCAGGAAAAGATCAAGGCAGCAGTCACGGAGACTGGCATGACCCTGGGAGGTATTATCCCGGCCAGTAACGACCTGATCAATCAGGAGTTAAGCGGCGGCTCCTACCTCAATCTGGGGGATGATACTGAAATCATTCAAACCACAACCGCTCTTTTTGATACCATCTTCCAGGAGAACAATGTCTAATTCCTTATCAATTATTTTCTGCCTAACCATATGAGCAAAGCCACCGACTCACGCACAATGATCGAAATGATCAAGGTCACCAAGAGATATCCGCCAAATGTGATGGCCCTGGACGATATCTCGGTCTCAATTGCCAGTGGTGAGATGTTCTTCCTGATCGGCCGGAGCGGGGCCGGTAAGACTACTTTGCTGAAACTGCTCTGCAATATGGAACGGCCCAGTAACGGTTTAATCGAGATCGCCGGCATGAATATCCACCAGGTGACCGGCAATAAGCTGGCAAAGCTGCGACAGAAAGTGGGAGTGGCCTACCAGGATTTCCGGCTGCTTACCGACCGGACAGTCGCCGAAAATATCGCCATCTCCATGGAGGTATCCTACAAAAAACCTGAGCTTATTCGCAACAGGGTCAGGAGCTTGCTGGCCCAGCTGCAACTCGAAGACAAACATGATATGCTTACCGGCGATCTCTCGCGCGGCGAGCAGCAGCGTATAGCCCTGGCCCGGGCAGTTGCCAATTCTCCAAGCCTGATTTTAGTCGATGAACCAACCGGCAATCTTGATGCCACCAGCACTGCCCAGGTCATGGAGCTACTGAGCAGAAGCCACAATGCCGGAGCCACTATCGTTATCGCTACGCACGATGAAAGCATTTATCGTCATTCCAGCCATCGCATCATGGAAATTAATAACGGCAGGATAAGCTCGCTGACCAAAGGTGACGGCCAGGGATGGCCTAATGCCGCGGGAGCCATGGACGGCGGGAGCGGTGACGCAATATGAACTTCTGGTTTTCCATCTTCCGGCAAACCGGACGCAATTTACGCCAGACATGGACCACAATGTTCATGACCTGCCTGACCGTCAGTCTCTCCGTCCTTATTTTTTCTTTTTTTTATCTGATCTATCTCAACATGCTCAACGCCGAAAGCAGGCTCAGCAATGAGCTGCGTCTTGTTGTCTATCTGGAGGAAGAACCCGGCCCTGAGCTACAGGAACAAATGCGCCTGAAAATCTCCCGATTCGACCAGGTGGAGGAAATAAAATTTATCTCCAAGGCCGAAGCCTTTAATCGCTTTGCCGATCAGCTGGGCGATAATCGTGAGGTCCTGACTGATATGCCCCAAGACTTCCTACCCGCCTCAATAGAGGTGATCCCTTTAAAAACTCTGCGTAATCTCAGTCAAGTCAAGCTCTTTGCTGAATATCTGGCCACCTTGCCTGGTACCCAGATGGTACAATACGGTCAGAAATGGATCGAGCGTTTTTATTCTTTTATCAAACTGCTATCTATAGTTGTGCTGATAAGCGGCTTCCTGCTGATCCTGACTGCTACTTTCATGGTTGCCTCTACTATTCGCCTGACTATCGTTAGCCGTCAGGAAGAACTTGAGCTTTTGAAATTAGTTGGTGCCACTAATAATTATATCCGCACTCCCTTCCTGCTGGAAGGTATACTGGTAGGTCTCATGGGTTCACTCCTGGGACTGGCTTCACTCTACGCTCTTTTTCAATGGACAACACATCATCTGGCCGGGGCTGGCTTTCTTGATCTTTTTACCTTTATTTTTTTCCCGCCTGGCATCATTTTTATAATTATTGCCCTATCCATTGTCCTCTGTACCGCGGGTAGCTATACTTCCATGCAGAAATTTCTCCGCATCTGATGGTTAAGCCAGGATGAGAACAATTAAATCTACTAGCAAATCCTTCCAGTCGCACCGCAGACTATTCTTTTTTTTCTCCCTGCTAAGTATAGTCATTCTGACTTTGTTCTCAGTAGCTAATATGAAGGCCGCCGATTGGAAGGCCGAAAAACAGGACATCGAACAAAAGGTCAAAAAACAAAAAATCACTATCAACCAATTGCAAGAAGGGCTCAGGCTACAGCAGGAAAAAGCTCTTGAAACCAAGGGACTGGAGAGAGATCTGCTGGCCGACATCAAGGTTATTGATGAGCATCTCCTGGAAAAATTTGCCAGGCTGGACGCCATGGAACAGTCCTTAGCCCGCCAGCATGAGCTGATCAGCACCAAAGAACAGGAAATAAAAAAGATTCAACTGGAAAGGCAGAGGTCTGAGGCTCATCTGCAGCAACGGTTCACGGCCTTTTATAAGACTGGGACCATTGGTCTGCTCAATGTGGCTTTTTCAGCCGAGACCCTACCGAGCATGCTCTCCACCCAGGATTCTTTTAATACCATGATGCTCTATGATCAGAAAATACTACAGCAATACCGCCAGGCTATCGAAGAATTAGAGCTTACCAGAAAAGCCCTGACCTTGGAACAAACCATGCTCAACACCTTTATCAATCAGGTCAGCACAGAAAAAGAAGCCATTGAGCAGAACAAAAAGAAAAAAAATGAGCTGCTGGCCCAGGTCCGGACCCAGACCAAATTACATGAGCAGGCCGCAAAATCGATAGCAAAAGAGGCTAATCATGTATCAGCTCAGATTAGCAGCATGCAGCAGAAACAAGAATTCCTCAGCCAGGGATTTCGGCTAAATAAAGGGAAATTACCGGCGCCGGTACATTGCAGAGTGCTGACCCTCTATGGCGGTCGCAGTAAAAACAAACTGGGAATTGAAAGCACCTCGGCCGGTATTACCTTTGAAGCTCCTGATGGCACCAAGGTCAAAGCCATATTTGACGGCACCATCCACTACTCCGGTTTTCTGCGCGGCTATGGCAATACCATTATTATCAATCATGGTTTTCAATATTATTCCGTTACTGCCAGGATTGAAAAGCTGCTGAAAAAAGAAGGCGCCACTGTGGTCGCAGGAGAAGACATCGGCGTCACAGGCGAAACTGCGACCCTGACGGCAGAAGGCTTATATTTTGAAATCCGCCATGATAATATAACAGAGGATCCACTCCTCTGGCTGGATAAAAATAAACTTTCTCTTCCTGACACATAATAACTAATGATTATATTAAAGCCATTCCCATAAAAAATGATTTTTTAATTATGGCTCATCACCTTAAACTTAAATTTTTTAATATAATATGCGCCAGCTAGCCCAAACTGTTGTTCGTCATGGAACTTTACTCCTGCTGATCTTCTGCCTGCCTCTGCAGGGAAATGCCGAGATTTCCGAACAAGAACGTCAATCCACCTACCAGCAGCTTGAGACCTTTGCCAATGTCCTGAGTATTCTGCAGGAAAATTATGTAGATGACATTAACGCCCGGAAGGTTATGGAAGGGGCTATCAGCGGCATGCTGTTCTCCCTTGACCCCCATTCTTCCTACCTCAAGCCTGAAGACTTCAAGGAACTACAGGAAGAAACAGAAGGAAGCTTCAGCGGCATTGGTATCGAGATCACCATTGAGGAAGGCCTGTTAACGGTAGTCTCTCCCATTGAAGAGACCCCGGCAGACAGGGCGGGACTAAAGGCCAAGGATATAATCGTCAAGATTGACGGCGATCTCACCCAGAGTATGAACCCCATGGATGCCATCAAAAAACTGCGGGGGCCGGAAGGGTCAGAAGTTGTGCTGGCCATTCACCGTAATGGCTGGGAAGAGTTAAAGGATTTTGTTCTTACCCGTGATTCCATCCCCATGCACAGTGTCAAAGAAGCGTTTCTGGAACCGGGGTTGGCCTACATCCGAATCACTAATTTTCAAAGCCATACCACCACAGATGTCAACGAGGCGCTGCAGAAGCTGCAGAAGCTGCACCCCATAAACGGGTTGATCCTTGATCTGCGTAATAATCCTGGCGGCTTGCTCGATCAGGCCGTCTCGATCACGGATATATTCCTGGATGGCGGCTTGGTGGTCTATACCAAAGGCCGGGTCAGGGAACAAAATATGACTTTTCAAGCCCACAGTAATGGCGGCAAAAATCTTTTTCCCCTGGTAGTGCTCGTCAATGAAGGTTCTGCCAGCGCCTCGGAAATTGTGACCGGGGCTATTCAGGACCACAAACGAGGTATCATTGTCGGCACCAAAACCTTTGGCAAAGGATCGGTGCAGACCATCATTCCGCTGCCGGAAGGCGCCGGCCTGCGCATGACCACAGCCCGTTATTACACTCCTAACGGCCGTTCCATTCAAGCCACCGGGATTATTCCAGACGTGGAGGTACCCTTTACGTCCACTAATGACAAAACAGAAAAGAAAAATTCCGCCGCTATCGTCACCGAGGCTGACCTGAAAAACCATATTCCTAATGCGGAGCCAATCAAAAAATCCGAGCAGACTTCTGAACCCAAGCAGCAACCAGCACAACTGCCCAGCCTGCCGAATGATTCAGAGATCAGCGACGAATCAGCCCTCGATCCTGGCTCATCTTTCAACTCTGATGTCCGTCTCAGAAAAGACAACCAGCTCCGCTCCGCCCTTAATATCTTAAAAAGCCTCAAGATTTATTCTACGGCAGGTTATAAAGATCAACCTGTGCAGGAATCGGTGGAAGTCGAGGAATGAGGAGTAGGCAGATAAAACTGCCGCTCCGGGAGGCGGCATAAGGTGCCGTAAGCTAAGCAAGCATAAAAAGCTTTGCTTGCTAATTCCCTGCTGGGTATTCGGCAACAGCCGTTCAATAAAACAGCCAGAACAAATCGACTGTTTTATTGAAACGGCATAAGAGTCCGTAAGCTCTACAAGCAACAGACAGCCGTTGCTCGTAGAGCAACGGCCTCTAAAATCCCAGTTCCTTTAAAAAATTTGCATCGCGTGACCAGTTGCTGCGCACCTTGACCCACAGTTTTAATAACACCTTCTGATCAAGCAGCCGTTCGATGTCCTTGCGGGCGGCGGTGCCGATACTCTTTAATTTCAGGCCACCCTTACCGATGACAATCCCTTTCTGGGACTCCCGCTCGAGGACAATGGCGGCATGGATGGTGACCAGCCTTTTTTGCGGATCTTCCTTGAACGATTCAATCAGCACCGCCGTGGAGTAAGGAATCTCTTCGCCGGTAAGCAGAAATACCTTCTCCCGGATAATCTCGGCCACCAGGAAACGCTCGCTGGCATCGGTAGGAATGTCTTCCGGGTAATAGCGCGGACCGATGGGTAAAACCTGCAGCAGCTCAGCCAGCAGGCGCTCATTGCCATCGCCGTGCAGCGCCGCCATGGGAATGACCGCATGGAAGGGGAAGATGCCGGCGTAGATCTGAATCATGGCCAGCAATTTTTCTTTGTTCAGCAGATCGACCTTGTTGAGGACCAGGATCACCGGACAATTCACCTGCTCCATATAGCCGGCCAGTTCCTCACCCTTTTCCGCCTTCAGTTTCTCCGGTAACGGCAAAGAGACATCAATCATGTATATGACCGCATCGACCTCATGCAGGCTGTCGAGGGCAATACGGACCATCTCCTGATTCAGCGGCTCCCGGGCTTTATGCAGACCGGGGGTATCCAACAGCACAATCTGATAAGCCTCATCATTCATAATCCCGAGGATCCGGTTGCGGGTAGTCTGCGGTTTGGGGCTGACAATGGAAATCTTCTGCTCCAGCAAGCCATTCATCAGAGTTGATTTACCGGCATTGGGAGGGCCGACAATGGCCACCATCCCGGACCGTATTGGTTTATCATGCAAGTCGATCATAAAAAATAATTCTCCATCACCAAGAAAAGTTAGCAAGCCGAGCGAATAAAAGTGGTCAAAAAGACAAACATGACTATAAAGCATATGGTTTACATAGTCACCTGTGGTCCGCACGTCAGCTTTTTAATTTTCACATTTTAACTGTTAATGCTCTCATGACAACACCAGGAAAACTCATTGAATATCTGGACAATGGCAAATTTATCTGCGCTTTTGTTACCGAAGCTCAGGATAAACGGCTGCGGCTGATTACGCAAAGCGGCCGCGAAGTTAATCTGCCGCTCTCTCGCGTTCTGCATATCTCCAAACGCTCTTATTCGATGACCGGCAACCGGGAGGAGATCCAAAGACAGTTGTTAGAGGCAGCAGACAGCCGTAAGGGCTTAATCGAGATGATCAATCTCGAGGAGATCTGGGAGCTGACCACTGATGAGGACACATCCGTCTTTGAGCCGGTGTTTCTGGCGGAACTGGCCTTTGGCGGTGATACTGACGATAATCAAGTGGCCGCCTTTATCCGCTGCATCTTCTCCGACCGGCTGTACTTTAAATTCAGAGAAGGCGAGATCAACGCTCATTCCCGGGAACAGGTGGAACAGCTCCGTCTCCAGCAGGAAAAAGAGCAGAGTAAACAGGCCCTGCTGACGAACGGGGCCATGGCGCTCACCAGCTTGCTGCAGAATGAGGTAATCGACCCGACCCTGCAGCCTGTTCTTGATCAATGTCTGCCGGCCCTGCAAAGTTTCTATCTTTTTGCAGGCGATGCCCCTCAGGCGATCATGGCCCGAGAACTGCTAAAAATGGCCGGTCTCCATGATCCGCATGCTCCCTTTCATCTGCTGGTCAAGGCCGGCATCTGGGAAAGCAATGAAAATATTCCCCTGCTCCGCCAGGAGATCCCCAGCACTTTTTCTCTGGCAGCCAGGCAGCAGGCCGAGATGCTGCTACGCCAGGGAACAATGGAGCTCTTCAGTGATAAGGCGCGGATCGATCTGACGGCGCTGGCACCCATGACCATTGATGGCGCTACCACCCTCGATTATGATGATGCCCTCACTATTGAGGAAGAAGATGGCAACTTTGTGGTGGGCGTCCATATTTCCGATGTGGCTCATTATGTCAAACCGGAAGATCCACTTTTTCAGGAGGCCATGCAGCGTGGTACTTCTCTTTACTTCCCGGAAGGTCAGATCCCCATGCTGCCCCGCCATCTTTCTCAGGGTATCTGCAGCCTGATCCAGGGAGAGATTCGCGCCACCCTGAGCCTGATGATATTACTGTCACCGGAGGCGGAGGTGCTGCGGGTCAGGATCAAACCTTCTATTATCAAGGTGGCCCGACGTCTTACCTATGAAGAGGTCGACCGGCTGATTGCGGCAGATCAGGATTGGGAACTGCAGACTTTGAATATGCTGCGGACCAAGCTGCGCGATAAAAGAATAGAGGCGGGCGCCCTGCTCCTGCCTTTTCCGGATGTGAATATTTCCCTGCAGACCAATGGCAACGTCCAGATCGCCCTGGCTGATAGCGATACACCGGCCCGCACCCTGGTATCCGAGATGATGATCCTGGCCAATACCGAAGCGGCCCGCTTTGTGGCCGACCGCATGGTGCCCGGACTCTTCCGGGCTCAGGGTCCGCCGCGCAAACGTCTGGTCCATGGCCTGGACAACGATCTCTTCCAAAACAGCCTGCAGCGTAAACAGCTGTCCCGCGGTGAACTACTGACTGAAGCCAAGGCCCATAGCGGTCTTGGTGTCGCTCAGTACACCACCATTACCTCGCCGATCAGAAGGCTCCTTGATCTTTTAATGCAGCACCAGCTCCACTCGCTGATCCGACGTGAGGAGCTGCGCTTTAATGAAAAAGCGTGCAAAGACTTCACTGCCGTCATCAGCCGCACCCTGGCTGCCGCCAATGCCGTCAAGCAGCAGCGTCACCGCTATTGGCTTCTCAAATACCTGGAGGCGCGCATAGGCACCAGCATGAATGCCATGGTGCTTGACGCCAATCCCAAACGGGTATTTCTGTTATTAACAGATATCCTTATGGATATTGATCTCCCGGCCCCAACCGGTCAAATACCGACGCCTGGTGTCATGGTCCAGGTAAAGATAGTCAAGGTGGATGCCTTGGACAATAATGTCCGCTTTGACTGGTGAGGCTTATCAGGGACTCTAGCTCTTGCCGCCCTGGGACGATCGAATAATTAAAATCACGCTGTTGTGACAACGCCCCGGTCTTATTTTTTTAAGGCTTTAAAAAAGACATTCATCGCCAATATTTTTTCCTTTACATTCCCACTTAATAAGCCATAAAAGGCTTTGCCCCCACCCGCTGTAAATACGTCACATATGACCACCGGTTAAATATGACCACTATTCCAGTATTGTTCTTGATAGCCCATAAGTTGCTGTTCAGTTAAAAAGTACATAAAAACAAGATTATACCTGTTCAAAAAATCCGGATTGAACTGGCACAGGGATTGCTTTTAAATAAGGAACAGCTCAGGACGGTGGATCATTTGTATTTATTGCCATTGCTTAGCCTCGTCTGTATGACCGGAAAGAGAAGTAAATTTCCAAATTATAATGCGACCTGAACAATGTCATGCAGCAGTATAAATAGAAAAGTGGTTCCTCGGTCTCACAACTCTCCCTTGAATAAGTTAAGGGATATTCAAATACCTTAGGAGTAAAAAAATGCAAAAAATCAAATTTCGCTTATCTCTGGTTGTCACGGTTGCCTCTCTGTTTCTGGTCAATACCCCTCTGTTTGCCTCAGCAACCGATGACCGCATAGAAACAGCTGCTCAAGAATCTTACGTATTCAGAACATATCTCAAAGGCGATGACATTAAAGTCAAGTCCCAGGATGGCGCTGCCACCTTGACCGGCTCTGTTGTTGATGACTCCCATATAACATTGGCCGAGGAGACGGTGGCTAATCTGCCCGGAGTGGTAAGCGTCGACAACAAGCTGGTCGCACAAAGCGAAGCCCCTGCCGCCCATTCAGATGCCTGGCTAATGGCCAAGGTCAAAGCCACCTTTCTGTTTAATCGCAACTTAAGCGGCACCGGTACTGAAGTTAATGTCCAAAATGGCATAGTAACTTTACGAGGCGAAGCTACCAGTGCTGCCCAGAAGGATCTGGCCACTGAATACGCCCAAGATATAGCAGGGGTCAAAGAGGTTAAAAATGAGATGACCGTGGCAGCCGCTGCCAAAGAGCCAGCCACAACAACAATGGGACAGAAGATGGATACTATGATGGAAGCCATTGATGATGCCTCTGTTACCGCCTTGGTCAAGACAACCTTGATGACTCATAGTTCGACCAGCGCTCTTAACACCACAGTCAAGACCAAAGATGGCGTGGTCACCCTGGGAGGCAAGGCCAAAAACGCGGCTGAAATAGATCTTGCCACCAAGATTGCAACAGATGTGCATGGGGTAAAGAGCGTGATCAACAACATGACCGTTACCGATACGACCACTACTCAACCTACCACCAGAAAAAAGGCCGCAATCGAAGGTTGTTAACCGGAAACATTGCAGGAGGCCGACATAATCCGTGAAAGCCCTATCTACTTCTCTTACACTTATAAAGTGTAGATTATTAAGTGTAAGAAAAGTAGGCACCATCCATAAGCAAGCAGATTAAATTTGAAGAGAGAGGAAGGCCATGAAAACCACCCAAGATAGCAAAACAATGCGGCAAGAACTGCAGAATATTATGAATCATGCCCATGCGCTCGTCGATGCCACTTCCGGCGAACTGGACGATCAGATCAGATCAGCAAGAAAAGCCCTGAAAGAACGTCTGGACTCCGCCAGAGGTGAATACGGCGATCTGGAAGCCCAACTGTTAGACAAGGTTCAGGCCGCTGATGAGTTCATTCATGTCAAACCATATTATGCCATTGGTGGAACCTTCGTTGCCGGCCTGCTTCTGGGCTGGTTCATGTCCAGAAAATAAAATGAACAGACTGCCGCTGATCATGTCAGATTTCTCCGGGGCTGCCGGTCGCTACAGCGGCATCGCCTTTCAAACCCTTCAGGATCGCTTAGAGCTGTTGGCGCTGGAGCTGCGGGAGGCGAAAATACACTTTATTCAGGCCCTGCTGCTTGTCTGTATAGGGGTGGTTTTTGCTCTTCTTAGCCTTGTGTTGATAGTAATGGCCGGTTTATATATCCTGCCGTCGGAATGGCGACTTGTCGGGCTTGTTGTTGCGGCATTAGTCAGCATGCTGGCGGCCATTATAATTTTTATCGTCCTTTGTCGGCGCTTGGGACGAAAACCGCTGGCTTTTGCCCAGAGCCTGGCTGAATTGAAAAAGGATGCAGCATGTTTCTCGACCAAGAACTGAAAAATATTCAGGCCAGCAAGGACCGCCTGATCATTTGTTGTGATCTCCGGCGCCGCCTGGTCCAGATCGAGATACAGAGCTTCTGGTTCGGCATTCGCAGCTCTTTATCGAATCTATCGCTGGGCATGGCCGTTGTTGACCAGATCTACCAGTTCTGGCGTGGGCGCAACAAGAAGTAAGCCCTGATAAGGGTATCACTGCAGGTGCATAAAGAAGCTGGAAGACGATATAACAAGTGATCTTCGGAGCAGAATAATGAAAAAGATATTGTTGGGAATATTGTTTGCAATGGTGATCATCTCATCTCCTGTTCTGATGACAGCAGCAGTAAATATTGACGTTAGTTTTTCTATGCCGCCCGCTATAATCTTTGCCTCACCACCTGAGCTAGTAGTGCTGCCTCAAACCTATGTTTATGCAGTAGCTGACATAGATGCTGATATATTTTTTTACAATGGCTGGTGGTGGCGTCCCTGGGAAGGTCATTGGTATCGGTCCCGGACCTATAACGCAGATTGGACCCTTCATAATAGCGTACCATCATTTTACAAAGAAATTCCCTCAGGCTGGAGAAATGATTATAGGGAACATCGCTGGCAAGGTCAGCCATGGGAACAGCAACTGCTCCCTTATCAAGAAGTCCAAAAAAACTGGCAGGGTTGGAAAAAAAACAAGCATTGGCAAAAACAGAAAAATTGGGGTGTCCAGGATCTGCAGACACGACAGTCCAGGCCCCAATTAAAAGAGGATAAACTGGAAAAGTCAGGCCAACCCCGCAAGATCAATAAAGTACGCCAGCCCCAACAAAAAGAACACCCTAAAACAAGAAATGAAGGAAAGAAGAATAAATAAAGCAGGATCGGAAATATTAAAGTTCCAGTACAGTGTCACAAAATCAACCAGGAAAGAGGAAGACCAATGAAAACAACCACCGTTATTGCCATCTTGCTAATTGCTATAGGGATCGTGGCCTTTGGGTATCAAGGGATCACTTACACATCTCGAGAGAAAGTCGTCGATGTCGGTCCTCTGCAAATGACGACGGAAACAGAAAAAACACTGCCATTACCTCCCATCGTCGGAGCTATTGCGCTCGTGGGTGGCATTGTCCTGTTAATTGCCGGAAATAAAAAAAGCTGATCGGTTTTTTTATTTCCTAAAGACAGATTGGTAGGGCTTAGTTGGTTTAAGAAAAATTGGGATAAGCGGAGCCATCCACCGAGTCCATTAGTGGATCATCCAACCCTTATTTTACGCTCTTTTGCATGCGCTTGTTCCCTCAAAAGGATGGCGTCATCGAGATGAAAATCAAACAGAGAGGATCTCAACAGGGCCGATGATAATCATGGTCAGGATAATCATACATGTGCTGCCGGAAAAACAGCAGGAGGTTCTGCAGACCTTGCTTTCTTTGATTGAACCATCAAGAAAAGAGCAAGGCTGCCTGAGCTATGGTGTCTTCCGCGATATCGAAGATGAGCATATCCTCAATGTAATTTCAGAATGGGAATCAAGCCGGCATCTTGCTCTCTATAAAAGTTCCGACCGATTCCGTGTTGTCCTGGGAACGAAAAGTCTGCTACGGGAACCTTTAAGAATTCAGATCTTAACCAGTGCAGACTAATTCCTGGCAGTTAGTTATTCTCATTCCTCTTTTTATTTCCACGGAAGATCCCTTCCCCCATCCCCTCTCGGTAGGATCTTGTCGCAGCTATGTTTTTTCCAAATTGGCGCTCAAGCTCCCTTACCAATACATTTGTTTATGGTCCCAATTTTTGTTACCGGATGGTCTTTTTTTGCCCTGAATTGACAGTACCAACCGGCCCCAGAGAAGATTCTTTGCTATAGCTGTTATGTAAAACAACTTGACAATGACTCGCTGCTTGCAATAGCATTTACATAAGCATTGGAAAGTACATACTTATCAATAAACTGGTCTATCCTCAGTCGCCTGCCTTATCAGTAAATACATATGAAAGCATTTGACCACTCCCTGCCTGCAGAATGGCCTTCTGCCATCCTGGTTGTTGATGATGATTCTCATGTTTTACAGTTCATGAATGATTTATTCATCACCCTTGGGATCAGGCCAACGCTTGCTCATAACGGGCACGAAGCCATAGAAAAACTCCAGGCGAACTCTTTCCCACTGGTCTTCACCGACATGAATATGCCGCAGATCAATGGTTTACAGCTGATTGTTCATATCAGAGACCATTATCCGGAAACTGATATTGTCGCCATGACCGGTTACAGCCATGATTATGACCTTATCGATGTGATTCGGGCTGGTGCTGCTGATTATATGACCAAACCTTTTTCTATCGATGAACTTAAAGCAAAAATGAGGCGGGTCACCAGAGAAAAGATCCTGTTCCAACAGCTGCAATTGGAAATCTCCACCAGACAAAATGCCGAAAAAGAGCTGAGCCGGCAGAAAAACACCTTGCTGGAACAGGTGCAGCACCAGAAAAACGAGCTGCTGGAAATTAATTCGGCTCTACGCATCATTCTTCGGCAAAGGGATATTGAAAACAATGAATTAAAGAAAGCACAGACCGCCCGTTTTTATAAAGAAATCGTGCCCACCCTCAAGAAGCTCAGACAGAGCCGACTGCAGGAGGTCCAGCAGCATTATCTGGATATCTTAACGATCAACCTGGAAAACATCTTTACTCCCTCCGCGCAATGCAGAACCTTCAGCCATATCCCCCTGACCAAAATGGAAACTACCATTGTCAATCTGATTAAACAGCAAAAAACATCCAAAGAAATCGCCACTTTGTTACAGGTGGCAACTGGAACCATCAGAACCCATCGAGAAAATATCAGAAAAAAATTACAGATAACCAACACCAAAAAAAGTCTTTATAAAACAATACTTTCCATCCCCTAATGCAGAGCTGGCTCTCTGTCCTTTATTACCTGCTGCCTATTTGCATTTCATCGCCATCTCGCCGTTAATTAAAAACAGCTAAGAAACCAAAACATTCTTTATTCATAAAAGACGGTTTCTAAATTTTTTTTAAGAGATGGCAATGACCCGTACTATCAGTGAAATATTATCGCCGCAATGTGACCACACAAGTCATAATATTGTCGATACCTTCTTTCCTGAACCTCCGCAGACTCTGGAGCAGACAGGGTTAAACAAGACCTTTGTCGAAGA
>DIKT01000028.1 GCA_002424635.1 Desulfobulbaceae bacterium UBA5611
GCATCCAAGACAGCCGGGAAAGATGGGCTGTCTTTGAAGCGGCATAAGGGGCCGTAATAAAATATGCAGAAAAAGCACTGCTTATTTTAACGGCCCCTAAACTTTTCTCTTCACTCTGACGAGAAGTGAGTTACCTGCGAGGTACAACACAAGAGACCAACATTATGTTTGTAGCTGATTGAAACGACGCCGAATTATTATTTCACGGAGGATTCACAAAATGGCACTTACAATCAATACAAACGTTCCATCATTAAATGCTCAACGTAATCTTGGTAAATCACAAAATGATCTGTCCCGCTCCATGCAGCGGCTTTCTTCCGGCCTGAGGATCAACTCGGCTAAAGACGATGCGGCCGGCTTGGCTATTTCCGACCGGATGACTTCCCAGATCCGGGGACTCAATCAGGCGGCCCGCAATGCTAACGACGGTATCTCCCTGGCCCAGACGGCGGAAGGCGCCCTCCAGGAAACCACCAATATCCTGCAACGGATGCGCGAGCTAGCCGTTCAGTCAGCAAATGATACCAACACCGAAAGTGATCGTAATTCCCTGCAGGCTGAAGTCAGCCAGTTGCAGGCGGAAATGAATCGTATTGCTGAAACCACTCAGTTCAACGGTAAAAACCTGCTCGATGGCACCATGGTCGGCGCGACTTTTCAGGTCGGAGCCAATGCCGGCGTCAATCAGACTATCACCTTTGATATCGCCAGTGCCAAAACGGCCGACCTGGGTATGATCGGTACCACCATTACCGCCCCTAACGGTACCGCTGTTGTGGGCACCACCGTTACCAGCGCCCTGCTTGATGGTGAATTGACCGTCAATGGCAACGATGTGGCCGCCAGTGCTTCCGGTTCTGCTCAAGATATCGCCCAAGCGATCAATGATGCCAGTGGCACCGATATCGCTACCGCCGTTAATGCACAGGCATTTAATTTTACTGAGGTGACACTGGCTGTGGATGGCGGTGGTGTGGTAACCGGTACCTTCACTTTGTCCATTGGGTCCACCGATATCATCCTCGACGCAACAAATACTGCCGATGGTGCCACAGTCACTGCGGATGATGTTATAGCGGCTATTACTCTGGATGGCACTTACAGTGCCGCGCTCGATGCAGACGGTAAAATTGTAATCAGCAACTCTGATGGTGCGGCCATGACCATTGCAGAGACTAATATAGGTAATGCTGGCGAAGGTTTTACTGATAGCGAGTTAGGTACCTTTCAGGGCTCCATTTCTCTGGACAGCAGCGCCGATATTGTTTTTAGCGGTACAGGACTGATCAAAACCGGCCTGAGCACCGTTGGTCTTGCCACCACCACTATAGATCAGGTGGATATTTCCACCCGTCTTGGTGCCTCCATCGCCTTAGCCAGTGTTGATGCGGCTCTGGCTACGATTGATGAAATGCGTGGTGAGCTGGGCGCGGTGCAGAACCGTTTTGAATCAACCATTGCCAACCTGTCAAACGTGGCCGAAAATCTGTCGGCCGCCCGCAGCCGGATTATGGATGCCGATATTGCCCAGGAGACCTCGGCTATGACCAAGAACAACATCCTGCAACAGGCCGGGGTCGCGATCCTGGCCCAGGCTAACCAGACGCCGCAATTGGCGCTGCAATTATTGCAGGGATAAAAATAAAGCTCAGCAACCACTAAAATAGCTGGTCCGGTCGATGATCATACCAGCTATTTTATTTAATCCGGCTTTTGCTTACCGACCAAATTTATTTCAATTATTGATTTTAATTAACAGGGACTGTTTTTGAGAGAATGCGGCCGTTCTCTTTGCCATTTTACATAACCCTGACTAGTCAACCTTTTCCAAGGCCTTACATTCATGACAATTGATGCCAATGCACAGCAACCCGGGACTCCGACTCTGGCACAGGAACTTCAGCAGACAGTAGCACAAGTTCTGCTGCAAGCTGACAGTCATCGCCGTGCTGGACAAACCCAGGCAGCCGAACATCTGTATAAGGCTATTCTCGAAATACAACCAGAACACCCGGCTGCTAATTACAGCCTTGGTCTTTTATCGATAGCGGCACAACAATCTCAAGACGGGCTATCCTATCTGCGGACAGCGGTATCTGCAGATCATCGGTGCGAACAGTATTGGCTGACTTATATCGATGCCCTGATTCAAGCCGAGCAGATGGATGAAGCCTGCCAGGTCCTGGAATTGGGACGGTGGCATGGAATAAAAGGGGCTGTTGTTGAAGAACTGGCGGGACGTCTGAAGGCTCATCACCAGAAAACGCCGTCAACATGCAGCACCCGGGAACAGGCCACAACCGACTTGACGCCAACGCTTATCAATAAAGAAGAAACACCGCCATCAAAAGTTTCCTGTATTAAGGCCGGCAAAGGACTTTCCCGCCAGGATGTCAATAAATTAGCCCACCTGCAGCGCAAAGGGCGAACTGCGGCGATAGAAACTTTTGCCAGAGATCTCACCAGACGTTTTCCAACTCATGGCCTTGGCTGGAAAACTTTGGGTGCCGTATTGGATAAGCAGGGTCTGGTTGATCAGGCATTGCAGGCCATGCAAAAGGCGGTGAATTTATTGCCGGAAGATTCTGGAGTCCATAACGATTTTGGTCTCCTCCTTTATAAAAAAGGGCAACTGACTGCAGCAGAAGGTCAATTTGGCATAGCCCTGAGGATCAAACCTGATCTCACGGCAGTCATGTGCAACCTGGGCAATCTCTTACGCGCTCAGGGTCGGCTTGTCGAGTCCGAGGAAATTTTACGTCGGGCCATCAAGATAGAAGCTAATGCGCCCTTGTATAATAATCTTGGAGCCACTCTCCTGGAAATAGGTCGAATTATCGAAGCCGAAGCCTGTTTCCGTCGTGCTCTTAATATCAGCCCCGGCTTTGCACTGGCCCATATCAACATCGGCGTCTGCCTGCGCAAGCAAGGTCGGCTGACTGAAGCCATAGAGCAACAGCGGCGCGCTGTGAAACTTGAACCGCATAACACGGAACAACTCAGCAACCTGCTGTTTACGCTGAACTATTCAACCAACTCTGCCGATTTCCTGCTCGAAGAAGCGCGGAAATATGGCCGGATAGTAAGGATGAAAGCAAAAGAGCCGCTTACTTCATGGCAATGTCCCGCCCAGCCTGACCGCTTGCGCGTTGGTCTCATTTCAGGCGACCTCTATAATCATCCGGTAGGCTTCTTCCTGGAAAGTATTCTTGATAAACTTGGTTCCGATCGTCTTGAGTTGATTGCCTACCCCACTAATCCAAAGGCCGATGATCTGACTGGCCGCATAAAGAAAAACTTTAGCGCCTGGAAGCCTTTGTTTGGCATGGGCGATGAAGCTGCCGCCCGTATGATTCAGGCCGACGGCGTCCATCTTCTTCTCGATCTCTCGGGTCATACCTCTCACAATCGCCTGCCTATGCTGGCCTGGAAACCGGCACCAGTTCAGGCAAGTTGGCTCGGATATTTTGCTACTACCGGGGTGACAGAGATAGATTTTTTTCTGGCAGATGAAGTGGGCGTGCCTGAAGCCCAGAAGGAAAATTTTACTGAAGCCTTATGGTATCTACCTGATACCCGGCTATGCTTCAGTGCCCCCGAGGCTGACCTGCCTGTGACTTCTTTGCCCGCCTTGACAAACGGACACATCACCTTCGGCTGCTTCCAGTTATTGACTAAAGTCGGGGACGAGGTCCTGAAGGTCTGGAGTACCATTCTCACGGCCCTGCCTGAGGCCCGGCTGCGCTGGCAATGCGCTCAGTTTGGTGATCCGGCGGTCGTCAAGCAGCTTTTTGAACGCCTGCAAAGCAGTGGCATCGACCCAGAACGGGTGACGGTCCACGGCACTATGCCCCGGTTAAGTTATTTGGCTGCCCATGCCGAGGTTGATCTGATCCTCGATACCTTCCCCTTCCCCGGCGGCACCACGACCTGTGAGGCACTGTGGATGAGCATACCCACCTTGACCCTGGCCGGTGATTCTCTGCTGTCGCGTCAGGGGGCCAGTTTGCTCACAGCAGCCGGACTGAGTGAATGGGTGACCACCAACACCAATGACTATATTGAAAAAGCCATTTCCATGGCAAGCGATCTTAACCGATTGGCAATACTGAGAGCAGGATTGCGAGCCCAGGTACTTGCCTCACCGCTTTTTGACGCCCGGAAGTTTGCCAAAAACCTGGAGGAAGCGTTGTGGGGGATGTGGCAAAAAAAGCAACCTTCGGAAGGACTCCTGGCGCCTATAAAGCGGAATAACATGGAAAAGGTAACAACAACCGAAGAAAAACCGGTCATGAACTTTTTCAATCCCGTCTTCTGGGGAACCAGCAATCCGGAACGCTTCACTGATTTGATGCGTCAGGCCGCCGAGCTGACGACAGCCTATCATTTTGGCGACAATATGTTTCTGTTCCAACGTAACAACTCGATGCTTAATGATCAGGCCTTTATGCAGTCCTGGGAACAAAACGCCCTTACCCCGCCTGACCGGACGATTATCTGGCGTCGCTATATTTTGACGATGGCTGGCTTTCATTGCCGGCATCTGGAAGGTGATTTTGTCGAATGCGGCGCCTATCAAGGCGTAGGGGCCAAAACGGTTATTGATTATCTGGGCGGAAAAGACTTTGAGAAAACGTTCTGGCTGTATGACATTTTTGAACACAATGAAAAAATGGTGAACCATTCCATGCAGGCCCATGGACCTAAGCTGCACAGCCAGGTCGTTAAACGCTTTCAAGACTACCCTAACGTAAAAATTTTTAAAGGTTTTTTGCCTGAGGTCCTGGAACAAGGATGCCCTGAGAAGATCGCTTATCTCCACCTTGACCTTAATCAGGCCCCAGCGGAGATTGCGACCCTTGATGCTCTTTTCGACCGGGTCGTACCAGGTGGCATGATCATTCTCGACGATTATGAGATGGTCTTTTACCGTGCCCAGAAATTAGCGGAGGATACCTGGTTTGAGAAACGCGGATACAAAGTATTTCCATTACCGACATCTCAAGGATTTATCATTAAAAGATGAGCACTGAAAAGTTTGCCGAACAAGATGAAATATTTCTCAAATATGACTGAACAAAGGATCTTGGTTAATATCAGGGCCGGTGCAAACTACCTCAGACCTGCCTATGGCTGATGTATTTAAATAAAAGGTAAATTAATTCGCAATTATACCTAAACTTTTTAGTCCAGCAGCCGAAATAATTCAGGAAGGAAGCTCAGCAGTAAATTAAGACTCGGGCAAGGAAACGCCCACATGTATCCAACCAACCATATTCAAGAAGGAAGATCATGGGACTCACAATTAACACCAACGTAATGTCTCTCAATGCCCAAC
>DIKT01000009.1 GCA_002424635.1 Desulfobulbaceae bacterium UBA5611
ACTGAGGAAACCATTGCCCGGCCGGTGGACGGAGTTATCATTCCCATCAGATACACCGGCGCCCCCATCAAGGACGCCAAAGGCAATATCAAGGGCGCTCTCGAATATATTCTGAATATCACGGAAGAGACAAGACAGAAACAGGCGGCCGATGAGAAGATCAATAACCTCAACACCATTCCCACCCCGATTTTGGCGATGGATACCGAATTCACCATCACCTTCATCAATCCGGCCGGGGCAGCCGTCGTCGGTATGACCCCCGATGAGGTGATCGGTAAAAAATGTTACGATCTGTTCAAAACCCCCCATTGCAAGACGGCAAAATGCGCCTGTGCCCGGGCGATGAAGACCGACTCGGTAGTCACTGAATACACCATCGCCCGCCCGGCGGAAGGGGTAATCATCCCCATAAAATACACCGGCTCGCCCATCAAGGATGCCAAAGGCAATATCAAGGGCGCTCTCGAATATGTACTCGATGTCACTGAAGAGTCAAAACAGAAACAGGCGGCCGACGAGAAGATCAACAACCTCAACACCATTCCGACCCCGATCCTGGCGATGGACACCGACTTCACCATCACCTTCATGAATCCGGCCGGGGCAGCCGTGGCCGGTATGACCCCGGATGAGGTCGTGGGCAAAAAATGTTACGATATTTTCAAGACGCCGCATTGCAAAACGGAAAAGTGCGCCTGTGCCCGGGCCATGAAAACCGACTCGGTGGTCACCGAACAGACCATTGCCCGCCCGGCGGAAGGGGTGATCATTCCCATCAGATATACCGGTGCGCCCATCAAGGACGCCAAGGGCAATATCAAGGGCGCTCTTGAATATGTCCTGAATATCACCGAAGAAATCCAACAGAAACAGGCCTCTGATGAAAAAATCAACAATCTCAATTCTATCCCGACCCCCATCATGTCCGTTGATACCGAGTTCACCGTCACCTTCATGAACCCGGCCGGCTCAGGGATTGTCGGCCTGACCCCGGATGAGGTCCTGGGCAAGAAATGCTACGATCTCTTCAAAACCAGCCATTGCCAGACGGAGAAATGCGCCGTCGGCCGAGCCATGCGTGAGGACCGCGTGGTCACGGAAGAGACTATCGCCCGACCGCAGGATGGGCTGATGATCCCGATCAAATACACCGGAGCCCCGATCAAGGATGCCAAGGGCAATATTAAAGGGGCACTGGAATTTGTGCTCGATATCACAGCCGAGGTCAAACAGCGGCAAGAGGCCAACGAGAAGATAGACAATCTCAATGTCATCCCCAATCCGATCCATGCCGTGGATCTGAACAATACTATCACCTATATCAATCCGGCCGGGGCAGCTATAGCCGGCATGACCGTGGAAGAGGCCCTGGGCAAAAAATGCTGGGAGCTGTTCAGCACCGACCGCTGCAAAACCGACAACTGCGGCATCCAGCGGGCTATGCGGGGGAACACCACCATCTCGGAACAGACGATCGCCCACATCAAGGGTAAGGCCATCCCGATTAAGATCACCAGCGTTGCCATCAAAGATGCCAAGGGTAATATCAAAGGGGGGCTGGAATATATGGTTGATGTCACTTCGGAGGCCGCAGTAGAACAGTTGATCAATGCGGCCTCATCCGAAGTTGAGGCCCTGGTTTCTGATTCTCTGCTGAAAATGAACGAGGCCAATCGTTCCATCGAGGCCATGAACCAGCTCATCGAACGCGAAGTGCATCTCTTAGGCGATGCCTCCTTCACCGTCGACGGCATGCTTAATTTTGCTAAAGAAATGGTCGATCTCACTGCTCAATCCAGCGAGATGGCCGCCGGGGTGGCCGGCGAGGCGGAACATGGTAAAAAAGCCGGGGCCGATGCCGGCAAAAAAATGCAGGCTATCAATGACTCGATGAGCAGCTCCAATCAGATGGTCGCCAATCTGGTCAGCCAGCTGGAAAAAATCGGCGGCTTTGTCGACATCATCAAGGAAATTGCCTCCCAGACCAATCTGCTGGCCTTTAATGCTGCCATTGAAGCGGCCCGGGCAGGTGATGCCGGCCGCGGATTTGCCGTGGTCGCCGATGAGGTCCGGAAACTGGCGGAAAAATCATCCAAGTCGGCAGTCGATATCGCCAATATCGTCAAAAAAGTTGAATATGAGTCCAAGGAGACCATCGTCGCCATGAAGGACGGCATGAAGATGCTGGGCGACGGTAGCGAGGTTATCAAGACCGCCCTTGACTCCATGGAAAAAATCTCCAGCGGCATTGTCACCATCTCCAGCTCGGTGGACGCCCTCGACAAGAAGGCGGACATATTGAGTCAGAATGGCCAGACCGTCAAGGTACAACTCGGCAGTGTGGTCAGCTCCAGCCAGGAGAATCAGCAATCGACTAAAGCGGTCAACTTCTCCATCGACGGTACCATCGAGGCCCTGAATAAACTCAAGGCCTCCAGCACGGAACTTAATAAGGCCGTCAGCGAAATGTAAGGTCGCTATTTATTTAACTTAAAGTTTAAGGCCCTTAAACCGGCCTTTACAATATCGGCGGCGCCGCAGTTCTTATCTGCTCCGGCGCCGCCCGACTGTAGATATAATTTATGAGTATTTATGGGGAAAGGCTGTTTACCAGCCGGCTCATTCTGCGAAAAATCCAGGAGCTGGATATTCCCATCCTGGTGGCCTGGAGCCAGTCAACAATGGCCTGCGGTCCCTATCTGACCCCTGGCCATCATGATGCGGCCGCGGTCCGTCAACAGATCCAGTCCAATGTCTTCTGGTGTGATACGGAAAAGATGTTTCTGGTGGAGTTAAAAGCCGATGGCCGTGCCATCGGCACGGCCCATTACTGGCCCCTCCCCGCCAGGACCAAGACCGTTTCCATCGCCTTGAAAGTAGCCCTCCCGGAGGAACGGGACAAAGGTTACGGCACCGAGATCCAGAAATTTCTCATCATGTATCTCTTTGATCGGCGACCGGTACAGGCTATCGAGATGCATACCGACGTCAACAACTTAGCCCAGCAGCGCTGTCTGCAAAAACTTGGTTTTGAGCTTATCGAATCACTGGTCTATGACGATCAGCAGCAGCAAAGAACAGGGCATCTCTACCGGCTGACCGTCGACAGATACCGTGCCCAGCCTATTTATCAATTTCATTATGAATAGGCTCGGGCTGGTCTTTGACCACAGATTTCTCCACCATGCGATTGCGGGCCCGTCCCTGGAAAATCCAGAACGGATTCGCTGCCTTTACCTGCATCTGCAGCAGCAAAAAGACCGCCAGGCCATATCTCATGTCTCACCCCGGGAGGCCACCAGTGCCGAGATCAACATGGTTCATTCCTCGTTTTATGTCGAACAGCTGCGCGAACATGCCGTAAAAGCTGATCCTTACTCCTATGACCGTGATACTTATATAATGGACGATTCACTGCCGACAGCGCGGTTGGCGGCAGGCGGCTGTCTTGCTCTGGCCGAGAGTATCATGGCCGGAGACATTGATTACGGTTTTTCCCTGGCTCGCCCGCCTGGTCATCACGCCACTGCCGGCCGCGGCATGGGTTTCTGCCTCTTCAATAATATCGCCCTCACCGCAGAATATCTCCGCCGCCACTATGGCCTGCGCCGCATTCTCATTGTTGATTTCGATGCCCATCATGCCAATGGCACCCAGGAAATTTTTTATGACACCAACGAAGTGCTGGTCCTTTCCATTCACGAAAAAGGACTCTTTCCTTTTACAGGTGAAGCAGATGAGATTGGGGCCAAAGCTGGAAAAGGCTATACTTTAAATATCCCGGTATATTCCCAGTTCGGCGACAGTGAATATACCTACCTTCTCGGGCGCTTGCTGCAGGGGGTGGTCGAACAGTACCTACCGCAGTTTATCCTGGTTTCCGCCGGTTATGATGGTCATCGCGATGATTCCATCAGCGGCACACTCCTGACGACGCCATGGTTTGCCACTATCACCCACATACTACGAAAACATGCCGCTGACAGCTGCAGCAATCGCTTGCTTTATATCATGGAAGGAGGCTATAATCCCGCCGCTCTGGAAAAATCAGTAATCGCAACTATTGAGGCCTTACAGCAGAATAATTTCGACAGACCAGGTATTCTTACGGTGCCCCGCGCTGAAAAAATTCTGCATGATCATCCCTTGCATCAATATTGGACTATCTGATGTTTTTAATCTTTCATAAGATCTCAACCGCCATGAACAAAGCCAAACTCGATCATCAAAACCTGAAGACCATGCTGCAGGACTGCCGGCAATGCGGCACCTGCTGTAAACAATATAGCAAAGTCGTGCTGCAGGATAGTGAGGTGGCATTTATCAAAAAAATGGGCGGCCATGTGGGAGTAAACGCCACCCTGCGCCAACTCCGGGAAAAACCATTAACTGAACTTCTAGAGGACAACAGGACGCTGGGCAAGATCTACATGATTCATCCTGATGACAAGGGCTGCCTCTTTCTGGAGCGGCGGAACGGCTTATACTTTTGTAAAATCTATAATTATCGCCCCCTGTCCTGCCGGGGATTTCGCTGCAATATGGCCGACAACAGTTTCTTTGATCTCTTCGGTAATAATGCCACTTGCCTTCTGGGCCTGGACAGCTTCGGTCTGGCGCTGGCAAAGGAACAGCCATGAGACTCAGCTCCCAGACCATCAGGCGCCTTAGTCTCTTTTTTGTGGTCTCCACATTTTGCTATAGCGGCTTGCTTTATTTTTTCTTCATTCAGGCCCGGGCTTTTGCCTTTGCCGAGGGGGAAAAGCAGGTCCAGAACGTCCTGCTCACCCATAAAGCCATCCATGCCTTTGTCGAGAAAGTACAGAAACCGGCCATCTACCAGCTGAAACAGGAAGGACATCTTTATACCGACTACTTCAACCCCAAGCTGCTGTCGCGAACCTATATTGCCCGTGGCATTGAACAATATCTTAGTGAGGAACGGGCAAAAGCTGGCTTAGCGCCCTTATATTTCAAGCTGGCCACTGATAACCCCCGCAACAAGCTCAATGACGCCGATAGCCAGGAGTTGGATCTGCTCCGGCAGATGCGAGCAGGCCTGGTGACCAAATATAGCGAGATCGTAGAGGTTAACGGTCAATATTCACTTTATTATGCTATCCCTGTCGAAAAAATAGTATCCTCCTGTCTGCAATGCCACGGCGATCCGCAGCTGGCACCACAAGAGCTGGTGGCGCAATACGGCCCGACCAAAGCATTTCATGAGGCTGTGGGCGACCTCCGGGCCCTGATATCTATCCGCGTCCCCCTCGATGCCCAGTTCAAAGCGGCGCAGCTGATCTTTATCCGGCTCAGTGCCGGTACCGGCCTGTTGCTGCTGCTGCTGTTGGCGCTGGTGTCATTCTTTGTCGTCAAAATAGAACGGCACCAACAGATCATTGTGGACCAGAACAAGGCCTTACAGCGGCTGGCTACTATCGATATGCTGACCGGCATCTATAACCGGCAGGGCTTTATGACGGTCATGACACAGGAATTAGCTGCCGGTCAACGGCATGACTTAATTTTAAGCCTGATCATGATGGATCTCGATTTTTTCAAGGAGATCAATGACACCTACGGTCATGCGGTCGGCGATGCCGTCCTGACGGCAATCGGACAGCTCCTGACTGCAGTGCGCCGCACATCTGATATTGTCGCTCGTTGGGGCGGCGAGGAATTTGTGATCGTCTGCCCGCATACCGAACTTGAGGGCGCCGTGAAACTGGCCGAAAAAATACAATCTCATCTGGCCAGCCAGGACTTTTTTATGGGCATCCGGATGACCGCCAGTTTTGGCGTGGCTCAGTATCAAACGCAAGACACTGTGGAGCAATTAGTCAATCGAGCGGATGCGGCCTTATATCTTTCCAAAGACCAGGGCCGTAACCTGATTTGTCGGGCCGTGCAGGACAGTTAACATATACAAAATCCTTATCAGGCAATAAGCAAAATTATCATTTATAAAACAACAATAATGCCATGAATACTACCTTACCCAAGGCCACGTTATTAATTATTGAAGATGATCCGTTTGTACGGCAGAGTATGGCCCTTTTTCTTGAAAACAGTGGCTTTCAGGTCCTGCAGGCCCAGAATGGCCAAGAGGGGCTGCTGCTTTTCAGGGAGAAAAACCCTGACCTCATCATTCTCGATCTGCAAATGCCGGGCCTGAGCGGCCTTGATGTGCTGGCTGCCATAAAAAGTGATCTGCCGGTTATTCCAGCTATTGTCGTCTCCGGCACCGGCTCCAGAGACGATGTCATAAAAACCCTGAAGCTCGGGGCCTGGGATTATCTGACCAAGCCCATTGAGGATCTGGCTGTTCTCGAAAAGGCCGTCACCCTTAGTCTGGACAAGGCCCATCTGATTACCGAAAACAAACGCTATCAGCAGCATCTGGAAAAAGAAGTCAGCCAACGCACCACCCAATTGCAACGGCGGGAGCATGAGCTGAAGATGAGCCTGATCAGCATTGTTGAGGTCATAGGCTCCATGGTTGAAAAACGGGATCCTTATACTGCCGGCCATCAACAGAGGGTGTCTTCCCTGGCCTTGGCCATTGGCCGGAAAATGAATCTGGATGAGATACGCTATGAAGGCCTGGGCCTGGCTTCCGCTATCCATGATCTGGGCAAAGTGGCCATCCCCAGCGAGATCCTCACCAAACCCGGCAAGCTGACCAACATTGAATATCAGCTGATCCAGACCCATGCCCAGATCGGCCATGACATTCTGGCCAGGTGCACCGCCGAATTCCCCTGGCCGATTAAGACCATTGTCCATCAGCATCATGAACGGATGGACGGTAGCGGCTATCCCCTGAAACTTAAAGCTCCGGACATCCTGCTCGAGTCGCAAATCCTGGCGGTGGCCGATGTCATTGAGGCGATGGCCTCCAACCGCCCTTATCGAGCCGCCTTAGGCCTTGATGTGGCGCTGCAGGAGATTACCGCAGGGATGGGTAGCCGTTATGGTACCGATGTGGTCAAGGCCTGCCTCTCGCTGTTTGCCGATAAAGAGTTTTCTTTTACATTCTCATGATTAACCGCTTATCCGCTCCTACCGGCCTGCAGGAAAAAACATGGCCAAAAACATTGGTCCTGTTTCTGGCTTTTGTCTGCTCCCTGGCTACCTTTCTGGGCGGCCTCCTGTATTTTCATGCCAAAGAAAGTATGAATCATAATCTTGAAGTGATTCTGCATGAACAACAGATACATATAAACCTGGTAGAAATCCTTTTTCAGCAGGAGTTAAATAATCTGGCCACCAACTTTCTGGCCTTTGCCAGCACTCCCGGCATCCTGCAGATCCTGACCACACCATATGACCAGACGAACCGGCAGACGGTTAATGCCAACCTGACCAATTTTCTTCCCAAAACAGAGGAATACATCCAGCTTCAGGCATTTGATAACTATGATCAGGAGCTCATCAGCATAGAAAAAAAGGGTAAACAAGTAGCGATCAAGCCCAGCGGGAAATACACGATCACAGCAGCAAATGACCTGCTGGAGCGCCGGCACTTACAGGGGCCTGATCAGGCAACTATCTCCCCTCTCAATGTGGCCCGCAATACTAAAGGAGAGATCAAGCGTCCCTTCCGCCCCATATTTCAAATAGGCGCCCCGATCTTTAACCGCCAGCAGCAAAAAACCGGCTCGATCATACTGACCTACAAAGGTCAACCCTTGATTGATTTATTTCACCAGACCATGGTGCAACCGCCTGATCATGATGCCTATCATCCCCAAAGTCATCCCCAGATACTCAATGAGAATGGCTATTGGCTGCTGACCGCCGATAAAAAAAATGAATGGGGATTTATCCGTGACTCGCAGCGGCGCTTTGATCACCGTTTTCCGGAAATCTGGCAATTAATGCGTAAGCAAGGCCATGGTCAGATCAAGACTGCGGACGGGCTGTTCACCTTTGTGACTATTGCCCTGGCCTCCGGCAAGACAAGTAACGGAGCAGATGATAAGGGGCCGGCCTCCAGCATCAATACCAACAGCAGCCAACCGCAACCTCCTGTCCTGATCCTGCTCAACCAGATTTCGACGGATGAACTGTCACGCCTGAATAATCCGGTCCGCAAGGGCCACTTCTTTTTATTTCTGGTGATCATGCTGCTGGCCCTGCCCTTGCTCCTGTGGCTGAGCCAGCTCCTGATCACTAGAAGAGTGGATAAAAAAGAACTGCAAGTCCAGGAACAACGGTTCCGTCTGCTCTATGATAAGGCCCCTTTACCTTATATGTCCCTGGATCATGATGGCCATGTCATTACTGTCAATCAAACATGGCTCACCGTTATGGGCTATAACAGCCAGGCAGTGATCGGCCGCTGGTTTGGTGATTTTGTGGCGGCTCCGTCATTGGCACATTTTCTCGTATCTTTTGCCCTTTTTGCCGAGAAAGGCGAAATGGAGAGCTGTGAAGTTGAGCTGGTCAGGCAAAACGGTTCCACCCTTCTGGCCTCCTTTCATGGCGAGCTCCTCACTAATGACCAGGACACCTTTTTTCAGACCCATTGCATGTTCACCGATATCACCGAACTACGGGTAGAAAAGCAGCGAACGGCTCACCTCCATATCCTGCTGCAGACCTTAATCGAAATTCATCGCCTGATTGACCAGAACCGGGACAAACATGAGCTGATGCAGAAATGCTGTGAGATCATGATCACCAATCGCGGTTATTCCAGTGCCTGGATCATCCTGCTCGATAAAAGCGAAAAAATAGAAATTACGGCTGAATCAGGCTTACTCCATAACCTCAATCAGCTGGAATTGCAGATCAATCAAGGTAATCCGCCGCCCTGCATCCTGGAATGCCGGAATTATCAGGGACCTGTGGTCATTGATACGCCCCTGCAGTTCTGCGGTGACTGTCCGACCGCCAACAAATATCCCCGAAAAGGAGTTATGTGTGCTCCTCTGCCGTATGGTTCTACAGTTTATGGTTATATCCATGTCTCCCTCCCCCTCGATTTCATCCAGGATCAGGAAGAGAAAAACATATTCAGTGAAATCAGCAGGGACATCGGCTATGCCCTCTTCAATCTGGAGCAGCAGGCGATAAAGAATAAGATGGAAAATTCTTTACGGGTCAGTGAAGAACGGCTGCGCTGCATTACCGATTTTGCCCATGATGCTATCTTGATGATGGATAACAAGGGAGCGATCTCCTTCTGGAATCCGGCCGGCGAGAGGATATTCGGCTATAGCGCCAAAGAGGCCCTGGGGATGAATCTACATGAACTGCTGGTGCCCTCGCGCTATCATGCCGATCAGCAGGCCGCCTTTGCCGCCTTTTTACGTAGCGGTCAGGGCAAGGTCATCGGTCAGACCATTGAGGTATCAGCCCTCCATAAAAATGGCCATGAGATCCCTGTTACCCTGTCGTTGTCGGCGGTATTCCAGGACGGACAATGGCAGGCGGTGGGTATATTGCGCGACACCACGGAACGCAAGATGATGGAAGAACAGCTGCTGCAGGCGGAAAAGATGACGACTATCGCCGGTCTGACCGCAGGCATCGCCCATGAGATCAATACGCCCCTGTCCGCGATCCTCCAGTCCATCCAGGTGATTCAGCAATCACTGTCCCCTGAGCTGGCCCGCAACCAGGAGCTGGCCGGCAGCTACGGCCTTGATCTGCATAAGATCCAGGACTTCTTTGCCAAAAATGATATCAATTTTTTCATGGACGGCATCAGGGACTCGGCCATCAAGTCCGGCAAGATCATCAGCACCCTGCTCCAGTTCAGCCGTCCTCAACAGGGAGAGGCTGCCTGGGAACATCCGGCCCTGCTGCTGGATAAAGCAGTGGAGCTGGCCAAAAATGATTACGAGCTGCGTAAAAAATATAACATCATCAATATAGAAATCATCAAGGAATATACACCGGACCTGCCCCCAATTTTATGCGTGGCCATGGAGATTGAACAGGTCGTCATCAACCTGGTGAAAAATGCGGCGCAGGCCATGGGCGACCAAGCTGAACCAAAAGCCAAACCACGGATTATCATGCGTACTCTGCAACATGGGGATAAATTGCGGGTGGAAATCGAAGATAATGGCCCCGGTATGGACGAGACGGTCAGGCGCCATATCTTCGATCCCTTTTATACTACCAAAGATATCGGGGTCGGCACCGGGCTTGGCCTTTCCGTGGCTTACACCATCATTGTTACCAAGCATGGAGGACAGTTGTCTGTCAAGTCCAGGCCTGGCCAGGGAGCAACCTTTACCATTGACCTGCCTATCAGCCGGGACAGGAGTTAAAAAACAGGAAAGGACAATTGCTATAAATTTTAATAATTTGTTGTTCTTTCTACTAATTCGTTGCTTTTAAAATAAGTCCCAAACCAGGAGCCTTAGAGCTATTTAATATGACTGCCCGCAAAAACCTCATTCGCTATCTCCTTTTTCTGGCGGGCATCCAGATCATTACCCTATCAGCGCTCTACTTATTCAAAAAGCAGGAGAATGATGCTTTGATCATTGGCCAACAGGCGGAAATCAAGGGTCAGTATACGCTGATCACCAATGCCTACAGGCAGCGCATGAAGATGCTCTCTGAACGGCTCAGCACTCCGGCTGTGCTCAGCCTCATGGAGCTGGCCGCTGTGGCCGGTAATGAAGAACGACATCAATTACGTCAGCAGCTCTACCATAATTTATCTCCCATGTACCAGCATGTGAAAAATTATTTCCGTGAGATCCATTTTTACTTTGCTGACGGCACCAGTTTCCTGCGCATGCACCAGCCCCAGTCATTTGGCGACCAATTGGCCGACTCCCGCCCTGCAGTCATGCTGGTCAATAGCACCCACCAAACGATGGCCGGCTATGAAATGGGACGGCAGCAGCAGGCCTACCGTTTTATGTTCGCCTTAGCCACCGATCATCAACTTGGCTCAGTTGAGATCGGTGTGCCATTTGCCACCCTGCTCAATGATCTAACGGACAACTTTCCCGGCACATATCATTTTATCACGGACAGACAGATGGCAACAGCCCAACTGGCCCCAGCCGATCTGCGGGATAATTTTGTCATTACCTCTTTTTCTGCAAACTTCCTCTCGGAGAGAAGTAACCCTCAAGATAACAAGCAAGAAAGCTATAGACTGGTACCGAAGAAAGAACATATCAGTGCAGAGCAGTTGACGCAGATCAACCAACAGCTGCAGCCAAAACTCGCCCGACTCCTGCCGGCTTATGAACCGGTGTCCTTACCTTTTTACCTGGATGGCCAGGCCTTTCTTGTTCATCTGCTGCCGATCCAGGATATCACCGCCAGGAATGCCGGCTATCTCATGGTCTATGAGCAGAGTCCCTGTCTTATTGCCATGCAAGGGCGCTATATTACCGGTTATGTGCTGGTCTCTGTTTTCTCCATCATCCTGATCATCCTGCACTCCCAATACACGACCAGCCTGCTGCAGCGCCTGCAGCTGCAACAGCAACTGCAGGACGAGCTGAATGAATCCCATGGCGAACTGGATCAGATCTTCAATACGGCAGCAGACGGCATGTGGCTGGTTAATTTCAATAAAGAGATCATCCGCGCCAATACCACCATGGCCGGCCTTCTCAATCTTCCGGTCGAGCAGATAATCGGTAAAAAGTGCCATGAGATCTTTTTCGGCAACTTATGCCATACCGAGGATTGCCCGCTGCACCTGATCAGCCAAGGGAGTCAGCATATTGAATTCGAGGCCGACAAGTGCCGAACTGACGGGACAACCTTGACATGCCTGGTGAACGCCAAGCCTTTTTATAATGGTACCGGTAACTTAATCGGGATGATTGAGGACTTCTGCAATATTACCGCCAGAAAAAAAATGGAACAACAACTCCAGAGCCTGTCCGTAACCGATGAGCTCACCGGACTATGTAACCGTCGCGGTTTTATGGCCCTGGCCCGCCAGCAGCTCAGTTATGTAAAACGGGCCGGCGGCACGGCCTTTCTAGTCTTTGCCGACCTCGACAACATGAAATGGATCAACGATACGCTGGGCCATGAGATAGGAGATAAGGCCCTGATCCTAACCGCCAGACTCCTGCAGACCACGGTCAGGGGCACCGATATCATCGGCCGCATGGGCGGAGATGAATTTGTCGTCCTGTTCACCTCCGCCTCCAAACATGATTCAGAAACCATCCTGCTGGCCAGACTGGAACAGGAACTGGCCGAGATCAACAAAGAATTGCCCGGACAGCTCCAGATCGCCATCAGTTTTGGAGTTGCTCATAATGCCGGGGATTACTCCCTGGAAGAACTGCTTATCACCGCCGACGCCAAGATGTACAGCGAAAAAAAGAGAAGAAAAACTGAGGCCGCTTATAAGACCCAGGAAATATTTGTTTAAGAAAGTATAGCCAAGGGGACATCGCATGTCACAAGAACAATACTCCAGCTTAAACCATCTCACTGATTGTGTCCTGATTATCGACCAAGACTATAAAATAGTCTTTGCCAATCAGCCTTTCCTGGATTTGTATGCCAGCCCCGGCGCGACGGTCATAGGCGATAAATGCCATGACGTCCTGCATCGTTTCCCCTTTCCCTGCGCCGGTAAATGTGTTCCCGAGCAATCTTGTGTCCACCGGCAGGTCTTTACCACAGGCCTGGCCGCCAATGCCAATCACTGCCATACCACAGCCGCGGGGGCCAAGATATTTTCCCAGATCACCGCTTCTCCCGTACGGGATAAAGACGGCAAGATAAGCAGGATAATAAGTGTCATCAAGGATATCAGCAAGGAGAAAGAGCTGCAGGATACCCTCAATACCACCCTGATCGAACATGAGGCCATACTGCAGAATGTCCCGTATTATCTCTCCTATGTCGACCGGGAGATGCGGGTCATAAAGTTAAATACTTTCATGGAACAGCTCATCGGCCGCAACAGCGCAGAGGTAAAAGGATGCCACTGTTATGAGATCTGGGGCCAGCATGCTGATAATGCTGACAAACAAGGTAGAGAGAAGATCTGCGATCACTGCAAGATCCAATATACCCTGGCAGACGGCCGGCCGTATCGCTACGAAAGACAGGTCAAGGATCGCTATATAGAGGTCTCAGCCAGCCCGGTCAAGGACAAGAAAGGGCGGATTATCGGGGCGCTTGAGTGCGGGATTGATATCACAGAGCGGAAAAGAGCAGAGCTGGCCCTGCAGAAAAGCGAACTCCGCTATGCCGCTCTTTTTCATAAAAATCCCAATATTATGGTGCTGACTGATCTGGACACGGCCACCTTCATTGACGCCAACCCGGCAGCCTGCCACTTCTATGGCTATGCGAAAGAAGAATGGCCGGGGATGAAGATCGCGGTTATCAACGTGCTGAGCCGGGGCAGGATCCGCTCAAAAATGAGAGAAGTGGAGATCAAAGGCAAAGAAACCTTCTATTATCAGCACCGGTTGAAGAGCGGGGAGATGCGTGACGTCGAGATCCATAGCGGGGCTCTCATCATTGATGACCGGTCGGTTCTCTGCTCGACTATCATCGACATCACCGAGCGCCTGCTCGCGGAAAAAGCGGTGGCCAGGAGCAGGGATGAATGGGAAAATACATTTGATGCCCTTACCGATATTGTCACCATCCAGAACAAGGATATGCTTATTATCAGGGCCAATAAGGCCGCCCACCAGTTTTTTCAGGTGCCTATGGGGGGGCTGAACGGCAGACACTGCTATGAGCTTTTTCGTAATGCCTCAATTCCCTGCCCGGATTGTCCACTGGTTAAGACCATCGCCGGTCAAGGCAACCAATCCTGTATTATCAATCATGAACATTTAGGTAAATTCTTTCAGGTCTCCTCATCAGTCATGCCTGACAAAAATGGGGGGATCAACAACATAGTCCACATCGCCAGAGACATCACCGCCCAGAAGAAGATGGAAGAAAATCTGCTGCAGGCCCAGAAGCTGGAGGCTATCGGCACCATGGCCGGCGGTATAGCCCATGATTTCAACAATATTCTCTCAGCCATCCTCGGTTATTCGGAACTGGCGCAAATACATCTCTCCGCCGGCACTTCGGCCCAAGAGGATATTGAGCAGATCATCGTCGCCGGACAAAGGGCCACCAATGTAGTGAAACAGATTCTTGACTTCAGCCGTAAGACAGAACAGCAATTGCAGCCGCTGCAGCCGCATTTGATTATAGATGAGGTTTTGCGACTGCTGGGATCAGCCTTACCCAGCACTGTGACAATCAAGAAAGATCTTGATCCTGACTGCGGCCTGATCATGGCTGATTCGACCAAGATTCATCAAGTGGTCATGAATTTGTGCACCAATGGTTTCCATGCCCTGCAGAATGAAAAAGGAACATTAACGGTCTCACTCACTCATCAGGAAAGGACCGGGCCAAACCCGGACCAGGAGAACAGGCCGCCGGTTCGTTATATTGTTCTATCGGTCAGCGATACAGGGCAGGGCATGGCCGCAGCAACAGCGGCGCGAATTTTCGAACCCTACTTTACCACCAAGGAACGGGGCAGCGGCACCGGCCTCGGTCTGGCCGTTGTCCATGGTATCATCAAGGGATATAATGGCTTTATCGAAGTAGAAAGCGCGCCCGGCCACGGTTGTACCTTCCGTGTCTTTATTCCGACCCTGACCGAAGACAGTCAAGCCACCGATATACCGAAACAAATAAAACAACAGAAAAAACTGCCCTTTGGTAATGAGCGTATTCTCGTTATTGACGACGAACCCTTGCTGGTACGGATAAATCAGAGGCTGCTGGAAAATTATGGCTATACTGTCACCGGCTTTACAGACAGCCGTCAAGCCCTGGCAACGGTGGCAGCCGATCCCGGGCAGTTCGACTTGATAATTACCGATCAGACCATGCCGGGTATATCCGGCTCGGAACTGATCCAGGCAGTACTGCAGGTCGCTCCGACCATGCCGATCATTATCTGCACCGGCCATAGCTCAATTATATCGGCCGAAGAAGCTCTGGCCATGGGAGTCAGAAGATATCTCAACAAGCCCTTAGAAAAAGATATTCTGGCCAGAACAGTCCGGCTGGTCCTGGATGAACAAACTGACCCCGGCAGGCTGAAGCGTTTAGGAGCCGTTACGAAATAACATGGCCATTATATCTATTTCGTTACGGCTCCTTATGCCGCTCCGGCGGTTTAGGAGCCGTTACGAAATAACATGGCCATTATCTATTTCGTTACGGCTCCTTATGCCGCTCCGGGCACTTAGATGACCATATTATTTTTTACAGCGGCTTAACGTAACAGCAGCATGAGCCAGGGCAGGGCCCGGGAAGCTGTCTCAGTAAACTGCGCCGCCGGTACATTTTGTCTGATAAAATCAACAAAGGCCGAGCTGCGGGTATAAACGCCATAAATACCCTCGGATTGCCGGCAATCAGCACCATAAGAAACAATCCCCACATGGGTCCACTGGCCATCGATCATCAGCATCATCGGATCACCGCTATCACCGGTGCAGGCATCTTTGGCTATTGGATAGCCGGCGCACAGCTGAGAACTCAACAACGTCTCACCAAAAGTGTCATTACAATTGGCATCAGCCACCACCGGCAGATCCACCTGCTGTAAAATCGACGGATAGTACCAGGTGGTGGGGGTGTCAGCGAGTCCCCAGCCGGTAAGGGTCGTCATCCGGCTTATCAGGCTGACCTCAATCCCCTGCCGGGAAGCACCGGAAAATAAAATCACCGGCTGCTGGCCTGACGGGACACTGAGTTCCAGCAGGGCCAGGTCATTGGCTTTAAAGTTGACATAATTCGGATGCCTGACAATATTCTTGACCTGGATTCTTGGCCCGCTGAAAGTCTCCAGATCATGGGCGCCGACCGCTACCTGAATATCAGCGGCGACCAGGCCATCAACACAATGGCCAGCCGTCAGCACCCAGTTGGCGGCAATCAGTGCGCCGCCGCAAAACTGGGCCATAAAGAGATCAGATTCATCAGCATATACAATGGCCGTCATCCAGGGCCAGGCCCCAGGCGTCGCATCAAAACCGCCTATGATCTGCGGAGCGGCGGGATAGAGACCCGGCGACTCCACCAGTTGGTCAACAGCCCACACATTAGGGGCCGCAAAAAACATCCACAGGATCAATATCAACTTTTTCATCCGGCTGTCTCCTTGTTAAGTTTTCTTATTTTTTAATTAAATAATTTTAAATAATAAAGCAATCAGGGGACACGGTCCACGCAACTGCTGAAATAAGGATGCCTTGCTTGTGAATGCCAATCCTTATTTTTCAAGACACCCATAAGGTATGTTCAAGCAGAATCTTCAGGCCGATGACGCATAGGGTGAGGCCACCAAAGACCTCCACCCTTTTGCCCCAGCTACTGTTGATCCGCCGACCAAGCAACATGCCGCTTACCGTCAGCAGACCCGCCACCAGCCCGATCACCGCCGACGGTACCCAGACACTGACATTGAGCATAGCCAGAGTGAGACCAACCGCCAGGGCATCGATACTGGTAGCCACTGACAGCATGACCAGAGACCAGCCGCGGGTCGGATCCCGGTCCTTTTTCTCGTCATCATTATCGGTAAAGGCCTCATGGATCATCTTGCCACCGACAAAAACGAGCAGGGCAAAGGCAAGCCAATGATCATAATCAGCAATCCATTTCTGAATGGTTATACCAGCGAGCCAGCCCAGAACCGGCATTAAGGCCTGAAAAAGGCCAAAATGAAAGCCCAGCCGAAACAGGTGCCGACCGGTCATCAAGGGTAAGGCCAGTCCGGTAGCCAAAGCCACCGCAAAGGCATCCATGGCCAAGGCCAGGGCAATGCCGAACAAAGTAAGGGTATCCATTAACTGCTTTCATCCACCGCAGACAACGTACCACGAAGGCTGCTTCTATTATTGTCACTAATGGTTGCCCTGTCGATCAACATATTTTTCCACCAAACGAGAACTTCCTTTATGAGGAATGCAGCAAAAATGTGATCAGATACAAGAACGATTGTCGCCAAACAAAAAATATAAATAATTCTCATTCATGGTAAGGTAGAATGATCAATTTACACTGGAAGTTACCATCCTGCATCTACAAGCAGCAACCCAGCCTTCTTCGTCCCTGATCAAGGTTCCAAAAATATATCCAGACAGTATCAGCCCAAGGCCTTGATCTATCAAGGTCTGTCGTCGCCAGCCAGACGGCTATAATCGGCTAAAAAATTGCTGGCTTTCATAGCAGGAAAAGAAATATTATTTACTTATACCTTATACCTTAGCTGGTCTCGTTAAAGCTCAGCTTAAATCAACTGCAGGCAAAAAACGGATGACCATCAACCAACCTCTCTTTTTACTTTTCCTATTTGTTACCATCTTAAGCCCCAGTTATGGCTGCACCAACTTGCCCAATGTCACGGAAATAATTGATGAGGCGCCGACTAAACAACAGTCTCCTCAGATCCTGTCGTCCAAGGGTCAGCTATCCCGGCAGCAAAGCAAAGCCATCATGGAACAGTTGAAGCAATCAGTCAAGGCGACAGATATTCTGGAGCGCCATATAGCCGTCATCGAATCGATCACCGAAAATCCACTGACCAAAGGCAATAAAATCACCCTACTGACCAATGGGGAGGCGACTTATCCGGCCATGCTGACAGCCATAGAGCAGGCAACAGACCATATCAACATGGAAAGCTTTATCTTTGAAGATGATGACATTGGCCGTAAATTTGCCGAGGCACTGCTGCAAAAACAGGCGGCAGGCATCCAGGTAAATCTTATCTATGACAGCGTCGGCAGTATCACCACCCCTGCTGCTTTTTTCGAGCGCATGCGGGCCGGCGGTATAAAGGTAATCGAATTTAATCCAGTCAATCTCCTGGAGGCAAGGGGGGAATGGGACTTAACTCACCGGGATCACCGCAAGATTTTAATTGTTGACGGCCGTATTGCTATTATCGGCGGCATTAATATCAGCAAGGTCTATTCAAGCCGCCCTTTCCAGCGGCAGCCCAACGAAAACCCTCCCATCCATTGGCGGGATACCGATATCCAGATTGAAGGTCCGGCTGTGGCTGAAGTCCAGAAGCTTTTTCTTGAAACCTGGCTGCAACAAAAAGGCCGGCAACCGGCCGAGCATAATTATTTTCCTGCCCTGAAGGCAGAGGGCCAGGCCCTGGTACGGATAGTAGGCAGCACTCCCGGCCAGGATAACAGAATTCCTTTTATTATGTATGTTTCAGCCATCACCTTTGCTGAGCACTCGATCCACCTCACCAATTCCTATTTTCTCCCGGACGACCAGATAATACAGGCCCTTATGGAAGCGGCCGGGCGCGGTGTCGATGTCAAGCTCATTCTTCCAGCGATCAGCGACTCACGGGTGGCCTTACATGCTCAGAGGTTCCACTATGCCGAGTTATTACAGGCTGGAGTAAAAATATACGAGCACAACACATCGTTGCTGCATGCCAAAACAGCCGTGATTGATCAGATCTGGTCGACAGTCGGCTCCACTAATATGGAATTCTTGAGCTTATTAAACAATGACGAAGTGAATGCCGTTATCCTGAGCAAGGAATTTGCCCTTGAAATGGAAAAAATGTTCGCCGGCGACCTTGCCGATTCCAAGCAGATTCATTGGGTTGATTGGCAACAAAGACCATTTCTGCCCAAGGTCAGAGAATGGTTTATTAATTTATTCTTCCAGTGGTTATAATTTCAATAAAAGGTGTCTTGAAAAATGAGGATTTTCGTTCAAAATCAAGGCATGTGATAAATTTTACCGCAGGCATATAGCTGATATTCCGAGGATAAAATTTTGACCATAACGCCGAGTTGGGGCGAAAAGACCATTTTACAAAGCACCCTGAAGAGATTCATTTCATTGCACAATCGCGTGGGAGTGAATCATATGCCGCCAATCAAGCAGCACAAAAATATTGCCCAACTGGTTCTCTGTCTTCTCACAGCTGCTCTTCTTGTCTCGGCGCATACGGCTGCCGCTCTTGAGAAATCTGATCAAGGTCACGAGACGCTGCTTGCAACCTATCAGAGAAACCTGGCCAGACTGGAGACCAGCAGCTTTGGCCTGCCGCTGGCTGTTGACTCGGCTGAAATCAATGATCAGATCCATGTCGATGTCTACGGTATCTTCGCTCATCCTTTCAGCAATATGGTCAACGTGCTCCAGGGGCCGGCCAACTGGTGCGATATCGTCTCCCTGTATCCCAATATCAAGGCCTGCACCGCCAGTGACATCACTGGTGCCTGGGAACTGACATTTTATCTGGCCAGCAAAGGTTATCATCCGCCGCAAGATAGCCGTCCGGTTATTTATCGCTTTGGCTTTATGGCCCGGCAGGAGCAACATATTGAAATTAATCTCAATGCTGATGATGGCCCCTTCGGCACCAAAAACCACAAGATGAGATTCGAGGCCTTACCCCTTGAGGGAGACAGGACTTTTGTCCATGTCAGTTATGGCTATAGAGACAGTGCCGCCCTGCGCCTGGCCGCCAAGGTCTTTTTTGCAACAGTCAGCCGGGGCATGACCGGTTTTTCGATAACCGGCACCGACAAAAAGGGCAACCCGGTCTATATCGGCGGACCCCGCGGTGCGGTGGAACGCAGTGCCGTCCGCTACTATCTGGCGATCCAGGCCTTTCTCGACACCTTATATGTACCCCTGGAAAAACGGGCCACCAGCAGAATCAATGCCTGGTATCTTCTTACCAGTCGCTACGGCAAGCAGCTTCTGGATATGGGCAAGGAGGAATATCTGACAACCAAGACCAGAGAGCGGCAGAACCAGATCAAACTCCAGCAGCAGATCGACAAAAACCGGGCACTGGATGGCCGGTAGGAAGAGACGTCAAGATTCCCCCATAACATTTGATGAGGCAATATAATGAGAGCTCTGATCACCGGTGGAAGCGGTTTTGTCGGCCAACATCTGGCGGACAGATTAAGCCGACCGATTATTGTCGGCCGCAGCATCGAAAAGCTGAAACATAAATTTGCCGATAGTGAGGTCCGGCAATGGGATGGTTCACCCAATGCAGACCCGTCTTTGCTGACGGGCGTAGATACCATTTTTCATCTGGCCGGCGAATCACTCTTTCACGGGCGCTGGAATGCCGAGAAAAAGGCCAAAATACGGGCCAGCCGGATCGAAGGGACCAGTCATCTTGTTGATCTTATCGGCCGCGCTGAACTTAAACCGGCAACCTTGATCTGCTCCTCAGCCGTCGGCTATTATGGCTCAAGAGGCGATGAAGAACTAACTGAACGGTCAGCACCTGGCCATGATTTCCTGGCTCAAGTATGCCAGGACTGGGAACACGAGGCTCGTCGCGCTGCAGAGTATGGCGTGCGGGTGGTGCTGATTCGTACCGGTGTCGTGCTAGGAGAAGATGGCGGGGCCTTGGCGCAAATGCTGCGCCCTTTCAGATTAGGCCTCGGCGGCCGCCTGGGCAATGGGCGTCAATATATGTCCTGGATTCATATCGATGACCTGACCGCCATCATGCTCTTGGCCATGAATAATGACCAGCTGCGCGGCCCGCTGAATGCGGTCACTCCTTTTCCGGTAACCAACCGTGAATTTACCAGGGTCCTGGCCGACACCCTGCATCGCCCGGCTCTGCTGCCTATACCCGGCTGTATCCTGAAAATGGCGTTAGGCGAATTTGCTGAGGTCTTATTAGGCTCCCAGCGCGTTCGACCGGCAGTATTACAACAAACCGGTTATTCTTATCTTTTTCCGACGATAGCAGCGGCCCTGCAAAAACTATTATAATATGCATCACCACAAGTTTAGCAGCTAACAACCAGCCAAGGCTGAAGGAATAATGCTTGCTGTCATTCTCTACACTTTGATATAGTTATCTTTGAAGATCAACGTCTTATCGCAAATAGACTTAACGCTCGCAAGCAATCACCACCACAGGAGTTAAAATGAAATTACTCAAAGAGTTTAAAGAGTTTGCGGTGAAAGGCAATGTCATTGATATGGCGGTGGGCATTATAATCGGGTTGGCCTTTGGCAAGGTCGTAACTTCGATGGTAGGCGATATAATCATGCCGGCGCTTGGTCTGCTCATCAGCGGTATAGATTTCAGTCAACTCGCCATTACTCTGCAAGCGGCAACGGGCGATCGGGAGGCGGTCATCATCTCGTACGGCAAGTTTATCCAGACCATCGTTGATTTTATTATCATCGCCTTTGCTATCTTCATGATGATCAAAGCAATTAATTCTCTGAGAAGAAAAGAAGAAGCCGAGAATGAAACGCCAGCCGAGCCCGTGCCTTCCCGGGAGGAACTGCTGTTAGCGGAAATTCGTGATCTCTTGAAAACAAAATGAGCCCTGCGCCATGACTATCAGCTCTGGAGAGAGCTAACCATCCAACAGAAAGATACAGATAATGACCGCCGATATCTTTGACAGTCATAAAGAGCCGGATGAGTTATTTCTGCCTCTGAGCCATAAGCGCTACTGCCAATTTTATGCCCTGGAGACTTCTGATTTTTCTGCTGATGTCGCCTTTTATCTGGAAAGAATCACCGCTTCCGGTTCCATCCTTGAGCTTGGCTGCGGCTATGGCCGTCTCTGCCGACAGCTGGCGGCGACGGGTGCTGCTGTTACCGGGATTGATCTATCGCTTTCCATGCTGCAACTGGCCCGTCTGCATGACCGCACCAACATTTCCTATATGTGTATGGACATGACGGCCCTGGCTTTAGCCCGGAAGTTTGATACCATCATCATTGCCTATCATTCCTTAAACCTCCTTGTCAGTGAAAGCCGGATCAAAGAATGTCTGCGCCAGCTCAAAACCGTGATCAAGGCCAATGGCAACCTACTGCTGCAGCTTTTCATTCCTGACCATAAAATCCTGACTTTGGGCTCTAAAAAACTCTTTCAATTTCAGATATTTAACGAGCAAACAGGCGGCAAAGTGATCAAGGAAATCAGGCGCGGCTATAAAGATGAAAAACTCCTGCTGGAAGAACGCTACCGGGTTCGTCCCCGGGCACCGGAAGCCGTCAATGAAGATCTGAGTCATACGCTAGAGCTGGCGGCTTTTTCCGCAGACAAATGGCAGGCACTGCTCCATGATTGTGGCTTTAATATTCGTCAGCAGTTCGGCGGCTATGACCGCGCCCCCTTTCTAGCCGGCCGAGACAGCTGCCTCTTGATCGAAGCTAATCCAGCCTGACGTCCTGGGGTCCACCTTGATTTAGCCGGGGATAAACGATATCTTTAATTTATAAAAGCGGTGAAGATATAAAGGGAGTTTGCAAAAATGAGAATTGTCGTTTCAAATCAAGGCAGATGGGTCCATGATTAGTATCGTCCGGACGACCTGCTTGTTTCTGTGTCTCTTTCTGCAGCCATATCTGTTATGGGCCGAGGCCCGGAACGTCACGATCGGCGTCTTAGCCAAGAGCGGAGAGGACGTCGCTTGTGAGAGATGGGCCGCCACTGCCGACTATCTCTCCACTGCTCTGCCTGAATACAGCTTCGCCATTGTGCCCCTGGGCTTTAACGAAATTCATCAGACCGTAGCAGAAGGCAAAGTTGATTTTGTGTTAACCAACCCTGCTTTTTATGTAGAGCTGGAGAAACTTTACGGGGTCAGCCGGATTGCCACCCTGATCAATCAAAATCTTCCCGGTCAGCAGACCACCACCTTTGGCGGGGTGATCTTCACTAAAGCTGAGCGCCAGGACATCAATAAAATCGCCGATCTCAAGGGTAAATCCTTCGTTGCCGTCGATTCTCTGTCACTGGGCGGCTGGATTGTAGCCTGGCGGGAATTTTTCCGGCAGGATATCGATCCGTTCACTGATTTTTCATCTCTTGGTTTTGCCGGCACCCATGAGAGTGCCGTCTTGGCTGTTCTGGCCGGTACGGCTGATGCCGGAACCGCTCGCACCGACACCTTGGAACGGATGGCCGAGCGCGGTACTATTCAGCTGGAGCACTTAAAAATTCTCAACCGGCAGCAGATAACCGGCTTTCCCTTTCTCCTCAGTACCAGCCTCTATCCGGAATGGCCTATAGCCGCCATCAAAGCCACTCCTGACCGGCTGTCCCGCCTGGTAGCCGGAGCCCTGATGAGCATGGACAGCTCCGATCCGGCGGCCGTAGCCAGTCAATCGGCCGGCTGGACCATTCCTCTTAATTATCAACCAGTGCATGACAGTTTATTTGATCTTAAAATCGGCCCTTATCAAGACTATGGCCAGTTCTCCATGGCTGATGTTTTTTTCCGTTACTGGCGGCAATTCACCATTTTGGGACTGACCGCCCTGCTGATTGTCGGTATCGCCTGGTATATTTTTCTGCTGAACCGCATCCTGCAGAAGAAAAAAATGGAGGTAGACAGACTGAACATCACCCTGGAAAGCAAGGTGGCGCAACGGACACAGAAGATCAACACCCTGCTTGATCAACAGATCTATCTCAAGGGTATCCTGCAGACCGTGGCGGAGATCAATAAATTAATGATCACCTCTCCTGATCTGGTTGTCCTGCTCAAAAAATCCTGTGAACTTTTTGTCCAACATGGCCATTATGGCTTTTGCTGGATTGGCCTATTGGCAGAGGATAAAATTTATCAGATATACAGCTCGGATGATTTCGAGAAATATCTGGCCCCGCCACCCTACCTGCTTAATGATCCGGCAACCCATTTTTATCATAGTCCTACCGCCAGCAGTATCCGGGAGGACAAAACTGTTATCAGCGGACACAACCATATGGAGGATCTTACCCCATGGCGCAAAACGGCGGAGATCAATGGTTTTAAGTCAGCTATCGCCCTGCCTCTGCGCGGCAGCCAAACAGCGAAGCCACTGGGCGTGTTGACCATATATACCTGGCTGAAAGAAGGATTCGAACAGGAAGAAATTGTCATGCTCGAAGAGCTGGCCGGAGATCTTGGTTTTGCAATCGGCTCTTTCTATCACCGCGCAGAAGTAGCCAGGCTGACCATGGAAAGAGCGGCCAATTATGAAGAAACGGTCTTGACCTTTGTCGATATGATTGAACAACGTGATACCTATACCGCCGGTCATACCGAACGAGTGGCCAGGTATTCCGAACAAATAGCCCGGACCATGGGAATTGCCGAACCAGAGATAGCAAAATTATATAAAGCGGCCATCCTCCATGATATCGGCAAGATCGCCACCCCGGATTCCGTCCTGCTTAAGCCAGGCAAACTTAGCAGTCTTGATTACACCCTGATCAAACTGCATGCAGCGGCCGGTCATGAAATGCTGGCCAATATGGAGATGTACAAGGATTTAGCGGAGATTATTCTCCATCATCATGAACGGTATGACGGCGAAGGTTATCCTGCTCAACTGCGTGGCCATGATATCCCCTTGCTCTCCCGTATTTTGTCCGTAGCTGATGCCTTTGATGCCATGACCACCAATCGTATCTATAAACCGCGCAAGCAAATTCCGGAAGCTCTGGCTGAGCTTGATTCTCTCCGCGGCAGGCAGTTTGATCCTGAAATAGTCAGCGCCGCCCTCATTGCCCTCAAAGATACGATCAGCCCGATAGCCGTGACCCAGACGGCAACTTCGGATATTGAAAAAAAACGCTTCTCTTACTTTTTTAATGACAAACTTACAGGGCTGTTCAATGAAGATTACCTGAAAATTTTTCTGCTCAACAACCAGACCCTCTTAGAATACAGCTGCCTGCATATTATTTCTCTCCAGAATGTGGTGGAATATAATAAGCTTCAAGGCTGGGAAAAAGGCAACCGCTTCTTCCAGGATTTTGCCGCCGAGCTGCAGACCGCATTGCCGCAAGCCCTGGTGTTCAGGGCCTACGGCAATGATTTTGCCATTCTGGCCCGCAAACACTTCGAGCTGCCAGGCGATTTCTTTGCTTCTTTTACCAGTATTACCGATACCGGAATCACTGTTGACTCTCAACATATTGATTTAAAAAAAGACCAGGCCTATATTCTTAATAAACTGGAAAAGATGATGATAACCGGGCCAGCCGTGAATAATACGACAGCAGAAAAATTATCTTAAGGGTGTCTTGAAAAATGAGGATTTTTGTTCAAAATCAAGGCATGTGACAAATTTTACCGCAGGCATATAATTGATATTCTGAGGATAAAATTTTGAGCATAACGCCGAGTTTGGGCAAAAAGACCATTTTTCAAGGCATCCTTAAGCTGAATTGTTGCTTTTATATCAGGTGCCTTGAAAAATGAGGACACCCATAAAGATAAAACTTGCCAATATCCGCTTATGCGGATAAATTAATCCTATGCAAACAACAGCAAATATTTTTAAGGCCTTGTCCGAACCTGTCCGCCTGCGCATTTTGGCTTTGCTCACTGACGGTGAACACTGCGTCTGCGATCTCATGGCGGTGCTTGATCTGCCGCAATCGACGGTATCGCGTCATCTGGCTGCCCTGCGCCATGCCGGCTGGGTCGAAGGACGGCGACAGGGATTATGGATGTACTACCGGCTGACCGGCAACCAAAGCCCCTTACAGCAGCAGACATTGATGCTGCTGCAGCATGAACTTGTCACTCTGCCTCAGGGCCGGCAGGATCAACAGATTCTGGCCGTCTTTTTAGCCACCAAGGATACAACGGGCTGCAATAAACCACCGGCAGCAGCATAGAAGGCCAGGAGCCTTCAACTATGTTCTAATTGTAAGCCTGCGTGCTTGATACAATAATTTATTTTTTCCAAGGAGAATCAGTTACCATGAAACAACACAAGCCGACAGGCATCAGTTTCTTTGAGCGACACCTGACGCTGTGGGTCATTCTTTGTATGATCGCCGGTGTGCTGATCGGCAGATTTCTTCCCGCCATCCCGGCTGCACTGGCCAGATTTGAATATGCAAAGGTGTCCATTCCTATTGCTGTCCTGATCTGGCTGATGATCTACCCCATGATGATGAAGGTTGATTTTGCCAGCATCAGAAATGTCGGTAAAAACCCAACGGGACTTTATATCACCTGGATTGTCAACTGGCTGATTAAACCTTTTACCATGTTCGGGATCGCCGCCTTTTTTTTCTATATAGTCTTCAAATCACTGATTCCGGCTGAACTGGCCCGCGATTATCTGGCCGGTGCCGTTCTTCTGGGGGCCGCGCCATGCACGGCTATGGTCTTTGTCTGGAGTCATTTAACCAAAGGCAACCCCGCCTATACCGTGGTGCAGGTGGCCACCAATGATTTGATTATTCTGATCGCCTTTACGCCGATCGTGGCGCTGCTGCTGGGTGTGGGCGGTATCACTATTCCGTGGAACACCCTGCTGCTGTCAGTCTTTCTCTTTGTCGTTATCCCGCTGGCCGGCGGCATCACCACCCGCAACCTGGTAATTAAAAATAAGGGTGCAGAATATTTCAATAAATCATTCATCCCCAAATTCAATAATCTCACCATTGTTGGCTTATTGCTGACTCTCGTCCTTATTTTTTCTTTTCAGGGCGATGTTATTCTCAACAATCCCCTGCATATCATCTTGATTGCCATCCCCTTGATTATTCAGACATTTTTTATCTTCTTTATCGCCTACCTGGGCTGTAAAAAACTGAAGCTATCGCATGATATTGCCGCCCCGGCAGGCATGATCGGGGCTTCCAATTTTTTCGAACTGGCGGTGGCCGTTGCCATCACCTTGTTTGGCGCCTCATCACCGGCGGTGCTGGTCACCATCGTCGGGGTCCTGGTCGAAGTCCCGGTCATGCTGTTCCTGGTCAAGATCGCCAACCGGACAACTGCCTGGTTTCCGGCTCAGCAAAGCATCAACATGAAAGGAGGACGTAATGTTTAAGCGCCTGATTGTAGCCACAGATCTGTCCCCCGCGTCCTTTGCCGTGGTCAGTTGCCTTGGTAAATTAAAGGCCTACGGTGCGGAGCAATGCCTGCTTCTCCAATGCCTCAGTTTTAGCGAGGCGGCCTCGACGGCCTTGTCGTACAATACCGTTCCGCTTGAGGAGATGCTTAACGAACAAAAAAATATTCTGGAGGAACAAGGTTTTAAGGTCGAAACCAGAACCGTCGTCGGCGTCCCCAGGCAGGAGATCATCCGCATTGCGGCCCAGGAAGATTACGCCCTGATTGTGGTCGGAGCCCAAGGACAATCCCTGGTCGAGGAGAAGCTGCTCGGCGGAGTCGCTTATGGCGTCATCACCAAAACCGTAAAACCGGTTCTGGTGGTACCGACCGCCAAGAAAAAAGGAGAAGACAAAGCCTGCGAACCGGTGGCCCGTTGCAACTTCACCGACCATATTCTGTTCGCCACCGATTTCTCGGAGATGGCCGCTCACGCTTTTACCTATGTCGAGCAGCTGGTGGCCCACGGCGCACAGCAGGTCACCCTGGTGCACGTCCAGGACCAGACCAAGCTGGAGAAACACTTAACAACACGGCTGCCGGAATTCAACGAATTCGACCGGGGCCGTCTCGACAGCATGAAACAGAGCCTCCTCAAGAGAGGCAACCCGCAGATCGACACCGAGGTCTGTTATGGCGTGCCCTACGCAGAAATAACCCGCCTGATCAGGGAGCGTAACGTGCAACTGGTGGTCATGGGCTCACAGGGTCGCGGCTTCGTCGGCGAGTTTTTTTTGGGCAGTGTCAGTCACAATGTCGTGCGGCAGTCGGTCGCACCGGTGCTGCTGATTCCGGGTAGTCGCTAGTGGTAACAGGCAGGGCCCGGCATCGCACGACTGATAATAAAACAGGAACCTCACCGGCATCTGCCATAGCACCTGTCCAGGAGTAAAAAATGACAAGCCCTAAAACCAGAATTCTTTTTCTTTGCACCGGCAACTCCTGCCGCAGCCAGATGGCTGAAGGCTGGTGTCGGCAACTCCAGTCAGGGTTGTATGACTGCGCCTCGGCCGGTATCGAGAAACACGGCCTCAACCCCCTGGCGGTCAAAGTCATGGCTGAGGTCGGGGTCGATATCTCATCCCACTATTCCAAAACCACCGCCGAGCTTGGCGACCAGGAGTTTGATTTTGTCATCACCGTCTGCGGTCATGCCGATGAGAACTGCCCCTTCTTCCCGGCCAAGACCAGAGTGATCCACCACGGTTTTGACGATCCGCCCAAATTGGCCGCCCGCGCAGTCGGCGAGGAGGAGGCGTTGGCCCCTTACCGGCGAGTGCGGGATGAAATCCGTGACTTTATCAGCGCCCTGCCGGCCGAACTGGCATAAGCAATCCTTGGCCCTCGCCCTTAGTCTGACAGGGTCTGCCACCACAGCCAATAATGATATCACTTAATAAAAAGTAGAAAAGCCATGCCAACTATCACCTCCGACCACCCGCCTGACCAGCCGCTGGCGACCGCGACCAAAATCAAATATATCCTGATGATCCTGACCGGGCTGGCCCTCTGGCTGGCGATATACAAGAATCTGCATAACTTTGCTGAATATTCGGCCTTTTCTCTATTGGGCCTGGAACCCGGCAGCCGCCTGGGTGAAGCGGTGCTGTTTTTTATCTACGATACTCCCAAGGTCCTGATGCTGCTGGTCCTGATTGTGTTCGCGGTCGGGGTGCTCCGCTCCTTCTTCACCCCGGAGAGAACCCGCCTGATCCTGGCCGGCAAAAGCGAATCTACGGGCAATGTCCTGGCCGCCCTGCTGGGCATTGTCACCCCTTTCTGTTCCTGCTCGGCCGTACCGCTGTTCATCGGCTTTGTGACCGCGGGCGTCCCCTTGGGCGTGACTTTCTCCTTTTTAATTGCCGCCCCGATGGTCAATGAAATCGCCCTCGTGCTTCTTTTTGGCCTTTTGGGCTGGAAGGTAGCGGCTATTTATATGGGCACCGGCCTGGTGATCGCCATTATCGCCGGCTGGGTCATCGGCCGCTTGCACATGGAGCGCCACATTGAAGATTGGGTACGTGAGATGCACATTAAGGCCTCCGATGTCCCCGATGAAAAGCTGACCTGGGCCGAGCGGTTCGGACACGGCCGGACGGCCGTGCGGGACATTGTCGGCCGGGTCTGGATCTATGTGGTCCTCGGGATCGCGGTAGGCGCAGGCATCCACGGTTATGTGCCAGAGGGCTTTATGGTCTCGATCATGGGCAAAGACGCCTGGTGGTCGGTACCGGCGGCCGTCTTGGTCGGCATTCCGATGTATTCCAATGCGGCCGGGATTGTGCCGATCATAGATGCCCTGCTTGGCAAGGGGGCGGCCTTAGGCACGGTGCTCGCTTTCATGATGAGCGTCATTGCCCTGTCCTTGCCGGAGATGGTTATTCTGCGGAAAGTACTGAAGCCGCAACTCATCGCCGTGTTCATCGGGGTAGTGGCCGTCGGCATCATGCTGGTGGGTTATCTTTTCAATATTATCATTTAAAGACGGAGAACAATCATGGAAATAAAGGTACTGGGACCAGGATGCGCTAAGTGCAGCGAAACTGAGAAGATCATGACGGAAGCAATCGCTGAGACCGGAATCACAGCCACTATCGAGAAGATCAGCGACTTTCAGCAGATCGCCAAATATGGAGTTTTCTCCACCCCGGCGGTGGTGATCGACGGTCAGATCAAATGCGTCGGCAAGGTGCCCACTAAAAAAGAGGCCCTGGCCTGGCTCGACTGGTAGTCATGGCCGAGCCGGCATTATTGGTTAGGGAAATAACCGGATTTTATATGCAGCACCGATCAGCCTGGATATTGCCGGCCCGGCCGCTGGCGCCGGTTGTTCCACCACCGCTGAGGGTAATTTATGCTATTGACAGGATGGACCAAGGAAATCTTCCGGGCCGCATGCCGACCCGAGGCGCAGACCGTGCACTGTATTGCCAGGCTGGAGCAAAATATCGGCGCGGTGATTCCCTATCTGAACGCGGTGCTGGACGGCCATACCTATGTCAAGGAGCCGCCTTCCGTGACCTTCCGCAACCAGGGGGCCGGGGGGATCATCCTTCAACAAAGGAAGCGCGACCATGATTCTGACAATCACCCCGGAAGAGTACCTGCGGATGAAGGGGATTCTGCTTGATGAAAATACGGTTGACGCTCTGGTCCTGATTCGTGAGCTGTGCAAACGCCTCGAACGGCTACAGCAGCAGGGGCTCAAATCCCATTTGAATGCGCAGTGAGCCGAGCTGTGAGGATACGTGCTCTGCAAAAATCGACGTCTCCGGTACGATGGCTGCCAGGCAGTAACCGTCTTTAAACAAGTAAGGAAACATAAGATGAAAAAAATCGAAATCTACGACCCACCAATGTGTTGCTCCACCGGGATTTGCGGCCCGAGCGTTGATCCGAGACTGACCCGTTTCGCCGCCGATCTCGACTGGCTGAAAAAGAAAGGCCTTGAGGTGACGCGGTTCAACCTGGCCCAGCAGCCGGGAGCCTTTGTCCACAATGCAGGCGTGCGCGCCGAGCTTGGCGTCAAAGGCAACAGCTGCCTGCCCCTGATCGTTATTGAGGGCGCAATTGCGGCAAGCGGCGGCTATCCCGACCGCGGCAAACTGGCCGAACTGGCGGGGGTTACCTACGATCCCGTACAGGACGGTTCTCCCGCCCCAGCCGCGGCCTTCACCCTGCCGATGGCAGCTACCGGTGCCTGCTGCCCGACCCCGGATGCCGGCCCACCCATCGAGGCGGCTGGAGACTTCTGCCCCTGGCCGCGCCAGACAAATGGAGGATGCTGCTGATGCTTTTTGACGAATCACCGGACACCTTTACCCGCAATCTTTTTTTCACCGGCAAGGGCGGGGTGGGCAAGACCTCGCTTTCCTGCGCCCTGGCTGTGTCGCTTGCCGACCAAGGCCAACGGGTGCTGTTGGTCTCAACCGACCCGGCCTCCAACCTGGACGACGTGCTGGGCGTCAGGGTCTCCCATGAACCGACAGCGGTCCGGGATTGCGAAAATCTCTTTGCCGTCAATATCGACCCCGAGGAAGCGGCCAGGCTCTACCGGGAACGGGTGGTCGGCCCCTATCGCGGGGTACTGCCGGAGGAATCGCTGGCAAGTATCGAAGAACAGCTCTCCGGGGCCTGCACCATGGAGATCGCCGCCTTTGACGAGTTTGTCCGGCTTCTCGGAGATAAGGAGCTTGCTGCCGGCTACGACCACATCGTTTTCGATACCGCCCCCACCGGCCATACCTTGCGGCTTTTACAACTGCCGTCCGCCTGGTCGCATTTTCTCGATGAAAACACCACCGGCGTCTCCTGCCTGGGGCCTCTCACCGGCCTGAAGGAGCAGGAGGCCATGTACAAATCGGCCGTCGCCAGCCTGGCCGATGCGCAGCAGACCACCCTCTACCTGGTGGCCCGGCCCGATGACCCCAGCCTGACCGAAGCGGCCCGGACCCAGGGCGAGCTGGTCAAGCTCGGGATTGCCAACCAGCGCCTGCTGGTCAATGGGGTTTTCCGGGGTGAAACCGATGATCCCACGGGCATGGCCTGGCGCCATCGCCAGCAAAACGCCCTGGCTGTCATGCCGGAGGCGATCCGCGACCTGGCCCGGCAGGAGTTTCCGCTGCGCTCCTGGGCGCCCCTGGGCATCACCCGGCTGCGGGCCTTCGGGTCGGCGGCAGGCTCCGGTGAGAGCGAGGTTGAGACCGCGAGCGAAGACCGTTCGGACCGGACCCTGCCGCCCCTGGTGAGTGAGCTGCTGACGCAATTGGCGGCCAACGATTCGGGGCTGATCATGACCATGGGCAAGGGCGGGGTCGGCAAAACCACCATCGCTTCCCATCTGGCGGTGGCACTGGCGCAACAGGGGCGCAAGGTCCATCTGGCGACCACCGATCCGGCCGCGCATCTTGATTTCTCCCTGGCCGACCGGGTGCGGGGGCTTACCGTCAGCCGGGTCGACCCCGAAGTGGAAACGGAAAAATACCGCCAGGCGGTGATGGCTCAGGCCGGAGCCGACCTGGACGAAGAGGGGCGCCAGCTCCTTGAGGAAGACCTGCGTTCACCCTGCACCGAGGAGATCGCCGTATTTCAGGCCTTTGCCCGCCTGCTCGAAAAAGCGGCGGCAGGTTTTCTGGTACTGGATACCGCCCCCACCGGCCATACCCTGCTACTGTTGGACGCGGCCAAATCCTATCACCGGGAGGTTTCGAGAAACCTCGGCCAGGCGCCGGTTGAGATAAGCCAGTTGCTGCCTCGGCTGCGTGATCCGGAGTTTACCAGAATTTTCATCATCACCCTGCCGGAGGCAACTCCGGTCCACGAGGCGGCCAGCCTCCAGGCCGACCTGACAAGGGCAGGGATTGAACCGACCGGCTGGATCATCAACCAGAGCTTAAGCCCGCTTACGGTGAGCGATCCGCTGCTGGCGGCCCGGCGGGCCGGCGAATACCACTTTATCGAAAAGGTGCGAAACGAGCTTGCTCATACTCTGTTTCTTATGCCCTGGCGACAGGATCTCTGAGCATCGTCGCAGGTAAACGACAGGAGGAATTCCAACCTGCTCCGCGGTGACCGGGCTCGGGATTTCACCAATGCCATGTCTAAAAAAGATAAATAAAAAATACTACCAAAGGAGTTATCAATGAAAATCTCTATTCGTTGCCTCATGTTGTTGATCGCCATGCTACTTGTGCCGGCCACTGAAGGCAGGTCAGACGATATCATAGCACCGGTTCCCGGCATGGTCACCATGGTTGATTTAGGAGCCAAATCCTGTATTCCTTGTAAGATGATGGCCCCGATCCTGGAAGAACTGGAACAGGAATATCAGGGTAAGGCCGCCATTATTTTCATTGATGTCTGGCATGATGAGGATGCAGCAAAACGTTTTAAGGTAAGCGCCATTCCCACCCAGATCTTTTTTGACCGGACCGGCAAAGAGATATCCCGCCATGTCGGTTTTCTGGAAAAACAGGCCATCATTGACCGCCTCACACCGATGCTGGAGAAGCAATAACATGTTTGATCAACTCTTTCTCACGGTCAACAGCTGGATGATGGGTTCCATCGGCCTGGCACTGATCGGCAGCTTTCTCTGGGGGATGGTGAGCGTCATCTTCAGCCCCTGCCATCTGGCCTCCATTCCGTTGATCATCGCCTATGTCGGCGGCCAGGAGAAGATCATTGAAGGCCGAAGGGCCGCCATGTTCGCCATCCTCTTCAGTATGGGCCTATTTCTAACCATTGCCATGATCGGCTTGCTCTGCGCCCTGCTCGGCCGGATGTTAGGAGATGTGGGGCCGTACTGGACCATTCCGGTGGGCCTCTTGCTGCTGTGGATCGCCTTTGATATGCTGGCAGCCACCAATACATGCTCCCTGCCCGGCGGCGGACTGCTGGCCAGATTACATATCAGGGGGGCGAGGGGCGCCTTTATCCTCGGGCTGGCCTACGGCGTTCTGTCCGGTTCCTGCACCTTCGGCTTCATCGCGCCACTGCTGGCCATCATCACCGTTCAGGAAAAAATTATTACCGGCTTGCTGCTGATCACCCTGTTCGCGGTCGGTCATTGCCTGCCCATTGCTGTGGCCGGCAGTTCAACCGCCTTGATCAGAAAATTGCTTGATAACAGTGCCATGCAACGAGCCGGAAACTGGTTCAGGCGGGCTGCCGGGATATTGATCGCCGGGTTGGGTCTTTATTTCATTTCCCGACCTTTTGTTTGAAAAACTTTTAGCAATAAGGATCAAGAAGAGATGCAGGGTCCTGAATTTCAATTTTTACAATCTATCGATATCCTCGCAGGACTGGATGATAATTTGATCCGCTTCCTGGCCTCCCGCCTGCATAAAAAACAGTTCAGAAAAGGCGAACATGTTTTTTTTCAGGGAGATGTGGTTTCTCATTTTTATTTTGTGGAAATGGGCCGGGTAGAAATCTATAAAAGCGATATGGACGGCAGGAAACTGACGCTATGGTTTATTGACCCCAAAGGTACATTCTGCATGGCTTCTCTGCATACTCCGGCAGCCTTTGCCAACGCTCTGGTTATTGAAGATGCCATGCTGTACACCTTGAAAGAACAAGATTTTGATGACTTTGTCTCTCAATCCGGAGAACTTGCCACTCGATTTGTGCATTGCATGTCAAAGAAGATGGCGCTCTATTCCGCCATAGTTGATGATATGGCCTTTAAGGGCATCATGGCCAGGCTGGCCAAAGTGCTGCTCGAATACCGGACAAAAGATGACGTATCGGCAATGACCATCTGCCAACTATCTCAAGGAGAACTGGCCTCCCTGGTCGGTACATGCCGCGAGGTGGTTGCCCGCTCTTTAAAGAAGCTGAGGGATGAAGAGATCGTGGCCACTTCCTTATCTCGCCAGATTATAATTATCCAGCCTGACAGGCTGAGAAAATATTGTGATTAACAGCAAGGAAAAATAAGGTGCTTGGGCCCAGCCATAAGCAATGTCCGGAGAACAGTGCCGGGTTAGCCATTGAGCGCAGGACAGGTCCACAGGACGAGAAGATGACCTCCGGCCCGCTGGTCATTTATGACTAATGTTCAATCCTCCCCAATAGGGTCCGCCCACTTGTAGCGAATCCGCCCGCCTTGCTCTTTTTGGCCTTCAATTGTTGCAGGTGGTGGGTTTACTCGCTGCTTTTCGGTTATAGGCTGCTGAGTTGGGTCGATAGCAGGCTTGACCATTGCCGGCATGTTCACAGCTGCGATGCCATCGTTTTTTCCTTGAAAGGTCACCCCGTGGATGGTTCCCGTATATTGGATCACCACGGCATTGCCGGAAGTAAGCTGCACAACCAGCTCTTCTGTAAAAGCCGTGCTGCCTGAGCTGAGACAAAAAATGACGAACAGGATAGTTTTTTTCATTTTTTTCTCCCTGATAATTTATTGTTATATTTAGCTTTATTCCTGAACAGTTTGAGCAGCAACAGGCCTTCCCACCCGGGGACAAGAAGGCCTGCCAAGAATTATTGTTTATAGGGTGCCCTAAAATGAAACCATAAACATAGCGGTCATTGTGTCGTAACTATCTGTTAAGTCGTGAGGCTGGGGAGCGGTTTGATCTGTATAGTCAGCAAGATCGGTGGGCTTGTCATAATTAGTCCGATAATATTCCAGGGTAAATCGAATCCGGTCATTACCCTTCACATAATAGTTCAGCCCGACACCCCATTGTTCCACGGTCTGATTGCGGACCCCGAGTAGGCTGGCAATATCCCACTCTTCATAGCGGGCAAAGGGCTGGATTTTGCCTTTTTCACCCACGGTGAGGGGCAGAACATAGCCGACCTTTCCATAATAGCCGTCCCTCTGACCGGTGGCCCCGCCCACTATGGTGTTCAAATCGGCAGGGGCGAAGGTGGTCAGGTAGGCATCATCAAAATCCACATCGAGATAAAGGGCAGTGGCGGTGAGCACCCCGTTATTGGCAAAGGGGTATTCAAAGAAAACATCCGCGGTCCAGGCCGTGTAATCCACCGTTTCACTACCGTTAACCTGACTCAGAAAAAAACCAGGAGTGCCCATTGCACCGGCAGGCGTCGTATTCTTATAGGCGGCATCCGCCTCGTACGCCCCGGCCGCGCCCAGCGTTAACACCTTGCCTTTTTTGCCCAGATAGGTACCCTTATAGCCTCCGGCGCTGGCGCTGGTTTCAGGATCGAGAAAGGAATAGTGGAGGCGAGCCACATATTCCAGATTGCTTTCGGGCTCAGCGCTGGTGACAAAGGTTTTATCGACGAAGGGATTATAAAAACTGGCTGCACCTTCCCGGCCCTCCATGATTCCAGCAAAGTATTTCAAATGGTTATCGATAAAACTGCCGGTGGCCACCAGGCCCATGTCCCGGCTGTTCTTGGTGGCATCCGTGCCATAGGGTGAATAGACAAAGGAAGAACGCTCATGACTCAATGGGGCAAAACATTCGTCGAGATTGGCGCGAGTCAGAGGGATTTTGGTCAGGCCGAGCTTAATATTGAGCATATCGTTGAACATGCCGATGAGATAGCCATCAGTCAGCCTGATTTGGGAATTAGTCTTGCTGTTATTTTTGGCCAATTCATAGCCGCCGCCGCCGAAATTCCGGGTGGCGCTGGTGCCGGCGCAGGTCTGAAATTTGGCACCCCAGGTCTCATCAAACATACCGGTAAAGACGATCCTGGCCCGCCGCAGATCAGCATCCATCCGACTGCCCTCGCCATCTTGGCCGGAACCGAAATCAGTGTTATCAAGTATGCCCTGGAATTTGACATCAAGCTGCAGATAACCATTATCGCCAAAATCAATCTGTGGACCAGCGGCAGCAGAACCTGCCAGTAGCAGTCCACCTGCCAAAGTTGCTCCCAGAGCCATCATTGTCTGGAAATATTTTTTTTTCATCTCTCCTTCCCCCTGTAAAAAAATTAATAAAAAAAACCATGAGGATTTTCTTTATCATGACTGGAAAAAGGGCAAAATGACATCCGTTATGCAATGATGACACCGGAGTCGCATGATCACGTAACCAAAGTCACACCAAAGCACCTTGATGTGTTGAGCGCTGTTGTCCAAAACAGCCTTGACAACAGCGAGCTATATGAATAAACCATAAGCATTAGAGAACTGATTTCAGTTTTTCTAACTAAGGTGTCGTGAAAAATGAGGATTTTCGTTCAAAATCAAGGCATGTGAAAAATTTTACCGCAGGCATATAGTTGATATTCCGAGGATAAAATTTTGAGCATAACGCCGAGTTGGTGCGAAAAACCATTTTTCAAGGTACCCTGATGCCATTACTGTAAATATTTGGTAAGTAACACCATGCTAAACAAAAAGTCTGCCCTCCTCTGTTTGACAGCCTTGTTTTTCTTTTTTGGAGTCGGCTGTGATCAACAGCCACTGAACAATTCTGCGAGCCAGGAACCGCCGATCCGTCTGGACAGGCTCCAGCAGCTGCCTTCAAACCCGGACCAGCATGGTCCGGAGACCTTACGGATCGGTGTAGGGGCCATTCTTTCACAGCAGGGTACGGCTCAATCCTACCAGCAGCTCATCGACACCGTCGGGCGCAGAATGGGTAAACCGGCCATTCTGGTGCAGAGAAAAACCTATCAGGAGCTCAATGACCTGCTGGCCAGAAACCTGGTTGATGTCGGTTTTATCTGCACCGGGGCCTATATAGAAGGGCTCCATAAAAACACCATGTCGCTGCTGGTGGTACCACAGATCAAAGGCAAAACCACCTACCAGTCCTTTATCATCGTCCCTGCTGCCTCCAAAGTCAGCCGGTTTGAGGAACTGCGTGGCAAGACCTTTGCCTTTTCCGATCCGCTTTCCAACAGTGGCTACCATTTCCCCCTGACCCTGCTACAATCCATGGGACAGCAGCCTGAAATCTTTTTCGGCCGAACATTTTTTACCTACAGCCATGATCGTTCTATCGCCGCCGTCATGGACGGCATTACCGATGGCGCCGCAGTGGACAGTCAAGTCTATGAATTTGCCGCTAAACGCAACATTGATATTAGGCAAAAGACCAGAATAATTTTAGAATCCCAGAATTTCGGCATCCCGCCCGTTGTCGTACCGAGCTCTATTGCTCCGGAAGTAAAGCAACAACTAAAGCAGATCCTGCTGACTCTCCACCTTGATCCGGAAGGGATAAGCGCTTTAACCGAACTGGGCGTGGACCGCTTTATGGAACCCGACTCCCGCCTCTACGAAGGCCGGCTCAACGAATAAGATAAACACAGGCCCATGCCCAAAAAATTTAAGGTACCATCCGCCTTTATAAGGACCACACTTCACCGCAGCAGAACAATCCTGTTTAGTGTGCCTCTGCAGCTGAAAATCCTCGGGCTGGCCCTTAGCCTTATATTCCTCAGCGGTGCGGTCTCTATCTATAAGGTCCACGAGGCACTGAATGAGAATATCGAGACCTTTCTCCGGGAAGAAAGCCGCTTCATAGCAACGGAGTTATCCTATCAAAGCCATTATTATCTGCTGATCAATGATATTTACGGACTAAATCAGATGATCAGGACCGCGGCCCAGAACCGGCCGGACCTGCGTTATATCATTATCGCCGATGCCACTGGCCAGGTTGTGGCCCATACCTTTGAGGGTGGCTTCCCTTCCGATCTTCTCGACAAGAATACCACGCTTGCTCCTCGTCTTTCCAACGTGACGTTGCTTGAGACCAATGAAGGAAAGATCTGGGAGGCCCGGGCCGACATCGACAAAGGCAAGGCAGGTTTAGTGGTGGCTGCAGTCAAAGGAGAAATCATCCGGCATCAGGCGCAGGATGTCGTCTGGTCGCTTACCTGGACCATCCTGCTGGTCGCCATTGTGGGCATTCTGATTGCTCTGTGGTTGTCCCGGGTAATCACCCGACCGGTCAGCAGGCTCTTGGCGGCCATGCAGATGGTACGCGACGGCAACTATTCCATCCTCCTGAAACCCAATACCAGCAAGGATGAACTGGGAAAGTTAATAGAGGGTTTCAATGAGATGACCCTGAACCTGGGCAAGGCCGACCAATTCCGTCTGGAAAGAGAGCAGCTGCAAAGACATTTTCTGCAACGGGTGATGGCCGGCCAGGAAGGCGAACGAAAGCGGATTGCCAGGGAACTGCACGACCAGACCGGCCAGGCCCTGGCCTCTTTCATGGTGGATCTCAAGGTTCTGGAAAATACCAAACAACCGGAAGAGATGCATGAGGGCATTACCAGACTGAAAAAGGCAATAACCGACGAGATGAACGCCATCCATGATCTGGCGGTAACATTGCGCCCCAGCGTGCTCGATGATCTCGGCCTGGAGCCGGCTTTAAATATGCTTATCTCCAAGATGAATGGCCGACAGGAGATGAGTGCCAGCCTGACCATGATCGGTTTTGATGACAAGAGACCGGATGCCTGCACCGAGACCTGTGTTTATCGCATTATCCAGGAGGCCCTGATCAACGTCTTAAAATATGCCAAGGCGACCGAGGTTACGGTGCTTCTGGAATGGCGAGGCGATAAGATTCGTGGTGTTATTGAAGACGATGGTATCGGTTTTGAACCGGATCTGGTGGACCGCGAGACCAAACTAGTGCTTACTTGCAAATGTTT
>DIKT01000077.1 GCA_002424635.1 Desulfobulbaceae bacterium UBA5611
CAAACGGCGGCAGCACCAGCCGTGGTTGCGGCTCCGGTTGATAGTGGCATTTTATCCAATTCTGATTGTAAAAAATGCCATACCGCGGCGACCAAAGGCATTATGGAAAATGGCGGGCTGCATAAGACCGCAGTAACCTGTCAGGATTGTCATGAGGGACATCCTCCCGAAATTAAAGAAATTATTCCATCATGTAATCAATGTCATGAAGGAAAACCACATTATGAGCTTGAAGGCTGCCTCAGTTGCCATTCAAATCCCCATACCCCGAAGATCATCACCCTGGCTGAAAACCTGACGGATGCCTGTCTGACCTGTCATGCTGAACAGAAACCTCAGCTGGTTGAATTTGTAAGTGCGCATAGTCAACTGGATTGTACCTCTTGTCATCAGGACACCCATGGTAAAATACCGAGTTGTCTGGACTGTCACACCGGAGGTCATTCACCGGAAATGGTTCAGGCTGATTGCGGCAATTGCCATCAGGCCCATAAACCATTAAAGGTTACTTATAGCGACGACCTTGCTTCTAAACAATGTGGCTCCTGTCATGACATGGCCTATTCGCAATTAATGGCAAGCCCTACCAAGCATCGCGATGTCAGTTGTGTGACCTGTCATAAAACTGAGCATAAAATGGTGCCGAAATGTCAGGATTGTCATGGTGAGCCTCATCCGGCAACCATCACAGCCAAATTTACAGGCTGTGGCGATTGTCATAATATCGCCCATGATTTAAATAAATAAGAGTCAAGAATAAGAGAGGAAAGGGGCGGTGATATCATTGATATTTACCGCCCCTTTTCTCTTTCCCATGCTTGAGAACGAGGAACATTATGGAAAATTATAAAAGAAGAATGAAGAGATCCATCTATCTGTTAGCCGGCCTCTGTCTGCTTGCCGCCCAGCCTGGAACAGCTGCTGACACCGCCACGGTTGCGGCCGACATGTACGGCACTGATCCCATCCCTTTAACTCCGGTACAATGCGGCCAGTGTCATCCTGCCATTTATAAGAGCCTGAAAGACAATGGCCGGAAACATCGTTTTGCTTGCCAGGATTGTCATCAGCAGCTGCATGCTTATAACCCCATTCGGCAAAACTGGGCGGAGATTATTCCTCAATGTGCAACCTGCCATGATTTACCCCATGGTAAGGTTTTTACAGCCTGCCTTGACTGTCATAGTGATCCCCATACGCCGCTCGTGATTAAATCCGCATCCATTGAAAGTGCCTGTGGGACTTGCCACGTTAAACCCATGGAAGAGTTAACCAAATATCCAAGTATTCATACGGAACAGGGATGTGCCACCTGTCACACCAGCCATGGTCTGATTCCGTCCTGCATGGAATGTCATAGCCCGCATGTGCCGGAGCAGCCACTGGACTCCTGTAAGGCCTGTCATCCTGTCCATAAGCCCCTTGAGATCGTTTATGATGACTCTAATGCCTCAACTACCACCTGTGGTTCCTGTCATAAAGGAGTCTTTGCAGAATGGTCGGGCACAGCCAGTAAGCATGGCGGTGTCTCCTGCGCAGCATGCCATAATAAGCATGGCCTCATTCCCGATTGCCGGAAATGTCATACGGAAGCACATGATGAAAAAATGTTGAAAAAGTTCCCCAAGTGTCTGGAATGTCATATTAATGTCCATGACTTGCCGACGAAAAAGAAGTAAGGGTTCAGTTCAGTTGGGTTTCGCGCTGCTCTACTCAACCTACATGTTACATACCGGCAGGTGCGGCAGTCATTGACGCACAGGATGTAACCGGTAAACGTTGGGTAGAGCACAGCGAAACCCAACAGCATAATTTTATCCGGAGAGTCGGGCGGATGTTGATGATAGCATCTGGTAGAATATGTTTCCCACAAGATTGGAGATGGTCGGGTCTGGTACAGTTTGATGGGCCTGGAATAAGGCGGATATAGATTTTAAGAAGTTAGCTCGGTAGATTACAGCGGAGGTTTTTAAAGGACCATCTTGCTTTGACTCAGCTTTAACTAGGCGCCATTGCCGAAAAGTACCTTAATTGTACTGGTGGGCCGTCCCGGGATCGAACCGGGGACCTACTGATTAAGAGTCAGTTGCTCTACCAATTGAGCTAACGGCCCCAACACAACAAAGTGAACACTATCTAGCATAAGGGAGTGGTTCCGTCAAGGCTCAGGATCAAGGAAAAGCAGAAACTGTTGCCGGTCAGCTCTCTTTGCCAGCTTTTCAAGACCTGGCCAGTTGTTCTCCGCTCATCTTCATAAAATTCTCACATTCCCGTCTATTGATAAAGGGACATATCTCCTTGGCAAACCATCTTTTCTGAGGACACCAGTAACGTTCTTTGTAGGGTTCGTTACAGCCCTTAAGAGTTAAAAGCCGGTGAGCGCTGGCTCCATAGGTGGTGTCTGTCCTTTACCGTAAATTGCCAGATTGTCATTAACCCGCCTCCTCAAGTCCATTAAAAAACAATGTACGTTGCCTACCTCATTATCTTATTTACGTATAAATCAGCAGAAAAGGCAAAAATCTGATTCTTTTAGCGGTAATAGAGGTGAGGGCTGCCCATGGTCATCAGTGATTTGTAGAGGTTGCGTCTGAATTCCCGCCGATCCCAGATCCCCTGGATGTGGCCGCGTTTAAGGGCATTCCTGGCCGAATGATAATCCGGTGGAATATCAATACCCGTGGTCTCCCGGATGACCCGGTGGCCGGCAAAGCCGATACGGCTTGAGCGGATAGCAAACTGATAAGGTGAACAGCCCAGGAAACTGGCAACCGGGCCGGCATATGAGTTGTTATCATAGACGACGATATAGAGCCCGCCGGCATCGATATATTCACGGACGGCCATCGTGCATTTAGGCATCTGGGTAACACCGAGAGTACCCTCCTGGATGCGGATCCCACCGGTGGTATGGACATAGGAAATCAGGGGCCGTTTCATCCGTTTGGCCATGGCGCAGGCCTCAATAAACTTCTCACCTTCGGCCGCCCCAACGGTACCGTTTCTAAAATCGGAGTACAGCATACTGACGACCACCTGAATATCCATGATCCGGGCGTGAAAGGTCATATTGCCGGCATTACGGCCGGTCTTCTTTTTTGAAGATTGCAGGCGCTCATCAAAACCGGTATAGCCCAGGGGATTGCCGGCTGTAATATGGGTATTGAACAGGCGGATAGAGTCAGGGTCGAAGATATTTTTCAGGTACCATTTATATTCCAGCGGAAAATGATGGCCGCAGTTTTCACAGACGCCGGCGAATTCACCGAACAGATCGGGAACCCAGAGGTCTTTACAGCCATATTTCTCACTGCCTGGACAGGAGATGGTACGGTCCATATTAGCTAACGGACTGGTATAGGTGTCGGTCAGTTCCAGCGGATCCTGCGTATTGCCGGCGGCCGGCGTGCCGTCCAGATGATTAAGCGGCGGCCGAGCACATTTTTTATCAGGTTGCCGGGCGAAAAAATCAAAGGCGGTGGTAATAGGCGAGGTGACCCTTTTGAGGATGACGGTGCCTTCGCCGGAGACATCCTTGAAGACCTTCTGGACCTGTTTTTGATGATTCTTCAGGACATCGTAACGCAGGGTATAGTAGATATTTTCGCTTTTTTCCTGGAATTGCCGGAAAACCTTGGCGGCCGGAGAAGGCAGCCCGCTGAAGCCTTGGGCGGACATCTCCCGGTATTTTCTGGACCGGCTGGCCAGCAGACGTTTGATTTCATCCTGATTGAGATCCCACGAGACATTGATCTGCAGTTCCTGGGCCTCGCTTTTTGCCTTCTTCCGTTTGATCTCATACGAGCGGAAGGCCTTGAAACTCTTAGTGCTGAGAACGACCTTATCGGTGGCGCGCATAACCTCGGCTCGCAGCTGCCCGAAAAACGCAAAGTCATCTCTTCTGGCGCCCAGGGGCGGTTCCTGAATGACATGATCGATAGTGCCCAGGGCCAGATTGTCGGCAGCAGTCAATTTCAGCCGTTCGGCGCAGACTTCGATGAGCTCCTTGGGGACCTTGCTTCCTTCTTTGACTTTGCCCTCGATGGCAGCGGCACCCTCCGGCGAGATGACGGAATAGTAACCATGGGAACACATCATCCGGAAATCGGATAGGCCGATAGCCTCGGCGCCACCGGAACCGCCTTCGGAGATCAAGGAAATCAGCGGTACCCGCAGCTTGGTCATGGCGTATATGTTGCGGGCGATCTGCTGGGCGGCGCCGGGATATTCCTCGACTGGAAAGGAGCCGGGGGTAAAGACGTAGAAGTGAATGGGGATGCCTTCAGTCTCGGCGACCTTCATGTAGCGCAAGGCTTTTTCATTACCTTCAGGTTTGCAGGAACCGCCATTGCGGAATTCCTCGCCATGCCCGGTCTCCTGACCAATGACCATGACCGAAGCGGTGTACGGTTTATTCTTGATACGTCGGACGATGGTGGCCTTGGCGCAGACCATGGCCGGATCGATATTGGCATCACCCTCACCGCCAAGCTCGGTGTAATCCTCATAGACATTTTCCAAGATATCTTTGAGGCTGAAGCGCTGGATGCTGCGGACAATACGCACCCGTTCCATGGGCGTGAGCTGCTCTTCGGCCCGCTCCTCCAGAAAGCATATGGATTCGTGCAGCTTCTGGATTTCGTTGGCAAATTGATCTTCACTGTGATCGTAAACCGTCAGTTTCAGTTGGTTGCAGGTCTCTTTAAAGCCGTCGAGGTTACCCCAGTTGGAGTAGTCCTTGAGCTGAATCAGATAGTTGATCCGTTCTTCAATTTTGTGCAGCTGCTTGAGTAATGCGTTCATAGAGAGTGCTGTTCAAGGTTACGGTTGATTGATATCATGCAGAGTCAAAGAGAAGCTGCTGAGAATGTTAACTTCTCTCTGAGTTCTCCGCTCGCCTTTACAAAGTAAGATTACAGGCTTGTTGCCTAGAAAGTCAGCAGACGGTCCAGGTTATTTTTCAGGTAGTCGAGATTGGTGACAATAGGGTTTCCTTTTGAATCCTGGCCTCTGATGACAGTTTCGTCGAGTAGCTGGCGTGCTCTATCTTTAGTCTCATCCATGGAGTCTCCCCAGACCAGGGCCAGCGCCAGATTAGGGTCAAAATCGCTGGGAATCTGATATTCCCGGTCGGATGGCACATGGGAATAGACTGTTGACCAGTCATGCCGGGGAAAATGAAAATCGGTGATGGTGCCGATCCAGGGAGCAAAGCCGCGACGGGTGTCTTCGGCCACAATGCGCAGTTCAATAGACGCCCCTTTAAATTCTATGGCTTTTTGCTTATAGCCGATTTTTTCACCAAGGCCCAGTCTGATCTGTTCGCGCAGCAGATTGGGGTGCTGGTTGTGAAGATAACTGATGCGGGCGGAGACGTCATTTTCCACCTGAATTCTGGTATTGACCTCCAGCAGATAGGGTTGCCCGGAGCGGCTGACAATCCATTCCCAGGTGCCGACATTGTCGTAGCGGACATGGGCGGCCAGTTTCAGTGAATAATCAACGATCTGCTCCAGGACCTTCTGTTCATCAAAATCATAGGTGAAGCAGGAACGATGGAAGCCCGGGGCCGCCTCTACCCGCTTCTGCCGGCCTGTTGACTGGATGGTACAGTTGCGGGAGCCGAAATGAATGCGCTCACCATGGCGGGAGCAGACCAGTTGGACCTCCAGATGATTATAGTCGCGCAGGCATTGCTCGATGAGAACGCCGCCGTCGCCGAACTGGCGTTTGGCATAATTCTGGACCTGGCGGTAGATGCGGCGGAACTGTTCGATTTCGGTGACCTCTTCAATACCCATACCGCCGCCGCCGGCCGCGGCCTTGACCAGAATGGAGGGAGCCGTGATATTCTGATCAAGTTGATTATTCAGAAGACTCTGGGCGATCTCTTCAGCCTCCATCTCGTTATAGATGGGGCTATCAGTGCCGGGAATGGTGGGAATGCCCAGTTTGTTGGCGACCCGTTTGGTATTGATCTTATCACCCAGACTTTTGATGACCTCCCAGTTTGGCCCGATAAAGATGAGAGACCGATCCCGAAGAGTTGCCCGCCTGGCAAAACGATAGTCCTCCGAGAAGAAGCCATAGCCCGGATGAATAGCGGTGCATTGAGTATGATCGGCTACCGCAAAGATATCATTGGGTTCGGTATAACTGGTAATGCGCCAGGCGTTCTGCTCGTCGCCGCTGGTTCTGTTGAGTCTGACATGCTCAGAATCCTTGTCGGCGTCGGTATACACGACAATATATTCAAGGCCCAGATCCTTGCAGGCATTCATGATGCGGATTGCGATCTCACCCCGGTTGGCGATGAGAACCTTTCCCTGTAAACTATGACTCATATTGTCTAATATCGTTAAATTTCAGTTAACGCCCATCTACGGACTCGACCAGCAGGGCGCGCTTAAGGTATGATATTGAAAAGAGCTTCTTTTTTCTTTTTGCAAAAGGACAAACAGGCATTACTATAGTCATATCATGGCAATTAGAAAAGAAAAAATGTATAAAGGATGTCTTGAGATATGAGTATTTTAGTGCCAGATCAAGGCAGATGGAAAATTTTATCACAGGTATATAGTTGGTATTCCGAGGATAAAATTTTGAGTATAATGCCTATTGTGGGCGAAAAGACCATTTTTCAAGGCACCAGATAGATCACTCTCTTTGATCCTCCTTGGCAGTTGGATGAGTTTTTGGGGCTGAGAGTTGTAATTAACCAGGATAATGATAGACCACAATGAGTAAGGAAAAACCAGATCAACCGTCCGACATTGCAGAACATAAAGGTGTTTTTCAACGACTGGCGGCCTTGCTGCCGGGACGGGCTCCTGATACCACCGAGTCCCTGGAGCTTGAAATACAGGAGCTGCTGGAGGAAGGGGAAGAGCAGGGGCTGATTACCAGCCTCGAAGAAAAGATGATCAATTCCATTTTTGATTTCCGGGTCACGAAAGTGGGTGAGATCATGACGCCGTCGGTGGAGATCGAGGCGGCGGAAGAGGCCACTTCTCTGGCGGAACTGGTAGAGCTCTTCATCGACAAAGGCTTTACCAGGGTGCCTGTCTACCGGGATACCCTGGATCGGGTGGTGGGCATCCTGCATGTCAAAAATTTATTAAAAATATTTTCTCCGGCCTCAAAAGATATTCCGCTGGCCGAGCTGTTGACCCCTCCTTATTTTGTTGATGAAAAAAAATTGATTGTCGATCTGCTGGTCGAGTTTCAAAAACGAAAAATCCATATGGCCCTGGTGACCGATGAGTTCGGCTCTATTCGCGGCTTGGTCACCATTGAGGATATCCTGGAGGAAATCGTCGGCGAGATTGAAGATGAGTATGATGTCGATGACCATGATGAAATCCAGGAATTAGACCATGATACCATTGTAGTGCAGGCCAGAGTGGATATCGAAGAGGTGGAGGAGCGCTTCGGCCTGGAGATGCCGGAAGGCCCCTATGAATCCGTCGGGGGACTGGTGGTTCATCTCCTGGGCAGATTGGCGGTCCCGGCCGATCAGGTGGAAGCTGGCGGGCTGCGTTTTGTGGTGCAGTCGGCAAGCAAGCGGCATATCAAAGCGGTGCGTATTACCCGCTTGATTGATGAAGAGGCATGACTGCAGAATAGTGAAGGACATAGCAAAAAAAATGCTAGTGCCGCTGGTGACCGCGGGTCTGCTCTGGCTTGGTCTTCCTGGCGGCGGTAATCTCTGGCCCTTGCTCTTTGTCGCCCTAGTCCCGTTTTTACTGACCGTGCTGAGACCTGCGGCCGCGCCGCCGGGTCGCTTGGTTGCTGCAGAAGGATTATCCCTCTCCGGTGTTGCTGTCTGCGGGGTGCTGACCGGTCTTTGTCACTTCCTGCTGCTGCTCTATTGGATTGTTATTGTGCTGGGCCGTTATGGCGGTCTGCCGCTTTATCTGACCATTCCCGCCCTGGTGCTGCTTGCCTTTTATATGAGTCTGTATTTTGGACTTTTTGCGCTGGCCGCCCGTTTGTTTGCCGTCCACATTCCATTGCCCTTTTCTCTGTGGCTTATGCCGGCTGCCTGGGTCGCCCTTGACTGGGTCCGCTCTTTTCTGTTTACCGGTTTTCCGTGGATGGATCCCGGCTATGGCCTGGCTCATGTCCCATGGCTGATCCAGTCGGCTGAGCTATGGGGCCATTACGGCCTGACCTATCTGCTGCTTTTGATTAATACCCTGGTGGCCTTATTGATCCTGGCTGGTACCAAAAAGAAAGGGCAGCTTGGCTTGATCATGCCGGTTATCCTGCTGTGTAGTATTGTCGCTCTATATTCATTGCTGCGCTGGCCGCAACTGGAACGACAAATGGCGGCCAGCGACAGCATGCATATCGGCGTGGTTCAGGGCAATATAGCCCAGGATGAAAAGTGGTCTCCCGGCCTGCAGCAGAAAACTTTGGAAAATTATATCGGCCAGAGTCAGGAGCTGACCAAGGAGGGCCGATCCGTGCTGGTGGTCTGGCCGGAAACAGCCCTGCCGTTTTATGCGGTCGACCACCCTTTACTGCCATTAGTACGTGATCTGGCGGTGCAGGAACAGATAGCACTGCTCACCGGCGCCCCCTGGTTTAAACAGCCGGCCGCGAGTGACCAGGATATGGAGACCAGCTATTATAACAGCGCCCTGCTGGTTGACGCCGGCGGGCGGATCGCCGATATCTATTCGAAAAGCCATCTGGTACCTTTTGGCGAATATGTGCCCTTGCGAACAATGCTGCCCTTTCTGGCCCCACTTGTTGAGGCCGTGGGAGATTTCAGTGCCGGCTCAATTCAGCAGGCCCTTACTTGTCAGAATGCCAGGATTGGAGTATTGATCTGCTTCGAATCCATCTTTCCTGATATTGCTCGACAATGGGTGGAAGCCCAGGCTAATGTCCTGGTCAATCTGACCAATGATGCCTGGTATGGCCGGTCCAGCGCTCCCCATCACAGTCTGGCCATGGCAGTATTGCGCTCGGTGGAGACCAGGCGCAGTATGGTCCGGGCGGCTAATACCGGCTTTTCCGGCTTTATTGATCCTCTGGGGCGGTTGCAACAGGTCTCTCCGCTTTTTGAGCCCTGGGCCGGAAGTGCTGAGGTCGTCCTGATGGAAGAAAAAACCTGGTTTGTCCGCGGCGGCTATCTTTTTGCCCCTTTCTGTCTGGTGCTAGCTCTTGTCTCCGTACTGTGGGTTGTTGCCTTTAAACCAGGATTAAAACAAGTTAAGAACCCTTATATTAATTGTTGAGTGCCAACATCGTTTACAAAAAAATGTGCCATAACATCGCGCACAAGTAGGTTGGGTAGAGCACAGCGAAACCCAACATCAACAAAAGCCATACAACAAAATAGATACTTTTAAACGCAGATCAAAGGTTGGGTAGAGTGAAACGAAACCCAACAAAAAGCTGTGTAGAGCCGCAGAGCAACCTGGCTTGCACCTGATTTTGTTGGGTTTCGCACGCTCTACCCAACCTGTGACGATGTCGTGGCACATAAAAATGTGCGCGATGTTGTGGCACTCAACAAATAATACTTAAGGGTGTCTTGAAAAATGAGGATTTTTGTTCAAAATCAAGGCATGTGACAAATTTTACCGTAGGCATATAGTTGATATTCCGAGGANNGGCGAAAAGACCATTTTTCAAGGCACCCTTAAAGAAGTTGTCTGGAGCCGTTACAAACAAAATGGGTCTTTCACTGTAAAAAGTGACGACCTCTTTCTAATTTTAAATGGCATATTTTTTTTCAGCCGCTGAGCTGATCATATAATTTTTATTTTGCAGGGAGTGATCATGTCAACAGAAACAGGCGCCGCAGTGTCCAGGCAAAGGATTCAGGAACTCAAAGGGCGGATGCTGGCCCTCAAGGAGCATCTTTGACTTAAATCACAAAAAGGATGACCTGGAGCGGCTGGAGCAGCAGACCCTGGCCCCTAATTTCTGGAACGATGCCAATGTCGCCAAGAAGGTGCAAAAAGAGCATGGCCAACTCCAGGAAATTATCAAAGGCTGGGAAAGTAAATGGCAGGAGCTCGAAGAGATGGAGATGCTCCTGGATCTGGCCGCTGAAGAGAATGACGCTGGTATTGAACATGAGGTGGCCGCCGCTGTTGGTCCCTTGCAGGAAGGGATTGCCATCGCTGAGGTGGAGTGCATGCTCAGCGGCGAACATGATGCCAATAATGCCATCATGGATATCCATGCCGGGGCCGGCGGCACCGAGGCCCAGGATTGGGTCAGCATCCTGATGCGCATGTATCTGCGCTGGGCTGAGCTGAAAGGCTTCAAGGCCGATATCCTCGATTATCTGGCCGGTGATGAGGCCGGGGTCAAGAGCGTCACCATCATGGTCACGGGCCATAATGCCTATGGTTATCTGCGCTCAGAGGTGGGGATTCATCGTCTGGTGCGCATCTCGCCCTTTGACGCCAGTGGTCGGCGCCATACCTCCTTCTCTTCGGTCATGGTCATGCCGGAGCTCGATGACGCCATTGATGTCGAGATCCTTGATAAAGATCTCCGTATTGATACCTACCGGGCCAGCGGTTCCGGTGGTCAGCATATCAATAAAACGGATTCGGCCATCCGCCTTACCCATCTGCCTACCGGTATTGTCGTGCAGTGTCAGAGTGAACGCTCCCAGCATCGGAACAAGGATACGGCCATGAAGATGCTGACCTCCCGTCTCTATGAATTAGGCAAGGAAAAACAGGCCGAAGCCAACGAGGATCTGCATGGCGATAAAAAAGGTATCTCCTGGGGCAGCCAGATTCGTTCTTATGTCCTGCAGCCCTATCGTCTGATCAAGGATCACCGGACCGATATGGAAGTCGGCAATGTCGATGCGGTGCTTGATGGCAATCTCGATCCCTTTATCAAAGCCTACTTGCTATGGGAAAAATGATGGCGTCGCCAAAAGGCCCAAATACTGCGTTGCGCTGCGTCCTTCGTCACTGCGGCGTACCCAGCAGTACGTCTCATTCCTCAGGACTGGCGCGCCTTGTCTTTGGGCCTTTTGGCTTAGCCATTCCCGTTGTTAAAGGCCGACATACTGCGTTGCGACGCATCCATCGTCACTGCGGTATACCCGACAGTACGCGCAGGGTCAGGAGGCCCGACTGTCGCTCGCTCCAGGGTAGGTTGGGTAGAGCGTGCGAAACCCAACAAAATCAGGTGCAGGTCAGGTTGCTCTGCGGCTCTACACAGCTTTTTGTTGGGTTTCGTTTCACTCTACCCAACCTACTTTGGAAGAGCGACCCTCATTCCTCAGGACTGGCGCGCCTTGTCTTGGGGCCTTTTGGCTTGGCCATCGCTGCCGTCTTCCGGATGATTTCTCGGGATCTTGCAGGTTTTGCTGCGGACCCATCACCTTGTAAGCCGTGAAAGCCTGTGCCAAATGCGGGGCCTGTTCCGTGGTCTGCCCAGTCTATCGGGTTACCGGTCGCGAGGCCCATACCGCCCGGGGCAAGATCCATCTGACCCAGGTCCCTGAGCTGGCTGGTCAGGGTACTGTCTATGAGGATATCTTTTCCAAGTGTCTGCTCTGCGGGGCTTGTGCTGCTGTCTGTCCACGAGATATCGATGTGCGTCGGGAGGTGGTGGCGGCTCGTGCCGCTTTTCCTGTCATTTATGGCGAGCATGGTTATGAAAAGTATTTGGCCCGCAAGGCCCTGGCCCATCCGGAGACTCTTGGTGCTTTACGGGTACTGGGACGGCTGGGAGCAGATCTGATGACGAGATATCTGCCGGCGGAGAGCGGGCTCAGGCTGCGTCTGGCCCTGTTCCGGCAGGATGTGGAGGAGCAGGTATCGACTGGGCCGGCTCCGGATAATGGCCAGCCTGCCAGTCGTGGCTCGCAACAGATACTGACTTATTTCCCCGGATGCACCGGCCGCTACCTTTTTCCGACAATTGCCGCCGCCTGCCATGCTCTGCTTGCTGATCATGGTTATGACCTTCAGGCTCCGGCCGGGCTCTCCTGTTGCGGTCTGGCTGCCCTGTCGGCAGGAGACAGGTCCGAGGCCCGCCGCTGCGCCCGCCACAATATTGCCGCCCTGGCGCTGAGCAGCGGGCCGATTCTGGTGTCATGCGCCTCCTGTTATGCCCATCTGCGCCAATACCCCGAGCTGTTTGCCGATGATGAGCCTTGGCGGCATAAGGCCGAGGCCATACAGGCGCGCCTGGTGGAGCTCAGTTGTTTTCTCGATACCCATCCGCCCGCAGTATCGGCAAGTCCGGGAGCAGGGCCACCAAAGATACGTATTTATTATCATGATCCCTGCCATTTTCGCCATGGCCTGCAAGGCCAGCAGATCATTGCCGAACCGCGCCGGGTACTTGGTCGCCATCCTGCTCTGGAATTGCTGGAACTCCCCGGCGGATCCGAATGTTGCGGGCAGGGTGGTCTGTTTCATATCAGCGCCCCTGAGATTGCGGCAGTGATTCGTGACACCTTGGCGGCCAAGGTTCTGGCCCTGGCCCCTGATGTGATAACCAGCACCTGCTCCGGTTGTCTCATGCAGTGGCGGCTGGCGGTAGAGCGTGCCGGCAGCCGGGTGCCGGTTCTGCATCTGGCTGAACTGCTGGCCACCGTTGCTGAATAACTGTGTTACTGTTGCTGATCTCGTTATCATGGTGCAAGATACCCATATATCCATAAGAATGAGGGTAAGAAGCATTGACAACGGCAATGGCTCCGGTTTCTTTCTTCCCTTGCAGGAACAGGGCGGGATGTGTAAAGAGAGAGTTGTAAATGGTGCTGTAGAACCGTCGGGCTGCACCACCATCCTAGAGATTGCTTCCGTCAAGCGGATAGCATAGGTAACGCGACCTTGGGGTTTCCAGCCCTTGACTTATTTTTTGTGTGGAAAAGAGAATGACATGTCTTATGTACCGATTGTAGGAACCTCGATTCGCTATCAGCTTGAGGAGCGGGAGCAGGAAATCCTTTCTCCTTATGCCGCTCTTAATATGCATTCTCTGGGGCGCAGGGTGCAGGAAGAAGACGATGTCTGCGATATCAGGATGCCCTTTCAGCGGGACCGCGACCGGATCACTCATTCCAAGACTTTTCGGCGGCTGAAACATAAAACCCAGGTCTTCCTGGCGCCGGCGGGCGATCATTATCGGACCCGCTTGACTCATGTGCTGGAAGTGTCCCAGATCGCCCGCACCATTGCCGCGGCTCTTTGTCTCAATGAGGCTTTGACCGAGGCCATTGCCCTGGGTCATGATCTTGGCCATACCCCGTTTGGTCATGCTGGCGAAGCAACCCTGAACGAGCTCCATCCCGGCGGCTTCCGTCATTATGTGCACAGTCTGCGGGTCGTTGATTTTCTGGAGAATCGTGGTCGCGGCCTGAATCTTACCTTTGAAGTCAGAAACGGCATCGTCAAGCATTCCAAGGGCCGCAATGATATTCTGCCGACTGCCAGCTCAGAGCTGCCGGTAACTCTGGAAGGGCAGGTCGTGCGAGTGGCCGATATTATTGCCTATGTCAACCATGATATGGATGATGCCCTGCGGGCCGGCATTATCCATGAAGATGATCTGCCGCTCGATATAAAGGCGGTAGTCGGTGATCGGCATTCCAAACGAACCGGGGCTATGGTTCGGGATCTGATTGTCGAGACGCTGGCGGCAGGGGACGGCCGCCTGCATCTCAGCCCGAAAATGCTCAAGGCGATTACTGATCTTAGGACATTCCTTTATGAAAAGGTCTATCAATTTTATAAGGTCCATAATGAGTTTGAGAAGGCCCAGAAGATTATTCGGGATCTCTATCATTATTTTATGGAACACGGCTTGATGGAGCGCAATGGCCTCTCCTGGGAACTAAGACGGCAGCAGCATGTCTGGGCCAGTGACAAGATCGCCCATCGCCAGGTCTGTGATTTTATTGCCGGCATGACTGATCGTTATGCCCTCAGCCTCTATGAGCATATCTTTTTACCTAAACCCTGGAATGTGTGAGCTAATAAAACTACAGGATTGGTCAAAAACCTAAGGGGCCATTACGTAATTATTAATTGTTGAGTGTCACAACATCGTTTATAAAAAAATGTGCCATAACATTGCGCCCAAGTAGGTTGGGTAGAGTGAAACGAAACCCAACAAAAAGCTGTGTAGGGCCGCAGAGCAATTTGACCTGCACCTGATGTTGTTGGGTTTCGCACGCTCTACCCAACCTACCTGTGATGATGTCGTGGCACATAAAAGTGTGCGCGATGTTGTGACACTCAACAATTAATGACACCTAAAATCTAAATATCAACAAATTATAAAGTATGAATGAGCTATTGAGTAAAGGCTATGAGTTTGCCGGTGTGGAAGAAAAGTGGCTGCAACGCTGGACTGAGGAAAAATGTTTTCAGGCCACTATGGTCGAGGGCAGACCATCTTTCTCGATTGTCATTCCACCGCCCAATGTGACCGGCGTCCTGCATGTCGGCCATGCCCTGAATAATACCATGCAGGATGTGCTGGTCCGCTATCATCGGATGTGCGGCGATAATACGGTGTGGGTGCCGGGCACCGATCATGCCGGGATTGCCACCCAGAATGTGGTGGAGCGGCAGTTGGCGCTCGAAGGCAAGACCCGCCATGATCTGGGCCGGGAAGAGTTTATCCGCAAGGTCTGGGCATGGCGGGCCGAGAAAGGCGGGACCATCATCCGTCAGCTCAAACGGCTGGGCGCCTCCTGTGACTGGGACCGCGAGCGTTTTACCATGGATGAGGGTCTGTCAACGGCGGTGCGCGAGGTCTTTGTCCGCCTTTATCATGACGGCCTGATCTATAAGGGCGATTATATCGTCAACTGGTGCCCCCGCTGCCAGACGGCCCTGGCTGATGATGAGGTCGAGCATGAGGAGAAGCAGGGTAAGCTCTACCATCTGCGCTATCCCTTTGCCGACGGCAGTGGCTATGTGGTGGTGGCCACCACCCGTCCGGAAACCATGCTGGGCGATACGGCCGTGGCGGTCCATCCGGATGATGCCCGTTATAGTCATCTGGCCGGGGTCGGCATCAAGTTGCCCCTGACCGACCGCATCATCCCTATTGTCTTTGATCATCATGTGCAGAAGG
>DIKT01000044.1 GCA_002424635.1 Desulfobulbaceae bacterium UBA5611
CATCAAACCCATCCTTATTCAATCCAAAAATGCCATATTACTGCTGTGTTAAAATATTATTATCGATATAGGAGATACTTCATGCGCATAGCCCTGAACTCCTGCAAGCCTTCCTGCCAACCCGCCTCAATTTCAGCCACAGATACTCCGGCTTCAAGGTCCTGACGTATCCTTTTATCCCCCAGGATCAGATCCATCGGCAATCGTTCATATTCATATTCATAAGGTGGCTCTTTATAGGAAAAATCTGCTGGATATAATTGCATGACGCTCTGCAGGAGAGCCAGTGAGGTCCGGTACGGCAAAAATGTGGCAGCATCGGTCACATGCAGCTGAAAGCCGACACAGCCATGGCCGGCCCACTTGCCGGAGGTCGGTTCGAAAAGCAGCGGCCGCAAAAAACAGCCGGGCAGATCCGTATGTTGTAAGGCTCTGCTGATGGCTGCATGCTCCCAAAAGGGGGTGCCCACCAGCTCAAAAGGCAGGGTGGTACCCCGCCCCTCGGAGATATTGGTGCCCTCCCAGATCACCTGGCCCGGATAAACCAGTGCCGTTTCCGGCGTCGGCATATTGGGAGAAGGAAAGACCCAGGGGAAACCGGTATCCCTGAACAGCATAGACCGTTGCCAGCCCTGCATGGGAATAACCTGCAGATCAGCGCCCAGCTTAAACTCCTGATTCAGCAGCAGAGCCAGTTCCCCGAAGGTCAGGCCATGACGCATCGGCAGGGGGTATAAACCGACAAAAGACGCCCACTCCGGATCCAGGATGTTACCCTCAATGGCTATTCCACCTACCGGATTAGGACGATCAAGCACCACCACGCTTTTGCCGTACTCGGCCGCTGCCTCCAGACAATAGGCCATAGTATAAAGAAAAGTATAAACCCTGGTTCCGACATCGACCAGATCAATGAGCAGGACATCGAGATGGTCAAACATGGCCTGCGACGGCCGGCGACTGTCGCCATAAAGGCTGAACAGGGGCAGCCCGGTCAGCTCATCCATCTGATGAGCTGATTCGATCATATTATCCTGCTTCTCACAAAAAAATCCATGCTGGGGAGAGAAGAGACAGGTCAACCGGGAACCGAAGCGTTGCTGCAGGAGCAGGCGGCCATGCACCAGATTGCGGGCAGTAGAGGCCTGATTGGATAAAAGCCCCAGCCGCTTGCCGTCCAGTGCTGCTGGCGCAGCCGCCAAGAGATTTTCCAGTCCAATGGTCAGCATAAAGAATTACCCATTACTCTACTGTCACACTTTTTGCCAGATTACGAGGCTGATCAACATCACAGCCACGGCGGGTCGCAATCTCATAGGCGAGGAGCTGGGCCGGGATGGTATACAAAATAGGATTCATTTCTTCATGCACCCGCGGCAGATAGATGACATCATCAGTGATCGTTGACAAATGGCTGTCTCCCTCCGTCCCCAGTAAAATCAGACGCCCCTGCCGGGCCTTGATTTCTTCAACATTGGAGATTGATTTCTGATAGACACCATCCTGAGGCACAAGGGCGAGGATAGGCATGTCCTTATCTATTAAAGCAATAGGTCCATGCTTGAGCTCACCTGAGGCATAGCCTTCAGCGTGGATATAAGATATCTCTTTTAACTTCAAAGCACCTTCCAGGGCAATGGGGAAATTCAGCCCCCGGCCGACAAAGAGAAAATCCCGACAGTCATAATAATCGTCCACCAGCACCCTGATCTCTTGCTGCAGGCGCGGCAGCTCCGTGTCAATGACGGTAGCGATATCGATAAGGGCCTGGCCCAGTTCCCGGCTTTTTTCCGCATCAATTGTCTTTTTCTGTTCAGCCAGATAAAGAGTAAAAAGGAACAGAGCGGCCAGTTGCGAGATAAAGGCCTTGGTTGAGGCCACCCCTATTTCCGGGCCGGCATGGGTATAAATAGTGCCATCGGCCTCACGGGTCATGGTCGAGCCCACCACATTACAGATGGTGACGATCTTGGCTCCTAATTGCTTGGCCAGACGGATACCTGCCAAGGTATCTGCGGTTTCGCCGGATTGGGAGATGGCCACGGTCAATACGCGCTCGTTGATCAAAAGTTGGCGATAGCGAAATTCGGAGGCGATATCAACCTCCACCGGGATCTGGGCCCAGTGCTCAATCCAATATTTGGCCACCAGAGCTGCATGCCAGGAGGTGCCGCAAGCCACCAGAAAAATCCGCTCGATTTTTTGGATGTCATCTCCCTGCAGATGAATCTCCGGCAGATCAATCATGCCGGTTTCAATATTGATGCGGCCACTAACCGTATTAATAATGGCTTGCGGCTGTTCAAAGATCTCCTTGAGCATGAAGTGGCGATAGCCACCCTTCTCCGCCATAGCCGCACTCCACTCAATAGTCTTAATTACTTTGCTGATCTCAGCACCGGTACGCAGAGAATAAAAAGTACGGGTGGTGGCTGTCAGCACTGCCATCTCCAGATCATCAAGGAAAATAACCTGTTTGGTAAAGGGCAGAAGAGCTGGTATATCCGAGGCCAGAAAAGAACCATTGTCACCATCAATACCAAGAACCAGCGGACTATGATTGCGCACGGCAATCAGGGTATCCGGCATGCCGGTCCACAGAACCCCCAAGGCATACGACCCCTCTACCCGCTGCAGGGCCTTGCGTATGGCCGCCTCCAGATTATCACCCAGCAAATATTCTTCAATAAGATGGGCCAACACCTCGGTATCGGTCTCGGAGCTGAAACGATGGCCTTGACTCAGCAGTTCTTCACGCAGAGAGTGATAATTTTCAATGATCCCATTATGCACTACTACCAGATTGCCGCTGCAATCGGTATGGGGATGGGCATTTTCAGTAGTGGGGGCGCCATGGGTCGCCCAGCGGGTATGGCCAAGACCAATATGCGAAGGGGAAATAACGGCCTCATCAATAATTGCCGCCAGCACAGACAGTTTTCCGGCCGCCCGATATTTTACTAATTGTCCGTTCTGCAGATAGACAATCCCCGCGGAGTCATAGCCACGATATTCAAGACGCCGCAACCCCTCAAGTACTACGGGCACAACCTTTCTAGTCCCGACATAGCCCACAATTCCACACATATTTACTCCAGTTTTATATTATATCCAGTTGATGGCAGACTTGAAGTAATAAACAGATTTAACAGCATTAAAAGAGCAGTTGTTAAGATTTATCT
>DIKT01000069.1 GCA_002424635.1 Desulfobulbaceae bacterium UBA5611
GTTATCCGCGACATGCGGGTCAGACTGTTTAATCATATCCATATGCAATCCTTGTCTTTTTTTCACAAAACTCCGACCGGCGAGATCATCTCACGCATCATCTCTGATATCAATCTCATGCAGGGTGCGATTTCTACCGTGGTGGTTGGCCTGCTAAGAGACTTCTTCCAGGTCATCTTTCTGCTCGGCGTCATCTTTACCATGAACTGGAAGCTGGCCCTGCTCTCTCTGATCTTTCTGCCGGCCGCAGCAATTCCCATAGTCAAATTCGGTCGGGCTTTTCGCCGGATCAGTACCACCATGCAGGAAGAAACAGCTGAGGTCTCAAACATCATCCATGAATCCATTACCGGCGCACCGGTGGTCAAAGCCTTTGCCATGGAACAATACGAAGCCAAACGCTTTGCCTTCCAGGTTAATAAGCTCTTTGGCGTGATTATGGAAGATTCCCGATACCGCCGTATCCAGCACCCTCTCATGGAGGTAATCGGCGGCATCGGCATGGCACTGATCATCTGGTTTGGCGGCAAAGAAGTTATTGCCGGCAACTCCACACCCGGCACCTTCTTCTCCTTTATAACCGCCCTGATCATGATCTATGAACCGATCAAGGGGGTCAGTAAGATCAATTCCACAGTCCAGCAGGGTCTGGCTGCCGCCACCCGGGTTTTCACCCTCCTCGATATCACACCGGAAATTGCCGATCAGCCCGGGGCACAAATCCTGCCGCCTTTTCAACAGAACATCACCCTGCAGGAGATCACCTTCAGTTATGATGGTATCAATCCGGTTCTCAATGGCATCAATCTCTCGGTCCAACGAGGGGAGATCCTGGCCATTGTCGGGCCAAGCGGGTCGGGAAAATCAACCCTGGCCAATCTGATCCCCCGCTTTTTTGAGATCGAGAAAGGCCGGCTGCTTATTGATGGCCGGGATATCCGCCAGGTGACCCTGAAGTCCCTGCGTGATCAGATTGCCATTGTGACCCAGCAGACCATTCTTTTTAACGACACCATCCGCAACAATATCAGTTATGGCGACCCGGACAAATCGGAGGCGGAGATCAGAGAAGCGGCCCGGGCTGCGTATGCCCTTAATTTTATCGAGCAGCTGCCGCAAGGATTTGACACCTCAATAGGAGAATCAGGGGTCAGACTATCAGGTGGTGAAAGGCAGCGCCTCTCCATTGCCCGGGCTATACTCAAAAATGCCCCGATTCTGGTCCTCGATGAGGCAACGTCCGCACTCGACAGTGAATCGGAACGAGAGGTCCAAAGAGCCCTCGAAAATCTGATGAAAAACCGGACTACTTTTGTTATTGCCCACCGGTTGTCCACCATTAAAAATGCCGACCGCATTATTGTGGTTAAAAATGGTATTATTGTGGAAGAAGGCAGCCATGAGTTCCTGCTCGATCTGCATGGTGAATACGAGACGCTCTATAACATTCAATACCAGAATTGATTTTTTGTAACTGCTCAAGGTAGATAGTCTGTAGTCTTTTAGACTGTTAGGCTTAAATTGGATAAGGCCGAGGGAAACATGCGAGATCACGCCAAGCTCAGAGCATTTGAACTGGCCGATGAAGTTGCGATTCTTACCTATCGAGGAACAAGAACCTTCCCCAAAGAAGAAATATATGGATTGACTTCGCAAATGAGAAGATCAGCTGTATCGGTTCCTTCGAACATAGTGGAAGGATGCGCACGTGAAAGCCAGACTGAGTTTCTCCGTTTTCTTGAAATCGCGTTTGCATCTTTAAGGGAGTTACGCTATCAGTTTACCTTATCGAAGCGATTAGGATACTTTGACTTTGATGAAAAGAGTTTTACCGGCTATGACTCAAAAATTTTAGAGACCGAAAAGGTGTTGGGGGCCTTGATTCGTTCTTTGCGTAACCCTAATAGACTACAGTCTAACCAACCTGAGTAGTTACAAATTTTCCCGGTACCAGCCTCCATGATCAAATATCACCAGGATCATATTGATTTTCAAACATTGCATCAGAACAACATCGACCGGCTGCAACTGGAGATGATTGCGGCAAACAGTCATGTTCTGGAGATTGGTTGTGCCACCGGTTATATGACGGAATACCTGACCCATGACAAGCACTGCCGGATCCTGGGAGTAGAACCTGTGGCCGCACAGGCGGAACTGGCCAGAGCAAGAGGTTTAAAGGTTATAACCGGCTTGATAGACTCGCAAGAGACTCAGGAGCAGCTCTTAGCCTACACCAGAGAACACGGCTTTTTTGATACCATTTTCATGTCCCAGGTGATCGAACATATTGCCGACCCGGGTGCCACCCTGAGTATCCTCAAGGGCCTGCTCAACCCCGACGGCTATCTGGTCATCTCCACCTGCAGTATCGTCCACTGGAAATGCCGGCTGCAGATCCTGCTGGGCAGATGGACCTATGAAGATTACGGGATTTTTGACCGGACTCATCTTCGTTTTTTTACTATCAAAAGCTTTCGCCGGCTCCTGGAAGACAATGGCTATACCGTGGTCGATTTTGGTTATACCTTTGAGGATATCTGTCCCTTCAAGATCCTCTTTGACACCCGCATCCTCGCTCCTTCCGACCTGCTGCGCCTGATCCCCTTTATCGGCATGCGTCTCCGGCGGGCCTATACGGATTTGTTCAAAAATTTTCTGGCCACCCAGTTTGTCTATAAAGCTAAAATCAGTGCGCTGAGATAAATTATGTTTTTTGCCCGCAAAAAAAAGCATGCCCTCACCTGCGACCTTCTTACCGGCCCCACCTATACAATTGGCAATCATACTTACGGCGAACCCACCATTCTCCAATTTGACCAGACCACCCGCCTGATCATAGGCCGCTTCTGTTCCCTGTCCGACCAGGTAACCATTATTCTCGGCGGTAATCACCGTAGTGACTGGGTAACAACCTATCCCTTCACCGCCTTCCCGGAAAAATGGCCGGAAGCGGCAGCCATTAAGGGACACCCCGCCTCCAAAGGCGATATTATCATTGGCCATGACGTCTGGATCGGCTATGGTGCCACCATCCTGTCCGGAGTCACTATTGGCAGCGGCGCCGTTATCGGCGCCCAGGCCGTAGTGAGCAGCAATGTCGCGCCATATACCATCATGGCCGGCAATCCGGCCCGGGAAGTGAAAAAACGTTTTGACGACCCTACCATAGGCCGCCTACTGCAACTGGCCTGGTGGGATTGGCCGGAGCTCAAAATCAGGGCCAACCTCCCCTTCCTGTGCAGCAATCAGATCCAGCAATTACTGATGAATCATGAAACCGCAGTGTAGTATTATCATCATCAGCTATAATAATTTTGCTCAGACCACTGGTCCCTGCCTGCAAAGTCTGGCTGCAGAGACCAGTGCCATGGAAATAATTGTAGTCGACAATCAGTCAGATCAGTCAACCCAAGATGCGCTTATGGCGGCGGCCGGACAAGACCCGCGACTCCGCCTGATTTTAAAGGAGACTAACAGCGGTTACAGCGCTGGCAATAACACCGGTGCTAAGGCGGCCTCAACGGACCTCTTCATTCTCTTAAACAGTGACACCCACGTTCCTTGCGGAGCCATTCCCCGCCTGGTGGAGCTCATGCATGAGCATCCCGACTGGTCCATGCTGGGACCTGTCAGCAATCAGACCGGTAATGACCAGCAGATCCATACCAGGGGCACGACTGTCCAAGAAATCCTGAAGGAAGGCGCTGCCTGGTGTGCCCACTCCAACGGCTGCCATTATCCAACCGATATCTTAAGTTTTTTCTGTGTGGTTATCCGCCGAGATGTGTATAATCGGCTCCACGGACTGGATGAGGCCTTTGGCCTGGGCTATTACGAGGATACCGATTTTAATTACCGGGCCGTCAAGGCCGGCATGCAGCTGATGATTACCGAAGATGTCTTTGTCTATCACCAGGGTTCCGGCAGTTTTTCCAAGAGCTCGGCCGCCGTCAAAAATATGGTGCGCCGGAATAAAAAGCTCTTTAGGAAGAAGCAGGGCCATGGCCATAATGCGGCCCATTGGCGGCTTAAAAACCTGGCGGCCATGGCCCGCTATGCGGAGCCGGCAATCACCGGTTTCCCACTGGCGGAGCTGCAATTCAAATTCAGCAACAGACAGACCATGGCCCGACACCTGCTGCCCAACAGTCCTATTAAGAAATTTTTCTATCTGCGGCAGCTCAAGAGCATCGAGCAACAATTTGTGACCAGAATTAATGCCCTTAAACCGAGCCAAGCCCCGTCTACCCTGCCATGAAGATTGCCATCATTCATAACCAGTTCTCCCGGGGTGGCGGCATGGAAGCTTACATGCTCCTGCTGATCAAGGGTTTTCTGGCGGCCGGCGATGAGGTTACCGTCCACACCTATGAAGTGGACCGGCCACTGGCCGCCCAGTTCGGCTGCGCCATACGGCAGATAACAATCCCACCCCTGCCCGGACGCTGGAAAAAATATCTCTTTCTGTACCGCTGTAATACCACTTTCCACAAAGAAGAATATGATATCTCGCTGAGTCTGACCCGCACCAGCTGTCAGGATATCGCCATCTGCGGCGGTGTCCATCCAGAGGTGGTCAAGCGGGTCAGGCGCACATCATTGTTTCGCTGGTTTCATGATAAAATCGAGATCGCCTGTGAAAAAAAGATGTTTACAGCAGTCCCGCTTATCATGGCCCACTCCCGGACCATTGCCCGCGAGATTATCACCAATTACCAGGTGGCAGAGGAGAAGATCAAAGTCCTGTATCCGCCCATTGATATTGACAATTTTTTTCCAGCCGATGACCAGACAGTAGCAGCCATCCGGGCTCAATTCAATATCTCTGCCGCCAAGCTCACCTTGCTGCTGCCTTCCTGCGGCCATAAATGCAAAGGTTTACAGCAACTGCTGCTGGCCTTCAGCCAGCTTGACCCTGATCACTTTGAACTATTGGTGGCAGGCAGTAAATTACCGCGAAAAATCCCGGCTAACGTCCGCTATATCGGCTATATTACCAATCTAGCCCCTGTCTATAGTGCAGTGGATTATACCATCCTGCCTTCTCACTATGAGGCCTTCGGACTGGTCATCCCCGAATCTCTGCAATGCGGGACCCCGGTCATTACCACCAAGGAGGTAGGAGCGGCAGAATTACTATCAGAACAAGACGGCATTATTCTGGACAATAACCAACCGGAGACCATCGCCAACACCATCAGACAACTGAGTAAGACATTGCCTGTAATGGCCAATTTTGCCGGCAGACATCGGCTGACTGTCAGCCAGCATATTGCTGATATAAAAGCACTCTATCCGGCCTTACGTCCCAAATGAAGATATAAAAATATTCATGACTCCCACACCACCATCCATAAGTTTTAGCAAACCGCCGGCCAAGATCCTGATCATCAAGCCCAGTGCCCTTGGTGATATTGTCCACACTCTGCCTTTTCTGGCTGCTCTACGGAGCAAATTCCCAGCGGCTGAGATCCACTGGGTGGTAGCCAGGGGACTGCACACCTTTCTGGAAGGTCATGCCATGATTAATAAATTATGGATCATGGATAAAGAAAGATGGAAACAACTCAGCCGTTTCCACAAAATCATTCCGGAAATTAATAACTTCAGAAAGGCACTGGCTGCCGAACAATTTGATGTCTCCATTGATCTGTCCGGACTCCTGCGCAGCGGCCTGGTCACCTTTGCCGCTGGAGCCCGTTATAGGCTGGGCTTTTCTGACTCTGATGAAGGCAGCCCTTTTTTTTATACTCACAAAATTGCAGGCGGCAGCCAGATCCATGCTATTGACCGTTATCTCAAGCTAGCTGCTCTTCTGGGCTGTGAGACCTCGCAGATCAGCCAGCCGCTGCCACCTTATCATGCTGACATCCCCCTGCTCTCGTCACTCCCTGAGCATTTTTGTGTTATAGCGCCCTCGGCCGGTAAAGAGGCAAACCGCTGGCCTGCTGAACGTTTTGGCGCCTTGGCCGCCAGCCTGCCTTTGCCTTCTGTAGTTATCAGCACTAAGGCCGACGCCGGAGTGGTAGCGGCGGTAGTGGCAGCCAGCAAGGGGAAGGCCATCAATCTGGCCGGGAAAACAGGGCTCAAGGAACTTATGGCAGTGATTGCCAAGTCCCAATTTTTTATCTCCAACGATACCGGTCCTATGCATATCGCGGCAGCCCTGGACATTCCGGTTTTTGCCATCTTCGGCCCAGCCAATCCGATCAGAACAGGCCCCTACAATAAACAGCTCATTGACAAACCAACAGAAGAGCGGCCCAGCCATAAGGTCATCCAGGAACAGCTGCCATGTATTCCCTGTTACCGCCAGAAGCCATGTAGTCATTGGACATGCATGAGGAATATCACCGTGGAAAAAGTAAGCAACACAATTCTCCGCAGCGGCCTTCTCCGCTCAACATAAATCTTCCAATCCTGATTATGCGCACATCACTTATCATCACAACCTATAACTGGAAAGAAGCGTTGGAACTTTCTCTGCTCAGTGTTTTTCAACAGTCCCGTCTGCCGGATGAAATCATTATCGCCGACGATGGCTCTGACCAGACGACCAGAGATACTCTCGACAGATTAGCAAAAAGCTCTCCTATCCCCTTGATTCACTCCTGGCAACAGAATAAGGGCTTCCGGCTGGCCCGCAGCCGCAATAAGGCCATCGCCAAAGCAACAGGTGACTATCTGATCCTCATTGATGGTGACATTGTTTTGGAACACCATTTTATCTC
>DIKT01000081.1 GCA_002424635.1 Desulfobulbaceae bacterium UBA5611
GACGACAGGCTTAATTAGCAAAAGAGAACAGCGCTACAAGCCATATTCAATATCAAAGATCGACAATTCACAGAATTTTTAAGAGGTGCAAAGTTCCCTTGTTTTTATTAATTCCCTGCTCACAGTTTTATTGCAGAATTTTTCCCATCATCTGCTCGGCTCGTTCCAGAAAAGGAGCAAAGGTGCCGGCATCGAGGGCGCAGAGCACCACTCCATTTTCTCGGCCATAGGATAGCAGCTGCTCACCGACATGGTCGCTGTCAATTTTATTAAAGACCTTAAGGCAGGGAATGGCGTCAAGCTCCAGTTCACGCAACAGATCATCAACCACCTGCATCTGTTCTCTGAAACCCGGGTTTGACAGATCAATAACATGGACCAGCAGATCCGCCTCCTGTAATTCCTCAAGAGTAGCCGCGAAGGCCTGCAACAAATCGGCGGGCAGATGGCGGATAAAGCCCACGGTATCGGTCACTATCACTTCCATTTCATGCGGAAAGCGCAATCGACGGCTGGTGGGATCAAGGGTGGCGAAAAGTTTATCTTCGGCTGTGATATTACTATTGGTCAGGGTATTGAGCAGAGTTGATTTGCCGGCATTGGTATAGCCCACCAGTGAGAGCACCGGCAATTCCTTCTTCCGGCGGGTGGCACGGCGCCGGTAGCGCTCCTGCCCCACATGTTCCAAGTCCTTGGTTAGTCTGGCCAGACGATCATCAATACGGCGGCGATGGGTCTCAAGCTTGGTCTCACCAGGACCCCTGGTGCCGATACCGCCACTCAAACGGGAGAGCGCATCATCTCGGGTGGAGAGACGGGGCAGCATGTATTTTAACTGGGCCATCTCTACCTGCAGTCGCCCTTCACGGCTCAAGGCCCTGTGGGCAAAGATATCAAGAATCAGCTGAGTGCGGTCGATCACACGCATCTCGGTATAATTGGTTATTGAACGAATCTGGGATGGATTCAACTCCTGATTGAAGATGAGCAGGTTGGCATCCAGCTGCAGGGCCTTGATCATGATCTCCGCCAGTCGACCTTTGCCAATAATCAGGCGGGGATTTATCTTTCTACTCTTCTGGAGTACGGTGTCGAGGACCAGAATATTATCAGAGCGGCACAGCTCAGCCAACTCGGCCAGAGATTCTTCGGCCCGCTGCTGAGCATCAGTGGTGACACTGATCAAAATAGCTCGATCTTGACCCTTATCCACCACATTGGTAGTCTGGAGACGGGCAAACTCACCTTCAAGATCTTCAATAAAATCAATAAAAGAATCCTTTTGCGCCGCTGGATGTATTGGTTCCAGAAAGGCCCAGCTTTTACCCTCTGCAGCCTCTGCCAGTAAATGAGCAGAAGACATACGTTCCGGCAGCCCTTCCGAGCTGATTGTCAATACCGAAAGCAGATCCAGGCGCAAAAACAGCAGATCCATCAGATCTTCATTGCTGATCTCCTCGCCGGCCAGATGGGTATGAATCAGACGCAGTCCTTTCAAGCGTCCGCCGGCACTGCGGACAAATCCGAGGCGGGGGATCATGATCCCTTTAAATTCCCCCACCACCACTTGTTCGATCTTTCCTGAGCGGGAAATAAGCAGCCCGATCTGCCGGTTCATCTCAAAAGAAAGCTGACAGAGGGCCTTGGCCAGCTCGGGAGAAATAATCTTGTCTCGGGCCACTCGTTTACTACCCAGCCGCTCAAGAGCCGCCAGTTGATGCTTTTTCAACCCCCCGATATTACCGCTGACATTTCCGATATTATGATCCTCCAGATTATATACTAAGCTATAGTACTATGTTGACAGCGGCCTTGCCATTGTCACGGCAAGCCGGGCGGCTGGACCTAACTACCCCTTGAAGTAGCGTTCGGTTTCAGCCTTTACTACTTTAGAGAGCACCAGCAAACCGATGATATTAGGAATCGCCATCATCCCATTCATAAGATCGGAAAAATTCCAGACGAATTCCAGATTCATCATGGCTCCTACAATCACCACGGTGACAAAGACCACCCGGTAAGGGGCTATGGCCCGTCGGCCCGCCAGATACTCGACCGCCTTTTCTCCGTAATAATTCCAGCCGATCAGGGTTGAATAGGCGAAAAGAGCCGTAGCTACAGCGACAAACATCACCCCTGCCTGGCCTAAGGTCTCGCCGAAACTAGTGCTGGTCAATTGGCCCGGGGCAATGCCATCCAGCCAGGATTGACCAGTCAGGATCACCAACGCAGTTATGGTGCAGACCACTAGAGTATCTATAAAAGTTTGCGTCATGCTCACCAACGCCTGCTTGACCGGGTCAGAGGTCCGTGCGGCGGCGGCGGCAATAGGAGCAGAGCCCAAACCTGACTCATTGGAAAAGACACCACGGGCAATGCCGTAGCGCATGGAAGCCGCAACCACCGAGCCGGCAAAGCCGCCGGAAGCTGCCGCCGGGTTGAAGGCATGATAGAAAATAAGGCCAAAGGCATGGGGAACTTCGTTGGCATTAAATGCCAGGACCACCAAGGCGGTACCGGTATAACCAACAATCATGAATGGTACCACAAAAGAGGTGAAACGGCCGATGGATTTAATGCCGCCTAGAATAACCAGGCCGGTCAGCAGCATCAGCACCGTGCCGGTGATCCAGGGTTCGATGTTAAAGGTTGATTGAAAAATGGTGGCTACCGCATTGGCCTGGGTCATATTGCCGATCCCGAAGGTCGCCAAGGCAGTAAAAAGGGCAAAGAGCCAGGCCA
>DIKT01000017.1 GCA_002424635.1 Desulfobulbaceae bacterium UBA5611
GGATTTAGGCCGTCCCTGGCCGTCATCCTCAATGGCCAGCAGGACTGAGCCTTTTTCGCCTATGCCGAAAAGCTCCTTATAGGCCGCCAGCAGGTCCCGGCTCGACAGGATGCCCACCACCCGGCCATCGTCCAGCACCGGCAAGGCCCCCATCCGCTCACGATCAAAAAGGAGCAGGGCATCATCCAGGGTCGACTCCGGCGTCAAGCTGATACAGTCCGTGCTCATGATATCAGCCACGACTGCCTTGGCCACCTGTTCATAGACCAGCAGGCGCTCACTTTCCGAAAGCATGGACGACGGATAGGCCGAACGCAGATCCCGATCACTGATCATGCCGACCAGTTGTCCCTCGCGATCAACTACCGGCAGATGGCGGAAGTTATTTTCAGTCAACAAACGCCTGGCCTCAGGCAGAGACATCTCAGGCGTAACCGTCAATGGTTCTTTGATCATATATCTGGATATATACATGGCATTGATCCTATAAGTTAGAATTAATGATCCTGACCGAGACTATTGTCTTTAGGGTGTCTTGAAAAATGAGGTTTTTTGTTCAAAATCAAGGCATGTGAAAAATTTTACCGCAGGCATATAGTTGCTATTCCGAGGATAAAATTTTGAGCATAACGCCGAGTTTGGGCAAAAAGACCATTTTTCAAGGCATCCTTTAACGGGACAACAGACCCTGCACATATGCCTCCACCGATTCTCCCAGCACCGTCAGTTCATATCCCCCCTCCAGAATGGATAACAAGCGGCCACCGCAGTAAAGATTGCTCCACTGGCGGACAGTGCGGCCGATTTCCTGATATAAGCCGGTGCTATAAAGCAGGCCTGACATCTCATCGGCCCAATGACCGTCAAATCCTGCCGCCACAATCATGGCGTCGGGTTGCCATTGGGCAATCTTGGCGGCCACCTGGCCATGGAGCAGCGCCAGAAACTGATCATCACCGGCCCCGGGGGCCAGCGGCAGATTAAGGATAGAACCAAGACCGTCAACAAAACCTTGTTCGTCACTGTAGCCGGTACCCGGATAACTGAAACTGGGATGCTCATGGATGCTGATATATAACGAATCCGCCTCCCGCTCAAAAGCCGACTGGATGCCATTGCCATGATGAGCATCAAAATCGAAGACCATTATTCGCTGGCGGCCGTATTGCTGTTGCCAGTAGCGGGCAGCGACCACACAATTATTAAAAAAACAGAAGCCAAAAGGCCGGACCCGCTCGGCATGATGACCTGGCGGCCGCACCAGACAAAATGACTGTTGGGTCAGACCCTGCTCCAGCAGGTCAATGGCCTTGAGGCCGGCCCCGGCGGCCAGGGCGGCCACCTCATAGGAATCATAGCAGATCTGATTGTCGCTGTGATCGATCGAGGTCTTGCCGGAGAGCACCGCTTCTTCAAAACGAAAGAGCCACTCCTCATCGTGGACCGTCTGCAGCCATTTACGGTCGGGTAGCCGACTGTCCTGCGACTTTAAGGAGGCAAATGACTCATTCTGTTGCAAGGCCGCCAGAATAACCTGCAGGCGGGCCGGCATCTCCGGGTGCTCACCGCCGGTGTCATGCTCGAGGAAACGTAAATCGGTAATGAAGGTGAGCACGGAAGAAGGATGCATTTAAAGTACCTGACAGGAAAAGTTCATAAACAAATTTGACAAGGTCTTGAATAATCCCCTTCTTATGGTGTATCCTGCCGCCCAGATGATGTCAATTGCCTTCATTGCCCTTTTTTAGTGCCTTACAGATTATTTTCTTGTTTTTTTTTGCAAGAGAATAATCTGCGAAAGGCACTTATCCCGTTCATCGGGGTTAGGACTGTATTTCTTGTGAAGATTGCCCTGACAATGCAGCCGTCTCCCTTAAACTCCAGCAAGACAGGAAGCCAGTGATCAATATAGTGCTCTACCGGTCAGCCCTTTGACCACGGTGCCACCTGGCCCGTAAAACTCTGTATGAGTTAATCGCTGATAATCCTGAGATCACGGTTGAAGAAGTGGACATTGCCACCCATCCTCTGCGGGCCTGGCAGGATGGGGTGCGTTTTATTCCCACCCTGAAGAGTGCCGGTAAAACCTTAACCGGCATATTGCTCAGCCGCCAGGACATTCAAGCTTACCTGGCTGAGTTGGGCATGAAAAAATAAGGGATCTGCCAGGTCAATCGTTCTCGAAAGACGGATCATGGTTTCTCAAAAAGGCGGGGCGATTGTCACCAGGATCCGCATATCGGTATCGGCCTTGACCCCATGCGGCTCATCAATATCACTGACCAGAATATCACCGACCATGGCAGGAATTGCTGTCTCATTGTCGCCCAGAAACTGGCCGCTGCCGTCAATAACCTGAATACTGACCTGCCCCTCTGCGGGATGGCGATGCACCGGAAAGATCTGGCCGGCCTGCAGGTTGAAATTCAAGATCCTGAAATANNGTGAATCATGGAGCAGAAAGCGCTTTAACCCCTTCTCGTCAAACACCTTTGATTCACTGAGATGCAATATCTTCATTCTGTTCTCCTTTTTTAGTAGAACCGGGCTTTTTTACTTCTTGGCTGTCCTCTTAAGGGTGTCTTGAACAATGAGGATTTTCGTTCACAATCAAGGCATGTGAAAAATTTTACCGCAGGCATATATTTGATATTCCGAGGATAAAATTTTGAGCATAACGCCGAGTGTGGGCGAAAAGACCATTTTTCAAGGACCCTTATAAGTATTGTGCCCGATTTTTACAGAGATTGGTAGTATTGAGCTTTCATGACGAGCGAAAAGCACGGTTCAAACTGCTGAGCATCGCCTTGATCGAGGCAATGATGATATCGGTATCAACCCCGGCGCCCCAGAATTTTCGGCCATCGGGATACTCGGTTTCGATATAGGCCACGGCCTTGGAACCGGAGCCTTTGGTCAGGGCATGCTCATGATAACCGCACAGCGTAAATTCACAGCCTAAGCCTTGCTTCAGGGCGCTGCAAAAGGCGTCAAGCGGGCCATTGCCGCTGGCTGAAAACTCTTGCGGCTTGCCATTAATACTGATTACGGCCTCGACCTCGGCTGAGGAGCGCTCGGCCTCGGCATCGACATGCCGCTTCAGCACATTAAAGGAAATCAGGCCGTAAGGCCGGGCCACCGCCAGATACTCTTCCTTGAAGGCCTCCCAGAGCTCGGCCATCTGCAATTCTCGGCCTTCACGCTCTGTGACCTGCTGGATGACGGCCCCGAATTCCGGATGCATCTCCTTGGGCATCTGGAAACCAAACTCCCGGTCCATGATCCAGGCGACCCCACCCTTGCCCGACTGGCTGTTGATGCGGATAATAGATTCATAGCTCCGCCCGACATCGCGGGGATCAATGGGCAGATAAGGGACGGCCCAGATCCCGTCCGTGGCGGCATCACAGGCCGCCATGCCTTTATTGATGGCATCCTGATGGGAACCGGAAAAGGCGGTATAGACCAACTCGCCGGCATAAGGATGACGGACATGGACCGGAATCCGGGTCACCCGCTCGGAGACCGTGATCACCCGGTTGATATCATGGAGATTGAGTCCCGGATCAACCCCCTGGGTAAACATATTGAGGGCCAGGGTGATGATATCGACATTGCCGGTCCGCTCCCCATTGCCGAAGAGGGTGCCCTCAACGCGATCACCGCCGGCCATCAGGGCCAGCTCAGTGGCTGCTACCGCACAGCCCCGATCGTTATGGGCATGCAGACTGATAATGGCACAATCCCGTTGCTGGAGATGACGGCAGAACCATTCAATCTGATCGGCATAAATATTAGGAGTCGCCATCTCGACGGTGGCCGGCAGATTGATAATCATCGGCTGCTCCGGCGTCGGTTGCCACACTCCCATGACCGCTTCACAGATCTCCAGGGCAAAGCCCGGTTCCGTGCCGGTAAAACTTTCCGGCGAATATTCATAGCGAAACGAGGTCTCCGGATAACGGGCTGCCTCGGCGCCGATCAGCCGGGCCCCCTCGATGGCCAAAGCCGTAATCTCCGCCCGGCTCATCTGAAAGACCACGCGCCGCTGGAGGGTGGAGGTGGAATTATAGAGATGGACAACGGCTTTGTGTGCCCCTTGCAAGGCCGCAAAGCTTCTTTTAATCAGCTGCTCCCTGGCCGGCGTCAGGATCTGGATGGTCACATCATCAGGGATCAGTCCTTCTTCAATGAGCAGCCGGGCAAAGTCAAACTCGACCTGGGAGGCTGAGGGAAAGCCGATCTCGATTTCCTTAAAGCCGATCTCGACCAGCAGCTGAAAAAACTCCATCTTCTCATCAAGACTCATGGGCTGCACCAGGGCCTGGTTGCCGTCCCGCAGATCAACGCTGCACCAGTCAGGGGCCTTGGTGATGGTCTTTTCCGGCCAGGTCCGCTCCGGCAGCGGCAGGCCCGGATAAGGACGATATTTTCGCACTGCATCAGGATTCATGAGCTTGTACTCCTTTCTTAAGATGGTTTCCACCAGAGAACCCTTTAAGAGAATAAAAAAAGGCCGGGGCTTGCACCGCGGCCTGTTGGGACATTATAACCCGTCAAGGAAATTAATAAATGTGGGAATAAAATAAACTCGTTAGTGAATTATTGTCAAGCAGGTTTTCACAGCTAACCATCTCAGGAATATCTCCATAAGCTCTTCATTCTTGACATTAGGCCTATCATAGATATATATTCTGTGACTCTGCATATTTTCAGTGATCATTTTTAAGGCCTGAAAGACTTTTCCATATATCATCCGGCTTTTAATAAATTGAAACTATGTATTTATAATTAAAAACAAATTGCAGACTTTAACCGATAACTTTCTGAGAAATATCAATAATTGAGAGGAAGAGGCTTCATGGAAAAAATTAGCGGCTCCCAAGCCATTATACGCTGCCTTCAGGAAGAAGGGGTAAAAATTATTTTCGGTTTTCCCGGCGGTGCCGTCATTGATCTCTATGATGCCCTGATGGATTCGGAAATAACCAATGTTCTGGTCCGGCATGAACAAGGCGCTGTCCATGCCGCTGACGGTTTGGCCAGGGTCACCGGCGAAGTAGGGGTTGCCCTCCTCACCTCCGGCCCGGGTGCGACCAACGGGGTCACCGCCATTGCCACCGCTTATATGGATTCGATCCCCCTGGTCATCCTGACCGGCCAGGTGCCCACCGCCCTGATCGGCAACGATGCCTTCCAGGAAGTGGATATCGTCGGCATCACCCGCCCCTGCACCAAACATAACTATCTGGTCAAAGATGTCAAAGACCTGGTCCCCACCCTGCGCGAGGCCTTCCATATCGCCCGTACCGGTCGTCCCGGGCCGGTGCTGGTCGATCTGCCCAAAGATGTTGTGGCCAAGATGGTTGACTTTACTGAGAAAAAGCCGATCAGGATGCAGAACTATCAACCGACCTATGAGCCGCATCCAGGCCAGATAGAGAAGGCCTGTAAAAAAATTCTGAAGGCCAAAAACCCGGTGCTTTATGTCGGCGGCGGCGTCATTTTATCCAATGCCAGCGAAGAGCTGACCGAACTGGCCAAAAAACTCAATATCCCGGTGACCATGACCCTGATGGGTCTTGGCGGCTTTCCGGGCAGCGATCCTCTGTCCATGGGCATGCTCGGCATGCATGGCAGCTATACCGCCAATATGGCCGTGGCCCACAGTGATCTGCTGATTGCCGTCGGTGCCCGTTTTGATGACCGGGTTACCGGCCGCCTCGATGCCTTTGCCCCTCATGCCACCATCATCCATATTGACATTGATCCCACCTCGATCAGTAAAAATGTCAAGGTTGATATCCCTATTGTTGCCGATTGCAAAAATGCCCTGCTTGCTATCAATACCTGGTTTAATAATTCCGCGGATTTCAACCGGGATCAGATCATAGCCAGCCATGAACCCTGGCTGGCGACCATTGATGAATGGACGAAGAAACATCCCATGTGCTATATTGATGAAGGGGAAATCATCAAACCCCAATATGTCATCGAAATGCTGGACAAGCTCACCCACGGGGATGCCATTATCACCACCGAGGTCGGTCAGAATCAGATGTGGGCCGCCCAGTTTTACAAGTTCAACAAACCACGGCAATGGGCCACCTCAGGTGGACTGGGGACCATGGGTTATGGACTGCCGGCCGCCATCGGCGCCAAAATGGCCTTTCCTGATAAGACAGTGATCGATGTCGCCGGTGACGGCTCCATCCAGATGAATATCCAGGAGCTGGCCACCGCCAAACAGTATAAGTGTCCGGTCAAAGTCGCCATCCTCAACAATAATTATCTGGGCATGGTGCGGCAGTGGCAGGAGCTTTTCTATAATAAACGCTACGCCGGGACCGTAATGGAAGTAACACCTGATTTTGTCATGCTGGCCCAGGCTTACGGGGCAGTCGGCTTACGGGCCACCAAAAAGAGCGAAGTTGAGGCCGTGATCAAAGAGGCTCTGGCCACGGATAATACTGTCATGATGGACTTTGTCATTGCTCGGGAAGAATGTGTGTTTCCAATGGTCCCGGCAGGAAAGGCCACCACCGATATGCTGCTGGTCTAGCCGCCTGTTTTTATTAGCGTTACTATCAGAAAACAGGCAAGAAATCGTTTCTAATTCCAGCCTTTACAGGGCGGTTGTCACCACATATATTCTGCACAGGACAAATAGATGAAACATACAATTTCCGTACTTCTTCAAAATAAGCCGGGAGTGCTGTCAAGAGTTACCGGTCTCTTCAGTGGCCGCGGTTTTAATATTGAAAGCCTCAGTGTCGCTGAGACGCTCGAGTCAAGCATCTCCTGCCTGACTCTGGTCACTCGCGGCGACGAGGCTATTATTGAACAGATCACTAAACAGCTGCATAAGCTCATCGATGTCATCAAGGTCACTGATATCAGTGACAGCGAATATGTGGAGCGGGAAATGGTTCTGATCCGGGTGAAGGCCGAAGCCCAGACCAGAGCTGAAGTCTTGCGGGTCATTGATATCTTCCGCGGCAAGGTCGTGGATGTCAGCCCCAAATCTTATGCGGTTGAGGTCACCGGCTCGGCTTCCAAGGTCCAGGCCATCATTGATATTCTGAAACCGATCGGTATCCAGGAGATCGTCCGTACCGGCACTATAGCCATGGCCCGGGCCAGTAAAAAATGAAAACACCCCAGATCCCGATCGCCAAGGAAGGGTATCCCTTTATTGCCTTCAGCGCCTTTGTTACTTTAATTGTCGCTATTTTAGGCTACCCTCTCCTGGCTTTGCCAGCCTTGGCCTTGACCACTTTTATCATTTGTTTCTTTCGTGATCCGGAGCGCATCGGACCCATCAGCGAAGATGCCTTGATTTCACCTGCTGACGGCAAGGTCATCCTGATCGAAAAGATCATTGATGATCAGTACCTGCTGGGGCAAGTTTATAAAATATCAATTTTCATGAACGTATTTAATGTCCATGTCAACCGGATTCCGATAAGCGGCATCGTTGAAAAAATCATCTACTTCCCCGGTAAATTCTATTCAGCTGACAGTGATCGCGGCGCCCTCCACAATGAATATTGTGCCACCATCCTGAAAAGTACCAGTGGCCACCGCCTGGCCTTTGTCCAGGTAGCCGGATTGATTGCCAGAAGGATCGTCTGCTGGCTTGAAGCCGACGATCAGATCCGTCGCGGCGAGCGTTTCGGCCTGATCCGTTTTGGTTCCCGGGTTGATCTCTATATCCCCACCCAAACTCAACTTGAAGTTGAAGTCGGCCAGAAAGTAAGAGCCGGCGAAACGATTATTGGCTATCTTCCCTGAAGCTGTCAGGGCCGCACCTGCACCAATAAATCAGGACAGCTCCTTTCATTTTGAAGTCATCCTCACAGGAGGAATCTTTCATGCCAGATAATCAACCGGAAACAAGCTCCAAGTTTTATCCCCTGCCATGCATGTTTACTCTGGCCTGTCTCTTCTTTGGCTTTTATTCCATGATCGCCTCGGTAAATAAAGATTTCAAGACCGCAGCGGTAGCCATACTGGTTGCGGCCATCTTTGACGGTCTTGACGGCCGGGTCGCCCGATTGACCAGAACCACCAGTCAATTCGGGGTCGAGCTGGATTCACTGTGCGACATGGTCTCCTTTGGTGTTGCTCCGGCCCTTATGGCTTACCTCTGGGCTCTGCATCCATATGGCCGCTATGGCTGGCTGGCTGCCTTTCTCTACGTGGCCATGACCTCCTTGCGGCTGGCCCGTTTCAACTCTCAGGATTCTAAATCGGAAAATAAAGATTTTGTCGGTCTGCCCTGCCCGGCGGCGGCCGCTATGATCGTCACCAGCGTCCTGTTCAGCCATTATCTCGGCATTGTCGGTGAGGTCAAACATATCTCCCTGTTGCTCCTGGTCTATCTGCTCTCCTACCTGATGGTGTCGACCCACAGATACCTCAGCTTTAAAAAACCAGCGGTGGGCAGATTCAGGACCTTTCAAATCCTGGTCGGCCTGCTGCTGATCTTTATCCTGATTGCCGCGGAACATGAGATCATGCTCTTTGCCATCTGCCTGCTTTACATTGCATCAGGACCGGCCATGGCCATTGTCAGCAAGATTAGCAGACTAAAGAAAAACCCACCAGCCCAGCAGGATCATTTGTCCTAAAAAAATAAAAACAAGACCTGAGAGCTTAAAGCTCCGAAATATCAGCCTATTCATAAGGAAATTACAATGAGCAGTGAACAAAAAAAATATAACGTTGCCATCGCCGGTGCGACCGGAGCCGTTGGTGGGGCCATGCTGGATGTTTTACAGCGCAAAAACTTTCCCATTAAGGAATTAAGGCTTCTGGCCTCCGAACGTTCTGTGGGTAAAAAGATCACCTTTGCCGGCCAGGAACTGACCGTCCAGCTTCTATCCAAAGAGGCCTTTACCGGCATTGATATCGCCCTTTTTTCGGCCGGAGCCTCGCGGTCTCTCGACTTTGCCCCGGCCGCGGCCGCCGCCGGAGCAGTGGTTATTGACAACTCCAGTGCCTTCCGTATGGATCCCGAAATCCCTCTCGTGGTTCCAGAAGTCAACCCCCATGCCATAGCCCGCTACAGCAAGCGGGGTATTATCGCCAATCCCAACTGTTCCACCATTCAGATGCTGGTCGCCTTAAAACCGATCCATGACAAGGTCGGCATTAAAAGACTGGTGATCTCCACCTATCAGGCCGTCTCCGGGACCGGGGCCAAAGCCATAGAAGAACTGAAGGCCCAGGTGCATGCCTATGCCGCCGGCCAGGCCATGGAACACAAGGTCTATCCCCATCAAATCGCCTTCAACTGCCTGCCGCAAATTGACAGCTTTCTTGACAACGGCTACACTAAGGAAGAGATGAAAATGGTCAATGAGACCAGGAAGATCTTTGAAGACGACACCATCGGCATCACCGCTACTGCCGTACGGGTGCCGGTCTTTTATGGCCACTCCGAATCGGTGAATATCGAGACCAGAGAAAAGATCAGCGCCGCCGAGGTCAGGGAGCTTTTAGCCCAGGCCCCCGGCGTCCAGCTCATAGATGAACCGACCCTTGGTCGTTACCCAATGGCCATTGATTGTGAGGGTAAATTCGAGACCCTGGTGGGCCGCATCCGTGAAGATGAATCCATCGCCAATGGTATCAATCTCTGGGTAGTCTCCGACAACATCCTCAAGGGCGCGGCCCTTAATGCCGTCCAGATCGCTGAATATTTTATTGCCAACCATAAATAACTTAAAAGATTGAGAATTATAAGCGGATGGGCCAAGGGCCGCAAACTTTTTACACCGCCAGCCCGGAACAACAGCATTCGCCCCACCTCTGATCGGGCCCGGGAAGCACTCTTCAATATCCTGGGTGAGCAAGTAGTTGGAGCCCAGGTTCTCGATCTCTTTGCCGGTACCGGGGCCTTGGGAGTTGAGGCCCTGAGCCGGGGGGCCGAAGGCGTCTGCTTTGTCGATTTCCTGCCCCAGGCCCTTGAACTCATAACCAAAAATATTCAGATCTGCATGGACGCCCTCTATCATCAGCAAAGCCTGCTGCAACAAGGTACTGTTCATCCGGAGCCGCTCAAACCGGTGACCTTGCTCAAACACGATCTCCGGCGGGGCCTGCCTTATTTTTCGGAAAAAATGCGCAGCACCCAGGGTTTTGATCTGATCTTTGTTGATCCGCCTTATTCGCAAGGCCTCTCAAGACAGTTGCTGCTGGCCCTTGATAACAGTACCCTCCTGCATAAACAAACAATGGTGGTGGTGGAAGATCGCGCGAAAGAAGCCCTGCCGGAGAAATTGACCAGGCTGGCCCTGGTTGATCAACGTAAATATGGCGAAGCCGGCTTCTGGTTTTATCAACCACTGGCGGCCGAGATGAACTGATGACTCTAGCACCAACCATTGCCATTTATCCCGGCACTTTTGATCCCATCACCATGGGCCATATTGATATCATCAACCGGGCCTTGAATCTTTTTGACCGGGTGATTATTGCCATCGCCGTTAATCCCGGCAAAATTCCACTGTTCACCCTTGAGCAACGGATCAAGATGGTAAAGCAATGTTTTCCAGCCGATTATTCGCGCATAGAAGTGGCCGCCGTCTCCGGCCTGCTTGTTAACTACGCCAAGCAACAGGGAGCCAAGGCCATTATCCGCGGCCTGCGGGCGGTATCAGACTTTGATTATGAATTCCAGCTGGCCCTGATGAATCGTAAACTGGAAAGAGAGGTCGATACTCTTTTTCTCATGCCCGCCTTTCGCTGGATTTATATCAGTTCCTCCATCATCAAAGAGGCGGCCAGACATGGGGGTGATGTCAGCGAACTGGTGCCGGCACACGTGAACGAACTGCTGATAGCTACTTTTTCTTCCTGATGTCCGGGCTAATCCCGGCAATATAGCCAACCACTGGTCATGCCGTCCCCAAAAAGCCCTCATTTACCGGCTCCCACCCGCAGACGTTTTCTTTTTATCCTGGGTCTGCTGGCTCTCTGCTACCCTATTCTGCGCTTTCTCGGGTTCAAGGTGCCGACGCAGGCCCGGCTGGTTGAGATAAAAACCACTCTTAAGCCCGGTGGTTTTTATCTGGGCCCCGATTTCATTCTTTTTGAGGGTGAGCAAGGACCATGGGTGGTGTCGCGTCAATGCACCCATCTGGGCTGCAAGATTAACTATCGGGAGCAGGAAGGCCTTCTCGAATGCCCCTGTCATCAATCCCGGTTCAGTCCCCAGGGCGAGGTCATTCAGGGACCGGCTAAAAGACCGCTCCCTCATTTCAAGGTTGAGAAACTGGCCGATGCCGGCGGCTATATCGTCACCATCTGATATTTCTGAAACCCCCATGAACGGCATACTAAAAGAGACTTTAACTGAGATTAAATGGGGCGCCTGGTGCCTGATCTCGCTTTTTATCTCCGTGCTCTCCGGGGTACTGGTGGCCTTTCAGTATGACCCGGCCACTCCGCTTTATTCCGCCAGCTCCCTTGATGTGCTGGTTCCTTTTGGCGACTATTTCCGCTCACTGCATTTTTATTCCAGCCAACTGTTTTTTCTGCTCTCCCTCATCCATTTTGGGGTCAGCTACAACAAAAGCGACAGCTACAGCCGCGCTCAATGGATCAGACTGACCGCCACGCTGCCGGTAGGACTGCTGCTGCTTTTTACCGGTTATGTTTTACGAGGTGACAGCACCGGCTCCTCGGCCGGCCTCATTGCTGAAAATATCATTCTCGCTATTCCCGCTGTGGGCTCCAGCTTGAATAATCTTCTTTTTTCTATTAGCGATGATGGCATGAAACGGATCTACGTCAATCATATTATTGGCTTCGGTCTCGTCTGGGGCCTCCTGGCCTGGGACCATTTACGTAAATACCGGACCTCTTTCCGTCAGCATATCTTACTGACTGCTCTTATTCTTTTTTTCTGCCTGCTGCTCCCTGCCCCTTTTGAGCCGGAACAATTGGGACTATTGCATATCAACGGTCCCTGGTTTTTTCTTGGTCTGCAGGAACTGCTCCGCTATCTTCCCTCTCTGCTGGCCGGGGTCATCTTTCCCGCCACCCTGATCCTGGCCCTGTTCTTTCTGCAACGACAGAACAGATATAGTTCCCAGCTCCTCACCTTCATCCTCAGCTGGCTGGGCCTATATGCCCTTCTGACGATTATGGCCCTGTGCCGATAAAGATCATTATTTTTCCGGCAAGCCAGCCCGGACACAACGCACGTAATTTTTCTTGGTTTTTTCTTCCCAATTATCATCGCCATTGGCAAAGTAGACAACCCAGCCAGACGACGCCGGGTAATCCGCTACGGTAGTAGCCGACCAGTAAGATGCCGGACGGCAGCTAAAAGCAGGCTCAATAGCAGGATAATAGCTGCTGATGGCAACAATGGATTTCAACTCCCGAATGTTGGGCAACCGCCAGTCATTCTGCAAATCAACAGCCAGATTTTGACAATAGGCCAGGGCCTCCTGCCAGTTACGGGGTGTGCCGTCATCGCTTTTCTGCCAAGCCAGACCGCTTCCCTGATCAAGGACGATATCATGGCCGGCACTATAAGGGCCGATGGCCTGAGCAGGAGGGCAAAGGCATGTAACAGCCAGAAGGATAAGAACACTGCTCATGATGGTCCGCCTTCTTGTCCTCGGTCTGGCCCGCCCGAGACACAGCGACTGCGGGTGCGGCTGGTGCGCTATTAATTTCATATTTCTCTTGGCCCTACGATTATTTTTTATTTTGGACTAAATGGCAGAATAACAATCTACATGGGTTTCTAACGCACCGACCTCATAAGTGAGTGCGAACACAACGGACATAATATTTGTTTTTTTTATCAAGCCAATGATCACCACCATCATTGAAAAAAATACCCCATGCATATATGGGATCCCCTGCATACGAAGCAGAAGACCAGTAAAAGGAGGCCTGACAACTAAAAACCGGATTAATGGCCGGATATGACCGGCCGTAATCAACAATGGAATCAAGTTCGGCTCTGGTCGGCAAACGCCAGTCAGTCTCGTCTGCCAAAGTAAGACAGGCACAGTAGTCAACAGCCTGTTGCCAGGTGCGGGCTATACCATCATCAGCCTGCATCCACAGCAAACCACTGGCCTGTGCGGTGACCGTTAGATTATTATTGTGCTGATAGGCGGGTTGCAGGCCAAGATAGTGGGCATCCTGACCAGACAGCGGCTGACCGGCCACCGGATCATCTATCTCTTGGCCGGACATATCGTAAAATTTTTGCTGACCGGTATCTGCCACAAAATTGTGCTCGGCAGCAGCCTCCACGGTAAACAGCCCCAACAGGACTAACAACAACAGCATCATACCTGGCAGTATGCGCTTCACAGCAACTGTGCTCATCATATGTACCAGCGTTATTCTTGGCATAAACCTGCTGGTCCCTATATCAGCATCAGGCAGCATCAGGTCCTGCCGAGTCATTGTCAACCTCATCCTCTTCCCTCACCTCAAGAGATAATAATACAGCTGCCTCCGCAAGTGGAAGCTCCTGTACATCGCGTAATCTTCTATCTACCGCCCTCGATCTCGTTTTGGCCTGATCGATAGTTTTGGACGCCTGCTCCAGTTTTTTCTGCACATTATCGAGCACATCCCCATATTTGGTCCACTCGGTTTTCACGGCCGCCAGCAGATTCCATACCTCACTGGAGCGCTTCTGGATGGCCAGGGTCCGAAAGCCCATTTGCAGACTGCTTAAAATCGACCACAAGGTCGTCGGTCCGGCGATCACCACCCGGCATTCCCGCTGCAGGGACTCGGTCAGGCCGGTGCGACGGATAACCTCGGCAAAAAGGCCTTCGATCGGCAGGAAGAGGATGGCAAAATCAGTGGTCTTGGGCGGATTGAGATACTTCCGGCAGATGTCGCCGGCAGCGGCCTTGACCCGGATTTCCAGCTGCTTGCCAGCTGTTTCCACCCCGGCCGGATCACCTGCCTCCTGGGCATCAATCAGCCGTTGATAATCCTCAATTGGGAACTTGGCATCAATGGGCAGCCAGACAATCTCATCTTTATCAAGACCCGCACCCGGCAGATTAATCGCAAATTCAACCCGTTCACCGCCATCTTTGGTGGCCACATTGATACCAAACTGCTCGGGATTGAGAACCTGTGCCAGTAAGGCGCCTAGCTGGACTTCACCCCATGTGCCCCTGGTCTTGACATTGGTCAGCACCCTTTTCAGATCCCCCACGCCGGTGGCCAAAGTTTGCATCTCGCCCAGGCCTTTATGCACCAGTTCCAGCCGCTCGCTGACCAGCTTAAAAGACTCACCGAGGCGTTTTTCCAGAGTCCCCTGCAGCTTCTCGTCGACGGTCTGTCTCATCTGCTCCAGCTGTTTGGCATTATCAGCCTGCATGCTATGCAATTTGCCTTCCACGGTCAGTCTGAGGGCTTCCAGTTTTTTCTCATTCGAATCGGCAAGCTGAGCAATTACAATGGACATGGCCTCCAGCCGTTCCTTCTGGATAACAGCAACATCCTTGATTCGCTGGAGCACGCCATCACCAAAATTCTTAAAGGCTTCGGCCAGTTCCTGCCGCTGTTCCCGGGCGGTCTTGTTCAATTCCTCCCGGCTGCTGATCCCTTCCTCTCTGAGGATATATTCGGTACGGCCCTGTGCCTTTTCTATGGTATCAAGCCGGGCAAGAAATACGGAGGCATCAAACTGCCGCGTTACCTTTTTTAAAAGCAGCAGAACCAGCAGCAAAATGACCAGCAGCAAGGTAAGAACGAATAGCAGATAATCAGGCACAGAAGACCTCTTTTCATAAGAATGATTAGTTCAGTTCACAAACGGGCCCAGCACAGAATGAAATCATACCCCCAGCCGGACAAAGCCGGCCTTATGTCATCATACCGCTATGATAGTAATAGCGTTTGATCTTATGGGTAGCTGTCTTGACAAAAGGCTCCCGATGTTCGACTATCCTGGTCAAGCGCGAGGCCGGTGATAACTGGTCATTGACCCTTATCTGCATCTCCGCCAGCAGTTTACTGATGTGTTCTGATCGTTGAGAAGGAGACTGACCGGCTGCTTCTGTCTCAATATATTCATAATCCAGATAGACCCAGGCCTCAAGACGGCCTTTATGTTCCAGCACCAGCGACTCCGCCACCCAGGGATAAGCATTGATCTTGTGCTCTATGGCCTCCGGATAGATATTCTCGCCATTGGCCATCACAATAACATTCTTGGATCGCCCCCGGATATGCAGATTACCAAAAGCATCCAGAGTGCCAAGATCGCCGGTAGCCAGCCAGCCGTCATCAGTGATGGTACTGGCGGTTGCCTCCTGGTTATTATAGTAGCCCCGCATAACATTGGGGCCGGAAGCATAAATTTCGCCGATACCGCTGGCCGGCTCAGGGTTGACTATTTTCAGCCGGACCCCGGGGATCGGCTTGCCGGTAGAACCGACCACAATGGTTTTATCTCCCAGCGGCCCCCCGGCCAGCAGCGGGGCGCATTCGGTCAGGCCATAACCAATGACATAAGGGAAATCCGCCTCATGCAGAAACTGTTCAACTTCCGGATTAAGGGCCGCCCCCCCTATGCCCATGAGGTGCAGATTGCCGCCGAAAAACTCAAGTAACTTGGCGCCGATCCGTTTATAAATAAATTTCCGGCCAAAGCGCACCTTACAGATTAGAGACAGGACCCGACTGTGGCTGATCGTTGGCATCACTCTTTTTTTATAGATCTTTTCCAGCACCAGGGGCACGGCAAAGATGGCATAAGGTTTTTCCTGATGGCAGATTTTCTGGAGGACGGCCGGTGTTGGGGTCTTGCCGGCATAAGCAATCCTGGCCCCCCGCAGTAAAGGCAGAATAAAGCCTAAGGTAAATTCATAGGCATGGGACAAGGGCAGAATAGAGAGAAAAACAACTCCCGGCTCAATATCAAGCATGGCAGAAGCGGAACAGGCATTGGCCGCCAGATTCCGGTGGCTAAGCATGACGGCCTTGGAAAAGCCTGAAGTTCCTGAGGTATAAAGAATAGAGGCAAGATCATCGGCCAGTACCTTATCAAAGCCGGGAGACCCTTGGGCCTGAGCCTCATTCCATAGCGCGAGGCCTTCTGCCAGATAATGGGAAAACGTCTCAGTGGCCGCCATCTCCAGGCAGGTCACCGAGTCATCAAGGGCGATGATAAGCTTTCGCCCTTGATGATTGAACTCAGCTATTTTATCCAACTGACGCTCAGTAATAAAGATAACCGCCACTTGCATTTCTGTGAGAATATGCTGGACGTCCGCCTTCGGTAAGTCGGGCAGAACAGGCACGGCCACCGCCCCTAGCCGGACAATGGCAAAATAGGCAATGCCCCAGTTAGGGGAATTTTCAGCCAGGATAGCCACATGGTCACCCTTTTTAACTCCTGCTCTGGTCAATCGCAGGGCCAGGGCCATGATGCGCTCATAAAAAACCTGATAGCTGATCGGGGTTGCCAGGGCCATGCCCACGGCTGGCCGCTCAGTAAACTGCTGCTGGCTGGAGTCGATAATATCATTTAAGGTCATATATATATTATGCTTATCCATAAGGATTCCTTGCAATGATGGTGCTGACTTTGATAATATGATGCAGCCGCTCAATAGCTGAAAAAGAGTAAGCTCTGAACATTAATTCACACGGTATGTACCTTACAATAAATTTGCCAGCCAATTAAGAAGAACAATACGAAAATAACAAAAGAGCCTTATTATTTGTATTTTTTAAAAAAATAACTTAAATTCTTGACAAGAAACTGCCTGTTATATAGAAATAATTAAGTTATATTTATTATATTTTTCCTGATATTAACAATACCCACACGTGCCCCTATGCGAAAACACCTTGTTGGCCCCTTCCTGCTGACCAATGTCCTCTTCTGCTTGTTCTTTATCAGTATATCGGTGATACCTGCAGCAGCTGTGCCGGTATTGCAGGATAAGAATAAACAACCGGTGTCTTCCATACAGAAAAGTCCTGTCCAAAAACGGTCTCCTCAAGAAGTAATAATTCTCGGCAATTACAAGGGCACCTCTCCTCATAAAAAACAGGTTGGTCCACCTGATCGCGAACTTAGCCAAACCATAAAGACTGTCACACAGACAGTTACAGTCACCAAAACTTACACGACCAAGACAGGCTCCAGAGGCCATGCTCAGATCCAGAAAAAGATTTCAGCAAAAAGCGCCATGGTCATGGATGCCAGTAATGGCCAGACTATTTTTGCAGTTGCGCCCGATACCCCCCGTCAACCAGCCAGCACCATCAAAATTCTGACCGGCATGATTGCCCTTAAATCCCTTGATTTCAGTGAATCTATTTCCGTCAGCTCAAAGGCAGCCGACCAACCAAGCTCCAAAGTCCATTTAGAGAGGAAGAAGCAGTATAAGGCCGATGACCTTATCAATGCTGTGCTCCTCTCTTCGGCCAACGATGCCAGCGTCGCTATTGCCGAAAAAATTGCCGGCTCTGAGAAATCTTTTGCCCAGATGATGACCCTGCGGGCCAAATTATGGGGTGCCCAGCAGACTATCTGCAAGACGGCCAACGGTCTGACTGCTGCCGGACAAACCAGTACCGCCAGGGATCTGGCTACCATCTTCAGACACGCCATGGAGGACAAAGAATTCTCTCAGAGGATGAAACAGGTCAAGGCCCATACTGCAGAGGGAAAACTGCTCCGCAATCACAACAAGGCTCTCTGGCAGATAGAAGGGGCAATCGGCGGTAAAACCGGTTTTACTAATGCGGCCGGTCAGACCTATGTGGGCAAATTTAAAAGAGGCTCCAATGAAATTATCGTGGCGATCATGGGCAGCAGAACCATGTGGGCTGATCTGAAAACACTGGTGGAATACGGCTTTTCGCAACAGGCATTAACAGCAGCGGAAAACAGCAAGAGTATAAAGGACGTCAAAGTGATCGCCAGTATCCCTGCAGTAAGCGAACAACAATAAATTCCCAGGCACCGTGCCCACCTGGATATCATTGTTTTCAGCCTTCAACTGTTCTCTTTTGGATTGTTCTTCTGATCAAAACCGGCGTGTAATCGACCGGCTATTTTTTTCCCGTCATTTTCCGAGATGCCTGTTTGCTCATGCTCTTTTGAGGTCGTTGCTGATCCGATAGGCACCTCTGTCTTTCCAGCAGACCGCGCTGCTCTTTTCTCTCTAATTTTTTACGGGCCACCTGGATGGGTTCATCGGTATCCCGATGCAGACCGGTCACAAACATGGCCGTCGACAGGGTGCCAGGGGTCGGCGTGAAATCCTGAAACTGCTTGACCTGCAGATCAAGGGTCCCGAGCTTTTTAAGCAGAGCCTCAGTATGTTCAGCTGTGCAACCAGGATGCGCAGAGATCATATAGGGCGTAAAGATGATCTTTTTTCCCAACTCTGCCGCCACTGCCCGGCAATGGGATACAAAATCGATCAACTGCTGATGTGATTCTTTATGCATGAGGCTTAACACGGCATCTTCTGTGTGCTCAGGGGCAATCTTCATAGCCCCCGGCGTGTGTTTAGCGATAATCTCCGCCAACAGGCGCGGCGTCTTGAGCAGCAGCTCCATACGTAGTCCTGACGAGATAAAGACATGTTTGACCTTTTCAATTTTCAGAATGTCATGGAGAAGCTTGACAAAGGCCTCTTCATCCACCTGCAAATTAGGGCACAGCTGCGGATAGAGACAATCATGCTTGCGACAGGAACCGACCTTACAGCTGGTTTGATACAGGTTGGCGGTCGGCCCCCCCAGATCACTGATGGTACCGGTAAAGTTATCCATCGCACTGACGATCCTGACTTCACGCAGGATGGATGCCGGACTGCGGCTGCTGATAATTGGTCCTTGGTGGCGGGTGATGGCACAGAAAGAACAGTTGCCGGAACAGCCGCGCACAATCGTGAGGGAATGACAGATCATGCGATAGGCCGGGATATCAGGATTTGTCGGATGAGGCTTCCGACTGTAGGGCAACTCATAAACCTGATCCAGCTCGGCTGTGGTCAATGGGGCTGCCACCGGATGCTGGAGCAGCCAAGAACTCTGTTGCCTCTGCAACAACTGAGTCGGCAGATAGCCGCGGGCATGGACATCAACCAGCCGCTCCGCTGCCATGAATAACCGCTGGTCAACCTCGATGGCCTGCCAGGAAGGCAAAATAGAACAGCTGTCGCTGCCGGCTGGTGGCAGATCCGGAAAACGAAGCTGCATCTGGGCCTCAGTCAACCGCTCGCAGCTGCCGTTGATGGCCTCCAGTCCCAAGCCGGCGGCCAGACGGGCAGCAGCCTCAACCACCGCCCGTTCGCCCATACCATAAATGAGCAGGTCGGCCTTGGCATCGGCCAGCAACGAGCCGCGAAGTTTTCCCTGCTGATAATCATAATGAACAAAACGCCGCAGAGAGGCCTCTACTCCACCAAGGATAATGGCCACCTCTTTAAACGCGGCGCGGGCCAGATTGGCATAGATGAGGCTGGCACGATCAGGCCGGTACCGGTTTGTCCTGCTCCGCTCGCTGCTGCGCCACGGATTACCGCCCGCCGAATAGGCATCTTCTGTGCGCACTTTGCCATTACCGGAATAATTAGCAACAATGGAGTCGAGATTGCCGGCGCTGATCCCGAAAAAAAGACGGGGCCGGCCGAATTGCAGGAAATCATCCAGCCGGTCATAACGGGGTTGAGCCAGAATGGCCACTCGATAGCCATGACTTTCCAGTAATCTGCCGATCAAGGCAATGCCAAAGGAGGGATGATCGATATAGGCATCCCCGGAGACTAGGACGATATCGACCTGGTCCCAGCCCCGCTTGCGACACTCCTCCCCTGAAGCCGGCAAAGGCTGGCGGCTGCCTGGCGTTAAACCATTGGATCTGGGCCGGGTAGTTGTAAGATTGGATTTAGTCATTATTATTGCTGGAATTACTTATTGGCCGCTGATAGTTTACATCTGTACAGGAATCACAGGGAAACAGTCAGATAATACCAGAAAATTCAATGAAGAGATATAATTTAGATATAGCAGCACAAACAAAAACCTCCATCTTTAACTGCTAAATGCCCTTTAATATTGAAGAAATACTAGATATCCTTGAGCAGGAAGTACGTAGTTACCAGGTGCCGGTGGTGGACCTTATTGCCGTTCAGACTAACGACCCGTACAAGGTCCTGGTCGCGACTATCCTCTCTGCGCGCACCAGAGATGAGGTGACGGCCACAGCGGCGGCCCGCCTTTTTGCCCAGGCCCCGACTCTTGAGGCGCTGGCCCTGCTTGACGAAGAAACTCTGCAACGACTTATTTTTCCGGTCGGCTTTTATAAAAATAAAAGCCGCTACCTGGCCGCCCTGCCGGGGATCCTCGCACAAGATTTCTCCTGCCAGATCCCCTCAGAAATTGATCAGCTCATCACCCTGCCTGGTGTCGGCCGGAAAACAGCAAATCTGGTACGAGCCCAAGGATTTGGCAAGAGTGCGATCTGTGTTGATACCCATGTGCACCGGATCATGAATATCTGGGGCTATGTCGAGAGCGTCACCCCCCTGCAGACCGAAATGATGTTGCGTAATAAACTGGCTGAGAAGTACTGGATCCGGGTTAACTCCCTGCTGGTCGCTTTTGGCCAACAAACCTGTCGGCCGGTTAGTCCCCATTGTGACAGTTGTGTCGTCAGCCAATTCTGTCCCCGTATTGGCGTCACCCCCAGAAAGATCAAACCCTCGGCAAGCAGCCAACCAACCGGGATCAAGCGGATGATCTCGTGGAATGTCAATGGCCTGCGTGCGATAGTTGGCAAAGGTTTTCTTGACATTGTCAAAGACCTGGCCCCTGATATTCTGGCGCTGCAGGAGATCAAGGCCATGCCGGAACAATTGCCGGATGCAGTACGGGAACTGGCCGGATATAACAGTTATTTCCATTCGGCCAGTAAAAAAGGTTATGCCGGAGTGGCTGTTTACAGCAGGATCGCAGCAGACAAGGTCTATTATGGAATTGGCGACCACCGTTTTGATGAAGAAGGACGGGTGCTGACTCTTGAATTTAGTGATTTTTATTTGGTGAATTGTTATTTCCCGAATGCCCGTCATGATTTAAGCCGCCTAGGTTTAAAAGATGACTTCAATCGCGCCCTGCATCTGTTTCTTGAAGATCTGGCCCGTCATAAATCGGTGGTGGTCTGTGGTGATTTTAATGTCGCCCATACTGAAAAAGATCTTGCCCGTCCCGCGGCTAATGTTATGAACGCCGGCTTTACTGCGGAAGAGCGCCAGTGGATGGACTCCTATGTGAAGACTGGCTGGATTGACACCTTTAGACATTATAATCAGGAAGCGGGCCATTATTCCTGGTGGAGTTACCGCCTTGGCGCCCGGGCCCGCAATATTGGCTGGCGTATTGATTATTTCTTTGTCGATACGGCCAGTAAGTCCAGAATGGTCGACGCCCATATTATGAATGAGATCCACGGCTCTGACCACTGCCCGGTAGTCCTCGATTTCAAGTAAACCTTATAACTGCTACGCCCGTTGACCTGCCAAAACAGCCAAAAGAAAACTAAAGATAATTCTTTCCTCACCGATGTCAGCTAGTTGACAGTATTCTCTTATGTTTTCGGTTATTAGTTATTTACATAACTTCCGATCATGGTATTTAAGTCTGCTCTCAAGACCACTGCTCTTACATTTAACCAGGGACCGTAAACGGGCAGCAACGAGTACCAGATAAGAAGCTGGGAGCAGACGCAGCACCATTGTGACAGCAAAAGAGCTTATAAGATATAGCAGCTGATTACCACCAGATAGCAGGACGAACAGGTAACTTCTTTAATAGACATCCATTACCCAGGAGTTCCAACATGCCGACATCCTTGCCCTCTACAGATCTTCTGACTGATTTAGCAAGTCCTGAGAATCATCGTTTCAAGGCTGAATTTACCGAGAAGAACTATCCCAAAGATACCTTCATTTTTGCCCCCGGGCATGAAGAAGATCTGGTCTTCATAGTCAAGAGCGGCCGGGTGCAGATCTATCTGGCCGTCGATGATAAGGAATTTTCTCTTATCATTCTGGGTCCTGGCGATATCTATACCAGCCATACCAGAGCCCATGTCAAATCCTTGGATGATATTGTGCTGCTGGTTATCGCCACCGAAAGAATATATGCTCACATGACCACTTATCCCGCCCTTACTCTTCCTATAATCAACGTTTTAGGAAAACTGCTCAAGCAATCTTTTTCGATCATCAACAACCTGGTCTTTAAAGATGTCTGCCAGCGTCTGACCCTGTTCCTATTGCAGGAGGCCTGTCATAATGGTATCAGTTGCAAGGAAGGAACCATCATCAAACCAGGCCTGACCACGACTCAGTTTGCCGCCATAGTAGGCAGCAGCCGCCAGACCGTCTCCAAAATCCTCAATACCATGTTTCAGGCTGGCGTTCTCTACAGGAAAAAAAACGGCACCTATCTCATCCCCGATCTCACCTTGCTGCAAGTATACGCACTCAAATAATTTGTTTTATATAAGACCAATTGTTCGCCATCTCATTATTTAAGGTTTATGCAATTACCTACTGGCGAATACAAGAACTCCGGTCAATTATAATTTTACTGACAATATTTTTTTATTGATCGGATTGTCGGCTAGTTGACAGCTTTTTTTTTATTTTATTGTTATGCATCCTCTTTTATTCTCTCGATTATAAAATATCGAGAGAATGTCCGATAATCTTTTACCCTGAATCGCCCTATAACACGAGACCATGGCCACTAAGCTTAAAATGCAACAAGACGAACAGCTGATCAATTTCCAATCGGTATTCACCAATCTTGGAGATAATATTGCCATCATAGACAGTGCATACAAAATTATTTTTCAGAACACTCTCTGCCGGAACATTCACAGCCTGCAGATTGGCACCCAATGTTATAAAGGATTCAGAAATCAGCCTGTAGCCTGCCCTGACTGTCCGGCACAGAAGGTTTTTCAGGGTGCAGGTCTCAGCAAAAGCGAACAAATATATACCAGCAAGGAAAATGGTGAGCAATGGCTTGAACTAATCGCCTCACCACTCACCGACTCAGCAGGCGAGATCATGGCGGCCATCATTATCCAACGTGATGTGACAGCCGCAAGACGAATAACTGCAGAACGAGAACTGCTAATTCAGCAACTGCAGGAGACTGCCAATAAGCTTGGGAAGCTGAACGGCGTCGTGAGCATTTGTATGTTCTGCAAAAAAATTCGCGACGAAAATCAGAAATGGAGTCCCATCGAGACTTTTTTACGGCACCGGCTTGATTTTGAATTAAACCATGGCCTCTGTCTTGAATGCGGGCAAAAACATTACCCGGCCTTTACAACATAAAAAATCATTTGCTATGCTGCTGACCGAGACCCTCCAAACCCTGCGTCTAAAGCCACAAGCTGCAGCCGCCATCAAGGTCACCCCTCGGGAACAGCAGATCCTGAATCTGGTAGCGGCAGGACAGACCAGCAAATTAATGGCCAAACAACTGAGCCTCAGCGTCAGAACTGTCGAGCGCCATCGCGCCAACCTCCTGAAAAAGTTCAGTCAGAGAAATAGTGTCACCCTGGTGCAGAGTGCCATACGCCATGGCCTGCTTTGTGACCTGGCAGATTGATACCGGCCTACTTAAGAGCCGCTGTTGCCTGCCGCCCCTGCCTGCGTCCTATAATAATCCAGAGCACTATTCCGCTTACCATCATCAGGATACTTAACAGCTGACCCATGGTCAATACCCCAAAGATAAATCCTAACTGGACATCCGGCTCCCGCACTAATTCTATTAGAAAGCGGAAGAGTCCGTAACAGATAAGGAAGAGAAAGACCATACTGCCGTGGGGCCAGCGGGAATTCTCCTGCCAGGGCCTGTGCTTCAATGACCAGAGAATAGCAAAAAGAACCACACCTTCAAGCAGCATCTCGTAGAGCTGGGAGGGATGCCTGGGTTGCAATCCCCCTCCGGGAAAGACCATGCCCCATGGGAGATCGGTGGTGCGGCCGTAGAGCTCACCATTGATAAAATTGCCCAGCCGACCCAAGCCCAGGCCAATGGGGACGGTCACCACATAGATATCGGCCGTTGGCCAGTAATCAATCTTCTTGTTTTGCAGATAGAGGCCGGCACCGACAAGCACCCCGATGCAGGCGCCGTGGAACGACATCCCACCAGCCCAGATAGCCGGAATCTCCAAGGGATGGTGAAGATAATAGGAAAAATTGTAGAACAGAACATAGCCGAGACGCCCGCCAATTATCACTGACAGAATCAAGACCAGATTGAGATTTTCAAAATAGGGTTCGAGCTGCCGGTAGGAGAAGGTCCTGATCTGCCGGCGCACCAGAAAATAGCAGGCCATGAACCCCAATACATACATCAAACCGTACCAGCGGAAGTGCAGAGGGCCGAGCGACAGAAAAATGGGGTCGATATCGGGGAAGGTCATGATATATGCTTCTTCATTTTTTTCAGATGAACCTGCAGCACCGAAATCGCGGCCGGGGTTATCCCCGAAATCCGGGAGGCCTGACCAAGAGACAGGGGACGCACGGTAGATAATTTCTGGACCGCCTCATTAGACAGACCGGACAGGCCTGTATATGCAAAATCTTCAGGCAAGGCCAAGGCCTCCATTCTTTTAAAACGATCCACCTGTTCCTGCTGGCGCTGGATGTAGCCATGGAACTTGATCTGTAACTGGATCTCATCCCTGACATTGGAGCCAGCCAAATGCAGGATTCTTGTCAGTATCCCGGCATCCAGGGGCAGCTGTGCCAGCTGTTCCAGCCCCAGCTCCGGCCGGCGCAGCAGTTCGGCCAGCGAAATCTTTTGCTTGAGCTCAACACTTCCCTGGGCCAGCAGGGCATCATTGATCGCCTTGCCAGGCTTGATCGGGATAGATTCCAGAAAAAGCACCCCCTGCTCAATGGCAGTCTGTTTCTCTTGATAGCGCTGATAGGCCGACTCACCTAAGAGACCGATATCGTAGCCGATCTGACTGAGCCTGGTATCGGCATTATCTTCGCGCAGCAGCAGCCGATACTCGGCCCGGGAGGTAAAAAGTCGGTACGGTTCTTTGGTGCCGCAGGTGACCAGATCATCAATGAGTACTCCGATATAGGCCTGCGAGCGGTCGAGCACCAGCGGCTCCTGGCCCCTGACATAATGGACACTATTGATCGCTGCCATCAGCCCCTGGGCGGCGGCTTCTTCATAGCCTGAGGTGCCGTTGATCTGGCCGGCCAGAAACAGACCGTGAATACGCTTGGTCTCCAATGATGGTTTCAACTCCAGGGGATCGACATAATCATATTCAATAGCATAGCCCGGCCGGATAATTCTGGCCTGCTCCAGCCCTTTGATGCTCTGGATCATGGCCATCTGCGTGGCCATCGGCAGGCTGGTCGGCAGGCCGTTGGGATAGACTTCAGTGGTATCGAGGCCCTCTGGTTCGAGAAAGATCTGATGCCGCTCTTTTTCCGGGAAGCGCATGACCTTGTCCTCGATCGAGGGACAATACCTGGCCCCGATCCCTTCAATGACCCCAGTATACATCGGGGATTGATCAATACCGGCCCGGATGATGGCATGGGTTTGAGGATTGGTATAGGTGACATGACAGGGCCGCTGAGGAAGAACATAATCACCGGTCCGGTCAAAGGAAAAATGGACGGCAGGCTGATCGCTGTGCTGGGCTTCCAGATCTGCATAATTGATACTGTTGGCCGCAAGGCGGGGAACCGTACCGGTCTTCATCCGGCCTACCCGAAAGCCGGCCTCTTTGAACCAGCGGGCCAGACTGGTTGACGGACTGTCGCCCATGCGCCCGGCTGGAAAGTTTCTGAGCCCTACATGGATCAGACCGTTAAGAAAGGTACCGGTGGCTACGATCACCGCCTTGACCCGGATTTCTTCCTCCAGGGAAGTAATAAGTCCGCAGATCCGGCCATCTTCGACCAGCAGCGAATCAACTACCGTCTGGCGAATCTCCAGATTTTCCTGATTCTCAAGGATGGATTTCATCCGCAGCCGGTAGAGCAGACGATCGGCCTGAGCCCGGGAGGAACGAACCGCCGGGCCCTTGCTGGTATTAAGACGCCGGAATTGGATGGAAGTGGCATCAATATTTTTGGCCATCTCGCCGCCCAGGGCGTCGATCTCGCGAACCAGATGCCCCTTGGCCAGACCGCCAATGGCTGGATTACAGGACATGGCCCCAATAGTATCGACATTAATGACGGCCACCAGAGTCTTGCATCCCATTCTGGCAGCCGCCAGAGCGGCCTCACAACCGGCATGGCCGGCGCCAATGACGACAATATCATAGGTGTTCAGGAGCGGAGCCATAACTTCTTTAGTTTTATTCATTGCGTTTGTGGTATGACAAGGGCTGATTGCTTGCTCTCCCATTTATTTCTCCAGGGACTGATCTTTTTTCCACCAGATCAGGGCCCACCGGGGAGGATATTCACGGCGAATTGTCACCTGCGACCCTTCTGCCAGGATAACTCTTGAACTGACATAGTCTCTTAATGCTGCCAGTTCGTCTTGGCTTAGGTCCTTAAACATCCAGACATATGATTGCAAGGCCTCATCCATATCATGAAAAACATAATCCCGCTCCAGCTGTAAAATATCAATACAAGCATGGATACCCATAGCATAGAGAGTGTTGACGGTGTAGATATAATCCGGTCCGGATTGAAACTGCCGACCGATGGCGGCAAAGGCTAAGGGATCAAAAGGAGTCGGTGAGATCCGGTCAGCGATGAAGACATACTCGCGGGCATGATTATTGAGCTTTGCAAGAGCTGAAGAAAGATCAGCTACGGCCAGCGACCGGGAGGCAATAGCAATATCATGTATACCAATGTCGAGTTGCTGCCAGTCGTCCTCCCATGCCCCCCGGATGGTCCGGATATTATGGATATCTGCTTTACTGGCCTTCCGGCTCAGGACTTCCAGCATCCCTGCCGAGTAATCCACCGCAGTTACCGAGCGGACTAAACCGGCAAGCGGGATAGCAAGTGTTCCCGGTCCAGAACCCATATCAAGCACGGTCAGGTTTGGGGCTAACGGCAGATGCTTGAGGAGAAGAGAAATATAGGGGGAGTTGCTGTTGCGGGAGGCAAAGGAATCAGCCTTTTTATCCCAATCAGCAGGTCCCTTGCTGGACCATGATTTTTGTTGTCTGGCGTTTCGCCACAGCAGATTCCAGTCAATATCAGCCAGTATTGTGTCGGCAGTTATAGGCATAAAGTAAATTTATCAAAAAAATTAACAGCTGAATCTTAATTTTAACAGCAAGTGGAAAAATAGCACAGCTGATCTGCTTCTGCAAGCGAAGCCCGCAGGTCCATGGAAAATGTTTGACAGTTACAGACTTCTGTGTTTATAGTAGCTGTTTCCTATTTTTGTACAGGATAATGCTTTTCATTTTTATGACCCAGGCAGTCTATCAGGAGAAAATTAAAACGATTTCTCTTGGAAGGGAGCAGGCACACATAAAGAAGACTTCCGTCTGCTCAGCAGCAAAACGCCAAAAAAACCCTAATAAACCGACCAGCAAGACAGTGGTTATTTCAACAGTTCCTCAATCAGCAAATCCATAATTTAATGGATCAGGAGTAAGTGATGAGTAAACGTACTTTTCAACCTAGTAATATTAAACGTAAACGTAAACATGGTTTTCGTTCCCGCATGAGCACCGCTGCCGGCCGTGCAATTTTAAATGCTCGCCGAACCAAAGGACGCAAGAGATTATCTGCCTGATTGTAACAAGGTGTGCAAACTCCGAAAGAATCATCTGCTGCGTAAAGGCTGGGAGTTTGAGCAGGTCTACAAACAGGGTAAGCGGTTGCACGGAAAAGGATTTACTCTGATTTTTAACCACAACCAACTTGACCATAGCAGAATTGGGATCAGCGTGCACAGGCAGATTAAAGGAGCCGTGAAGAGAAATCGCATTAAACGGATAATCAGAGAGTCTTTTCGTCTGCATCGCGATTTGTATCCACAATGTGCCGACATCATCTTTGCCGTTCGTCCTGATGTAACGCTGAGCTCAACTGCTGACATCAATCAGGCAGTAGCTGCCTTGAGGTCAAGCAGCGTCTCGCCAACGGCAGGCTGCCGTCCATGAAGAAAGGTCTGTTTATAAAGAAATCCTTCATCTGGTTGATCAGAGGGTACCAATATATTATCTCCCCTGTACTCCCGCCCACATGTCGTTTTACTCCCACCTGCTCGGCATATGCAATTGAGGCAATAGAGCGTTATGGCGTTTGGCGTGGCACCTATCTTAGCGCTTATCGCCTGCTGCGCTGCCACCCCTTTTGTCGGGGTGGTTATGATCCTGTTCAATAAATGTCTTCTTATCTCAAAAAAAGGAAATTCAAGCGCATTTTAGCATTTGAGATTGAAGCACTGTTTTTTAATTTATAGGCTCTCTTTGCTGGAGCAAATTATTTCAGGGATATAGTATGGATACCTATAGGATACTTCTGGCTGTTGTAATTTCATTCGTTATTTTGGTTGGTTATCAATATTTCTTTGTCGACTCACTCCCCCAGCCAATTGTGACGGAACAGACGGCACCCGTTACCGCCCCACCTGCCAACACCCAGAGTGCTCAGTTGACTGCTCCAAAACAAGAAAATCTGCAACCGCCAGAGGCTCCAGCTCGCGTGGCCCGTGATATCGCCGTCGATACTGAGCTCTACAGCGCAGTAATTACTGAAAATGGCGGGGCTATCAAAAGTTTTATCTTGAAAGGATACAAGGAAACTCGCGACAAAAACTCTACCGGCGTGCAACTGGTCAATACTACTGAGCAGGAAGGATATCCCCTGACTTTCTCCTGGGGAGGAGTAGCCGCCAGCAATACTTTTTATAGCGCCGACAATGATAAAGTCGAATTTTCCGGAGCTGAAGCCACGAGCACCTTAACCATGAAAGGGGCCAGCGAGTCCGGGCTGGAGCTGGAGCGGATCTACAGCTTCGACCGTAACACCTATCTCATGAAGCTTGTCTTCCGGATAAAGAATACTTCCGCCAATACTCTGCAGGGCTCTGCCCTCTTACACCAGGCTAATCTGCCTTTTGAAAAAGAAACAACCGGCTCCATGGTCGCCCTGTTCAGCGGTCCGGCTCTTTTTATTGATGGCCAGCGTCAGGAATTCGCCAGCAAGGAATTAAGCACAGGGCCCAAAACGGTGCAAGGAAACATTGATTGGGCCGCCTATGACAGCACCTATTTCATGTGCGCCATCGTCCCTGAAAATGAAAGTGGTACCAGTGTCACCATGGAGCAGAATGATAATCTGGTTACCATGCAGGTAGGCAGTACTTTAGACGTTCTGCAGCCGGGCCAGGAAAAAATATACAGCTATCAGGCCTATTTTGGCCCAAAGAAGCTTTCCCTGCTGGAAAAGACCGGCTATAATTTAGATCAGGCCGTTAACTTCGGCTGGTTTGATATCATGGCCAAGCCCACTCTCTGGCTGTTGAATTTTTTTCACACCTATGTCAAGAATTATGGCATCGCGATCATTCTAGTCACCATTGCCTTCAAGCTTGCTTTCTGGCCTATTGCCCAGAAGGGTTTGAAGTCCATGAAGAATATGCAGAAACTGCAGCCGAAAATGGTCAAGCTCAAGGAAAAATACAAAAACGATCCGGCCATGATGAACAAGGAGGTCATGAACCTCTACAAGACTTACAAGGTTAATCCTCTGGGCGGCTGCCTGCCTATGGTGCTCCAGATTCCGGTCTTTTTCGCCCTGTATAAAGTGTTGTTGATGTCCATTGAACTGCGGCATGCTCCTTTTATGCTCTGGATCAGTGATCTATCCGCTCCTGATCGTCTGATGATCGGCCTTGACATTCCCTACCTCGGCGGCATTCCGGTCTTAACCCTGCTCATGGGCGCCTCCATGTTCCTGCAGCAGAAGATGACCCCGACCACTGCCGATCCTACTCAAGCCAAGATCATGTTGTTTTTACCGGTAATCTTCACTTTCATGTTCTTGAATTTTGCCTCAGGTCTGGTTCTATACTGGTTTATCAATAATCTGCTGGCTATTTTACAGCAATATTTAATCAATAGACAAGCTAACAAACCACTGGTGGCGTAGTATACTAACCACTGGGGTAGTACACTATTCTGGGCAGTTCCTTGATGGCGCATTGTTTCTTTCTCCCGCGCCTGGAATATACAGATCAACACATGATAATAAGTGACCATTGAAGGATATTCCATGTCTTTAGAAAAAAAAGATTTTCTGGGAAAAACGGTAGCCGATGTAATCAAACAGGCCTGTGATTTTTTCCAGGTAGCCCAGGAAAACCTGGATATTGAGGTAATAGAGACAGGCTCTACCGGCATTTTCGGCTTTATCCGGAAAAAGGCGCATATCCGCGCCAAAATTAAGGATAATGCGGTGAGCCGCCAGACTCCTGCTGAGCGACCTTCGGCCATTGCTCCAGCTCCGCCGACTCCACCGAAACATGTCCCTAAAACCAAAGAGCCCTTAAAACCAAAGTTGATCGTTGTTCCTGACCAAACAGTTGAAGCTGAGACCATGATTGAAGATGATGACGAGGATGATGTTCTCCTTGCTGCCCCTTCAGAAGAAACGCTGAGCCAGGAAAGTATTGACGGGGTCCAGCAGGAGCTTAGCCAATTGCTCAGCTTGATGGGTCTGCCTTCAAAGGTAGAGATTGAAGCCCAAGGCAGTTCAGTAAGATGTCATGTGATTGGCGATTTCGAAGAGGATCTGACCGGTCAGGAAGGAAAAATTTTGGACAGTTTGCAGTACCTGCTGCGCAAGATCACTGCCAGAAAGATCTCGGAACGCCTGCGCATAGCCATCGATGTCGGAGATTTCCGGGAAAAAAGGCAGGATGAATTAGAAGATCAAGCCCGCAAGCTTGCCGTTCTGGTGAAGGAAGATGGCAAGACCCAGGTCATCCCCTCCCTCAACCCCTCCGAAAGACGGGTGGTCCATATGACCTTACAGGATGATAAAGATATCCGGAGTCGGAGCGTCGGAGAAGGTCTTTTTAAAAAAATACTTATTTATAAGCCAGGCAAGCCCAACTCCGGCGGCGGCAGCAGAAAACGTCCTCAATCCCGGAATAGAAAAGGTAAAGGCAGCAAGCCTACATCCGACAATAACGACAGCGAATAAGAAAGGCTCCTCCAAAGAGCCGCGGCTACTATTGCAGTGGGCTGAACAAATAGCAACGCTCAGATTAGCCGGCCAACATTTTTAATTTAATCATCTTCAATGTCTTCCAATAACGAGACCATTGCCGCCATCTCGACGCCGCCCGGCGCCGGTGGCATCGGGGTGATCCGCATGAGCGGGCCCAGCTCTTTTGCAGTGCTGCAACAGATTTTCAGGCCCCGGGACCCCAGCTGTTCCTTTCGCAGCCATCAGCTCTATTATGGCCATATTGTCGCCTCCGGCACCAGCGGAGAGACAACAATTATCGATGAAGTCCTGGCCGTTTATATGCAGGCTCCCAAGACCTATACCCGTGAAGATGTGGTCGAGATCCACGGTCATGGCAACTTTCTTATCCTGCAAACAATCCTTGAGCTCCTGCTCCACTATACGGTACGTCTGGCCGAAGCCGGAGAATTTACCAAACGCGCTTTCCTGAATGGCCGCATCGATCTGACCCGAGCAGAGGCAGTGATTGATCTGCTTACGGCCCGGACGAGGAAAGGCATTGCCTTAGCTCAGGGCCAACTCGCCGGCAAACTCTATGAACAGGTAGACATCATCCGCCAGGCCTTGGTGCATATGCGGGCGATAGTTGAGGTCGCTATTGATTTTCCTGATGAAGACAAAGAGATCATCAATCCTGCCGAACTAAGCCTGCTCCTGGAGACCAGGATCAGAAAGCCTCTGGCTGTGCTGTTGCAGCTTGCCGATCAGGGCAAAATATTTCGGGAAGGAATTTCAGTAGTCATAGCCGGCCTGCCCAATGTCGGCAAGTCCAGTCTGCTCAACACTCTTCTTCAGGAAGAAAGGGCCTTGGTCACCGCCATTCCCGGAACTACACGCGATACCATTGAGGAATATATTGATATTACCGGGATCCCGGTGCGCATTGTTGACACCGCCGGGATTCGTGATAATGCTGAAGAAGTGGAAGAGTTGGGAATCCAGCGGGCCAGAGAGCAGATCGAACAGGCTGATATAGTCCTGTTTATGATTGATCTGGCCAAAGGGGTCAGTGCTGCTGATCTGGAATTGTTTCGTACTATCCGGCATAAGACAGTAATTCTGGTGGCCAATAAAATGGATATACCGGCAGAAGAGCCGCCAGACTTAGGAGATTTCCATTATCCTAATTTGCTCTGGCAGCGGATCTCGGCTAAAGAACAATCAGGGATCACCGAACTGAAACAAGCAATTTTCCAGACCGTGGTCGGCAACAGTGAGCAATGGGAAGAAGTTGGTTGCGCCCCGAATATCCGCCATAAAGATACAATGCTGCGGGCCTATGCGGCCAGTGGCCGAGTACTGACAGGTTTGCAAACCGGCATTACCAGTGACCTGCTGGCTGTTGATCTGCAGGAATGTCTAAGCGAGCTTGACACCATAGTAGGTGTCACCACCACTGAGGATATTCTCGATCTGATTTTCAAACAATTCTGTCTGGGGAAATAATTATAATAAAGATGCTGTTTTCTCTGGACTCATAAGTTATCAGCATTGTTGAGATGATAAACTGCCGGCAGGCCACGGTAGTGCTCGTTCAGATCAAGACCATAGCCAACAAGGAACCCATCAGGAATAGAGAAGCCGCAATAGTCAATCTGGACCGGATGTTCGCGGCGTTCAGCTTTATCAATCAGGGTGCAAGTTTTAACTGAACAAGCTCCCTGCTCGGTGAAATGCTTCACCAGCCACTGCACGGTCAGTCCGCTGTCGACGATATCCTCAACCAGCAGCACATCATAGTCCTGGACCGCAATCGTAGGCCGGCTCCGCAATATAATATCTCCCAACGAAGAGGTCCCGGTGCCATAGGAAGAAACCTGGATAAAATCTATGAGCAGAGGTACCTCGATTGCCCGAATCAAGTCAGCCATGAAGATAAAGGCGCCCTTTAAAACTCCGATGACCAGCAGGTTTTTATTGCTGTAATCACGACTGATAGCCTGCCCTAACTGCTCAATTCGTTCCTGGATGGCCTCAGTCGTTAACACTATCTGCCGCTTATTATCTTCCATGATAAACCTCTTTAATTGTGGCTTTTAGACGCAGTAAAAAATTCTGCCTGTGAATGGCAGGCAGCATCAGCATTACTGCCATCCTTACCTCTAAACAGAACCGGATATCATCAGGTTGCATCCCTTCCTGAATATAAAATACTCTCTCCTTTATTGTCTGCCGGAGAGGCAAAGTCAAGGATTTAATGGCCCTGCCGATACCAGTTTCGACCATAGGGCAAACACCAGCAAAGGCATAGTGCTAACAGTTTAATATGCTTTTTCCCTAGTTGACAAACAGGGTTGGTTCAAGTAAATATAAGTTTCATTTATGAAATGTATCAGTTAACGTGGTGTCGGTATTTTTCAGCTCACACCTTGCAGAAAAAAGAAAGAAAGCCAAGAGTTGTCAAAATGGGAAAACCTGTAAATAGCTTGAATCCTGCCTTCAACAGCGAGGTTATTGCTGCCCCGGGTGGTGAAAATCTGAACAATTGTTTTTCTTGCGGGGCCTGCAGCGGCATTTGTCCAGTCAGTCAAGCCATTCCGCAGTTTGATCCCCGGAAGATTATACATATGATCCGTATGGGCATGAAGGACCGCTTGCTCGGTTCTGATTTCCTCTGGTACTGCTCAGGATGTAAATCCTGTGTCTTTGTCTGTCCGCAGGATGTCCGTTTTGCCGAGATCATGGGTGCCCTGGCCCAACTGGCCCTCAATGAAGGTTATGTCACCGAGCAGGATCTGGTTGCTAAAGGCAAGGCCGCCCAGGTGGAGCGGGACCTCTGCGTGGCCTGTCTTACTTGTGTCCGCGTCTGCCCGTGGTCTATACCTCAAATTGATAAGCAGGGAGTAGCGGTCATTGATGCAGAGACCTGCCGGGCCTGCGGGATTTGTGTCGAAGAATGTCCCGCCCAGGCGATCATGCTGCAAAAATCTGAAGATGAGCGCCTGATTGCAGCCTGTGGCATTTAATGTCTGCGTAGAAATCCGGATGAAAACGAGGAACCAATAATGAGTTTTGAACCAAAGATAACCCTGTTCAGCTGCCATTACACATCACAGCAGAGTTGTGCTGACAAGGGTAAAGAGTTGCAGCAGCTGAACTTTCCTGCCACCATTAATCTGATCAGGGTGCCCTGTACCGGTAACGTGCAGTTGACCACCATGTTGCAGGCTTTTGAAGAGGGTGCCGATGGCGTCTATGTCGTCGGCTGCCCGCTTGACAGCTGTCATAATGTCAAGGGCAGTATCAGGGCGGCCAAACGAGTTAAGGCGGTAAAAAAGGCCTTGGCAGAACTTGATGTGGAGCAGGGCCGAATTGAGATGTTTCATCTGCCGCGCGGACTGCACCCGGAATTTGTGGCAGCGGGAGTGACTATGGATAAAAAGATCCGCAGTCTGGGCCCTAGTCCTTTTTACAGTGAAAATCAGGGAGAACAAGGATGATTGTCGCCGAACGAAAGCCGATGGCTGAAATTATAGCAATGGTGCAAGATTGCACCAAGGTCCTGGTGCTGGCCTGTCGTGGTTGTGTTACAGTCTGTTCCGCCGGCGGAGAACGTGAGGCCGCGGTGCTGGCCTCTTTGATCCGGCTGGGCATGAGAAAACAGGGCAAGACGATTGAAGTCATTGAGGGCAGTCTGGTCAGACAATGCGACAAGGAATTTATTGACGCCATTGATGACTGGAACGGTCAATATGATGCTATCGTCTCAACCGCCTGCGGCGTCGGAGTTAATTTTATCGCCAATCTGCGCAAGGAAACTATGGTCTATCCGGCGCTGAACACCACCTTTATGGGCGGCTCAGCAGTCCAGGGTATCTGGACCGAACAGTGTGCCGGCTGTGGCGATTGCGTCCTCCATCTCACCGGCGGCTTATGTCCGGTGGCACGGTGCGCCAAGAGCCTGATGAACGGTCCCTGCGGGGGCTCAGTAGGTGGTCGCTGTGAAATTAACAAAGAGACCGACTGCATCTGGCAGTCCATCCATGATCGTCTGGGCAGCTTTAACCGTTTGTCCCAGATGGAAACGATTGCCCCGATCCGGGACTGGTCAGCATCAGGGCATGGCGGGCCTCGCCAGATCGTCCGTGACGATTTGACAATTGCCTGATTTTTAAGCATTGTCAGGGAAGGTATTGGTGGTCAGTCTTGATGATGGGTTGAACTAGCGTACGCTTTATCCGGCCCATAGTTCACTCCATCGCAGGCCAATGAAAGGATCACTGCAGCTGCCTTTTTGTAATTCCTTACGGGCACTGCAAGTTTATCGTGTTGTGGCCGGCATAGTTTGCCGGCCTATCTTTTTGGTAAGATAGGCCGGGCCGCCCAGCAACTTCATTTGCTGCTCAATCTGGCGGGCACGGCCACGGACATAATCGGTTGGTTGGGCAAGATCAAACCTTAAAGGGCCGGGCAGGACTGCTGCCAGCAGCGCAGCTTCTCCGGAGGACAATTTGAGCGCTGATTTACCAAAAAAAGTACGGCTGCCGGCCTCAACTCCAAAGATACCCGGACCAAATTCCGCTATATTAAGATAGACTTCCAGAATCCGCCTTTTTGGCCACAGGCCCTCCAGCAGCACGGTAAACCAGGCCTCAATTCCCTTCCGCACAAAAGTTCGGCCCGGCCATAAATAGAGATTTTTAGCCACCTGTTGTGAGATGGTACTGGCCCCCAATGGCCGACGGCGATGCTGATTGGCCTGCCAGGCCTTTTTTATAGCCTCGACATCAAAGCCCTGGTGCTCAAAAAACTTTTGATCTTCAGCGGCAATAACGGCTAAGGGGGCAGAGAGCGACATGTGCTCCAGGCTAATCCAGGTATATTGCAAGCGATAACCCTGTCCGCCCTGCTGGGCACCGGTCAGATGCCGCTGCACCATCAGGGAACTCAGCGGTACCGGCAGCCAGCGGAAGACAAGGACCAGGGCGATACTGGCAGTCAGCGACACAGCAACAACCCATAACAAAATACGCCGGAGGACGCGTATCATCCAGCTCACCCGACCTCTGACACCTGTTCCTGACCATCTGTTTCCTGACAGGCCCCCCGACCATAATCATCATCAAAACGGACAATATCGTCTTCCCCCAGATAGCTGCCATTCTGCACCTCTATAAGCTCCAGCCCAATAACACCGGGATTCTCCAGGCGATGCTGCACACCGGCCGGGATATAGGTGGACTGGTTCTCATGGAGCAGAAAGACCTCCGTGCCATTAGTAATCCGGGCAGTCCCGGTGACAATCACCCAATGCTCATGCCGATGATGATGCATCTGCAGGGACAGCTTGGCCCCGGGATAGACCGTTATGCGTTTGATCTGATACCGTGGCTGCTGTTCAAGGACCGTATAACTGCCCCAGGGACGAAAAACGGTGCGATGAAAACGGAACTCATCCCGCTGTTTTTTCTGCAGTCTGGTCACTATCTTTTTCACATCCTGGGACCGGGACAAAGGGGCGACCAGAACCGCATCCGCAGTCTCAATAATCACAGTGTCTTCGAGCCCAACGGTTGCCACCAGCTTGCTTTCTGAGCGCACCAGACAATTTCTGGTGTCTTCCAGGATCACATCACCGGTGCTGACATTGCCCTGCTCATCTTTGCTGGATATCTCCCATAAGGCCTTCCAGGAGCCGATATCACTCCAGTCGAGATTGGCCGCCACGACCACGGCCTTAGTGGTTTTTTCCATTAAGGCGTAATCGATAGAATCACTGGGTGAGGCGGCCATGGCCTTGCTGTCGAGACGATAAAATTTACCATCCCGCGCACCATGGCGGACAGCATCTGCCATGGCGGCCTGCATTTCCGGAGCATGGATCGCCATCTCCGCCCGAAAGGTCTTGATAGAAAAGGCGAACATGCCACTGTTCCAGAAATAATTGCCGCTCTCGACATAGGCCACCGCCGTGGCCAGATCCGGTTTTTCCTTAAACGACAGGACTGAGCTGCCCGTGCCGCGTTCTATATAACCATATCCTGTTTCCGGACACTGCGGCTCGATGCCGAAGGTGACAATAGCTCCTGCCGCTGCCAGCTCTGCGGCTTGTAGCACTGCTTTCGCAAATTCTTCCTGCCGCAGGATCAGATGATCGGCCGGCAGCACCAGCAGGATGGTATCATCGTCATCGGTCAGGGCACAAAGCTCTACCGCCCCGCATACCGCCGGTGCGGTATTACGGCCCAGGGGTTCAAGCAGAATAGAATAATCGGGCACCACACCCAAGGCATCAATCTGGCTACGGGTGATGAAGCGATGCTCCTCACCCACCACCACCACCGGGGCCAGGACGTCGGTCAATTGACAGACCCGCAGCACCGTAGTCTGGAGCAGGGAGGTTGCATCAATCAAGGGCAGCAGCTGTTTGGGATACAGTTCCCGGGACAGGGGCCACAGCCTGGAGCCGGTACCGCCGGCCAGAATTACGGGTTGGATTTTATACACCTTGTTTCTCCTTCCTAAAATCTTGAATACGCACTGCTAAACTGTTCATTGTCTGATCAGGGTCAACAGCTCTCTTGTTTTTTCTGTCAGCAATATTGGATCGTTGCGACTCTCCACATTCAAGCGCAGCAATGATTCAGTATTGGATTGACGAATATTAAACCGAAAGCGGGGAAAAGTCACACTGAGACCATCGGTGGTATCCATTTCACCTTGCGAAAAGTAAGCCTTGACGCGGGCTATGGCCGCCTCCGGATCAGCCACCACGCTGTTGATCTCGCCTGAAACAGGGTAAGCCGTCATCCGCTCTTGCACCAGACTGGCCAGAGTTATATTCTTGCGGCAAAGAAGCGAGCAGATCAGCAACCACGGGATCATCCCGGAGTCACAGTAGCCGAAATCGCGGAAATAATGATGGGCGGACATCTCGCCGCCGTAGATCGCATCCTCCTGACGCATCCGCTCCTTGATAAAGGCATGGCCGGTCCGGGTCATCACCGGGATGCCGCCGGCCGCCTGCACCAGCTCCTGCGTATTCCAGACCAGACGGGGATCATGGAGGATCTTGCCACCCGGTTCCTGGGCCAGCAGTTCGAGGGCCAGCAGACCGACGATATAATAGCCCTCAATGAAATTACCATCGGCGTCCCAGAAAAAACAGCGATCAAAATCACCATCCCAGGCAATACCCAGATCAGCCCCATGCTCGCGCACCAGCCGGCCGGTCTCTTCCCGTTTTTCCGGGAGCAGGGGATTGGGGACGCCATGCGGAAAAGTGCCGTCCGGGTCATGAAAGGCCTTGACAAAGGTAAAGGGCAGATGCTCCTCCAGCAGATCAATGACCGCCCCGGCACAGCCGTTACCGCTGTTAACCACCAGCTTCAAGGGTTTCAGCGTGGCTAGATCGACATAATCAAGGAGGTGACTGATATAGCTGGCTTTGTCGGCGACGCTGCTCCGCCGGCCTTTCTTGGCAGACAGCTCAGGCAGGGCATTACCGACAATCATCTCAGCCATGGCCCGCAGCCCCGATTCACCAGTGACCGGCCGCGCCCCGACCGTCACCAGCTTCATGCCGTTATAATCCGCCGGATTATGACTGGCGGTGACGACAATGCCGCCATCCACTCCCTCCTGCTCCAGGCTGAAGGCCGCATGATAGATCTCCTCGGTGCCGCACAGACCCAGATCAAGGACATCCACCCCCGAGTCGAGCAACCCGGAGATCAGGGCCTCGCTCAGCGCCTCACTGCTCAGCCTGATATCACGCCCGACCGCCACCTTCCGCGGCGCCAACAGGGCGGCAAAGGCCCGCCCTATATCTCGGGCCAGCTGTGGATTGAGTTCATCCGGCACCCTCCCCCGGATATCATAAGCCTTGAAACAGGCCGGTATGACTATCGCCTCCGCCATTATTCTTCTCCTATAACTTTTACGACTATTTTTTATTCGCCATTTCTCATACTTTGGATTTTTTCAGCCGATCAATCTGTGCTGCCACCCACACCCCACGTTGCTATCAAGCCAGATTCATCAGTTCCACTGCCCCGATCGCCCCGATTAATTCATCACAAATCACGACCACCCCTGTAAGCCCTTCGATTTGCCGGGCTGTGGCCAGAGCCCGCTCGATACCGGCCTTGGCGCTGAGCTTTGCCCCCACCTCATTGGCCAGTCGGGTCGCCACCGCATCGGCCAGGGCTGTTGAGCCGGCCACGACCGTCACCGAATCAGCCTTGCCGAAACTAAGTGAATGGCCCACCGTCCCTGAGGAAGTGCAGACCCCAACCGGCATCTGCGAGGCTAGCAGGCGCAGGCCGACCTTGTAACTCAATGGCGACTGTCCGGCGAAAATGGCCACCGTGCATTCCTTAACTCGCTGCAGATAAATATCTCCGCCATTCTCCACAATGATCTCCTGAATGCCATCGGCGACCAGCGCCTTCCCGACAAACTCAGCGATAGCACCCGCGACGGCCGCCATGGGACCGACCCCTGCCTTTTGTCCGGCCGCCAGCATTTCCCGCACTAGAGGCGCTGCCATAAAATCCATGGGCAAAGGATCAAGCGTTGCTAAAAATAACGGATGCCGTACAATATAATTGTCCAGTTGCAGACGATACTGGACAATAAGCTCTGTAGCTCTCTCTTTCAGATCAAAAGAGATGTTTTTGGAGGCCAGAATATGCAGGTCCGTCTCCTGAACCCGCACCTGGGTGACAACCAGCTCTGCCTGATCGGCCAACTGACGATAGGTCCGTACCCGGTATGATTCCGGTTTTTTGAGGCGCTGCCCTGTTTTCATGGAAACTGCCTGACCTTTGCCTTATGATGATTGAGAATGAGATCAACCTCACCGGATATTATTATTCTTTTTACCCGTTATCCCGCCCCTGGACGCTGTAAAACCCGCCTGATTCCAGCGCTCGGGGAGGACGGGGCCACCCGTCTTCATCAAAGGATGACCCGTCTGGTCCTGGTCCAACTGGCCGAACTGGCCGCCATACACCCGTATCATCTGGAGATCCATCATGATGGCGGCGATCAGAAGCAAATGCGCTCATGGCTGGGTCTTAACTATCACTACCGGCAGCAGACAGATGGCGATATCGGCTGCCGGATGCAGGCCGCCATCAGACCTCACCTGGGCCGGACCCAACGGCTGCTGCTCATCGGTTCCGACTGCCCGGATCTCAGCGCAGCGATCATGAACGAGGCCATGGCAGCTTTAACGACCAATGACCTCGTTTTAGGCCCTGCTTACGATGGCGGCTATTACCTGCTCGGGATGGGTCCACAAATATCAGCCATGCAGTGTGATAATCTCTTCCACAATATTGCCTGGGGCACTGATACTGTCTATACCAATACCATTAAAAAGGCCGCACAACAGCAGCTCCGCTGCCATACCCTGGTCAAACTCCATGATATCGACACCCCTGCAGACCTCAGATATTTCGGTCATCATTCCGACCCTCAATGAAGAAGCCCAGATCAGCCGGCTGAGCGCCTGCCTCTTGGCCAACAGCCAGCCAACTGAGAATAATGCGCCTGGCGAGATCATCATTATCGATGGCGGCAGTATTGATCTGACGGTATCCCTGGCTCGCAGTCATGGCTTCCGGGTTGAGAGTTGCAAACCAGGTCGCGCCACCCAACTCAACCATGGAGCCCGACTGGCTAACGGCAGAATCCTGCTCTTTCTCCATGCCGATACCCAGTTACCCGCCGGCTTTACCACAGCTATCCTGAATTGTCTCGAAGAAGCCCCTACCATTGCCGGGGCCTTCCGGCTCAAGATCAAAGAGGCCGGGCCGTTGCTCAGCCTTATCTGTTGCTGCGCTAATCTGCGCTCCAGATTTTTACAACTTCCTTATGGCGATCAGGCCCTTTTCATCCGACGTCACGATTTTCTCCGACTGGGCGGCTTCCCGGAAACCCCGATCATGGAGGATTTTATCTTTATTAAAAAGGCCGGCCGCCTGGGCCGGATCACCACTCTCCCCCAATACGTAACCACCTCGGCCCGACGCTGGCAACGGCTGGGCGTCATCCGCACCACTCTTATCAACCAGCTGGTAATCCTTGGTTTTTATGCCCGCGTCCCTTTACGTAAACTGACCGCACTGTACCGCAGGTAACAAACAGACACGGGCCTACTCGGCAGGCGTTTTTTCCTCAGGGACCGGGGGCAGAGGCGGTGACGACGGCACGATCAGGGAAGCAGCTGGAGAGGCCTTGGTCTGCCCGGAAATAGCCGGCTTCTTCTGTTCAATGGCCTGCCGGACTTTTTCATCTTTAATTACCTGTTGAAACAGGCTCATGGCCTCGGATAGATAAGGGCACAGTTTACACTGACGGAGCAGGGGGGTATCAGCGGCCAGAAAAGTGGTGAGGAGCATATGGAGAAGAATAGCAATAATCAAGGCCTTGATCGCGCCAAGGATGGCGCCCAGCACTTTATCAAACCAGCCGGCAATGGTTAAGCTCACCACTCCCGTCAGGGCCTTGCCCAGCAGCATGGTCAACACATAAGTACAGGCAAAAACGATGGCATAGGCCAGCAGAAAAACAACCTGGGGATTCTCGGAAACCCCTCGCAAAAAAGGAAAAATTTTGTCATGGTATTGCCCGGAGACCAGATAACCTAGATACAGGGCCACAATCACCGTCACCTGATTTACAAAACCAACCCAGATGCCACGGATTATAAAAAAAACAAAAATGGCGCTGATGACAAGATCATATACGGTCAGATCAATACCAATATCCATTATTCCCCTCCAGAGAAGATGAGATTTACCATGCTGCCCAGTTTTAGCAGGAACAGGCGGAATTGCAAGAAATTATTGGCCTAAGCCGGCAACTGTGCGACCGGATATTTTGCATATTTATATCATTTAAGTACCAAATCTAAATTGACATATCCAGGTCGTCACCCTGGCATGCAATCCAGCTATTTCATCTACTATAGGTGTTTTTTAAGAGGAGGTACTGGAAATTTATTGTATTTATTGGCTGCATCATATAATTTCAAATAATTATTTGAAAACACTCAATAAATGGACTTGCTTATAATCTTTCATAAAGGTCATAGGCATAAAAAAATTCAAATAAGATAGAATAGGCATAAAAAAAATATTCAGGCTTTTCTGCCTATCACACTGTTATGCACTTCAGGAAACTACTTATGAGAGATTTAGGCCTAATGGGAGAAAGTACATTTAGTTTGTGGTGTGCTGATGTAGGTTTAATCCCAAACGGTTCTCAGATTGATAAAACTGGATGGGATTTCTTTGTAGAGTTTCCATTTGATTCTAACCTTTCTCCTCAGAAAATTCACAAGTCAGCATTTGAATGCAAAGTTCAAGTCAAAGCAACGGATAAGAAAGATAGAAAGCTTCCAATTGCTCTCTCAAATTTAAGGCGATTGATCACAGCTCAAATGCCAGCATTCTTCATCTTTATTGAGTTTGATGAAAAAGATACAGCTCAAAGAGCTTTTGTGGTTCATGTGGATAACGAACTGATATCAAAAGCCTTAAAAAGGCTGCATGAAATAGAGCAGAGTGACAAAGATAATAATTTCAACAAGCGTAAAATGACTATTCACTATGATGAGCGAAATCTTTTGAGTCAATTGAATGGTAATAGCTTGAAGCATTGTTTTGTGCATTATATCGGCGACGATGTTTCCGAGTATATTGCAAGAAAAAAATCTCATCTGGAATCAACAGGCTATGAATATGGATTTGCTCAGATAACGTTTACAACTGAGGGCGAAGACAACTTAAAATCTTTAATAGATGTATCCCTTGGTATTGAAAAAGAAGTAGTGATAGCAAAGTTTAAAGGCGTTGATACACGCTTTGGCATATTGAGTAATAATCCATCACTTAGTTCTGATGGCGGCAAGTTAGCAATGCCAGATTTAAAGCCAACAGCGGAGGGTAAAATTAGATTTAAAGAAGATAAGCTCTCTTCAGGGTTATCATTTGAATGCAAAATATACAGTTCACCATTTAATGTTATGGTCCCAGATGAACTAAAGAAAATGAGGGTTGAGGGGGAGTTTTTTGATCTGAAATTAAACCCATATACTGGTTCAGCAAGTTACTCATTTTCATTTGGTGAAGGAATACGTCTTGAAGTCAAAAAATTTAGAGAAGCTATTAGATTACTAAGCCTACTAAGCACATCTGGAAAAAAGGTGGTTGCTGAGTTGATTTCCAAGGGCTTACCTAAACTAGAATTTTCAGTCGGCTGTAATGAGCAAGAGTTTGAGTTCTCCAAAGAGCTCAAGTCACTTGATAGCGCAGTGAAAATTATTGCAGATTTTGACTTTAATGACTTTGTTGATATTTCATTTGATGAAATATCAAGATATGGATCACAGATATGTCAGATGGAAGGAGTTCTAAACTCATCACCAAATCTATTTAAAGTTGAGTTCGGAGTCGAAGGTGATGGGTATGATGCTAGCAAAGAAACAGCCTGTTTATCCTTGGTAACTACTCCAATTGGAAGCCATATTTTTGGAATTATTATTGTACTTACTGGTAGTGTTGAAGAGATTGAAGAAGGTAGATACAGGTTGGTAACAAAAGATGTAGTTGTCGAACAAAGAATCGTTTCTGAAAAAGATGAGTCGATTCCAAATAGAGATTTGGTGTCAACTATTGAAGCCATTGAAGAGCGATATGGTGAGAATTATTCGGTTGTCACTATGTTTAACAAAAAATGTTAACAAAGTGCTGCTGCCGGACAAAGATACCGCTGCGCTCCAACTTTGCCGCAGAGCGCGGCGGTTATAATAGAGCCACTTAACCGTGCAATTCTCATCGCTCCCACCGTCATTCCCTCCTGGTAATCTGCCCTGGCCACGGCTGCAGACAGTGTTGCTGAATCTTGATCAGCTGCGCTCCTTAAGCAGAGAGGGACAGGAACAGACATTATGGCGGGATTGGCTGCACCAGACGGAACAGGAAAAATTACAGACCTTGCACTATGAGAAAAGACATATTGAATGGCTGGGCGGCAGGATCTGTGCCAAGCAGGCCGCTCTCCAATATCTTTGCCATAATCAGCAGGGCACTATTTGTGACCAGCAAGACATAGCCGCTCCTGATCTGCTGATTATGAACTCCACCGCAGGCCGGCCTTTTCTGGAACATCAGGCCCGGCCCCAAAATTTGGACATGCCTCACATCTCCATCTCCCACTCCCAAGGATATGCCCTGGCTATGGCTGCCGCCAGTCCCTGCGGCATTGATATCCAGGCCGAGAGCCCTTCTTTGGGCCGGGTCCAAGATCATTTCTGTGCCGCGGCAGAAGTTACGCTTCTCAGGCAAGGTCTAAAACAGCTGCAGGCAACAGATCAGCTCATGCTATTGTGGGTTGCTAAAGAGGCTGTTAAAAAAAGTGTTTCATTGGCGCCCATGCCCGGCTTTCTTGAGCTGAGCTTGATCCACATCCAGACCATGGCCAGGGACAGTTTCCTGTTCACCATTGCCTATCATGAGAAACGAGCAAGGGACAAACAGCACGCCATCAATCCCCAGCGGCAATGTCAGGTGGCAGTCGGTCTGCACCATCGATACGGTATCGGCCTGTCTGTTTTTCCCTCTCAGCCAGGAGCTGCCAATGCCTGAACTCCCTGAGGTCGAGGTCATCTGCGAGGGCTTGCGGCCACACCTGCTCCATCGTATCATTACCACCATCCACAGCAGTGGTAAATCTCTGCGTTACCCGGTGCCGCTTGCAGCCATGAATGAAAGCCTGGGTGGTCAGACCATCAGTTCGGTCACCAGACGGGCCAAATATCTGCTCATCGGCACCAATAATGAAATGCTCCTGATCATCCATCTGGGCATGACCGGTAACCTGGGTATTTTTCCTCACTCGGCCCCGGTCAGAAGCCATGATCATGTCCGCTGGCAGATGGACAATGGCCTTGAGTTACGGCTCCACGACGCCAGACGTTTTGGCGCGGTCTGGCTGCTGACCCCGGAACAGGCGCGTAATAAAGAATCCGGCTTTTTCGGCAATACCGGGCCCGAACCGTTCAGCCCGCTCTGCACCCCTGCCCACTTCCTGGATCTGGCCCGCAAGAGACATCAGCCGGTCAAAAACTTTCTCATGGACAACAAGGTGGTGGCCGGCATCGGCAACATTTATGCCAATGAAATCCTGTTTGCCGCGGCCCTCCATCCCTTACGCCCGGTCAACACTTTAGCAGAAGGTGACTGGCAGCGCCTCATCCCGCTGATGCAGCGGATCCTGACTCAGGCTATTGCCAGCGGCGGGTCAACTATCAGTGACTTTATCAATGCCAGCGGCGAGAGCGGTTATTTTCAATTGCAGTTCATGGTCTATGGCCGGAAAAATCAACCATGTCTGCGCTGCGGCACAGCAATAGAAAAAATGCAGATCGGCGGCAGGGCCAGTTTTTTCTGCCCACGTTGCCAGCAAGATGAGGGAAATGCACGATAACGCTTTTGGCCGAAGCAGAGCTGAGCTGAGCAGGACTTAGATAATTCGGAAATTTTTAAACTGCCAGACATCTTCCCGATCCAGATCTTCCGGGAACATGGCAGAGCGATTCTTGAGCGGAGTCCAGTCACTGTAGACCCCGATCATCTTACCCAGATAAGGACTGGCAATCGCCATCACCTCATCAAAATCCATCTCTTCTGGCTCGACAATGCCTCGCTGTGGATGACGCATGGCCCAGATCATGCCGGCCAGCACCCCTGCTGTCACCTGTAATGAAGTGGCCGTATTATGCGGTGCCAGATCACGGGCTTCTTCAATAGAGAGACGGGAACCATACCAGTAAGCCCCTTTTTTATTACCCATCAGCAGTACACCCAGCTCATCAATACCGGTGACAATCTCTTCTGTAATCAATCTCAATTTTTCCTGAGGTTGCCAGTTGCGCTCCTGCAGTTCATATAAGGAAAGCACGGTATCATCGGATGGATGATAGGCATAATGGACAGTGGGACGATATTCAGGCTTTTGCCCGCTGCCGATAGTCAGATAATCGGCCAGCGAAATGGACTCATTATGGCTGATCAGAAAACCAATCTGGGGACCAGCCAGCGGCAACCAGGTCCGTACTGATGTAGCTGCTCCCGGGCGATCGAGAAAGATAGCCGCTTGACAGCCAAAGTCATGGCGGCTGGCATCTAACGGCAAAAATTTTTCGTGACTACCCCAGCCCAGTTCTGCTGGTTGACAGCTCTCGCCGATCAGGCCGTCCACTGACCAGGTATTGACAAATTCCCCCGGCCTTTTGCGGGGAACAGCTACCTGCGTATCCCGCTCCGCGATATGAATTGTTTTTATACCCAGATTCCGCGATAATCGTGCCCACTCATGGCGGCTCAACGGGACTGCGGTAGCTATGTCATTATCAGCAGCCATATTCAGCAGGGCCTGTTTTACAAAATGACACACCAGTCCGGGATTGGCCCCATGGGCTATCACAGCAGTCGGACCATTCTTATACCTTTCTTTCAGCTGGAGAGCACCTTCGCGTAAGGCATAGTTTGAGCGCTGCGAAGCGGAAAGCGTTGTATCGGTATAGTCTCCCTCCCAGACTTCAATGCTGGTATCAATATATAAAACACCATTTTCGGCACATAATTCCAGCAGTTCCAGACTACCTACATTAATTGACAGGTTCACCAGAAAATCACCTGCGGTCAGGACCGTTGCCAGAAAAGCCTGATAATTATCACGGGTTATGACCAGACAGCGAAAAGAGACTCCATATTTTTCGGCGATAACCTTGCCCTGCTCGTCCGCTGCAATAATTAAAACCTGGCGCCGGTCAATATCAAGATGGCGAAAGAGAAGAGGCAAGACTCCTTGGCCGATGGAACCAAAGCCCAAGATAATTATATTTTTTTGAAAATGAACCTGTTCCTGATCCCATATATTCAAACGATATGACCTCTGTTGATAACTGCCTGATCTTGGTTAACGAAACATAGGTACCAGACAAAAATGGGTCTGACCTACCTGAAAGAACTGTATTAAACCATAAAAACTTCACGAAACACAACCAGAACCGCTATGATACTTATCGATAATTCCAGATGCCTCACAAGTCATTGCCATTTCTTAGCAAGCTACAAATTCGTCTGATCAGCATAATATTGTTGTTTCGGCCTGATTCTGGTATAAATAAAAGCTCTGTTAAATAGTCTTTCCACTCATTCTTCAGCAATCAAGTAAATCTCTTTTATGATAGGCATCTTTGATTCAGGTATTGGCGGCATGACGGTGGCCCGGGCGGTAGAGCAGATGCTGCCCGAATATTCCATCGTTTATTTTGGTGACATTGCCCGGACCCCGTATGGTTCAAAAAGCGCCGCCACCATCACCGACTACTCCCTGCGTAACACCGAATTCCTGCTGCAAAAAGGAGCAGACATCATCATCATTGCCTGTAACTCCGCTTCCAGTGTGGCGACCGAGGCCCTGCGCCGGGAATTTCAGGTACCGATTATTGAGGTGATCACTCCGGCCGCCCAACAAGCCATCGCTACGACCAGCAGCGGCAGAATCGGAGTCATCGGCACCAAGGCCACCATCAGAAGCGGTATTTACGAACAGACTATTTGCGGACAGCGGCCTGATTTTCATGTTTTTTCCGAGGCCTGCCCCCTGCTCGTGCCCCTGGTCGAAGAGGGCTGGATCAACAAACAGGAGACTAAAATGATCATTCGGCGCTACCTGCATCCTTTGAGGGATAAACAGATCGACACCTTGGTGCTGGGTTGTACCCATTACCCCCTGCTCACCGAGTTGATCCAGGCAAGAGCAGGTAAGCGGGTCACCCTGGTTGATTCCTCGGTCGAGACCGCCAAATATGTCCGCCGCTTTCTAAACGAACAGCCGCAGCTTATCACCAGGGAAGAAGCAGGCACAGTCACCCATCGTTATTACGTCTCCGACCTGACCGAATCCGCGCACAGGGTTGCCCGCAAAATCTTTGAACGCCCACTGGAGTTGCTCCTGATATGACTTTCTTTATGCCTATTAAAATTTCTCTGGTCCGTCTATTGATGCTGACTGCCTGTGCCCTCTTCCTGTTTTCGCCCTGGATAAGTATGGCCGCTCAGCAGGAGATTGAAACACCTGAGGAAATTGCCAGAAGACTGCAACTGGCCTATGACCAGATCAGCAGCCTCAGCTTTGATTTCAGCCAGAACACTGCCGGTGAGCTCAGCGGCAGACCGCAGCAAGGAAGCGGCACCGCCTGGTTTGTGAAGGCAAAAAAGATTAAGGATAAACCCGCCATTCCTGGTAAGATGCGCTGGGACTATACGACACCGGATAAGCAGATCCTGGTCAGTGATGGGATTGATTTCTCCATGTACTTTGCCAAAATGCAACAGATGATTATCAGTCCGGCCGAGGTCATGCAAGCGGACATCACTTATTCCTTCTTCACCGGTGCCGGTAACCTGCTCCGTGATTTTGATATATCTGTTCCCAACCGTGAATTGGCCCCCAGCAAGGATGATGCCCATCGCTATAAGGTCATCAAGCTGACCCCGAAGGCCACTCAGTCCCAGGTCAATGAAATCCATCTGTGGGTGACGATGGATTCGCTGATCCAGCGCATTGAGATCCTTGATCATTTTGAAACCAGAACTACCCTTGAGCTCAGCAATATAAAGATCAACTCCCTGCCCACTGATGATCCCAAGGCTATGGACGCCCTCTTTAGCTTTAGCCCACCCGAGGGGACAGAAATCATTTATCAATGAATGTTTTCCCATGCTCGGCAGTTCCCGTGCAAGTCGGCCTGATCACTGCCAGACAAGCCGTGACCGCAAATGGCCGGTTCTCCACTTTCCCACCGTGCAGCTACAGTCCCTAACGATGCCGGCCATCGCCTGTTGAGCTTTTTTGTTTTTAATTTTTTGCTCTTTAATGGTATTATAATTTTTTCATTTTCTCTTTGCCTATCAACCATCTATCCAAGGTATTGCTCCCATGACTCAGGACGCCACCGAACCAAGTTTTGCCGATCTGTTCCAGGAAAATTCCTCACAACCACTGCGCCATCTCGAACCAGGTCAGAAAATAACCGCTACCATTGTTGGCCTGAGCGGCAACTCGGTCTTTCTTGATGTCGGCGGCAAGAATGAAGGCATTCTCAACAGCTCTGAGTTAATGAATAACGAAGGTGAGTTAGCGGCGGCCATCGGCGATAAAGTGGAGGTCTACTTCCTCAAATCAACCGGCGGCGAGCAGCTCTTCACCATCAAGCTGGGCTCCGGTAAAGACACCAGCCATCTGGAAGAGGCCTGGCGCAACGCCATCCCGGTGGAAGGCCTGGTCAAGGAAGAGATCAAGGGCGGCTTTGACATCACCATTGGCGGCTCAGTCCGCGCCTTCTGTCCTTTTTCGCAGATGGGACTGCACCGGGTGGACGATGCCGGCGCTGAGTACACCGGACGCCATATGACCTTTCTTATCACCCGCTTTGAAGAAAATGGCCGCAATATTGTGGTCTCCGCCAGGGCCCTGCTGGAGCAGGAACGGGAACGCCAGAAAGAAGTCCTCCAGAAGAGCCTGCAGGAAGGTGCCACCGTTCAGGGCACTATCAGCTCCATCCGTGATTTCGGGGCCTTCGTCGATATTGGCGGGGTGGACGGCTTGATCCCGATCTCTGAGATCGGCTGGAGTCGGATCGAAGATATCAAAGAGCACCTGATCGTGGGCCAGGAGGTCTCGGCGGTGATTAAAAAACTGGACTGGCAGGCTGGCCGCATCACCCTGAGCCTCAAAGAGGCCCTGGCCAATCCTTGGGACACCATGCAGGAGACCTTCGCCGAAGGGTCTGTCCATACGGGCAAAGTGGCCCGCCTGACTACCTTCGGGGCCTTTGTCACCCTGGCCCCAGGCATTGACGGTCTGATTCATATCTCCAGACTGGGCGGCGGTCGGCGCATCAATCATCCCCGTGAGGCGCTGGAAGAAGGACAGGAGATTGAGGTCAAGGTGGAGGGAGTAGACAAAGAGAGCAGAAAGATCAGTCTGGCCCCTACCGATTATGTCAGCAGCGAGACTGAAGAGAAGGAAGAACAGGGCGAGTATAAAAAATTCCTTTCCGCCAAGCCCGCTAACAAAGATGAAGCTACCGTAGGCAGCCTGGGCGCCTTGCTCCAAGCCAAGATGGCTGCCAAAAAGCAACGATAGGTAAACAACAGGATATTGAAAGAGGTTGATTAATGTTCAGTTGAGCCCATGAAAAGACTCAACTGATATTAATTGCCGACAGGGATCATTTTTATAAGTTTATAAACTTCGCTGCCTGAGCATCTCAAAGACGATCACTCCGGACGCAACCGAGCTGTTCAGGGAATCGAGACTCCCCTCCATCGGAATGGAGATCAAGACATCACATTGCTGACGCACCAGGGGCCTGATTCCCTGGCCTTCACTGCCGACGACCACGCAGGCCGGAAGATTGAAGTCTGTTTTAAAAATAGACTGGGCCGCCTCATCCTTGACCGCTCCGAAAATCCAGGCCCCCGCCTTTTTTAATTTTTGCAGGGCCGTGGCCAGATTGACCACCTGACAGATAGCGATATGGGAAATAGCCCCGGCCGAGGCCTTGGCGGCAATCCCGCCCAGGGGAGCTGAGCGCTCTCTGGTGATCAAGACTCCATCCATTCCCGCGGCATGGGCTGAGCGGATAATTGCGCCCAGATTATGCGGATCCTGCATGGAATCCAGGACAATCAAACGGGGCTTTTCACCTTGCTCAACCTTGGCGGCAAAATTGGCGAGCAGGGTGTCAAAAGACAATAATGGGGCCTGACTGGTCCTGGCTACTATGCCCTGATGACGGGCCTGGGCGGCATCAGGACCGGTCAGTTGAATCGAGGCGACAAAAGATAGTTTTATGCCCGCCTGCCTGGCCAGCTCAATAATCTCTTCCCGTTTTGACCCTTTGCGGTCATTATGCAGGATGACCTCCGTGATTCTCTCCGGTTCCTGCTGCAGGGCCTCATAGACCGGATGCGTACCCCAGAGCAGATCCTCATCCATACGAAAAGTACGGCCCTGGCCTCCTGCTCTTTCTACCTTCTTCGCTTTCATGGCTCGCTCAATATCTCAATAGGTTGGCCGGTCGGCAGACGATGTCCCCGGCTGCGCTCGGCGATGATAATGGCCCTCAGCGTTTCAATGGCCTGCTCCAGATCAGCATTGATGACCAGATACTCATAATCAAGCGCTGCCTCCATCTCTACCCTGGCATTTTGCAATCTGAGCAGGATGGTCTCTTCACTGTCGGTGCCCCGACCACGCAGACGCCGTTCCAGTTCCTGCACAGAAGGCGGGGCAATAAAAAGGGAGGCCGCAGGTATTACCGCCGATTTGCGCAGAATGGCCGCCCCCTGGACATCAATATCAAGAATAACATCCAGCCCTTGAGCCAGTTGGGCCAGTACTGCCAGTCGGCTGGTGCCATAGAAATTCCCATGAACCTCGGCCCATTCCAGAAATTGGCCCTGATCCCGCATAATCTTAAACCGGTCACGGCTGACAAAATGATAATCTATCCCCTCCAGCTCGCCTTTACGGGGCAGACGGGTGGTATGGGAAACGGAAAAAGCGAGCCCGGGCAGATCCGCCATCACCCTCTTTAATAAGGTGGTCTTGCCGGCCCCGGATGGGGCAGACAGGATAAATAATTTTCCGGAGGTCATGATTTGTCCTGTTTTTCCACTTTGCGCGGCTGCTGATATTCGGCCAATTGGGTTTCCTGTTCGAGGGCGGCTAACCGCTGGCCGATGGTATCGGGCTGCACGGAAGAGAGAATAAGGTGATTGGAATCCATAACCAGCATGGAACGAGTCCGCCGGCCTTCGGTGACATCAAGCAGCTTGCCCTCCTGCTTGGCCAGTTCCTTCAATTTCCTGGACGGCGATGAACCGGCGTTAATAACCGCGATAATTCGTTCAATGGCCACAGTATTGCCAAAACCTATATTTAAAAGCTTCATTTGATATGCACCTGCCCCAACTTTAGTCCACAGCTATTCAATATTTTGAATCTGTTCCCGCATCTTTTCCAGTTCGCTCTTCAACTCAACCGTGAGATAGGCAATGGCCGCATCATTGATCTTGGAAGCAATCGTATTGACCTCCCGCAAAAATTCCTGGAGAAGAAAATCAAGTTTTCTGCCAACAGCCTCCTTTTCGGTTAAAAAAGAATGAAACTGGCTGATATGACTGTGCAGCCTGACGATCTCCTCAGTGACATCGGTTTTGTCGGCCAGGATGGCTATCTCCTGGCATAAACGCTGTTCATCAAGCTGGACATTGCCCAGCAGTTTTTGCAGGCGTTCACTTAGCACCTGCTGCCGCTGCCGGAGAAGGTCCGGGATAGCGGCCTCAATCTGGTCAATGATCCGGGTAAAATGCTGCAGGCGCATCGTCAAATCGTGGACCATGGCCGTTCCTTCCTGCCGGCGCATGGCCTCACAATCAGCCAGGGCCAAATCAAGGGCCTGCTCGAGATAGGGCCACAGCACTTCGACATCCTCACCTTGCTGTTCCAGGACCAGGACTTCAGGCCGAGAGGCCACAAAGGCCGGATCAGGAGTCGCCGCCTGGCCTAATTCCTGCGCAATCCGGGCCATGGCCAGTTTATAAGCCTGCACCAATTCCACATTCACATGCATCTTTACCAGATCAGAGGCATAACCATTTATCGCCAGCAGCAGATCAACACGGCCTCGCTGATGAACATTACTCACCTTTTTGCGAATCCGTTCCTCAAGCGCGGCATAGCCTTGCGGCAGTTTAATCTTCAGATCAAGATAGCGGTTATTGACACAACGCAGTTCTGCCATCCACACCCGGTCGCCAGCGGCCGCCTCACCCCGGCCAAAACCGGTCATACTCTTACACGCCATTGTTGTCATTTCCTTAAAGATGTTCGCCATTCAGCTCGGCTAGCAGCTCGGTATCGCTTACTGTCGCTGTACCAATTTTACCGACAACGATCCCTGCCGCCACATTGGCCAGTGTAGCCGCCTCGGCAAATGAGGCCCCAGCCGCCAGACCAAGCGCCAGAGTGGCAATGACCGTATCGCCAGCACCGGTCACATCAAAAACCTCGCGGGCCATGGTCGGGATCGTCACCATATCCTTGTCCGCTTCCAATAATGACATCCCCGCTTCGCTGCGGGTGATCAATACCGCCTTACAGCAAAATTTTTTCTGCAGGATCTCAGCGGCCTGGATCAAATCCTGTTCAGTGCTGATCTGCAGGCCTGACATCTTTTCTGCTTCCAGATGATTAGGGGTGATGATAGTTGCCCCAATGAATCTGGCCGCTTGTTCAGGTTTCGGATCGACCACGACCGGAATGCGGCGCTTACTGTCCTGCTCTATTTCCTCTACTCTTTGCAGCAGAGATTTCATCAGCTCTTGGGAAATCACCCCTTTATAATAGTCAGAGATGATCACCACATCAAAGTCAGCCAGATTTTTATTAATAAAATCGATAATAGTATTGCTGGTCTGCTCTGAGGGAACACCTGTCTGTTCCCGGTCAAAACGGACTACCTGCTGGCCTTGGGCGATAACACGAGTCTTCACCGTGGTCGGTCTTCTGCCCAGGACAAGACCTTGAGTCGAAGTACCAAGACTGGTCAGTAATTGCCCCAGTCGGCCACCCATGTCATCATTGCCGATTATGCCGCACAGCACCGCCTGGCCGCCGAGGGAATAGATATTATGGAGGACATTGGCACCGCCGCCGAGCAGCATCTCCTCTCTGGTCACATTCACCACCGGCACCGGGGCCTCCGGGGAAATCCGGCTGACAGTGCCCCAGATAAAATGATCGACAATAATATCACCGATGACCAGAATCCTGCTGCCGGCAAACTGCGGCACATATTTTCCTAAATGCCTATTCATCACTCAACTCCATTAAACGTTCAGCTAGCCGCTCTGAGGCAAAGACCAGTGACTCTATATCCAAGACACTCAACACATTCCGATCATAAAGGACCTTGACCCTGGCGGGAAAACCATCTTCCGGTTCCTGATCCCAAAAAAGCAGGACTATGGTCAGATTGGGCAGCACTTTTATCTGCAAGGCAGCGGAACAGCTTGCCTCCATTTTCTCTGCAGGAGTCCCGTCCATTCTAACGGCGCAATGCCGGAGCAGGGCCTCTTGGCCACTAAAGCGGCTGGCAATCCGTTCTTCACAATAAACCCGTAAAGTACGAACCTTGGATATGGAGTTCGGTAAAGATTCCATCCCTACCCATTCGCCAGTGTCGGCGTCGCCACCACCATAAAAAATATAATTATAGAGCAGAATCTGATCACGAGGATCAGCAATCTCTTGTCCTGCCAGCAGGATAGTATCTCGGGACAGCAGCACTTCACGCCCAAGATAATCAAAATGGAGACAATCTGTGGCGCTTGACCATGCACAACCCAGATTAGAGGCGATGGCGGCAAAATTCATCTCCCGGATTTTGTCTTTCAGATGAGCGACAAGGGCCATGTCTTTTTCAGCCGGCAGTACGCCAATCTCAGACAAGCCACCGTTTTTACAGTCAACCATGGCCAATTTATCACCGAGAGCCTGCATGTCCACGTATGGACATTTCCCAGGATCTTCTCCACCCTTGGTTACGGCCACAGTAAAGGCCAGACAGGCCGGATAGCCACACTCTCGGCAATTATTTCTGCGAGTAAATTTTAAAAATTCAAAGGGTTGCATAAATAAAGATGAACAGCCGGCTCGCCAATGGAAATCTTCTAATATAAAATTTTCAAATGACAGTCAATATTATAAAATAAAAAGTTAGTACACTTTGATATCAATATGAGCCTCAAAAATGGATTGGAGGCAGATAAGCCGGCAAAAAAAAACGATGCAAGAGTCATGTCCCCTTTGCATCGTTTTCGCACATAAACTACTGTGCCAGGCACATATTAAATAAAAATTATTTTTTCATGGCCTGATCAAGCGCCTTGGTCAAATCAGCACTGACATCAAGGGCATTATTATAATAAAGAACACCAATTTTTGAATCCAGGATGACAGTGAAACCATTTTTCTTACCATAGGCATCAACAACTTCCTGCATGGTTTTTAATATCGGCTCCAGTTCTTTGTCTTGCAGCTGTTTGAGCTCAAAACGGGCATCTTCAGTCTTCGCTTGAAATTCACGTCCTTTTTTTTGATACTCCCGAACCTCTGTTTCTTTTTTCTCAGCACTCCAAGCCGAACTCTTCTTTTCAATATCCTGCTGTAAAGCTATTAAGGCATTTTCTTCAGCCTCAAATTTTCCTTTCAGTTCTTTAGCCTTGACCTCAAACATATTTTTGGCTGCTTTACCTGAGACAGATTCAACAAGTACCTTCTGAACATTCATTACCCCTATTTTTATTTCCGCCGCACTGACGACCGAGACAATCTGACCGCTGAAACTCAGCAAAACACAAAATAGTCCTGTAAAAAACACAGACTTAAAAATCATCTCTCGTCCTCCCTTCTTGCCTTTGACCGCTAAACCGATCCTGTGGAAGCCGTTATTGGCTTCCACAGGATAAATATTAAATTTAACTTTTTATTTAACTATAACAAAGTCAGCACGTCTATTTTGAGCCCAGGAAAGCTCGTCATGACCTTGCAACAAAAGCTGCTCGGCACCATAGCTGATGGTCGTCATATTCTCTTTCGCCACACCCTTGTCGGCCAGGTATTTCTGGGCGCTGAGGGCACGACGCTCACCAAGGGCCATATTATATTCCTGGGTGCCGCGAGGATCACAGTTGCCTTCGATTCTGATAGACACAGGCTTGGATTTTAAAAATTCGGCATTGGCATCCATACGGGCTACCTGATCCTGACGAACAGCAGAAGAATCAAAATCAAAATAGAGCGGAACCATGGGTCCAGAGGTACGGCCTTCCATGATACCAATTGGATCTGAGTCCAAAGACTCCTGAGAACCCATTGTCCCCTCCTGACCGCCTTTCATTTCTTCGCCGGTCTTGCCCTTGTCAGCACAACCAACCAGAGTCAACATCAAGAAACCCAGTATAACCGCCAAGCCATTTTGCATTTTGTTCATCACACGCACCTTAATACGTAATTTGTTATTTTTTATGCCCTAAGCAAGAGCCCCTCACTACAATTTGCGGCAACTATACACTGCCTTTATAAAAAATGAAACTGATCTTCATAATGATTTATTAGCGAACGGTTTTTTATTGAAAATAAAACACCAAACCTCTACATATAAATAAACACTATATAAAAATGGATACAAACGCAAGGGCCTATGACTCCTCCATGACGCTCAATGGATGACTGCAGATTTCCCAGTAACTCATCATTTATCACAAGCCATGCCACATACAAAACACAGCATTACTTCCGCTACCGTTCACACCTTGATTGCCTCCAATCAGTTTGGTACCTATTTCGGGGTCAGTCAAAAAGTATTTGATGAGGTCTGGACCAATTTGACTCAGGCAAATGGCAACTCCGTCGCTTACATCTCTATGGAAATCGGTGCCGATCCTGATGTCTATAATCCGGTGAAACAAAGGCTGATCGATCTGGAACGCACCAGCTCAATGGATAAAAGATTGAAAGGCTTTATTCACAAACTATTCCAGGGACCAGAAAAAATACCAACCTATAGCGGCGGTCTGGGCGTTTTGGCAGGAGATACGCTCAAAAGCTTTGCTGATTGTAAAATTCCAGTGGTGGCTGTCAGCCTTCTTTATCGTCAAGGATACTTTTGTCAGATTGTCGACTCCAAGATTGGGCAGATCTGCCAGACGGTAAAGTGGCAACCTGAGGCTACTCACGGGCTCTATCTCTTACATGATCCACAAAAACCTGAGGAACCACTGCAGATTGAAGTACCTTTTTACAATGAACACAATAAGATGACTATGATAAGGGCTCAGGTCTGGATGAAAATGGAGATCAACCAGACTCTTGATTTTTTCATCCCCGAACTCCTCCTTGATTTTTCCTTAGCCGAAACACCATGGCCATTGAGTAATGCCGCCGGCCAACTCTACAATTCAGAATCATCTATGGTTAAGGCCCTGCAGAGACGTATGCTCGGCGCCGGCATCATTCCGGCGCTGCGTAAATTGGGCTTTACAGCCCAGACCTTTCATCTGAATGAACAGCATGGTGTTATAGCCGTGTTGCAAATGATCGCCGAAGAACTGCAGGAGATCATAGGCCATCCCGATCTCTGCAAGGCCACCGACCAGCAGGTGATAACGGCCAGCGACAAGGTGGCCCGCCGGACCATCTATACCATTCATACCCCGGTCAAAGCCGGACACGATCGTTTTGAAAAATCACTGTACGCCGGTATCAGCCATAAGTCCTGTCAAAGGATCCTGGAACTGCTGGCCCGGGACGAGGATAATCCTCATTCCTATAATTTTACCACCATGGCCATGACTGTAAACAGGTCAGCCAACAGCGTCAGCAGGATGCATCGCGATGTCACCCGTAAGCAGTTTCCTCAGTTTGCCCCCAAAATTTCAGCTATCACCAATGGCGTCCATCACATGACCTGGATCAGTGAGGCCCGGGCTGAGGTGTTTAACCTCTTTGCACCACTACGAAACTGGCAGCATGATCCCGGAGTATTTGGCAACCTGGGTTCGATGGCCCAAGATCTCAGGTTTCGCAGCTATCTGAGCGAAGCCTGGAAAAAAGATACGGCCATCCTGTTCAATTATATTAACACCATGCTCCTGCATCACCGTGAGCAAAAACTCGAAACCTGGATTGATCCTCCCAATTTCTTCTCTTCCCTCATTGACCGCAACACCAAAATGGACCCTAAGGTTTTCACTGTTGGCTTCGCCAGACGTTTTTCTACTTACAAGCGGGCAGATCTGATTTTTGACAATCTCGACACTCTCTGCGATATAGTGGTTACCAACAACTGGCCCATCAATTTTATTTTTGCCGGCAAAGCCCATCCGGCTGATGAACCAGGCAAATCGGTCATCAAATTAATTCTCGATTATCAGCAAGAGCTGCATCAGAAAAGTAAAGGTCTGGCCAATTTAATCTTTATTCCCAACTATGATATGAAAATTGCCAAAATGATGGTAGCCGGTGTTCATGCCTGGCTCAACAGTCCCAAACGTCCCCTTGAGGCCTCCGGCACCAGTGGGATGAAAGCTGCCATGAACGGGGTGCCCAATATCTCCATTATGGATGGCTGGTGGGCTGAAGGATATCACAACGGTCAAACCGGCTGGAAATTTGGCCTCGAAGGACCAATCGAAGAGGCTAACCTTAGTGAATCACCGGAAACTTTGCTTTACAGGGAGGATGCCGCCTCCTTTTACCAGATCCTGCCGACCATACTGAAGGATTTTTATCAAAGCGACATCAGTTCTGCTTTTCTTGATAAGGCCATGGCGAACCTCAGCCTCAATATTCCGATTTTTAATACGCACCGCATGGCAGCCGAGTATCTGGAGAAATACGAATTAAACCTGCCTGAACTGCAAGCCCAGGACATGCGCCATTTCAGCAGTCTCTACCATAGCAATCTTTAGGTGCGCCACCAGACAAGCCAAACCTTAATCCTGAATTCAAAGGGTCATCTTAAGGATGCCTTGAAAAATGGTTTTTTTGCCCAAACTCGGCGTTATGCTCAAAATTTTATCCTCGGAATATCAACCATATGCCTGCGGTAAAATTTTTCACATGCCTTGATCTTGAACAAAAATCCTCATTTTTCAAGACACCCTTAAAAGAAAATATTACTGGCAAATCATAGCTGATCCTTTGTGCAAAACAGCCTTTAATGGTATTTCATAGCCATCAATGATAATCTTATTTTATGATTACCACTTAGTTTTTGATTGGAAGATTACTACGGATGCAGTAGATTTCTGAACTTTGCTTTTAAAAAAAATCAGGCTTTGCCTTGGTTTAGGCAAGACCTGATTTTCCATATCCCATCAATCTGTCAATAGTAACAGGATCTGATGTATTTTTTTTAATATTAATTTTGAGAGAGCCGGACAAGCTCCTCTGTTTGTCTTCTATTTCAGTACGCTAACCGGAGATTTATAATGAAAGCACATATCAGCCCTAATAATACTACCGATAAAACGATTCGCAGCATCGATCGTAAACGGGAGCAGGAAAGACGTTTTATGCTGCAAAAGGCCAGAGAAAATGCCGACGAACTTGCAGCCAAACTGGTCCAACGCTTAATCGACAAAGGAATAGTCGAGACTACCTCGGTACAAAACCTGCATGATACCTTTGAGGAGCAACTCAAGAAGCTGGCCAATATGGATGACTTCGACATTCAGCTGAAGGTAGCGCCGGTCCGGACGCTGGTACCGGATCCTAATATTATCAGCCTCTATCTCACCCAATTTGTCATAGAAGACCTGATCAATCACTCAGCGATCCAGGACATTTATGGCGAGGATCTGGAGATTTACTTGACCATTGATTCTATCTTCAAAATCATCCGTCCCCAGTGATCCATCCTGACGCCATACCGTCGCTGGTCTTTGCCGATCTACAGGGTAACATTACCGATTTTCCCGCTCTGCATATGGCCGGCATGAGTGGCGGCCAATTTTGTCAACCAAATCTTGAAGACTTGATCCCCTTGCCTGAAGGCAGTGAACTCTTTGTTCTGCCCGGTCGACTACCCGTTGGATGCCAAAAAGAGACCGGCGAGCCTCTTCTGGTGGAAGAAGATCCTTATCAACAAGGGGCCGCCGTCCAGGCCGTGGCCGCATTCATGTCTCCGGCCCATACTGCTATATTTAACAGCGCCTATCAGACCACAAGCAGCAATGCACCGCGCCTGCCGCTTTTTGCCTATACGGCAGTCGGCTGGCATCAAGGTCGTTTCTGGGTCACTGCCTTTCGCAGTGATCCGGATAAACGCCAGGATGCCTGTCAATTTAATCAAGCAGTAGTTATCGACAAGACCAAGAAACAGCTGGGTAAACATAAGGAAAACAGGCTGATACAGCATCTGGGAAAATGCTGTCTGACCTATGGGTGCCCGGCGGCCCGTAATTATTTTCTTGGTCGCTGGGAAGCCCCCCTTCCTACTTCACCTACCTGCAATGCACGATGTGTCGGCTGCATCTCCCTGCAACCTGCCGGTTCCTGTTCTGCTACTCAGGATCGTCTCCGTTTTGTTCCCACCGCTCAGGAAATTGCGGCTGTAGCCATCCCTCATCTGCAAAAAGCAGAGGATGCTATCGTCAGCTTCGGCCAGGGCTGTGAAGGTGAACCTTTGCTGCAGGCTGAAATTATCGAAGAGGCCATTCGGCTTATACGTAAAAAAACGCCGCGAGGGACCATCAACCTCAACTCCAATGCCAGCCTGCCGCAAGCCGTAGAACTACTGGCCCGCGCCGGACTAAACAGTCTTCGCGTCAGCCTGAATTCAGCTCAGGATCTATGGCACAGGCGCTACTACCGACCTGACGGGTTTTCTCTGACCGATGTCAAGGAATCCATCCGCATTATGAAAGAGGCCGGTCGCTTTGTATCGCTCAATTATTTTATTCAGCCAGGGGTAACAGATTCTATTGAGGAGTTTGAAGCCCTTTCGCAACTAATAGAAAGTTGCCGTCCTGACTTGATCCAGTTACGAAACCTGAATATGGATCCTGAGTGGTACCTGCAGACCCTTGATTTTCAGTCACAAGATAAGCCTTTGGGCATGCGTCCATGGCTACGCCAGCTACAAGAAAAATTTCCTACACTACGCTTTGGTTATTTCAATCCTTTTCTGCGGTAAAGAAAGTTGACAGTTGAACTGTACTGAGTTAAATCTTGAGTCCAAGAAAAATCTTTCCTCTTTGTTTGCAGTCTAACAGCATTATATTTTATTGATCTCAAAAAACAGGTTAGATCATGACACAAATTAGCCCTATGCGCCTGACCACTCAACGACAAATAATTCTTGAAGAGCTATTGATGGTTAGCTCCCATCCAACAGCCAATGAAGTCTATGACATGGTTCGCAAGCGCCTGCCACGCATTGGCCTCGGCACGGTCTATAGGAATCTGGAGTTAATGGCAGAAACAGGCATGATTCTGAAGCTGGAAGTAGGCGGCACTAAGAAACGATTTGATGCCACTATCAAACCTCATTACCATGTCCGTTGTATGGAATGCGGCAAGGTTGACGACATTCACATTGCCGTGCAGCAGGAGATCAATGAAGTAGCAGCCCAGGCCTGCCATTACCAGATCATCGGTCACCATATAGAATTCACCGGCCGCTGTAAGACTTGTTCTACAACAGAACAGGCAGCT